>JAABNQ010000068.1 GCA_009928435.1 Bacillus sp. HF117_J1_D
AGGCTGGAGCCCTTTTTGTATTTAGAAACTAAATTTCACTTTCGTAATTCAGGATGATACAAAGGCAGTTGTGGCTATGGATAAATTACTATCGGAAAATGTAGTGGCTGTTGTTGGTGCAACGCAATCTAGTACATCAATGGCTATCATGCCAAAAGCGATTGAGAACAAAATTCCTTTAATGACAGTGGCGCCAATTGAATCAGACAGTGAGTATGTTTATAGTATGTCGCACAGTACAGACATCATCGCTACTCCAATGGTTGAGTACTTAAAAAAGAATCAGATTTCCAAAGTTGGATGGATCAATGCTTCTGATGGATTTGGCGTTACTGGTTTACCAGCATTTGAAAAACTGGCGAAAGAAAATAATATTGAAATTGTTGCACATGAAGAATTTGATGCAACTGCAACAGATATGACCATTCAATTGACAAAAATTCGAGATGCTAAACCTGAAGCTGTGATCGTTTGGTCAAGAACCCCTGCAGCAGGAGTGGTTGCCCGTAATTTTAAATCTTTGGATTTTGATATTCCAATGATTCAAAGCACAGCCGCAGCCAACCAAGGATTCCTTGATCAAGTGAAGAACGATAACGAAAATGTGATGGTAATCGGAAGTAAATTAAGTGTAGTAGACCAACTGGAGGACTCAAAGCAAAAAGAAGAGCTTCTGGCCTTTAGAGACGCATATGCGGGTGAATTCTCGGGCGGCGAACCAGATTTGTTTGCGGCACATCTTCTTGATGGGGTAAATGTCGTCATTGAGGCCATTAAAGCTGGAAACACGACTTCTGAAGATATCCAGAACTATTTACAAAAAGATTTGGGTGAGCATTTGGGGATTACCGGAACCTTTCATTTTGCAGAAACCCAAGCTAGTCCAGAGGCTGATGGTATTTCAGTTCTGAGTATTGAGAAAAACAAATGGAAATATAACGGTGAATAATAGACGTTCAACAGTTTCGAAACCAAATGACTGGACCGTTCCCGAAAAAGTAATGGAAAGGGAGACCTATGACAGGACAAACTGTCATTGTCATAGGTCTTTTGAAAGGAGCAAAGTTTATGGATTTATTTTTGCAGTATTTAATAACTGGTTTAACGGTTGGGAGCATATATGCTTTGCTCGCTATTGGGTTTGTAACCATCTACAATGTGACCGGAGTCCTGAATTTGGCGCAAGGGGAATTTGCTATGGTGGGGGCTCTAACTTGTATTACTCTCGTGAACCTAGGCCTACCAACCATTCTAGCCGTTTTCATTGCCATTTTGATTACTGCGATGATTGGTTTTGGAGTAGAAAGATTGGCCATTTATCCTGCACGAAATGCCTCCACGATTACCTTGATAGTGATCACACTTGGATTGTCCATTTTTTTAAAGGGAATGGGGATGATTATTTGGGGAACTTCACCCAAAACGCTTAAGCCAATTGTAGACATGGCATCAATCAAATTTTTAGGAGCGGTGATAAACCCTCAAAGTATTTGGATCTTTGCTGTTGTTATCCTGCTTTTACTTCTTCTTTACTATTTTTTCGACAAAACTTTTCTGGGCTCGGTTTTAAGGGCAAGTGAAAAAAACCCGCAGGCGGCAAGTCTTATGGGAATCAATACAAGTTCAATGTCTGCATTAGCTTTTACATTGGCCGCAGCTCTGGGGGCGATTGCAGGTATTATGGTGGCACCCTTGACGGACGCTACATACGAGATGGGGTTTTTTATCGGGTTAAAAGGTTTCGTTGCCATGATATTTGGTGGCATGCATAGCATTTCAGGGGCTGTTCTAGGCGGTTTGTTGCTTGGTGTCATTGAAGCTTTTTCAGGTGGATATATTTCCACATATTATAGTGATGCGATTGCATTCGGAGTTTTACTTTTCGTATTGTTCTTTAGACCACAAGGTTTATTCGCAAGAGCCACTGGTGAACGGGTATAGAGAGGAGGAAACGTCGTGAAAAATATAGAGACAATGCTATATGGAAGTCGCTGGAGAGAGCTTCTTGTTTTCCTTGGAATCGTTTTCCTTTCTCCCATTTTTATTTCATCGCAGTACCTTTTTACCTTGCTGATTTTGATTGGTATTTATTCCATTATAACAGTCGGGCTCAGCCTGTTGATTGGGTACACTGGGCAAATTTCGATTGGACATGCTGCTTTTTTTGGCATAGGTGCTTATATTTCGGGAGTCCTCACCACCAAATATGAGGTGTCTGCTTGGGGAGCCATGCTTATCGGAATGGTTGTTACTTTTTGTATAGCCTACATCATCGGCATCCCAGTTTTAAAATTAAAGGGACATATATTAGCTTTGGCTACAATTGCCATTAACGTCATTGTTTATATGTTGCTGCTGGGATTAAGTAAGTATACGGGCGGAGCTGGTGGCTTGGTCGGGATTCCAAATTTATCACTGTTTGGTATTGATCTAGGTAATCAATTGTATTTCTATTATTTCCTCTGGGGGATTGCTTTCCTTGTCATTTTGTTTTCAATGAATATTATTCGCTCTAGTATTGGCCGTTTATTGCGGAGTATACATGACAGTGAAATCGGAACCGAGACTTTGGGGATCAATGCAGCAAAATACAAGGTGATGATTTTTGCAATCAGTGCAGCGTATGCTTCATTGGCAGGAAGCTTATATGCCCATTATATCAACTTTATAGCTCCGCCAACCTTCTATATCACTTTTTCCATATTGTTGCTGGTTATGGTCATGGTCGGCGGGGTCCACTCTATTTGGGGAGCAATCATTGGCACCACGGCCATCATGTTTTTAAACGAGTTCATCAGGTTTATTGCCCATAATTATTTAAATGTAAGCGGGGAAGTTGAGATCGTTTTTTACGGATTCATTATTATCTTGGTGATGATTTTTATGCCTAAAGGTTTGGTTGGCATCTTTGAACGTTTAAGGGGTAATACATCGGTGAAGAACCGGATGAAAGAGAGTATTACTTCTGAGAAAGGGGCGTAACATGAATACACTTTTAGATGTAAAAGGATTAACCAAACAGTTTGGCGGGGTAACAGCAGTGAATAATGTGAGCTTCACACTGGGCGCAGGGGAGGTTGTGGCTGTTATAGGACCAAATGGCGCGGGTAAAACCACATTGTTTAATATGATTTCTAATTACATCCCTCCGACAAAAGGAGAAGTTCTATATAAAGGGGAACGCTTGACTGGAAAAAAAGTATTCGAGTTAGCTCATCTTGGGATCTCAAGGACGTTCCAAAATTTACAAATATTCACTCATATGACTGTTTTAGAGAACGTGATGATGGGCACGTTTGTTCACACGAAATCAAATATTTTTAGTGCGGGCTTTCGACTGCCTGTCATCAAAAAAGCTGAGGAGGAAGCCTATCGCTTGGCAAGTGAAGCGTTAAAAATGGTCGGTCTCGAGGAGCTTTCATTGGAGCAGGCAGGGCAACTATCATATGGGCAACAGAAGAAGCTGGAGTTTGCTAGAGCTATTGTTTATAATCCGGCCTTAATCATGCTCGACGAGCCAATGGCCGGTCTAAATGATTTTGAAACGAGTACTATGGCTGGCTATATTAAAGATTTAAAAAAGAAGGGCTCTTCCTTTTTGTTCGTTGAGCATAAAATGGCAACGGTGATGGAAATTGCTGATCGAATAGTAGTCCTCGATTTTGGAAAGAAAATTGCTGCAGGTACACCAAATGAAATCCAAAATAACGCACAAGTGATCAGTGCCTACTTGGGGGAGGAGGCGATATAATGTTCCAGGTTAAAAATTTGTCAACGAGCATCGATAAAATAGAAATCCTCCATTCCTTGGACTTTCATGTAAATGAAGGAGAGATTATTTCCATTATTGGGGCAAACGGAGCAGGCAAAAGTACGTTGCTAAATACACTGGCTGGACTATATAGGCCGTCAAGTGGAAAAGTCACCCTTTTTGATGAGGTGCTCAGCGGATTGCCAGCATATAAAGTTGTGGGGAAGGGACTAAGCTTGGTCCCTGAAGGAAGGCAAGTATTTCCTAATTTAACAGTGAAAGAAAATCTCCTTCTAGGCATTTATACAAAATATTATAAAGATAAAAACCTAGTCAGTAAAAACATGGAAAAAATGTTTGAGATGTTTCCAGGACTGAAGAAGCATTTTAATAATTTGGGTGGGAACTTAAGTGGAGGAGAACAGCAAATGTTGGCCATTGCAAGAGGGTTAATGTCCAACCCGAAAATTATTTTACTGGACGAGCCTTCAATGGGACTTGCACCAAAAATTGTAGCCGAAATTCTGGATATCTTGGAGATTATTAAACGGGAAATGGGGACAATGGTCATATTGGTTGAACAAAATGTAAGGGCTGCTTTGAAAGTGGCGGACCGTGCCTATGTGATGGACCAAGGCAGGTTTATTATGGACGGTCCAAGAGAAGAAATCAGTACGAATCCCCTTGTGAAATCTGCTTACTTGGGAATAAAGGCCACGGGATAATTCAATTTTGGCTTCTCCATAATAGGGGGGCTTTTTTTGTTCAGATTTTATCAGATGGAGAAAAGTGAACTGATTACTATATTGACAAAGTACGATCGTACTGAGTAATGGCTACTATTGATAAATATCAAAAATTGAAACCAGTAAATGAGTTCAAGGCTAAAAGGGGGGCAATAAAGTGTGTAAGTTCAAATGCACTCAAGATATTTTAACCTCATTTAGCAGAAGTCTCCCAATCTGTAAGTGGTGAGGTGAAAGCATATGGGTGTTCCATTCAGTGGAGGTTCAAACCCCGGCTGAATAAAGTTAAAGTCTCCGGCGGATGTCACAGATTTTCAGAAGATTATATCGAGCTTAAGCCCGATATAATCTAGGCGCAAATACGCTAAGGAACATTTGATTTTCCACACCATTATTTGGTTTATGGTTTTAAAATAATGACATAACTATCGAGGTTCCTACATGAAAATCCGATTACCCGACATAAATTGACAGACCCGGCGCTGACCGGGCTTTATCCTGGTTAATTGAACATATATATGAGCAGGAGTAAATAAACCGATTTTAGACGAAATCAATTGCCAGTTATTTTTTAAAGAGACCTGCTTCCACTGCTGCACCAAAACTTTTTTTAGCAAAATCAAATGGATTCCCTACATTTTCCCAATGCATATACATTAAACGAGGGTCATCAAAAAGCCAATGATTATGAACTGCTGTAACAATTAATCCCCTTTTGCGTAATGCTGAAAGGAATGGATTAATCTCTTTTTGAAGAATAACAGTTTCACCTAGGTTAAGAGTTTTTCCTCCTATGTTGTTTTCAAAAGAAAGTGCAAACGGAAGTGTTAAAGGAGAACGGGTGCGACGCCCCAAAATGGTAGCGTCAATGTTTCTTAAACGTTGAACGAGACAGACAGGAGCTGATGTAATAACTTCTCCACCTATAATATTTGCTAGTCTTTGGCAAGTAGATGTAGGCTTAGAAGACGTGGACGAAGGAATAAACAAAGACGATAACGAAGATGATTCCATATTCTCCCTCCTTTCCAATATTTCTATAGCGTATGCATAGTTAGAAATGCCTGTCTAGATAAATATAATAACTTTTGATTAATAGGCTAGATTTAGGCTTCAACTCATGACATCCCAATCAAAATAAAGCTGGTTCATCAAGATGTTAATAAACCATTTGAAAAAATCCTCGTTTCTACCAGACAATCTATCCAATCATGTTCGACAATCTCTAATATATTATTAACGAGTCGGCCGACTTAAATAATGAAAAGGAGAGATGTATATGTGTTTCGAAGATGATTTTGACTTCGGAGGAGAAAGAGACAGACGTAGAAGGCGGCGGGTAAGATTAGTTTGTAGATGCCGTGAAGTATGGGATGATGATTGCCGTGATCATCATCGTGATCGCGGTCGCGGTCGCGACAGATTCATTTGTCGTTGTAGAGAAATCGACGACTAAAAAACAGGCCCGGCATTGTCCGGACTTATTGTCTTTGTCCAATTTTTGTATATTTCTTTGAGTAACTATAATGGTGAGATGCTTCAAATCAGATTGAGGTAAATTTTGATCTAAATGTTTTCGTAGTGCCTTTTCACTATTGGTCTCATCCATCTCAATGATGAGTTCTGTAACGCCGATCTTACATTTATAAAATAAAAAACACTAATATGGTTGGTATATTCCCAGCTCCCAAGGTAATCTTCTTGGATTTATGTACATTTTTTGTAAAGGAGGTACATGTTATAGTAATAAGTAACAAAGGGAATTGGTAAATTCATCACATAATTTGTTCCAAATTATCCATCTCTATCTGATGATAGGTACCCTACCTAAAATAAAAAAACACCAACATATCATTCCTTTTGTTTTTGACTTATCCAAAACGGGTAAGTCTTTTTGTTGTGCGACGGGCAGTCGTACCTTGTGCAGAAATCCGCACTGAATGAGTTGTTAACGGCTGGGGTACGTTACTTTTGGTAAAAACGACTCCACATAGCCTGGAAGACTCATTTTCACGAAGGTGAGTCCTCTCACTAGAATGCTGATATTACTAGTGAAGACTAATCTAGGGCATCATCGTGAGGTGGTGTCCGAAGGAGATGCGGAAAATCGAGAGACCCGCAGTCGGATAAGCAGACCCAAATGCAAGAAGTGTGAAGCACGGCGGCAGGGTAAGTTGGCGACCATGCGAGAATAATGGGAAGCCCGCTATAACAGTAGTGATTTCTGCTTTATGAATCAGCCGAGCAGAGACAGCTTATCAAGTGATGGTGCTGGTCTTGGATTACAGCAACATTTTTGTCGATAGAGTTTGTTGTTTCTTTGAGGCGTGCTACTCTTTTTTCTAAATTCATATTTCCTCCATCTCCGTTTCCATCATAGGCGCTGGTCGTGACTTATTGTAATTAAAGAAAAAATGTGTTATAAACAATGTAAAAAGTACGTAAGATAAAAAGGGACCGCAAGTGCTGGTAACACTCGCGGTCTTGTACAATAGTTGCCTCTCAGAGAGTGGCAGACTCCGATTGTCAAACGAAATGGACCTATCCCCTAAACTTGTTCAAGGCTCAAGGGAGGTCTATTTCTTTTTGTCTTGAGACAGTATGGCTATGGCACCTTTTATGGGGTGCTATTTTTTTATATATTGGAAGGGGAAATATAGTAGTGGAAATGGAAACTGCTCAATTTTGCTAACAACATGAGGCAAGATTATCCTATGCCATGAATATGAACAGGATAGAAATATTGAAGAGTTTGACCGGATGATGGATATGAGCGTTAGTCTTGTATAATATAAATAAAAATGACTGTTCGGGAGGGATTGTTTTGGTTTTACCTAATGAATATGTTGAGGATTTGTTGGTAAGAATGTCGTACCATTCAAGCGCAATTGAAAACAACACAATTAGTTTGCCTGAAACCGTATCAATCATTTTGCATAATACTGTACCCAATAAAGTTTCTCTTAGAGAGTTATACGAAATTGATAATCACCGTCATGCAATGGAGTATTTGCTTTCACCTGATACGCTTGAAAAGGATTTTACTTTCGACATCTTGTGTGATACACATGCAATATTAATGGATCGGCTGCATCATGAAAGAGGGGTGTTTAAAACAGAAGAAAATTTTATTAAAGGTGTGGATTTCGATACTGCGCATCCCAAAGAGACACCGGTGTTAATGAAACAATGGATGGATAACGTTAATTTTCGAATGGACATATTACATTCAAATAAAGACGTTATCAATTTGGTGTGTGAAAGTCATATTGAGTTTGAACGAATACATCCTTTTGCTGATGGAAATGGACGGACTGGGCGATTGATGATGAACTACCTCTTAATGAAGAAGGATATAGCTCCCCTAGTTATTGAAAAACAAGAAAAAGAAAGGTATATATATTTTTTAGCAAACCAAGACGCAAAAAGTTTTTCTGATTTTGCAGAAGAAAAAATAAATAAAGAGGGGAAACGAATTAAGTCTTTTGAGGTTTGAGGTGGCGTTTAATGAATTACGTTTTGATGCACAAAAAATACCTGTTGCTGAAATCAATCTTGATAAACAAACATCTTCCATATCAACTATTGGGGAAATGTTTGCAGAAGACCGTGTACCGTTGGGTATTCCAATAAAAAAGGGGAAAATTGATCGTGGTAGCCATTAGTCAATAACCCACGATTGAAATCGAGGGCTTGAAAAAGCTCTTTATTGACTACCTTCAGTCTTTACGGACTCCGTTGGTTAGGTTAGAGGGTCTCTTTGCCCATATATTCATGAAGGGTATTATGTTAATGAAAATATTAGTTTAGATATAAGAGTTCAGAAAAATGAAAAATCCAGTAAAAGAAGGTCAATTAGAAATAATAGAGGTTATGAGAGATAAGCTCCACAGCCACCTTCGATATAAAAGGAAAGTGGGGCGTTTTGCCTTCCACTTCCTTTTCATAATTGTAAATTTTGTTATTGGAGGGTGAATTTCTTTGGACGAAAGTAATATTAAAAAAACATGGTATGAGTTAGAAAGATATTTTGGTCCTGCTTATTTTGGACACGGCTCCAAACTTAAAAACACTGCACAGGTATATGCTCAGTTAGTTTGAGAAGCTGAAGACAAAGAACGAATCAAATTCATTGGAAGGAAACAATGAAATGGAAAGTTTCTTTGTAAAAGGGGTTTAAACTCAGATGAGATTTTTAATATCGTACATTCTTACCTTATTTTTTTACTTTTTGTTAAATGTGCTAGCCATTTTAATAGGTTCTCAGGTCAATGATTACAGCTTTAATGAGTATTTCAATCTTTATTTAGTCATTTATTTTCCGTTTATTGTATTACTGGGTTCTGTAGGCGTGGTTATTGGAGAACTTGTGTTGAAAATATCTTTTTTAAATACAAATAAGCGGCGATTTTTTTCGTTTTTAATTCTTGGGTTAGTATATGGTATATTCGTTAGTGCCTTACTTTATTTAACTGTGGACCGTTCTTTAACTGCAAGGGATATGAGCGACATCTTGGTTTTTATTATTCTCAGCGTCGCTGGTTCATTAACTTTCTTCGTTTCAAAAGTAATTACAGAAAGCCTATTTAGAAAAAAGGTTGTTTAATGCAAATAAAGGTGCAGTTTGGTGGATTTTCTGCGTACTTGTACAAGTGAAATAAGTGGTATATTGTTAATATAAAGTTCTATTTCCCTTTCCATGTCCTATGCAGGTTTTCTTGCATAGCATTTATTGATGGTTTAGAAAACCCCCACTTCCAAAACGGGTGTTTGAAGTGGGGGAGGTTCATGGTCCTAGAAATTTATAGCCTAGGTACATAAAAATAAAAAAGCTAAATGTTAAAAGGAAATTTAAAATAGTAAGGATATAATTTTTACCTAACACACTCAATGCGACACCGATTGGCCCTATTATAAAATTCAACAACCACAAAGGACTACTAACTCCAAAAAATATGTTAGGAGTCCATAATAATAGTCCTATAATAAAACAAATTAAAGACCAAAAATTCAAAATCTCTTTACTCATAAACAATCAACTCTTTACTTCATTATTTAAAGCATTTATTTGCTGTTGCTTGAGCTATAAAATATGCCTGTACATTTCTTGCCACAACTTTCTCTACAGCTTTCGTTTTATTAAAATCACGTCCTATTCTACCAATTAATCGTATATCACTCCCACAGTCAAAATACCTGTATTTGTTATAATCTAAGTCATTTCGTCAACAACGTTCATTTTCAATCAAATTCAATCATACTGAGAAAATGCAAGGCTTGACAATATCACAATAAAATAGAGATAATAGGAACACATTCGAATCATTTTTCCTTCGGGGCAGGGTGAAAATCCCGACCGGCGGTGATGAGACTATGTCTCTTAGTCCGTGACCCGGCTCAATATGGAGCCGGTGGATTTGGTGAAATTCCAAAGCCGACAGTGAAAGTCTGGATGGGAGAAGGAAAAAGGCGTCTGTTTCTCATACATTTTTTTATGAAATGATATGTTTATTTGAGTTTGGTAAAAAATATTTTTGCCAAGGACTCATGACGCTTATTTAAATTTGCTGTTTTTGTGCCCCGAAACATTGTTTCGGGGCTGTTTCCGTCGAAAATGGAAAGGAGGCACTATGGGAGACAAGCATTTTTATATGAATTTAGCCATTCAGTTGGCGGAATCCGTTGTTGGACAGACGAGTCCAAATCCGGCGGTCGGCTGCCTCGTTGTCAAAAACGGACAGATTCTTGGTATGGGTGCACATATGAAAGCCGGCGAGCCGCACGCTGAAGTCAATGCCTTGAAGCAGGCTGGCGAAAAGGCGGAAGGCGCCGATCTCTATGTAACACTTGAACCATGTTCACATACAGGAAGGACTCCGCCGTGCGCTGATTTAATCATTGAGAAAAAAATTAGGCGCGTCTTTATCGCAGGGCTTGATCCAAATCCAGTAGTGGCTGGAAATGGAGCGGCAAAGCTGCGGAATGCTGGCATTCCAGTAGAATATGGAATTTGTGAGCAGCAAGCCGAACAGCTGAACAAATTTTATTTTCATTTTATGAAGACGAAGAAACCATTCATCACATTAAAAACCGCTGTAACTTTTGACGGAAAGACAGCGGCTTCAAGCGGAGACAGCAAATGGATCACATCTGATGAAGCCAGACTTGATGTCCATCTTTATCGACATCGCCATGATGCGATATTAGTCGGCATCAATACTGTACTTTATGACAATCCCCATCTTACAACCCGATTGCCCCAGGGTGGAAAAAATCCCATTCGAATTGTTTTAGACACTCATTTGAAAATTCCTATGGAATGCCATCTTTTAAATGACAACGCTGCTTTGACCATTATTGTATGTGGGAAGCATGCAAATGAACAAAAGCGTCGAGCTATTGAGGAAAAAGGTATCAAAGTGAAAAAAATGTCTGCGGAGAAAATTGAAATTGAACCGCTCTTAGACTGGCTAGGGGAGGAGCAGATTCTTTCTGTTTTTGTAGAAGGAGGAAGCAGCGTCCATTCCTCATTCATTGATTCCGGTTATTTTCAGGAAATGATCATGTATATGGCGCCGAAGCTATTGAATGACGGGAAAGGAACATCGGCTTTCGCCGGAATCCCAAAACAATCGCTACAAGACAGTATTCCCTTGGTATTTAAGTCAATCGAACAAATTGGCCCAGACATCAAAATAATGGTTGAACCGATGGAAAGGGGAAAGTGAATGTTTACAGGAATTGTTGAAGAAATCGGTAAGGTCTTGCGAATTGACCGAAAGGTGAAATCCTTCACTATCCATATCCAGGCCAAGCGCATCCTTGAAGACGTCCAACTAGGTGACAGCATTGCGGTAAACGGTGTCTGTCTTACTGTGACAGAATTCAGCCGATCCTCTTTTCAGGCAGATGTTATGCCTGAAACCTTCCATGCTACATCACTCAGAATGCTTTCACCAGGTTCAATGGTAAATCTGGAGAGGGCCATGGCTGCCAATGGCAGATTTGGAGGCCATTTTGTGAGTGGACATGTGGATGGAACGGGTAGCCTTTTGAGTAAAAAAAGAGTGGAAAACGCACTTTACATGGTCTTTCAAATACCTGAAGAGTTCAAAGTATTTGTCGTGGAGAAAGGATCAATTGCAATAGATGGCACCTCACTGACGATTTTTGAAGCAAGCGGAGAAAGAATAACGATATCCCTAGTCCCGCATACACAAGCAGAAACGGTACTTGCAAATAAAAACATTGGGGACTCAGTCAATATCGAATTCGATATGCTTGGAAAATACATTTATCACATGCTGGAGAGCCGGAAGGAAGTTAAGACTGACATCACAATGAATAAGCTCATGGAAAATGGTTTTATCGGTTAAAAAGGAAGGGATGACAAGTTGTTTGATTCAATTGAAAAGGCCATCGAGGATTTGAAGAACGGACAGGTGATTATCGTAACGGATGATGAAGACAGGGAAAATGAAGGGGATTTCGTTGCGCTTGCAGAAAAGGCCACACCTGAGGTGATTAACTTCATGGCGAAGGAAGGAAGAGGTCTCATTTGTGTGCCTGTAACGGAAAAGAAAGCGAAGGAACTGGAATTGCCAAAAATGACAGACCGGAATACTGATCCTTTTGGTACGGCGTTCACCGTCAGTATCGATCATATTCATTCCCACACAGGAATCAGCGCGTTTGAGCGTTCTGAAACGATTTTACACATGCTGGAAGACGATGCCAAGCCGAAATCCTTTAAAAGGCCAGGACATATTTTTCCTCTGGTTGCAAAAGAGGGCGGAGTTTTAAGAAGGCCCGGGCATACGGAAGCAGCTGTAGATCTGGCAAGATTGAGCGGTGCAAAGCCTGCAGGAGTCATTTGTGAAATCATGAAAGAGGATGGAACGATGGCACGAACTCCTGATTTAAGGAAAATAGCCGATCAATTCGGGTTATCCATGATTACAATTAAAGATTTGATTTTATACAGGAACACGAAGGAAACACTTGTTCATAGAGAAGCAGCAGCCTTTTTGCCGACGGAATTCGGGGATTTCAAAATCATTGCTTACTCAAACATGATGGATGATAAGGAGCATTTGGCAGTGGTCAAAGGGGAACTTAAACCGGATACTCCGACCTTGGTTCGGATGCATTCTGAGTGTCTTACCGGGGATGTGTTTGGCTCATGCCGCTGCGATTGCGGCCCGCAGCTTGAATCTGCATTAAGGCGGATCAACGATGAGGGAGAAGGGGTCCTTCTCTACTTGCGTCAAGAAGGGAGAGGCATTGGACTCATCAATAAACTAAAAGCATATAAGCTCCAGGAAGAGGGATTTGACACAGTGGAAGCAAACGAAAAGCTCGGATTTCCAGCTGATCTGCGTGATTTTAGTATTGGTGCACAAATTCTGAAGGATCTTGGAATCAAAGAAATCAAACTGCTTACAAACAACCCAAGAAAAGTTTCTAGTCTGTCAAATTTTGGAATCGTAGTGACGGAGAGACTGCCAATTCAGCTTCCATTTAAAGATGAAAATCAAAGATATTTAAAAACAAAAGCAGAAAAGCTTGGACATTTGCTAACCTTTTAACTTCATTCAGCAGAAGTCTCCCACTTCTGTAAGTAGTGAGATGAATGCCTATTGGTATTCCATTCAGTGGGGTTCAAACCCCCGCTGAATAAAGTTAAAGCCTCCGGCGGATGCCTCAGATTTTCAGCGGAAATTTATCGAGCAAAGCTCGATAAAATCTGGGCGCAAATACGCCAAGGCGCATTTGATACATGGAGGAGAGATAAAAGATGACAACAGTTTTTGAAGGGAATTTAGTTGGTACAGGATTGAAAATCGGTATTGTCGTGGGGAGATTCAATGAATTTATTACAGGAAAATTGTTATCTGGCGCGCTTGATGCATTAAGGCGCCATGGCGTTTTTGAAGATGATGTTTCGGTAGCATGGGTGCCTGGTGCATTTGAAATACCATTAACAGCTAAAAAAATGGCGGAAACGAATAAATACGATGCGATTATTACTTTAGGAACTGTGATCCGAGGGGCAACCCCGCATTTTGATTATGTTTGCAACGAGGCGGCTAAAGGTGCTGCGAATGTTGCACTCCAATCAGGAATTCCTGTGATATTCGGAGTTTTGACGACAGATACGATTGAGCAGGCGGTTGAACGCGCTGGAACAAAAGCAGGGAACAAAGGCTGGGATTCAGCAGTTGGAGCTATTGAGATGGCCAACCTATATAAGACAATGAAAGCGTGAAAACAAAAGCGTAAGGCGCCTGTTCATCGACGTACAGATTGCATGAAAAAAACGGCTGCCCGATCGGACAGCCGTTTCCTTTTATTTTTTATCTTTTAGCGCTGCCTTTAATGCATCAGCCATGCTGTTTCCAAAACCATCATCATTGGAGTATTTTTTCAGCAGTTGGCGTTCTTCCCGCTTTGTAACTTTCTTCTTCCGATTTTCGGCTTTTTCCACAAGGTTGCACGAGCGGCATTGGAAATACATACCTGCTTTTCCATTATGAATTTCCATTTTCTTATGACATTGCGGACAGCGGCGATTGGATAGTTTCGGGTCCTTCCTTTTTCGGAAATTGCACTCTCGGTTTGAGCAAACTAGAATGCGTCCGTCTTTTCCTTTTATCTCTTTCATAAGAGAGCTGCATTCCGGACATTTAGTCCCTGTAATATTATGGGCTTTATACGACTTGTCGCTTTGCTTGACTTCATTCACAAGCCGCTTTGTCTGTTTCCGGATATTTTGTAAAAATTGCTCTGGGTTTCCTTTCTGACGGGCGATCGTTTCCAGTTCAGCTTCCCACTTGGCGGTCAACTCTGGAGATTTAAGCTCATCGTTAACCAGTTCAATAAGCTGTTTCCCTTTTGGAGTGGGGAACAGGCGGTTGTTTGTGCGATCAATTACCTGTGAACTGAGAAGCTTTTCAATAATATCGGCTCTTGTAGCTGGTGTACCAAGTCCATATTTCTCCATCCTGGCCAAGAGGTCGGATTCCGTGAATCTTGGCGGAGCTTCCGTTAGATGTTCCTGAAGTCGACTGTTTGTGATGGTTAAGGTTTGCCCCTGTTTTAAATGTCGAAGAGTCTTAAAGTTCTTTTCATTTTGTTGTCTGGTTAAAACTTTGAAGCCATCCTCCATGACGGTCGTTTCTTTTGCCAAGAACGTTTCCCCTGCAGCTTCAAACGTGACACGAAGTGTTTCATATTTGTGTGCTGGGTAAAACAGTGCCAGGAAGCGTTTAGCGATCAAATCAAACAGCTTTCTTTCATCCTGTGAAAGGTCACCCAATCTTACCGGTTGTTCCGTTGGAATGATGGCGTGATGATCCGTGACTTTTTGGTTGTTGAACACACGAGAGGCAAGTACTTTTACCTTCTGTTTCAATACTGGCTGTACATCGTCTTTGTATGCTGGACGAAGGGCTTCAAGTCTATCACCCATTGTGGAGGCCAGATCATTGGTCAAATACCTTGAGTCTGTTCTTGGATACGTAACGATCTTATGGTTTTCGTATAAACCTTGCAAAACGTTCGATGTTTTTTTGGCGGAAAAACCAAATCGGCGGTTTGCGTCTCTCTGCAATTCAGTCAAATCATAGGGAAGAGGCTGCTGCTCTGATTTCTCTTTACGGTCAATTGCTTTTACAACCGCTTCCTTGTTTCTTACTTTGCCAATCATGTCATTGGCCTTCACTTTTGAAAAAATTCTTTTTTCTCCTCGGTTCTCCCACTCGGCCTCAAGATTGCCTGCTTGTATACGAACCGTCCAATATTCCTTTGGAATGAAGGATTGAATTTCTTTTTCCTGTTTAATGATCATTCCAAGTGTTGGGGTTTGCACACGTCCCGCTGAAAGGGGATCGTCGAATTTAGTTGTTAAGGCCCTTGTCACATTCAACCCGATGAGCCAGTCGGCTTCAGCTCTGCAAACAGCTGAAGCATATAAAGCATCATATTGCTTTGCCGGCTTTAATTGCCGGAATCCCTCTTTGATTGCGCGGTCAGTATAGGACGAAATCCAAAGGCGTTTCACCGGCTTTTTCCAGCGAACCTTCTTGATAATCCAACGGGCAACGAGCTCACCTTCGCGACCTGCATCAGTCGCGATAATCAAATCTTTTATGTCTTTTTTTTTGGCAAGCTGTTCAATCCCTTTAAATTGTGGAAACGTTTGTCTAATGACTTTTAAGTCCATCTTTTCAGGAATAATTGGCAAATCTTCCAATTTCCATGTTTTATACCTTTGATCATAGTCTTCCGGCATTTTGAGTTCTATCAAATGTCCCAAAGCCCATGTAATGATAAATTGCGGGCCCTCGATGGAATGCTTCTTTTTTTCCGTGCAGCCGAGAACTCGGGCTAGATCCCTTGCAACACTGGGCTTTTCTGCCAGTACTAATGATTTCAATTGTTTGACTCCCTTCGTGCTGTTTCTCTCTATATATTATAATAGCGGATTGTGTGTAAAACTAACAATGTTATTAGTTGCATATGGCGCAAGCCCAAACATAAACTGACAGACAGAATATTTTATTATGTAGGGATTTTCCTTATTCCCATACAGGAGGTGAATGGTTTATGTTCTGGGGCGGATGTGGCTATGGTTGCGGCTTTGGAGGCTACGGCTATGGCGGTTTTGGCTACGGCGGCGGTTTCGCGTTAATCGTCGTATTGTTTATTTTATTAATCATTGTTGGCGCAGCCTGGTGGTAAAAACCACGAAAGAAAAGAGCGGGGTTACCGCTCTTTTTCAAATTGAATGCATATTGAATATAAAATGGTGTTTGCGATAAGTACCATTCTTAGTCCTTTTGAAGCGGGGCAGGAAGGATAATCGTGAAAGTGGTCCATTCATCATTAGAACTGCATAATAACTGCCCGTGATGCTTTTCTATGATTTGTCTCGAAACATAAAGTCCCAGTCCTGTGCCGGTTTTTTTGGTTGTGACAAAAGGTTCAAAGATATCCTTGATCAAAGTGTCAGGAATCTTTGGACCGGTATTCGAGGCTTCGAGATAAATAGAATCTCCATCCCGATAACCTTTAATAAGTATGACAGATTCTGCGTCTGTAGTTACCATAACCTCAATGGCGTTAAAGATGATATTGATAATCACCTGCCGTACCTCTTCTTGAATTCCTTTTACATATAGGTTATCTTCGATTTCCCGCTGAAGCGATACCTTCAATTCAAGGAGTCTCGGATACACAAAGGAAGCGACTTGCTCAACTAGCTCATTCAAGGAGAAAATGACTTCTTCCTGATTGATTTCCTGTTTTTTCGAAAGCATTAGAAACTGAGTGATCCGGAATTTTAGTTGATCCAGTTCTGAGGATATGATATCCATGTACGGAAGGTCGGGATATTCCGCACGCAGGAGCTGTACAAATCCTTGAACGGTTGTTAAAGGATTTCTGAATTCATGGACGAAGCTTGATGTCATTTGACCAAGTAGAGTGAGACGGTCCTCATGACTTGAATGAATATGCCGATTTTCCTGCTCTATTAATTGTTGTTTTAATCTGCAACAATGCATGACTGCGTGGTATGATAGATGATCAAATATGTAAGATAACTGGTTGAAAACTTTTTTCAACGTTTGTATCTCTTTGGAGAAATAAGACGCTTCGTCGCAAAGGATGTTTTTCGCCATGTTCAGATTATAAACTAAAATTTCGATGTCTGAGTTTTCTCTTATTTGTATTTCTGCAATTTTATAGGCGTTGGTCTGTATGTAGCTTTGCAGGTCTGCTTTCGGTAATGAAAACGCATGCAAAGCAACTTGAAATATGAACTTTCCCGAACTGTCTAACTTATCTCTTTGTAGCTGTGTCAGAGCAGGGGGAAGCATCGCTTTTTCTTTCCATTTATTGAGGAAGTTTGTTTCATTTTGTTGAAGAAAAGATATCACTTCGTCCGTAAGCTGATCCATACCGCACTCACCTCCTTTCCATTATATCAGTTGAAGAGTAAAAAGACTTACTTAAATAATAAATTTATACATTTTCTTAAGAGTGTAGTAGATATATATGACACATTTTGTAGGTTATACCTCAAAGAAACAAATTCCATCCATTTTTTTAAACAGATGACCATACAGAAAATAAACCTGAATTACGAAAGTGAAATCTAGTTTCTAAATACAAAAAGGGCTCCAGCCTTTGGTATAATTAGGTTTGTGAAAACTAAAACACCCAAAGAAAGGAGCACCTTTAAGGTGAACCTGAATCCGTGACGTAGTTTGTTAAAAGCTTGAAAAGCAGGCTGATTTTACC
>JAABNQ010000185.1 GCA_009928435.1 Bacillus sp. HF117_J1_D
AACCAACGAATGACGGAGTCAAAGTCCGTTGCCTTACCGCTTGGCTATAGCCCATTAATATATCTTCATTATACTATATATTGTAATGGGGCGACTAGTGGGAATCGAACCCACGATGTCGGAGCCACAATCCGATGCGTTAACCACTTCGCCATAGCCGCCGTGATTTGATTGGCAGGGGCAGTAGGAATCGAACCCACACTAGAGGTTTTGGAGACCTCTGTTCTACCGTTAAACTATGCCCCTGTAAATGGTGGTGGGGGACGGATTCGAACCGCCGAACCCGGAGGGAGCGGATTT
>JAABNQ010000186.1 GCA_009928435.1 Bacillus sp. HF117_J1_D
GTCAACTACCCACACTTAAATGCTAACGCATTTTGAAGTGGGGGCTTGCGTCTATCAAAGTACGATAGTGCCTCTACCCTCATAGATAGCAACTACGCTTGTTCCTACCCAGTAGTACGAACGAGCAATGCTCTCCTACCTTAGTGTGGTGGAACATAAGGACGGTTGACTTCGCCCCTACCACAAGAACTATATTCCTGTGGTAACTACACCAATGTTTTCAATTCTTTTACGGTGTAGATTCATCTTCTAAAACAAACATCGTACCTCTAGGGTATTTGTCAACGAGTGCCTTTGTA
>JAABNQ010000069.1 GCA_009928435.1 Bacillus sp. HF117_J1_D
TAATCCCTTTCATACCAATAGTTAGGGCTTATTTATCATGTCCGAAACTTGAGTTATTAACAAGAAAAATTCGACAGTCTTTCATATGGTACATACAGCGATGAGTCAGCTTTTTCTTTGCTGGCTTACAGCAGTTTTCCCGTTCCTTCCCCACAATTTCACAAATTTATTTTATATAACAGCGCTTGCATTTTATCTTTTGGGTTTACTGATTGGCTAACATGTGGTTTAATAGTTAGGTATCGATTTTCAATGTTGAGTTTCATATAAAGTGAAATGAACCAGTTAAAACTCCAAGGCAGGATGTTTAATTCTCTGTTTTGGGTTATTTTTTGTAATGTGACAGCCCTAAAATATTTGAGGTGAGATCAATGAAGAAATTCTTGAGTACAAAAACGGGCTTTTTTACAGTAATGGTGCTTTTCTTCTGGATTAAAACGTATATTATCTATCAAACTGAATTTAACCTGGGAGTAAAAAATGGAATGCAGCAGTTCCTGCTGTTCTTTAACCCGTTGAACTCCGCGCTGATTTTTCTAGGCCTAGCCTTATTTGCGAAGGGAAAGCGCATTGGTGTATGGCTGATTTCCATATATTCCGCGCTAAGCTTCTTACTGTATGCTAATGTTGTTTTTTATCGCTTTAATAGCGATTTTATAACAATCCCTACTTTGACCCAAACAAGCAATTTTGGGAGCCTTGGGGGAAGCATCGCCAATCTGGTGGCTTGGCATGATATTTTTTATGCGCTGGATATCATCATCATGGTGGTCTTTTTTATTAAGGCAAAGGGAGATTGGTCTACGGATCGTATCAAGATTCGCAAACCTTTGATCGTTTTGACTTCTGGTGTTGTTTTATTCGTTGTGAATCTAGGACTTGCTGAGATTGACCGTCCACAGTTATTGCAGCGAACTTTTGACCGAAATTATATTGTTAAATATCTTGGAGCCTATAACTTTACCATTTATGACGCTGTTCAGAGCTTTAAATCTTCCAAGCAGCGGGTAATGGCATCAAGTGATGATATGACGGAAGTCGAGAACTACACGAAGGCAAAGTATGCCCAGCCAAATCCCGAATACTTTGGCAAAGCCAAAGGGAAAAATATCATTAAAATCCATTTGGAATCTTTCCAAACCTTTTTGATAGATTACAAGCTGCATGGGGAAGAGGTTACTCCTTTTCTGAATTCGTTGGTGCGGGACTCTGACTTTACGTATTTTGATAACTTTTTCCATCAAACTGAGCAGGGGAAAACAGCTGATGCAGAATTGATTATGGACAATTCATTATATGGATTGCCACAAGGCTCTGCGTTTGTGATGAAAGGGAATAACACGTACCAGGCATTACCTGCGATCTTACACCAACAGGGATATACAACTGCTGTACTGCATGGTGACTATAAATCTTTCTGGAACCGTGATGAGATTTATAAAGAGTTCGGTGTAGACCAGTTCTTTGATGCAAGCTATTATGATATGTCTGATGAGAATGTCATCGGCTACGGTTTAAAAGATAAGCCGTTTTTCGAAGAATCCATTCCGATGCTAAAATCATTGAAGCAGCCGTTTTATGCGCACCTCATTTCGGTGACGCATCACCATCCTTACTTGCTTGATGAAGAGGATGCAACGATTGCACCTGCTGAAACGGGAGATGCTTCAGTGGATAGATATTTCCAAACAGCCCGTTATTTGGATGAGGCTTTGGAACAGTTCGTAAACGATTTGAAGGCAGAAGGTTTATACGATGATTCTGTCATTCTTATTTACGGTGACCACTACGGTATTTCCGATAACCATAACCGTGCAATGGAGGAACTGATTGGAGAAGAAATCACTCCGTTGAAACATGCTGAATTGCAACGTGTACCATTAATGATCCGAGTGCCTGGCGTAAAAGGCCAAGGTGTGAACCATGAATACGCTGGTCAAATTGATGTCGTGCCGACATTGCTTCACTTGCAAGGTAACAAAGCACAAGATTACATTCAAATGGGAACCGACATATTTTCAAAAGACCATAAAGCATATGTACCGTTTAGGAATGGTGACTTTATGACTGAGAAATTCAGCAAAGTCGATGGTGTATATTACGATACTGAGACGAAAGAAAAGATTGAAGAACCAACGAAAGAAATGCTAGAAATTAATGAGTCTGTCATCCGTGACCTTCAATTGTCAGATAAAGTGATGTACGGTGATTTATTGAGATTCTATACACCTAACAAGGACTGGACCCCAGTAGATCCGAGCCAGTATACTTACGGAAAACCTGGAACAGGAAAAGCTTCATCTGCTGAAGAGAAATAAATCAATGTAAACTAGGCGAAAGGAAACAGTTTGTTTTCTTTCGCCTTTTTGGTGCGCCTAGCAACAGAGGGAAATTTGGAAATCAATGATTCTCACAAACGTTATTATGTCAAAAGCTGATCATAGTTGCAGGAACATGATCTTTCGAAAAGAAAGACAGTGTTCTTTTCGAAAACGCTCTGATGAAAATACTAGAGCCAATTGGTGAATAGATGAATATAATAGATGTTACATTTGGACAGGTTCTTTTTTTGTGCAGAGAAAAGGAATGGTATATAATTTGTCTAATAAATGAAAAGGAGTGATCCATGTGGCTGTTGATGTTTATCTTATGTTTAATGGAAATTGCAGGGAAGCAGTAGAATTTTATGCTGAGGCATTTCAAACTGAAGTGCCTCATATTATGACATTCGGAGAAGCTCCTTCGAATCCCGAGCACCCTGTTCCTGAAGAAGTTAAAGACAGGGTTATTCATGCATACTTGAATATCGAAGGAAGCAATGTGATGTTCTCGGATACTTTCCCGGGGAATGAAGTGGAAAATGGGAACAATATCACACTTGCATACGTCAGTAAGAATATGGATGATGTAAAGTCCGTCTTTCACAAACTAAGTCAAGGCGGGACAGTCGACATGGAGCTCCAAGAAACGTTCTTTAGCAAATGCTATGGTAAAGTGACGGATCAGTTTGGCATTGGCTGGCAGCTCAGCCACACAGAATAAATGAGGAAAAAGTGGGGGCTCATGATCCACATGAGTCCCCACTTAATTTTTAATCGATTGGAGAAGTTTTCATTGCTAATTCCACGTTTACTTTTCCTGAAAAAAATACAGCACCGCCTCCCATATCAGCTACCCTGTCAGGGGTAAGAGCATTGACGAGATGTTTGTTCCCAAAACGATCAGACCAAAGCCCTTGACTGACGACAACACTAGGTAAGACTTGCTCTCCAACTGAGACAGTCATTTCGCATTCCCCTCGCTTATTCCATATACGGATCAACGAGCCATCTTCAATTCCAAGTTTTTCAGCATCCAAGCTATTCATAAATAATTGTGGAGCTTTTTCAAGCTTTGCATGCTTTTCAATATTTGAAAATGTGGAGTTTAAAAAGTTGTGATTTGGCCCAGGGACAAACAGGAATGGGAAATCATTGTCCTCCACAAGCGGTATGTGCGTTGGAAGTGGAGGATATCCGTCCAGTTCCATTTGTTTTGAATATAGTTCAATTTTGCCGCTTGGAGTGTTCAAATTTCTCCAGTATTCGTCTGTGTTTTTTGCTTTAACAAATCGCTCCTTCTTCAGCTGATCAAGATTGATATCAGGGAAGTAAGGGTTTTGAACGTTACTCATGGCCTGCTTGATCAGTTCTTCATCGCTATCCTTCAGTTCGGGCTCATCAAAGCCCATTGCTTCCGCAAGCAATCTGAAAACATCGGCGTTTGACTTACTCTCCCCATAAGGAGGAATGACTGGCTCTTGTAATTGAAGATATTGATGCCAATAGGATGTATAAAAATCAGTATTTTCATAGGATGAAGTTGCAGGTAAGACAATATCTGCATATTTAGCAGTTTCTGTAAGAAAAAGATCATGTACAACTGTAAAAAGATCATCTCTTTCTAACCCTTTGCGGACTTTTCCTGCATTTGGAGCAACAACAGCGGGGTTGCTGCAATATACGAAAAGCGAACGGATCGGTTGTTTTGGGTCGTGCAGAGCCTCAGCTAATTGTATCATATTAATTGTTCTAGCCTGTTTTTTCCTAAGCTCCGGCCGTTGTAAAGCATTTGTATTATAGGACAAATACCCGCTGTTCGATTTAACAGCCCCGCCGCCTTTTAATTGCCATTGGCCCGTGAGAGCAGGGAGACAGGAGATAGTTCGGACAATCATGCCACCGTTGTCATGATGCTGCAAGCCGTTGCCTATGCGGATCATGGAAGGTGACATTTCACCATACATGCGTGCAAGCTTATAAATATCATCAACGGGTACTCCGGTAATCTCCGACACCAATTGAGGATCATAAGATTTTACATGATTTTCAAGTTCTTCATAACCGACAGTATATTCGGTTAAAAACTCATGATCCACCATGTTTTCGGCAAATAAAATATGCATGACTCCGAGTGCGAGAGCGCCGTCTGTCCCTGGAAGAATAGGGATGAACCAATCTGCCATACGTCCGGTCTGATTTTTATGAACGTCGATGACAACGAGCTTTGCGCCATTTTTTCGTGCTTTTTGTGCAATCATTACTTGGTGCATATTTGTGCTGGCAGCATTGATTCCCCAAAAAATGAACAGCTTGGTATCAGACATATCCTCAGGGTCAGTTCCGAAGCCTCCACCCATTGTATAGCTATAACCAACACTTCCGGCCGAAGAACAGATTGTCCGTTCAAGCTGGCTCGCGCCAAGCCGATTGAAGAAACGTCGATCCATTCCTTCCGAATGGATATTCCCCATGTTTCCGTAAAAGCTGTATGGCAGGATGGACTCTGCCCCTTCCTCAGAAATCAACTGTTTCCAGTGGCCCACAATCGTTTGAATGGCTTCATCCCATGTAATTGTTTCAAATTTGGCCGCTCCTTTAGGGCCTACTCGTTTTAAAGGCCTACTCAAGCGCTTTGAATCATACAGGCGTTCCGCCATATTACGCACTTTATTGCAAATGCTCCCCTTTGTCACAGGGTGATTGGGATCTCCAGCAACTTTTACAATTTTTCCGTCTTTTTTATGGATAAGCAGTCCGCATTGATCAGGACAGTCCAAAGAACATACGGAAGGAACCACACCATCTTTTATATCGATCCAAGAATTCATTTTCTTCAGAGCTCCCTCTTTAAGTTCATGTTCAAAAAGCCGAAAAATTCACCGCAACAAGCCAATGAAGAGGTTTGTCACTTACTAATTGAACATCCCTTTGTATTAAGATATTTCATTGAATTATATCATGATTAAGCGTTTTCCGTCCTGTTTGCTCTAAATGATTGGGAGTTTTTTTACTCATCATAAAGTTATTCAAAATTTAACCAATAGGAGAAAACGTAATTGACAACTTAAATGAGAGTGATTATCATTATAAAAGTAAAAATCATATAAGTGAGTGCTCAAAAAGTTGCCAATCCGGAGACAAAAAGGACTGAACTGTTGATTCTAAGCTGCACAGAAAAAGAGACATACGGCTTATTGTTTGGTGACTTTTCGGACATCATCTATATATCTATGAATGTGAGGAGCTTCAAAATGAAAAAAGTATTTAAATCTGCGCTCTTTATTATTTGTTCTGCAAGTTTGGTAGCAGGATGTGGAACGGCAAAGGAAAAAGAAGATGCTAATGCAGGGGAAGAGGCAGTGACGGAAAACACTCTTAATGAAGAAATGGAAAGTTATAAGCAATTTGCAATGGATCAGCTTGACCAGTTCGTCATTGAAACGGAAAAGTTTGTTGAAGCGGTGAAAGCTGGCGATGTTGAAAAAGCCAAGGAACTGTATGCACCTGCTCGGATGTATTTTGAGCGCTCTGAACCAATTGCTGAAAGCTTCGGAGACCTAGATCCAAGAATTGATGCCCGTCTTGCAGACATTGAGGAAGAAGGGCAAGGAAAAGAAGAGTGGACGGGCTATCACAAAATCGAATACGGTCTATGGGTGGAAGGAACAACAAAAGGATACGAGGAAACAGCAGATCAGTTGATGAATGATGTCAAAGAGCTGCGTGCAAAAGTGGAGACAGTTGAAGTTACTCCGGATTTGATGATCACCGGAGCGGTTGATCTTTTAAATGAAGTTTCTACATCAAAGATTACAGGGGAAGAAGAAATTTATTCCCATACAGACCTGTATGACTTTAAAGCGAATGTGGAAGGCGCGGAAAAGATTTTTGATATTTTCAAAACGAAGCTGCAAGAAAAAGATGCAGATCTTGCAAAATCATTGGAAGGTAATTTCTCAACATTGAATAGCTTGCTTGATCAATATAAAGACGAAAATGGTTTTGTGTCTTTTGAAAAATTGTCTGCAGAGGATACAAAAGAACTGTCAGAAGCAGTCGATCATCTTGGGGAACCTTTAAGCCAAATGGCAATTGTTGTGGAGTGAGAAAAATGAGCAAGCAGGAAGAGAAATCCTTTTTTCAAAAAGAAATCTCTCGCCGCGATATGCTGAAAATCGCGGGGATTGGCGGAGCAGGTGTCATGATTAGTGCATCTGGTCTTCCGCAGGTTTTGACAGCCTTGGGCGAGAGTTCATTCGTTGATGATGATGCGACAGCCGCAAAAAAGGTCAATTTCTATGGAAAACACCAATCCGGCATTTTGACGAAAGATCCTAAACATGTATATTTTGTAGCTCTTCATTGTACAGCGAAATCGAAAGCTGAATTGAAAGAGCTATTCAAGGTTTGGACGAATCAAAGTGTGGAGTTGATGAATGGACGGCTTGTTGAACCGTATAGTTCAAACACACTCATGCCGCCGTCTGATACTGGTGAGGCAACCGGCCTTGATGCTTCTCATCTCACATTGACTTTTGGAGTGGGACCAAGTCTTTTTGAGAAAAAAGAGCTTAAGCTGCAGCACATGAAACCAGATATGCTCAAAGATTTGCCGCATTTTCCGAAGGATCAGTTGGATCCTGCATATGTCGGAGGAGATATATGCATTCAAGCCTGCGCGGATGATCCGCAGGTCGCTTTCCATGCTGTCAGAAACCTTGTTCGCGCGGCGCGCGGAAAAGTGACGATGCACTGGTCGCAAACCGGTTTCAACTCATATGAGATGAGAGGCAAGAAGAGCCAGACGCCTCGAAATCTATTTGCCTTTAAGGACGGTACGGGCAACCCGAATGTGGATGATGTTAAAGAGATGAATCAGTATGTGTGGGTGCAGCCGAGTGAATCCAAATGGCTGTCCGGCGGTACGTATATGGCTGCACGAAGGATTCAAATGCATTTGGAAACATGGGATCGCACTGCCTTGATTGCCCAGGAAGAAACTTTTGGCCGTCATCGCGACAGTGGAGCTCCGTTAGGAAAAACGGATGAAATGGAAGATTTGGAGCTGGAAAGGGTGGAAAACGGAAAACCCGTGATACCTGCTAATTCCCATGTTTATTTGGCAAGGCAGGTAAAGGATCGCATATTAAGGCGTTCTTTTTCCTATTCTGATGGGATTGACCGTAAAACAGGTACTTTTGATGCTGGATTGCTGTTTATTTCTTTTCAAAAGGACCCGCGACAGTTCATTAATATACAAAACAGCTTCGGCAGGATTGATAAATTAAATGAATACATCACGCACCGAGGAAGTGCGCTGTTCGCTTGTTTCCCCGGCGTAAAAAAAGGAAGCTATCTTGGAGCGGAATTGTTCGGATAGTGGGAGGTTAATGTATGAAAAAGGTCATTGTGTTTTTTAGTTTTATCATCTTCATTCTTTCTCCTATCCAGCTTGTGTCTGCCGAGGAAAGCTACAGTCAGTTATTTATTTTAATCGGGGATACTATGATGAAAACAAAGGCTGACGAATGGGATCATACAAAGGAACTTACAAGCCAGATGAATGCAGAATGGGAGCAAGCAGTCCCTTCAGCCAGCAAAACAGCAAAAGAAGTGGATAAAGCGATAAAAAATATGAATGTGGCTGTAGAGAAGGAAGATAAGGAAGCGACGCTGACAGCTTTGTCTGATTTGTCACATGCTCTTGTTGCATTGGAAAAAGAACAAAATCCTGTCGATGTGGAAGCACAGCGGGAAGAAATCAAAACCATATTTTCCCCAATCATGACTGACTTGAAAAATGCAGTCGAGAACGAAGATGCTGAAAAAGCGGATGCTGAATATAAAAAGCTTTTATCGAAATGGAATAAAAAAGAGAGCATTATTCGTGAGCAGAGCATTGCTTATTATGGGAAAATCGAAACGCAGATGGGACTATTGCGAATTGCTTTAACACAGGAAGAAAAAGATTTTGGACAAATGCAGGAGGTGGTCAGTACCCTCTCAGAGGCATTTTCTGAATTTGCTGCAGGAAAGGAAATGAAGGCAAAGGATGAAGGCTATTCCTTGCAGACATTAATTGATCTTCTTGAAAAAGCGGATAAGTCCATAGAAGAGGAAAAACCCGGGCAGGCCGTATCATCCTTACAGGAATTTTTGAGCGTTTGGCCGTCTGTTGAAGGAGAAGTCCGTACAAGAAACGGCGGGCTTTACACAAAGCTGGAAAGCGATATCCCTGTTATTGCGGGTAAACTTTCTTCTCCGAAAGTTGATTTGAAAGAACAACAAAATAAACTTAATTCCTACAAGCAGGCGATTCTTCAGCTTCAGGAAAAGAGCCATTACACGATATGGGATGCAGCATTCATTCTACTTCGAGAAGGCTTAGAAGCCCTTTTGATTGTCGCTGCTTTGATTGCCTTTTTAAGAAAAGCCAATGCACGCCAATATCAAAAGTGGATTTGGATAGGTGCCCTGCTTGGGGTTGCCTTGAGTGCATGTGCCGCCCTTTTAATGAATGTCATGTTTACAGCCGCAACGCAAGGTGCCAATAGGGAAGTCATTGAAGGGATTACTGGAATCCTCGCAGTGATCATGATGATCGGTGTCGGCATTTGGCTTCATCAAAAGTCCAACATTCAAGCTTGGAATGACTTCATTGAAAAGCAAATGGGTGCAGCACTTTCCACTGGCAGCATCATTTCAATGTCCTTTATCAGCTTCCTGGCCATTTTTCGTGAAGGGGCGGAAACAATCATTTTCTATATGGGGATGGCTCCATCCATAGGAACAGGGGAATTAGCTGCTGGTATTGGCATAGCTGCTGTTATCCTTACTATTTTCGCGTTTTTATTGATTAAATATAGTGCCAGAATTGCGCTTGGCCCATTTTTTAAGGCTGCAACTATTTTGATTTACTTTTTGGCCTTTAAAATACTGGGAGTGAGCATACATGCTCTTCAATTAACTGATCATCTAAGCACAACGCAGGTTAACTTATTGCCAGCAATAAACTTAATCGGTTTTTATCCTTCTTTGGAAGTGATTATCCCACAGGTTATCCTTCTGCTCATTATCATGATCGCTTCCATGAAAATTCATAAGACAGGCAAGCAGCTTCCTGCTTCCTAGGTCATTAAAGGTGCACCGACTTGGTGTACCTTTTTGATTATAAAAATAAGGAAATTGATTTTCCTCTCCCTCATGCAATGTACGATTTATTGCATTGAAAGTGAATGAAGTTATGAAAGGAGAAGGGAATGAGGCGATAAATATGATATGGAATCGAGCCGAAATGACGTAAAGTCATCTTGCGGAAAATCTAATGGGAAATTTTGATGGTCACGCTTGACGCCATCATAGTTCATCTTCTCATTTGAAGAATTACAAAAATATGGTTGACAATTCATTCCATACCGAATAGAATAAGCTTTACATTCACAAATTCATATTTTTATAACTCTTATGAAGAGAGGTGGAGGGACTGGCCCTGTGAAGCCTCGGCAACCATTGAATATATTTTTATATTCAAACGGTGCCAATTCCAGCAGATTTTTTACAAATCTGATAGATAAGAGGTAAAGCTTGATTTCTACTATACAAAAAGCGGAGACCTCTTATTATTAAAGGGGTCTTTTTCTTGTTTATCGGAGAACAATTAAAGGAGATGAGGAGAATGAGCGTCAAGGAAAAAGTGGACAATGAGAAGCTAAAAGTGATTGAGGAATTACTTCATAATTTACGCTTTGGTGAATTGCAGATTACAGTTCATGAAGGGAAAATCGTCCAAATCAACCGGACTGAAAAGAAGCGATTTCCGGCATGATGCCTATCGAACAATAGCTCAAGAGGCTGACTGGACGACCGGAGGCCTTTTGATTTCAGTGAATTGTTTACATCTGTATTTGTAAACAAGGTTAAAAAAATGTAAGGAGAGTGGGAACAGACAAAAGTAGAATTTGCCAAGTTTGTGGGCAGCAGATTTGGTAGCATGACTCAAGTCGCTTTATTTCTGAGTGTTCATATATGAAAAATCAACAATGGTGGTTGCTCCTGTGACCTATGCAATTCGGGAAGCAAAGAGTTGGTCATCAATATGACATCACTTAGAGAATCAGCAACAGGATATTTTTAAAAATAGAGAGTCTATCATCTGAGGTATTGAAGAGACACATAGTGAACCAGAGGAGAATGAAAATGAAAAAAACATTGCTTTATATTACTTTACTTTTTAGCTTATTCGTTTTAGGAGCTTGCGGCAGCGATTCAGCTACTAGCGAGGAAAAGAAAGAAATCGTAATCGGCGCTACTGCAGGACCATATAGTGACCAGCTGAAAGACGGGATCATCCCAATACTCGAAAAAGATGGATATAAAGTGAAAATTGTTGAATTCAATGATTATATCCAGCCAAATATATCTCTGAATGAAGGGGAAATTGACGCCAACCTGTACCAAAACAGCATCTACCTAAAGCAGTTTAATAAAGATCATAATATGGATTTGGTAGCGTCATATGCAGTTCCAACCGCTCCAATTGCAATTTATTCCGAAAAATATAAATCTTTGGATGATATCAAAGAGGGATCAACTATCACAGTGCCGAATGACCCGACCAATCTCGCAAGATCTCTGAACATGCTTGTGTCCTTCGGGTTGATTGAAGTAGATGATGATGCGGATCCTACTATTGTTTCAGAAAAGGATATTGTGAAGAACAAGCTCAATTTAAAAATAAAGCCGATTGACCCTGCACAAACACCTCGTTCCTTGGGAGATACAGATTTTGCGTTCATTAACGGGAACTATGCACTGGCTTCCGGGTTGAAATTGGATGAAGCGGTAGAAATTGAGAAGACGCCAGAAGGTTATTTGATTTATGTGACAGTAAGAAAAGAGGATGAGGATAAACCTTTTGCGAAAGCTCTGGAAAAAGCTTATAAGTCTGATGAATTCTTAGAATACACAAACAAAAATGCAAAAGGATATGTGAAACCTCCGTATCAAGTAGAAAAGGAGGGCAATAAATGATCGATATTCAGCAGGTCACCAAGCGCTACAAAAATGTAGCAGCTGTGGATGAAGTAAGTTTGACCATCCAGCAGGGAGAAGTCTTTGGCATCATTGGCTACAGTGGCGCTGGAAAAAGTACTCTGCTAAGGTGCTTAAACTTATTAGAAAGGCCAACGGAGGGCAAGGTCTTGATTGACAGAAAAGATCTGACGGCACTTTCAGACAATGAAGTCAGGAAAGAGCGCCAGAAGATCGGTATGATTTTCCAACACTTTCATTTGATCAGCTCCAAAACGGTTTTTGATAACGTGGCCTTCTCTTTGAAAGCCGCAAGGAAAACGAAAGAAGAAATTAAAAAGAAGGTTCCTAAGTTGTTAGAAATGGTTGGGCTGTCAGAACGGAGTGGGCATTACCCAGCCCAGCTCTCTGGGGGACAGAAGCAACGGGTCGGTATCGCAAGAGCCTTGGCCAATGACCCGAAGGTTCTCCTTTGTGATGAAGCGACTTCGGCTCTGGATCCAACGACAACAAAATCGATTTTACAGTTGTTGAAGAAAATCAATGAGACTTTAGGTATTACAATCGTCCTGATTACTCATGAAATGGAAGTCGTGCAAGATATTTGCCATCGGGTGGCTGTCATGGAAGATGGGAAAGTGGTTGAACTTGGCGATATATATGATATTTTTGCTAACCCAAAGACCGATCTATCCAAACAATTCGTCCAAACGGTTCACTCTTTGGAGCTGCCTGAAAGACTTCTGGCGGGAAGAAAAGGCCCGATTGTACAAGTCGTTTTCCAGGGAGACTCCGCTGAAGAGGCAGTCATTTCCGAAACCTTGAAACAATTCAATGTGAATGCTAATATTCTCCACGGACAGATTTCCTATATTCAGGATCGTGCATTAGGAACACTCATTATTGAATTGATTGGCTCACGTCGGGATGTACAAAATGCGATTGATTATATTACAAAGCAAACAAGTCGACTGGAGGTGCTCGCTGATGTTGCCTGAGATGGTCAATGAGTTTGGAAAAGCTTTTGTGGAAACCTCTTGGATGATGGGCATAGCGGTCGCCTTTGCTATTATCATCGGCGTTCCTGTAGGTATAGCCCTCTTTGTAACGAGTGAAGGGATGTTTTGGCAAAACCGCTTCATGCAAAATGTGGCAGGAACCATTATCAATATTATCCGTTCCATTCCTTTCATTATTTTGCTTGTTGTTCTGATCCCGTTCACGAAATTAATTTTGGGTACAACAATGGGACCGGCAGCAGCAAGTGTTTCACTAACTGTAGCGGCTGTTCCTTTTTACGCTAGGCTCGTTGAGACGTCTTTGCGGGAGATTGACAAGGGCGTAATTGAAGCGGCTGAATCATGCGGTGCTTCCCCTTGGCTAATCATAAAAGAGGTTCTGTTGCCAGAAGCAAGGTCCGGGATGATTGCAGGATTGACGGTAACGGTCATCAGTCTTTTAAGCTACTCAGCGATGGCTGGGATTGTTGGAGGCGGAGGAATTGGGGACTTGGCGATTCGCTTCGGATACTATCGATTCCAAAATGATGTCATGATTGCAACAGTTATTATCCTGGTTGTGCTTGTACAGTTAATTCAATTTATCGGTGATCGCGCGGCAAGAGCCGTGGATAAAAGATAGGACTTACTTATTTGAGGAGGAGAGTAAATGACTCAAACGATTATAAAAGAAGGAGCCTCATCCAAGCTTTACGGATGGGAGCACCCTGATAAAATCAGAGAATATCGGAAAAACAACAAAACTTTTGCAAAAAAAGATAAAAGAACTACATTACAAGAAGCGGTTTCTCGCGGTGTAAAAGAAGGGGATTATATCGTTTTTGGCGGAATGGGATCTGTGCGTAACCCAATTGCAGCAGTACATGAAATCATCCGTCAAAAAATTGGAAATCTTACGATTGGAACAAAAGGTTCACAACATGATTGGCAGTTGCTTGCTGCCGCAGGAAATATCACGAAAGCGGAAGTCTCGTATGGGTTTGCCGATGAAGTTCGCGGACTATCTCTTCCGACTAGAAGAGTGGTTGAATCTGGACGTCTAAAAGTACTGTCGGAAACAACCAATGCAGGATTCCAATGGCGTTTTACAGCGGCGATGAAGGGGCTATCTTTTTACCCAACCAGGTCTTCGTTAGGAACGGATACGCTGCATTACAGCGGATCAAAAACAATGATCGATCCTTTTACAAACGAACCGGTTGAACTGCTTCCTGCCTGCTATCCGGACGTGGCCGTCATTCATGTCCATCGCGTAGATAAATATGGCAACTGCCAAATTGACGGAAACATCGCAGAGGATATAGAACTGGCCCATGCAGCTAAGTTTGTATTGGTCACTGCTGAAGAAATCGTTCATGACGAAGTATTTTCAAATCGTCCTGATTTGACAAAAATTCCTTATTTTGTGGTTGATGCAGTTGTGGAGGTGCCGTATGGTTCTCATCCAAACCAAGTACCAAGCCTTTATTCCTTTGATGAGGATCATTGGCAAATCTGGCTCGACGCTTCTATAAGCGAAGAGGGCGTAGAGGAATATTTGGAGGAGTATGTGCACGGGAGTAAGGATCAGTATGAATACTTAGAAAAAATCGGCGGGGTTCGCGTATTAAGACAATTAGAAAGAATTGAAAAGAAATTGGCCCCATATCCGAAAGTAGCGAAAAGGAGAGGATAAGCATGGCAAACGATACAGAGAAAATGATTATCACAGCATCCAGACTTTTACCTAAAGATGCAGCGGTTTATGTTGGTACGGGAATGCCACTCTTGGCTTCTGTCCTTGCTTTGAATACACATGCACCGGGTTTATTGCTCGTTTATGAGGGAGGTGGTGTTGGGGGTAGGCCGACAGGCAGGCTTCCGATTCAAGTAAGTGAATCATTAACGTATGAGAATGGTGTGACGGTCGGCTCCATGGACTATGTTATGAGCCTGGCACAAGCGGGCTGGATTCAATACGGGTTTCTGGGAGGAGCCCAGATTGATCAATATGGGAACTTGAATACGACTGTTATTGGTGACTGGGAGAAACCGAAAGTAAGGCTCCCAGGTTCAGGCGGAGGAGCAGATATTGCTTCCTTATGCGAACGGACCATCATCATCATGGGGCAGGACAAGAGGAAATTTGTTGAGAAGCTCGACTTTTTAACAAGCCCTGGTTATTTGGATGGGCCCAATGGTCGGGCAGAAGCGGGACTACCTGCAAATACAGGGCCATATCGTGTCATTACCCAAATCGGGGTGTATGGCTTTGACGATGAAACTCGGAAATTGACATTGTTGCACTTGTTTAAAGGTTACACATTGGAAGATGTTCAAGCGAATAGCAGCTTCCCTATTGGGATTGCCGAAGATTGGTCATATATTGAGGAACCCACGGAGGAAGAATTGGAAACCTTGCATTCACTTGATCCAGATGGTGTTGTTATCGCATAAAGAAGGAGGAATAGCTCATGTCAAAACAAATAAGTTTGTCAGAAGCAGCTGCCGTCGTTTCAGACGGAGCGTTGCTCGCACTTGGTGGAAATGCGCTTCATCGTTCACCTGTCGCTTTTGTAACAGAACTGATTCGTCAAGGAAAGAAAAATTTATCTGTTATTAAGACAGCTGGTGCATTGGATGTTGACCTGCTGGCGACGGCAAAATCCCTTGAGTCTGTTTATGGTGGTTATATTGGTTTTGAAATGTTTGGTCTGGCTCAAAGCTATAGGAAAGGCGTTCAGAACCAAGAAATTGTCGCTCATGAACATGCATGTGCGAGTGTTATTGCCGGATTGCGTGCCAGTATTTACGGCGTACCTTTTCAGCCGATTAACGGGTTTCAGGGGAGTGAGCTACCTGAATTGACCGGACAGATTAAATATGTTGATTGCCCTTTTACAGGGAAAAAGACTGCCGTTGTTCCTGCCCTTCGTCCGGATTACACTGTGATTCATGTCAACATGGCTGATGAACAGGGAAATGCCTACATTGAAGGGGCAGTATTTGAAGATTTGATTATGGTAAGAGCAGCGGAAAAGGTGATCGTTACTGCTGAAAAAATCATTTCTTCGGACAGCTGGACTGTCAGGCCACAGGTGCCGGGATTCCTTGTAGAAAGTGTTGTGCTGGCTGAGCAAGGGGCTGCACCGGGGAGTTGTGCACCATCCTATTCCATTGATAAAGAAGCAGTAATTGACTACTTGAAGGATCCGAACAGCTATTTGGAAAAAGTAAAGGAGGCTGAGATTCATGTCTAACTTACAAGCTGCTGATTATATCACTGTTTCAATGGCTCGCCTCATTCAGGATGGAGAACGAGTTTTTCATGGCGTTGCTTCTCCTATGCCAGCTGTAGCTGTTCAATTGGCGAAAAAGCTTCATGCAAAAAAGGCGGTCTATTTAAGTATACCGGGCGGCGTTGATGCGGAACCAAGTTCTTTTTCCAGTTATTCTAGCGCAGATCCAGTTTTAAGGGAAGGATCTGTTTCAGACTTCCCTCTATCCGACATTTTCGATTTATCTGCACGTGGTGCGCTTGATGTTGCTTTTTTGAGTGGGGCACAAATTGACGGTTACGGCCGTTTGAATTTAAGTGCGATCGGTCCTTTTGATAATCCAAAGGTCCGGTTGCCGGGCGGTGCTGGGAGTGCTGCGTTGCTTCCCACTGTAAAAAGAGGAATTTTATGGAAAACGAATCATGACAAACGAAGTTTTGTAGAAAAGCTGGATGTGATCACAGCAGCGGGAAATACAGAATATGTCATTACACCGCTCGGGATTTTCAAACGTTCTGAAGAAGATCAACGTCTACGCCTTTATTCTGTGTTTCCGAACAGCTCAATTGAGGAGATTACGGAAAACACAGGGTTTGTTGTGGAAAAGCATGAGGAGTTCGAAGAGTTTCCTCCAATTACAGAAGAGGAATTGCAGTTGTTGGAGTCGATTGATATAGAAGGCACTCGCTACAGTGAATTTAAGTAAATAAAAAAATGGAGTGATTTAAAAATGGCGACAGCTCAACTAATGAAGGTAGAAACAAGTGGAAAATGGAAACAAGGATTACAAACTTCTATCAAGATTAGGGATTTCGAACCTATTATCGTTGATGAACCAAAAACACTCGGGGGAACAGATGAGGGGCCGAATCCAGTTGAACTGGTTTTGGCGAGTCTTTCAAGTTGCGCTTCCATTATGATTGCATTTATTTCTAAGGAATTGAACTTTACTTATACAGATATTGAATTTAAGAACGAAGGAATATTGGATTTGCGTGGTCTCCAAGGTGTAAAAGGAGTATCGCCTCATTTCCAATCAGTAGAATTTAATGTTGTCTTCCATACAGAAGAAAGTGAAGAGAGAATAGAAGCATTAAAAAACGAAGTGGAAAGAAGATGCCCAGTTTTAAACCTTTTAGCAGATGCAGGTGTGAAAGTTGAAGGAGAATGGGTAAAAGCGTAAAGAAATATTCCGCTTTTTTGATCATATTCTCTTGCTTGGACAGTATTTTTCTTACCTGGCTAGTAATTCTTTTTTTCGGCCAGTAATCTGATCAAGGCGGCGAGTATTTCATTTTTTCGGATAGTATTTGATCAAACTGGCTAGTATTCGGCTTATCTCGGCCAGTAATTTGATCAAACTGGCTAGTAGAGCGTGTTCAAAAAGCCCTCAATTTCCGATAAAATAAAAAATGCACCTATAGC
>JAABNQ010000187.1 GCA_009928435.1 Bacillus sp. HF117_J1_D
ACTACCGTGTTCGGGATGGGAACGGGTGTGACCTCTTCGCTATCGCCACCAGACATTTTTCAACAACATCTTTTATTATACTTACTTTTATGTAATTTTCAAGAGAAATTTTTCATTCTCTCAAAACCAGATAAGAGAAGAATATACCGAAAACCTTTGTTCAATCTAGCTACGAGCGCTATCGCTTTGAGTCGCTTCTTCTGTCCGAGTCCTGCGGACTCCTCCGCCAGAAGCTCCAGCGCTTGTCGCACCAGTGCAGTCGCCTGCGCTTTATCATTAGATTAAGTCCTCGATCGA
>JAABNQ010000070.1 GCA_009928435.1 Bacillus sp. HF117_J1_D
TAGAACACCACCTTGCCAAGGTGGGGGTCGCGGGTTCGAACCCCGTCTTCCGCTCTTTATTTTGCCGGGGTGGCGGAACTGGCAGACGCACAGGACTTAAAATCCTGCGGTAGGTGACTACCGTACCGGTTCGATTCCGGTCCTCGGCATTCGGCTTTTGCGCCCGTAGCTCAATTGGATAGAGCGTCTGACTACGGATCAGAAGGTTATGGGTTCGACTCCTTTCGGGCGCGTTACTTGCTTTACATCGGGAAGTAGCTCAGCTTGGTAGAGCACTTGGTTTGGGACCAAGGGGCCGCAGGTTCAAATCCTGTCTTCCCGACCACTTTATAAAATATAATTGGGGCCTTAGCTCAGCTGGGAGAGCGCCTGCTTTGCACGCAGGAGGTCAGCGGTTCGATCCCGCTAGGCTCCACCAATTAAATGAAATAGTATTATGTGGGCGGCGTAGCTCAGCTGGCTAGAGCGTACGGTTCATACCCGTGAGGTCGTGGGTTCGATCCCCTCCGCCGCTACCATTTGTAGGACCTTTAGCTCAGCTGGTTAGAGCAGACGGCTCATAACCGTCCGGTCGTAGGTTCGAGTCCTACAAGGTCCACCATTTTACTTTTCTTTTTCGCTGGAGGAATACCCAAGTCTGGCTGAAGGGATCGGTCTTGAAAACCGACAGGCGGGTTAAACCGCGCGGGGGTTCGAATCCCTCTTCCTCCGCCACTTTCATTCTATTATCGCGGGATGGAGCAGTCTGGTAGCTCGTCGGGCTCATAACCCGAAGGTCGCAGGTTCAAATCCTGCTCCCGCAATTTAATAAAAGGTCCCGTGGTGTAGCGGTTAACATGCCTGCCTGTCACGCAGGAGATCGCGGGTTCGATTCCCGTCGGGACCGCCATTTTAAAAGCATAAGGCAGCTTTATAAAATATATGTGCTGCTGAGACTGTTATAAACTTCTCATAGCTTAATTACATACGGCTCAGTAGCTCAGTCGGTAGAGCAAAGGACTGAAAATCCTTGTGTCGGCGGTTCGATTCCGTCCTGAGCCACCATTAAGGCGTTCAATATAACGACACTGCATGGCGGCTATGGCGAAGTGGTTAACGCATCGGATTGTGGCTCCGACATCATGGGTTCGATTCCCATTAGTCGCCCCATTTCAAACCATGCGGGTGTAGTTTAGTGGTAAAACTACAGCCTTCCAAGCTGTTGTCGTGGGTTCGATTCCCATCACCCGCTCCAAATTCAATTTTAGTGAGGGCCTATAGCTCAGCTGGTTAGAGCGCACGCCTGATAAGCGTGAGGTCGGTGGTTCGAGTCCACTTAGGCCCACCATTCCGCAGTAGCTCAGTGGTAGAGCTATCGGCTGTTAACCGATCGGTCGTAGGTTCGAATCCTACCTGCGGAGTTTTCTTTACGCCTTTTTTTCCTTTTACATCATTTTTTGTAAATAATATAGTGGGGAAGTACTCAAGAGGCTGAAGAGGCGCCCCTGCTAAGGGCGTAGGTCGCGTAAGCGGCGCGAGGGTTCAAATCCCTCCTTCTCCGCCATATCATATGGCCCCTTGGTCAAGCGGTTAAGACACCGCCCTTTCACGGCGGTAACACGGGTTCGAATCCCGTAGGGGTCATCCATTTAAAAGAAGCATTCCAGTATTGGAATGCTTCTTTTTTAATGTCGCTTCTATTCATGATCTTTGTCTACATAGCCGTCAGTTTGATGATAGGGCAGATCTCCAAAGGGAGTGTCGATTCTCTCTTCGTCTAATACATCTTTATACTCCTGTTCATCATCAGTGTTAAATACTTCCACATTATTTCCTTTCATATCGTTACCTGTAAACATCTCATAATCCTCAGTAAATCCATCTCGAATTTCATCATGGTAGAGCTCTTCATAATTATCAAAGTCTCCTTCAAAATCTGAAGGCGTCTCAGATGTACCGTATTTGGCCACTTCCTGGAAACTGTCATGATAATCGCGAATACCATCTTCCTTATGTCTCCCGGCAAAAGAGTTATCGTAAGCAGGCTTTAAATAATCCAATTCCGCCGGACTATCCTCGGATATCGAATGTTCAGGAGTATGTTCCATGCATGCTGTCGCATAAGGGATGGCCTCCAGACGGTCGTAGGGGATATCCTTTTCGCATATTTCGCATTTTCCATAAGTGCCCTTTTCCATCGAGGAAAGCGCAGCTTCCACTTTTCCTAATTGATCCTCTTCATGCACAGACAGTGCCATATCCTTTTCTCTCTCATACAGTTCAGTTCCCAAATCTGCCGGATGGTTGTCATATGATGAGAGCTCCATATTGTCCTTTTCCTTCTCATGACTCAAAATTCCATCTGTTGAATTTACTGTTTCTTGTAGGTTTTCTTTCTCTTCTAACAGCATTTTCTTTAATTTATTTAATTGCGGCTTTGTTAGCAAGATGTTCACTTCCCTTTAGTGTTTATATTTTAGTATGAGCGATTTTGCGTCAGTTATATTTATTTTCTTTAAAGGTAAAAAAACATGCCCAAAAAGTGGGCATGTTTTTTATTTCAACAGGTTGCTTATAAGGAAACTGATGGCCATAAGAAATCCGAAAATGGTGTTTGTTTGCGCAGTAGCTTTCATCGCCGGCATCATTTGGATTGGTTCGGTTTTTCCAATGAATCCTTTGACCGCACTAACTGCTTTCGGAATACTGACAAATGTGATAAGAAGCCAAGGAGATAAAGAAAAGAATAATATCAATACTAAAATAAACAAATAAGAAATAATGAACATGGCTGCCAGTAGTTGAATAGCTTTTTTGCGGCCAAGAAGTATGGCAATTGTTTTTCTTCCGTTTTCTTTGTCCCCATCTAGGTCTCGGATATTGTTGGCTAACAATATGGAGCCGATTAAAATTGAAATGGGAATGGATACAAGGATACTAATGGTATCAATTTTTCCAGCTTGTATAAAATAAGCGATTTGGGTGATAACAAAACCCATGAAAAAACCAGAAGTGATTTCTCCAAATGGAGTATAGGCGATAGGGAATGGCCCCCCTGTGTAAAAATACCCGGCTGCCATACAAACGAGGCCGATCACAGCAAGCCACCAGCTGCTGTTGGCAGAAATGTAGATCCCAAGTAGCAGGGCTACTCCAAGAAAGGCAAATCCCAATCCAAGGACGATCCCAGGTTTCACTCCATTACGTACGATAGCTCCACCAATACCAACGGAATGTTTTGTATCCAGACCTCTTGCGAAGTCGAAGTATTCATTGAACATATTGGTAGCAGCCTGTATAAGGAGGCTGGCTATCAACATCGCTGCAAAAAGAAGGCTGTTTATAGAGTAGTATTTCGCAGCCAAAACTGTACCCAACAGGACTGGCACAAATGCAGCCGTCAATGTATGCGGGCGAGTCAGACGCCACCAAATCCGCCAGCCTTTTTCTGGTGGGACGGCAGATTGAGCATGAAGATTCATAAAATTTCTCTCCCTTAACATATTCACCTAATAAAGTGTAGAGAATGTAAGATGAAGTGTCAATCCCTTTGGCTACAAAGTTTGATTTTACCAAAGCTATTTTACTACATTTAGTGCCTTGCTTCATATATAATAAGGAAAGAGATATAAGATCAGTCGCTTTAGGAGAGATTTATGTTGATTAATTCACCATACCAAACAAAGTATATCAATACCTTAAAGCATAAAGCACAATCCAATAAAGTGTTGGCAAGCTATACAAAGAAAGTGGATAAAGTCGATCCCTTTACCTTTTATCAAATGAGCAAGCCTGCAAATGATGGGAAGAGATTTTTTTGGAAAAGCCCGGATGATCATACAACGATTGTGGGGATAGGTCTACTCCGTTCTTTTTCAAACAGTGGGGCAGAAGACCGCTTCAGGCGGATAGAAGCAGAATGGAAAGAAATTCTTTCATCTGCTGTAATCGACAATCCCTTTCACTTACCTGGCACGGGACCGCTTTTGTTTGGCGGTTTTTCTTTTGACCCTTACAGTCTAAAAGAAGAGAAGTGGCAGCCTTTTGGTGATGCTTTATTTTATTTGCCTGAGTACATGCTGACAGTCATTGGGGAAGAATATTATTTAACAGTAAATCTTTTTGAAAGCGAAGAGTTAGTCAATCAAACAAACAAGCTTAGAAATTTTGACTCGTTAATAAAAAATGCCGAACTTTCCGAGGCTCTTGCGCCGCATTTAGTGAGCAAAGAAGAACTCTTTGTCCCTCAATGGCTGGACTCTGTTGCGGAAGTTGTAAATATCCTGAAGTCATCAGAACTCGTAAATAAGGTCGTTTTATCAAGACAGATGCAGTTGGATTTTTCAGAGCCTGTATTATCCGAGTATGTATTGAAACAGCTTCACAGCCAACAGAGCGACAGCTTTATATTCCTTTTAGAGACGCCTGAAGGCAGCTTTACAGGGGCCTCCCCTGAAAGACTTGTTAAAAAAATTGATGATCAAGTATTATCGACAAGTTTGGCTGGATCGATCGGTAGAAGTGAAAATGCTGTTGAAGACAGGGAGCTCGGAAATAGACTGTTAAACGATGAGAAAAATCTGTATGAACATAGTCTGGTTGTGGATATGATTAAAAAGGCGTTGAAGCCTCATTGTAATGAACTCCAGGTACCTGATGAGCCTACTCTTTTGCGGACGCCGTATATACAACATCTGTATACGCCAGTCTCGGGTGTTGCCAAACCTGAGACGTCTATTTTCAGCCTTGTGGGAGAATTGCATCCGACACCTGCTTTGGGCGGGGTTCCTACTGGCCAAGCAATGAAAATAATTAGGGACGAAGAAAAGATGGACAGAGGTTTCTATGCTTCTCCAATCGGCTGGACTGATTTTGAGGGGAACGGGGAATTTATTGTTGCGATTCGTTCAGGATTGCTCAAAGGTAAACAAGCTTATTTATATGCAGGCTGCGGGCTGGTTGCTGACTCCGATCCAAAAGAGGAATTAAAAGAAACCAGCATTAAATTTCAACCGATGTTGCAGGCAATAGGAGGAAAAAGTGAATGAATTGGCAAGAAACATTGACAGAATATGCGGCAAGCTTCATAGAGGGGCTTGTTCACGCAGGTGTCAAAGAGGTTGTTATCAGTCCTGGTTCCAGGTCTACTCCTTTGGCCATGTTGTTTGTTGAACATCAGGACATACAGGTATACATGAATATAGACGAACGCTCCGCATCTTTTTTTGCTCTGGGGCTTGCCAAGGCATCAGACCGCCCCGTTGCTCTGTTATGTACATCAGGAACTGCCGCAGCCAATTATTTTCCTGCAGTGATTGAAGCGAGTCTTTCCAGGGTTCCGTTGATTGTTTTGACTGCTGACAGACCCCATGAGTTGAGAGATATAGGTGCACCACAGGCAATCGACCAACTTCATTTATTTGGAAAGTATGTAAGGTGGTTTGCTGACATGGCATTGCCGGAATCTGGGAAAGAAATGTTAAAATACGCCAAGACATCAGCGATACGTGCCGCTTCCATGGCCAAAGGAGTGCTGCCAGGTCCAGTTCATGTCAACTTTCCTTTAAGGGAGCCTCTTGTACCTAAGATGGAGCAACCATTTCATTATGCTTCACATACAGGACTTCCTTATGTAACAGAAGGACATTTGACCATCCCATTTGAGACGTATAAAGAAATTGCGGATCAGTGTTCGGGTATTGAAAATGGCCTAATTGTTTGTGGAAATATCGATAAGCCTGGATTTCCTGAAGCAGTTCTGGCACTGGCGAATTCGCTTGGATTTCCGATACTGGCAGATCCCCTGTCTCAATTGAGAAGCGGAAGCTTTGAAAAAGAACTGGTTATTGATTGTTACGATGCATTTTTAAGATCAGACAAGGTTAAAGAAAAGCTAAAGCCTGAGCTTGTCATTCAGTTCGGCGGTCAGCCCGTTTCCAAGGCACTTTCATTATTTTTAAAGAGCTTCGGAGAATCATCGGAGCTGTTGATTATAGATGGGGGTGGAGGCTGGCGTGATCCAAACCGCACAGGTACTCATATGATTCATTGTGATGAAACCGTCTTTTGTCAACAGCTGGAACCATTACTGGAAAAGAAAAACGGGAATTCATGGAAAGGGATATGGATTGATCTGAATCAACGGACAAGAAATATCATTCAATCCTATATTCAGTCCGTCTCAGATATGGAGGAAGGTAAGACTGTTTCAAAGCTTTGCGAACTATTGCCTCCTGACAGCACAGTATATATAGGAAACAGTATGCCGATTAGGGATATGGATACTTACTTCCATAACACTGAAAAAACGGTTCGGTTGATAGCTAATCGCGGTGCAAACGGAATAGATGGGGTTGTGTCCAGTGCGCTTGGTGCTGCAGTACATTGCCGGCCACTTTTTCTTGTGATTGGCGATCTTTCTTTTTTTCATGACATGAATGGCCTGCTGGCTGCTAAGCTGTACAAAATTAATATCAATATTATTCTGTTAAACAATGATGGAGGAGGCATCTTTTCTCATCTTCCACAGGCAGAAGAAGGCAAAAACTTTGAACTGATTTTTGGAACGCCGACGGGATTGAACTTTGAGCATACAGCTATGTTGTATAATGGCCAGTATACGAAAGTCCTGAACTGGGAGGATCTGAATGTTTCTATAGAAGAAGCAACATCCAACGAAGGATTGAATATCATCGAAGTTCCGACAGATAGAGAAAGGAATGTGCAGGTTCATAGAGAATTATGGAAACAAGTTTCCTGGGAAATAAACCATTACCTGCAAAGTGACGAAACATGCTGATTCCAGTTGATCAAGTTACGTACAATGTAGAGATAGCTGGAAAAAAGGGGAGCCCTGCGATTATTCTTTTACATGGCTTCACCGGAGATCATACCACGTGGAAAAACTTAAGCAATACACTAAAGCCTACTTTTCAAGTCGTCTCTGTGGATCTGCTTGGACATGGAAAAACGGACTCTCCAGATCAATCCGACCGATATAGAATGGAAAATGCAACAAGAGATATCATTCATTTAATGGATCTTTTGCAAATTGATAATGCCCATTTACTCGGATATTCAATGGGGGGAAGGCTTGCTTTGGGTACAGCGACACGATACCCCGATAGATTTAAGACGCTGATTCTTGAAAGTGCGTCTCCAGGTTTAAAAACGGAGCAAGAAAAGATAGCAAGAAGGCAAAGTGATGAATTCTTGGCAACTAGAATTTTAGAACATGGAGTCGAAAACTTTGTAAATTATTGGGAAGACATACCCTTGTTTCAATCTCAAAAAAAGCTTTCAGCAGATATCCAGAAGCAAGTTCGATTACAGAGGCTGCAAAACGATCCCAATGGGCTTGCAAACAGTCTCAAAGGGTTTGGAACAGGAAGCCAGCCGTCTTGCTGGCATAAGCTTCAGGAGCTTGATATTCCTGTTTTGCTCATATGTGGCAAGCTGGATGAAAAGTTCTGTAAAATTGCAGATGAAATGAATCGGCTTTTTCCAAAATCAAAGACGGTAGAAGTTAAAGAAGTGGGTCATGCTATACATGTGGAAGAACCAGATAAATTTGATACAATAGTAAAGAAGTTTCTGATTGAACAGGACTAATTATTAGGAGGGGGATCCTCAAATGGCAATCAATTGGATGAAAGAAAGAGAATACGAAGATATTTTATATGAAACGTATAATGGGATCGCAAAAATAACAATCAATCGACCTGAAGTACATAATGCATTCAGACCCAAAACGGTTATGGAATTAATCGATGCTTTTGCCTATGCAAGAGACGATGAGAAGGTTGGAGCGATTGTTCTTACAGGTGCAGGCGGCAGAGCTTTCTGTTCAGGGGGAGACCAATCAGTTAGAGGGCATGGAGGATACGTTGGGGAAGACAATATCCCGCGTTTGAACGTATTGGATCTGCAAAGGCTTATTCGTGTCATTCCAAAGCCGGTTGTTGCAATGGTAGCAGGCTATGCGATTGGTGGCGGACATGTGCTTCATGTAGTTTGTGATTTGACAATTGCGGCAGATAACGCCGTATTTGGACAAACAGGACCTAAAGTCGGAAGCTTTGATGCAGGTTACGGTGCCGGATATCTTGCGCGTATTATCGGACATAAAAAAGCAAAAGAAATTTGGTTCCTTTGCCGTCAGTATAATGCGCAAGAAGCTCTTGACATGGGCTTAGTCAATACAGTGGTACCACTTGATCAGCTTGAAGAGGAAACAGTGAAATGGTGTGAGGAAATGCTTGAAAAGAGTCCAACTGCCCTCAGATTCCTGAAAGCTGCCTTTAATGCTGATACAGATGGTCTTGCCGGTCTTCAACAGTTGGCAGGAGATGCTACTCTGCTATATTATACGACGGACGAAGCAAAAGAAGGACGAGACGCGTTCAAAGAAAAACGCAATCCTGACTTCGGACAGTTTCCACGTTTCCCTTAAAAGAAAGCATGGACGAGATTAAGAAAGTCGCTCTCTAAATACACTTACAGCCAAACAAAAGGGGACGCAGGCATTCAGGCCACGCTTAAATAGCTTCTCCTATTGGTTTGGAGCTGATATTGATTCAATATCTTTGGAAAGCAACCACGCGTTTTTTGAGGTAAGATTGTTGCTGGATAAAATCATTAAATGAAAGGGCCTGGTGGTTATCCATCGGGTCTTTTTTGACAACTAAAAAGCAAGGGGTTTTGCTTATGGAAACAATTACTCCCAATTGGCTGAAAAAAAGAGCAGATTTGTCACCGGAACGCACAGCTCTGATTTTTAACGATCAATCTTGGACATTTGGGGAAGTATTTACATTAGCTACAAAAACAGCAGGTAAAATAGTTGGTTTGCTTCCAGGGAAAAGCAGTCGGGTTGCCATACTTATGAATAATACACCTGAAGCGGTATGGGTGATCTACGGGCTTCAGCAGCTAGGAATTGAAACGGTCTTTCTAAACTCCAAATTGACAGCAAGCGAGATGAAATTTCAAATAATAGATAGTGAAACCGAGCTGATCATTTATGATCGTTCTTTAAAAGATAAAGCAAATGAATTAAGCGTAATGCTGGCCGAAATTCTTATTGTCTCCGTCACAGAGCTGGAAGGACGCCCAACCTTTGAAATTGCGATTAGAGAAGAATACCGACTTGACGACGTCTTCTCAATTATGTACACATCGGGAACGACCGGAAAACCTAAAGGTGTTCTTCAAACATTCGGAAATCATTGGTGGAGCGCAGCAGGATCTGTATTAAACATTGGTTTGCAGGAAAATGATTCGTGGCTTTGTGCTGTTCCGATATTTCATATAAGCGGGTTATCCATTTTCATGCGAAGCATCATTTATGGCATTCCTGTTATTTTAGTGGAGAAATTTGACGAAAGGGTGGTAAATAGGTTGTTGTCATCAGGAAAAGTAACCATCATGTCAGCTGTGACAGCTATGATCAACAGAATGCTTACTGAACAGGGGAATCTCCCTTATCATCCGGCGTTCCGCTGCTTGCTGGCCGGTGGTGGTCCTGTTCCAAAACCACTTTTGGAAGTTTGTAAGGAAAGAAAAATTCCTGTTTTTCAAACATATGGGATGACGGAAACATCATCGCAAATTGCCACACTGTCCCCAGAAGATAGCTTAAGAAAGCTTGGGTCCGCAGGCAAGCCGTTATTTCCATCTCAATTAAAAATAATGGTTGATCAAGAAGAAGTGAAGCCTTTGCAAGAAGGTGAAATATTTGTAAAGGGCCCGAATGTAACGAGAGGATACTTAAACCGGGATGAAACAAATGCTGCTTCGTTTCAAGATGGGTGGTTTTCCACTGGAGATTGGGGCTTTAAGGATGAAGAAGGTTTTGTGTATATTCTAGATCGCCGCTCGGATTTAATCATTTCAGGAGGAGAAAATATCTATCCAGCTGAAATTGAAGAGATATTGTTAAGCTATGATGAGGTTGCAGATGCAGGAGTTACGGGGATTTCAGACAAAAAATGGGGGCATGTCCCCTATGGATTTGTCGTTGCAGGTAAACCAATCAATGAAGAGGAGATCCTTGCATTTTGCCGTAAAAGCCTTGCCACATATAAAGTGCCTAAGAGGATTATTCAAGTGGACGAGCTTCCACGCAATGGTGCAAATAAGCTGATGCGAAGATTATTGGGTCAGTTGATAGAAAATGAAAAGTAAACGAGGTGCCTGCTAAGGCACCTCGTTTTTATGATCTTTGGGCAAAGGTTTGACAATCGGTTTCTTTTTCAGTTTTGGCTACATTCCCAGTATGGCTTACGATATAGATGCGATCAGCCGCACACTGGTTTCCTTTTTTCCAAAAATGGCAATTCTCCACTTCACAAAGAACATCTTCTGCCATTCGGTATCACTCCCTTTAAGTTGATACGTGAATAGTGTTAACACAATAGAAGCTGGATATACAAGGAAAAATATATTAATGAAGGAAAAGCCAAGTCCTATTTTTTTTCGGGAACATGATCGATACCTCCAGGATGAAACGGATGGCATTTTATGATCCGTTTAAACGTCAACCATCCTCCGCGAACGGCTCCAAACCTCCTAATTGCTTCCAGTCCATAGTTGGAACAGGTTGGATAAAATCTGCAAGTTGGCGGTTTTAGAGGTGAAATGAATTTTTGGTAAAAACGGATGATAAGAATAAAGAATTGTTTCAATGAAAGATCGCTTCCTTCATTTAATTAGGATAGTTTATTTTCTTCTGATTGATTATGGTCGTCATCTGTTGGCATTGGATCGACTGTGTGGTTGACTGAATATGCTTTTGAGGTGACCAAAGCAGTTACAAGAACGACAATAATACAGATCATAATGGATATAATCATGACAAGCTTCATAACTTTTTCTCCCTTCTTCTTTGAGCCTATTGTAGCATAGATTTCTCTGTAAAAGCCGGGCATATAAATGTTTGTCCTGTGAATAATAGGGTAGAATAAAATAAAGAGGAGGAATGATAAAATGTCAATTGAAAATCAACAACTTATTGAATTGGTAAACAAACAGGTGGCTAACTGGACTGTGCTTTACACGAAACTACATAATTTTCATTGGTATGTAAAAGGCCCAAACTTCTTTACGCTCCATGCCCAATTTGAAGAATTGTATAACGAGGCAGCTCTGCATGTGGACGAACTGGCAGAACGCCTTTTAGCCTTGGGAGGAGAACCAGTGGCTACTCTTAGGGAGTCACTTGAACTTGCAAGTGTAAAAGAGGCTGAAAATGGACAGGCAGCTGAGCAGATGGTTCAAGCCGTCATAAAAGATTTTGAAGCATTGACACTTGAATTGAAAAAAGGAATGGAACTGGCTGATCAGTCAGGAGATGAGACAACCGGCGATATGCTGCTTGCCATCCATCAAAGCCTTGAAAAACATATATGGATGCTGAAAGCTTTTTTGGGTGAAAAAATACAATAAGTAGGTAAAACGAAGTTTTCTGGCTTGAGCGAAGTGGAGATCAATTGCGATTGTTGGGATAGATAAGCAATCCAGATTTATACGAAAGCTGGACAAAAAATGCCTGGTGCAAATTCCAGGCATTTTCTCTTTATGTAATTAATGCAGATGTCTGAAGTACGAAGCCCCGTCTTCCTTTTTTCCTTCAATTTGGGCGAACTTTCCTTTTAATGTTTCCATCATATATAATCTGATAAAATATTGAAGCTCATATTCATTCATTTCTTTTACAATTTCTATTAGGTCATCATGATTATACCCTTCAAGCACTGCAAAGGTGATCATATCTAAGTCCTCTTCATCACCTGTTAGCTTATCGCGGTACATTTCAAATAATTCGTCTATCAGTTTCATGTCGCTGACCTCCTTTTAAAAAATATGCTTTTTTGTCCTTATTATATATATACCCCTAAATGGTACGAACAATCAAATATAAATGACAATTCGTCTATTAAGAATAAAATAGGCTCTTTCAATGCAAAATATGCCTATCAATTTGTTAAAGGAGCAGACCGTCTTGGATCAACCAAAAAAAACCTACTACATCTCTGTCGGGGCAGGCGAAATTTTATCTGTTTCCAATGCAGCTCCGTGGGAGTTTAAAATTGAAGCAAATGATGATGAAATCACAAGACTTCGGGAAATATTCGATTCGAACCAGGACAATAGTATAGATGACTTCCTGCGGGCACACGTGCCTTTTGTGGAATATTCCCACGATCCTACTAATGATCAGCATGATCAAAATTTGTACAGGGTTTATAGCATGATTTATGAACTTGGAGACCAAAAAGCTAAACAGCATATAGAAAGCATGGGAATTCTTGATGGCTTTAAAAGCGAATGAGTTTATTTTATAGTATAGTTAAGACGTTGGATTTGTTTCCAACGTTTTTTTTCAAAAGTGAAAGGAAGACTTTTATCTGTCTAGCTAGCCCGTACAGAAGTAAAAGTGCAAGCGAAGCGACAGGCTTCGCGCCTTCGCTTTTCTTATCTTACTATTAAAGATAAAGGAAGACACGCAAAAATGTTTAAGTTTATAGATAAAAACCAAAACGAAGTCCACTTGGTTTTTGCCATCAACTCATTTCCAATCAAGCCGGCACATGTTCTTGTTATATGCAAATATAAAGATAAGTGGCTGCTGACCAAACATGCTACCAGGGGCCTAGAGTTTCCAGGAGGCAAGGTAGAAAAAGGTGAAACTGTTGAAGAGGCAGGAATCAGAGAGGTTTTAGAGGAGACTGGCGGAAATGCAGTTATTAAGGATTATCTCGGTGAGTATAAAGTTCATGACCCGAAAGGAGCTTTTGTTAAAGCAGTTCTTGTTGCTGAAGTTCACCATTTGGAAAAGAAGGAGCATTATTTCGAAACAGATGGGCCGGTTCTAATAGAAGGAGATCTTGTTTCCAGGCTCAATGAAGATGAGTTCAGTTTCATCATGCAAGATGAGGTGGTAAAGGCGGCTTTGCATAAAATGAAGGAGAGCGACTAAAAAAGCTGCCCTTAAAAGGAGCAGCTATCAATCCTGATCTTTAATCATTTTCTTTTCAAGCCATTCAACAAGCTGGTACATGATGGTTGCAAATATAACGATGAGGAAAAGGGCCAACATGACCAAGGTAAAATTGAATACTTGAAATCCATAAATGATCATATATCCTAGGCCTTTTGCTGATACAAGGAATTCACCAACGATGACGCCGACCCAAGATAAGCCAACATTCACTTTTAAGGTGGAGATGATAGTGGGAAAAGAAGCTGGTAAAATGGCCTCTTGGAAAGCTTGTCGTTTTGTCGCACCAAATGTGCGAAGTACTTTCACATAATTTTCATCGACATCCCGAAAAGCTGAATAGACGACAATCGTTGTGATGATGATGGAAATGATCGCTCCCATGGCTATAATGGATGTAAATCCGGGACCGAGGCCAACAATTAAAATAGGGCCGAGAGCAACCTTTGGCATGGCATTTAGGATGACAAGATATGGATCAAGTACTTTGGATAGAAAAGGGGACCACCAGAGAATCGCCGCGAAAATGGTTCCAAGAAGCGTACCGAGAATGAAGCCCATGACTGTTTCAAATACAGTTACGCTGAGATGGGAGAACAATGTTCCGTCTGAAACCTTTTCCACGAGTAAGGTCCATACTTTGGTAGGGGAGCTAAAAATAAGCGGATCAATCCATTTACTGCGGCTTGCAACCTCCCATACTATAAAAAATAGTGTCACAATCAGAAGCTGATAGAAAAGTATCCAGCGTTTTTCAGTTGCCAGCTTTTGTATATAAAGCGAATGAAGCTGGATGGGGTCATTTGTTTTCTTCAAGGGTCTCCAGCTCCTTCCAGATCATCCGGAATAAATCGGAATAGGCATCTTTGCTTCGAACTTCAAAGGGTCTCAAAATTCGGAGTTCCTCAGGGACATCAAATATTTTATAGAGCCTTCCGGGATTAGATGCGAAAAGCAGGACTCTGTCGCTCATCGATATCGCTTCTCCTAGATCGTGGGTAACGAGAACGGCAGTTTTTTTATAGGATTTTAATATGTTAAATACGAGGTCTTCAAGCTTCAGTTTAGTTTGATAATCGAGAGCGGAAAATGGTTCATCCAATAAAAGCAGCTTTGGATTGACGGCCATTGTGCGAGCCAAAGCGGCACGCTGGCGCATCCCGCCTGATAGCTGGCGTGGAAATTGTTTTTCCACGCCTTCGAGGCCGATTTTTTGTAGGAACTGCAGTGCACTGTCCTTCGTTTTTTCATCTAACTGTTGATTCAATTTCAATCCAATCAAAACGTTTTCCTCAATCGTCTTCCAAGGGAAAAGATAATCCTGCTGAAGCATGTAGCCAATGATGTTTTTCTGCAAATCGGGAGGCTGGCCGTCAATTTTCACCAGTCCGTCTGTTGGTATCAATAGTCCTGACAGAATGGATAGCAATGTTGTTTTACCACATCCGGATGGACCGATTAGGGAAACAAATTCTCCTTCCTCGATTGAAAAAGAAACATCTTTTAAAGCTGTTTTTATGGAAGACGGGGTGAAATAGTGGTGTTCAATATTTTCAGTCGTCATAAAGCTCATTCTGTTTCCGGCCTCCTTTGCTGATTGTTATTGATAAGCGTTTGGCCTTTTCACTTATTCCTTCATCACTTTTTCAACGATTTTGGTATTGACCAGTTTGGCATAATCGACTCTTTCTGGAAGTTCACCCGCTTCCTCCATGATATTTTGAAGGTTTTCCCAGCCATCTTTTGTTAAAATCATCTTCTCTGCAAATGAGCCCTGGTTTTTATAGCGTTCGATGACGATAGCCAATGTTTCCAAATCAGAGTCTTCAAAATACGGTTGAACGACCTTGGCAATTTCTTCTCCGCTGTTCTTTTCTACCCATTGCTGCGCTTTGTAAATCGCGCGGACAAATTTTTCCACCGTTTCTTCGTTTTTCTTTATATAGCTTTCTTTTGCCATGAATGTGGTATAAGGTACCTGGCCAGATTCTTCACCAAATGAAGCGACAATGTATCCTTTTCCTTCTTTTTCAAATACGGAGGCAGTAGGCTCGAATAATTGGACATAGTCTCCGGTTCCAGAAGCAAAAGAATTCGCGATGTTTGCAAAGTCAATGTTCTGAATCAACTCAAGATCTTTATGTGGATCGATGTCATGTTTTTTCAAGACAAACTCGCCGACCATTTGCGGCATCCCGCCTTTCCGTTGCCCTAGGAAAGTGGAGCCTTTCAGTTGATCCCATTCAAATTGCTCTTGTTTCTCACGAGACACAAGGAATGTTCCATCGGTCTGGGTTAATTGGGCGAAATTAATTACAGGGTCGCTAGCGCCTTGGGCGTAAACATAAATGGATGTTTCAGATCCAACAAGAGCTATATCGGCAGCGTCTGATAAAAGGGCTGTCATCGTTTTATCGCCGCCCCATGTCGTTTTTAGTTCAACATCCAGCCCTTCGTCTTTAAAATATCCTTTGGCAAGGGCAACATATTGGGGAGTATAGAAAACAGACCGTGTTACTTCAGCCAGCTTTACTTTCTCCATTTCTTCTTTTGGTGAGCAGGCAGCAGCAAAAGTCAGCAGGAAAGCCGCAACTACTGACAATCCGATTTTTAACCATCCTTTCATTCATGAACCTCCTGTTAAGTCTTGCAGGACTTTAGTAAATTAGGCTAACATATCGTATGATGGCCCGAAAAATGTGTGATTAACGAAGTTTCCCGTTTCTTTAAGAAGTGGTGCGCAAATACTGCCAAGAGGCATTTGATTTATTGGTAAGGGGGTAAAAGTATATGGAAAAAACTCAAATCTTGGAAAAAAATGTTTTTCCTTCACCTAATCCCAATGTAAATATGTATCTTATTACGTATTTATCCGCAGGATTGAGAGTAAAAGGGTTTTTGGCTGAACCTGTTCAGGCAGGTCAGTATGAAGGCATGCTCTATTTAAGGGGCGGAATAAAAAGTGTTGGCATGGTCAGACCAGCCAGAATCGGACAGTTCGCTTCCGAAGGATTCATTGTATTTGCACCATTTTATCGAGGGAACAGGGGTGGTGAAGGGAACGAGGATTTTGCTGGCGAGGATAGGGAAGATGCCTATACCGCATTTGAATTGTTAAGAAGCCACCCAGCTGTTGCAGACAACAGAGTCCATGTATTCGGATTCTCCAGAGGTGGTGTGATGGCTCTCCTAACCGGTATTCAATATGAAGACACAGCTTCCGTCGTTACTTGGGGAGGAGTATCCGATCTTGTCTTGACTTACATGGAGAGGAGGGATATGAGAAGAATGATGAAGCGGGTAATCGGCGGTTCCCCGAAAACAGCTGCTGATAAATTTAAATATCGCACACCCTTATACGAACTGGATAAATTACGGTCGCCGGTTTTAATCATCCATGGTTCGTGTGATGAAAATGTTTCAATAGAACATGCATATCGTCTTGAGAAACGGCTGCTTGCACTTCAAAAGCCAGTGGAGACATGGTACTTTGAACACGTCAATCATTATTTTCCGCCATCCCTTAACAGGAAAGTTGTTCATGACCTTTGCAACTGGATGAAAAACGTGGAAACTACAAAAATCTTTAAATAGATTTTTGTAGTATTTTATGCAATATATATATTATTTGAATCAATTTCATAAATCTTAGCCCTAGAGCCTCAAGGCTTTTGAGGCGGAAA
>JAABNQ010000071.1 GCA_009928435.1 Bacillus sp. HF117_J1_D
TAGACGCAAGCCCCCACTTCAAAATGCGTTAGCATTTAAGTGTGGGTAGTTGACTGAATTTCCTCCTGATGAAGTGATCATAACAATAAGAAAAGACGCCGAGGGAAAAGTGAACCCTAGGCGCCAAGGTATGTAAATTTGACGTTCCCTTCGCTGGTATTAGCCAGATCAGGTTCAAAGGGTCAGCATTTTTCCGAATGCTTTCTCAACCGGCATCACCGGTTCCCCCACTTAACCATCTTTCATTCCCCATCATTATAACAGAAAAACTAAAAAGCTGCTCCAAAAAAGAGCAGCTTTTCCCTTGCCTTCCATATTAAATTGGCGGGAAAATAGGCGGTGACTGCGGAGTAATTCCGCCTCCGATGATCGGAGCAATGTAAAATACCCATGCAATGCTTGCGGTTACAATCAGCTTTTTCATTTTCCATCACCTTTCTGCTATTTTTTTATAATAATAGAGTGCCTTATCCGTATCTTTTGTTGAATAATATTTTGCTAGAGATAAAGCAAACTTATTATAATCCTCAATAAAAAAGAATCTTTCTAAATAAGGCAGTACTTCTTCTTCGAGATAGCTCATTGCTTTTTCCTCTTGGTCCTTCAATAAATATTGATAGTGCCGAAAAGTAAGCTGTTGCTTCCTCAGTGCACTTGTTTTCGTCTTACGTAATATTTTGGATATATTCCGAAGAGCTTCTTCCTTCTTCCCTTGAGTAATTAATAATTCCGTATAACTGCAAAGACTCATTAAATGCTCGATATCATTTTTGGCATGCTCCATGGAATATAGGTAGAATTTAAATGCTTCTTCCATCTTTCCTGTCTTTTCCAGAAGTAAAGCATAGTTGTTATACATGGCAGAAGATAGTTCTTTTGCATTGAGAAGATTCATATTTTTAAAAATATAACGATACTGTTCTTCAGCATTATCATACAGCCCTAGATCTGTGTAAGCGATCCCAAGGAGGAATTGCGTATGCAAAATCCTTAAATAGTTGAAGGATTTCGAATACTCCTCCAAAGCTTTGAGTCCATAAGCAACACAACTGCTGCTGTCTTTCAGGGAGCCAAAATCAAAAGCGATGAAATAATAGAGCTCTGCTTTCCAAGGTGAAGGAAGCAAGTCATTGGCTTCCGTCTTCAGCAAAATATCCAAGGAAGGCTTATACTCCCCCTTGATGATGAGAAAAATGGCTTGCAGGTACTCGTAAATTTCTTTTTCCTGTGCTGCAAATGAATTAACAATTTGCTTGATGGTTTCCTGTTCCTTTTCAGCACTAGAATAATCATTGATAAGAAGAAAATATCGATATAGGTATAAATGATATCTCGCTATGTAATTGGAAAAAGTAATGTATTCACGCTGCTCTTGCACACGATGAAAACATCTTTCCGCACGCTTCTTATCATATGAAAGGACGGCATCTAACAAATCAGAGAGGTCGGCAGCAATAGATTCTGATGCTTTTTGAATCGAATCTAACGATATGCCCAAACGATCGAGCAAGAGCATAATCGTTTCTTGATTCACTTCCTTGTTGTAGTTCTCGAACTTGCTTAAATGTGTGACAGAACATATGCCATTGCATAGTTCAGATTGTGTCATATTTCGTAATTGGCGATGGTACTTGATCATTGCGCCGATATTCATTTTCTCCAAATTCATTTCTTCATCCTCTGGACATCCTACTTATATAGATATAATAGTAGCACAATTTGGATAATAAATCTAATTTTTTCATGAACTTGTAATCTTTGACAATATTAAATCCGGATACAGATAGTCATCACGCTGGGCGGATACGGGTGAAATAAAATGCTAAAAATCCAGGTTAATGGCTATAGCTTCATAAAATATGTACGGCAGACCTGCTCAGAAGTGTGCTCAAGAAGCTTGGAAGCTGACCTCATTGCTTCATCGAGCGCCATTGGTCTCGTCATAATACTGTGTACACTGACCACCCCATATCGATAAAGACTTTCGATATCTCTTCCAACAGACCCTGCGATGATGATAGTCGGTATTCCCATATCCTTTGCTGCCTCTGCAGCCCTCATGGGCGTCTTGCCAAAAGCTGTCTGAAAATCCACCTGCCCTTCACCGGTAATTAATAAATCGGCACCTGCCAACCGTTCCCTCAGCTTCGTATAATTCATTACGACTTCCGCACCTTTTTCCGTTACAGATGGAAAAAACGCTTGGAAAGCTCCTCCGATTCCCCCGGCCGCTCCGGCACCTGGCATATTGTCGAGTTTTACACCCGTTAATTCTTCTATCTTATCCGCCCAATGTGTCAGGCTTTGGTCCAATATTTGGGCTATGTCTTCCGTTGCCCCTTTTTGCGGACCGAAAACAAAAGATGCTCCATTTTTGCCGACAAGTGGATTCTCCACATCCGATGCTATGATAAAATCACTCTCGTTTATGCGCGGATCAAAATGTTCTAAAGAGATTTGGTCAACTCGACTTAGTTCCCCACCGCCGAAACCGATGTTTTGTTTCTTTTCATCTAAAATGTTCATTCCTAGCGCCTGTAGCATTCCTGCTCCACCATCATTTGTTGCAGAGCCTCCAAGCGCTAAAATGAAACTCCTAAACCCTTTATCAAGTGCATGCCAAATTAATTCTCCTGTTCCATATGTCGTTGTTACAAGCGGATTCTGCTCCTGTTCAGGAACCAGGTGCAACCCTGAAGCACTTGCCATTTCAATGACACATGTTTTCCCATCTCCAAGAATGCCATAAAAAGCTTCAACTGGATTCCCTAGTGGTCCCGTCACTATAACAGCTACTTTCATTCCGTTTGTAGTCGTCACAAGAGTGTCCATTGTTCCTTCTCCCCCATCAGCTAAAGGAACAGTGATAGTTTCAGCAGTGGGAAAGGATCTTTTAATTCCTTTTTCAATAGCCAATGAAGCCTCAAAAGCAGAGATACTTCCCTTGAACGAATCAGGCGCAATCACTATTTTTATGTCAGCCGCCTCCTCCTAAATTTGTTTACTCTTCTGTTCAGCTTAGCATAACCCCAGGCTTCCGCCTCACTAACATCCAAGTTCTGCTAGAATCGATTTTTGTTGTGAAAAGGTAAAACGAAAACCCTCGACTGGTCGAGGGTTTTACCGTTTGTTATTTAGATTTTTCACCTTGACTTTTCAGATGGCAAACGTCCTGTTTTTCTCTGCTTTTCCTTCTGCTATTGAATATCACAAGCTTCCGCCAGAACTTCCACAATATGAAGAGCCCGGGCATGTTCAAGACCACTTCTATCCACTCCCAGCTTCATTTGCAGCAAGCAGCCTGGATTGGTTGTGACAATTGTTTGGGCATTCGTTGCCTTTACGTTTACCATTTTTTCATCCAATATGTTCATAGATTCTTCAAAATGGAGGAGATTATAGATTCCCCCTGACGCACAGCATCGATCGCTCCCTTCCATTTCAACAATCGTTGCACCCGGAACCGAACGAAGGAGCTCTCTCGGCTGCTCCGATACTCCCTGGACATTTCTTAAATGACAGGAATCTTGGTACGTAATGATCCCATCCCACTCCTTTTTAAAAGGCAGCGGACCCAGTTCAACAAGGACTTCAGTTATATCCCGTGTTTTTTCCACAAAGGATTTCGCACGCACTTGCCATTCGGCATCGTCCTTGAACAAGTGATCATACTCACGAAGCATCGCGCCGCACCCTCCGGCATTGTTGATAAAATAGTCAGCGCAAGAGGATTCGAATGCCTTGATATTCGCTTTTGCCAGCTTCTTAGCTTCTTCCATGCTCCCTTGATGGGAGTGAAGAGCTCCGCAACAATTTTGCCCCTTCGGAATGAACACTTCACATCCAACGCTCTGGAGCAACTCGATTGTCAATCGGTTAATCTTGGACATCACAGCATCCATGATACACCCGGGGAAAAAGGCAATAGTCATTTTTTTAGGACCACGGGAAGGAAAAACATCTCCGAATTTATATCGTTTCGAAGGGGACTCCACAGAAGGAAGAATTTTTTCAAATTGCCCCATCGGTTCCGAAACTTTATTGACGAGCTTAAGTTTTTGAGCCACCTTATTGACGCCTGTTTTTTGGTAAAGCCAAGTCGCATTTCCAAGAAAACGAAGGCGGTTTTGATGCGGAAAAAGGTTGTTTAATACTTGGTCCCGAACCTTTACTCCAGCGGAGAGCTTTTTCTGTTCCTCTTTTTGCTGTAGGGCAATAACTTCCCTTGCAGATTCGTAGATTTGACCGTATGGAACATTAACCGGGCACGCAACTTCACATGCGCGACAGCCAAGGCATAAATCGATTGGCTCAGCAAGATCCTGCTGCAAATCGATTTTTCCTTCAGCAGCCATTTTCACAAGATTAATCCGCCCGCGCGGAGACTGCGCTTCATTGCCCATTGATTCGTAAGTTGGGCATGCGGGCAAACAATACCCACATTGGACACACATATTAGCAGCTTCATATGATAGGTCATGGAGTAAAGAAACGTATTGATCTTCTTGATGACAGACGGATTTGCTCATAGTAATGCCACCTTTGTCTGGCCTGGCTGAGGAAAAATTTTACCTGGATTCAAAATCCCATTCGGATCCCACGCCTCTTTAATCTTTTTCATCATCATAAGACCATCTGGGCCTAACTCCATTTCCATATAAGGTGCTTTTAACGTGCCAATTCCATGCTCCCCGGAAAGGGTCCCACCAAGCTCGACAGCCGCTTTAAAAATCTCACTGACTGCCTCTTCTACCCGCTTCATTTCTTCGACATTTCGTTTATCCGTAATAATATTCGGATGAAGATTTCCATCTCCGGCATGACCGAATACAACAAGGTTCAACTGATATTTATCGCGAATGGCATGCAGCCGTTCCATCATTTTCGGGATTTCGCTCCTCGGCACAGTGGCATCCTCGGAAATTTTTGTCGGACCCATTTGAGTGATAGCAGGAGACACCATTTTCCTCGCTTTCCAAATGCTCGCCCTTGATGCTTCATCCTGGGCCACTTTTACTTCTGTGGCATGTTGCTTGAAGCATATTTCTTCACATCTCTTAATCTCCTCTTCAATCGCAGCTTCGTGTCCATCGATTTCAACGATAATGATCGCCTCCGCATCGACAGGCAGTCGACTCGGGGTATAATTTTCAACTGCACGAATGCAGGCATTATCCATCAGTTCCATCGCGCTCGGTAAAATTCCCGCAGATAAAATATTCGTGATGGCATGCCCTGAATCGATTAACCTGTCAAAGGAAGCAAGTAATGTCTTCCTTGCTTGCGGCTTTGGAATCAGTCTCAAAGTCGCTTCTGTCACAATTCCAAGCGTGCCTTCAGACCCTACAATCAGGCGCGTCAGATCATATCCGGTTACATTTTTGACCGTCTTGCCGCCGGTTCGGATTATTTCTCCAGTCGGCGTAACTACTTCCAAGCCAATCACATACTCTTTTGTCGTACCATATTTCAATCCCTTAGGACCGCTGGAGTTTTCAAGAAGATTACCTCCGATCGTAGATACATGGGAACTACTTGGATCAGGTGGGTAAAACAGACCTGCAGCCTCTGCCTGTTTATGGATATCGCCAGTAATCACACTTGGCGAAACAATAGCCAGCAAATTCTCACGGTCGATGACGAGATGTTTTTTAAATTGCGACATATCCAAAACGATGCCGCCTTTAACAGCCAATGAACCCCCGCTTAAAGACGTAGCTGCTCCCCTCGGATAAACGGGAACTTTATAGTCATTGGCCACTTTGATAAGCGAAGCAATCTCTTCTTTATTTTCAGGCTGGACAACCAAGTCCGGCAGATATTCCCCGAATGAAGCATCAAAGCTGTATGAATATCGATCAGCCAGATTTGTTAAAATACGCTTTGGGGGAAAAATAGATTCGACCAGCTTACACAATTTTTCTGTTTCCATATGGGTCACTCCATCTATAGAAAAGTGAATTCTTCTTCACTATTTATTCATGCAATTATTATTCCAATGTAAAAACGGGCTTTCTTGTGTATATGTTATTACAAAGTGAAACAATATGAAACGTTATGTCCCTTTTCGTTTCAAAATGTTTCGATGTTCCATTTTTTCAATTTCCTCCAAAATGTCGTTCGACTCATTTCCAACTCAGATGCGGCTTTCCCCTTGTGGAAATGATGTTTTTCAAGAGCCTTAAGAATTCGCTCCTTTTCCGAAACGTACGTCCTGTCTGTTTCAGCCCTTTTTGGAAGATGTTTTTCCACATCCAACACATGAATTTCTTGATCCTTACAAAGGACCATCAGCCGCTCACAAAAGTTTTGAAGCTGTCGTACATTTCCTTCCCACTCCTCTTCCTTCAACCTTTCCTTTGCTTCATCAGTCATCTGGCTTGTTTTCATAAATGCTTCAGCCAAAACAGGAATATCCTCACGATGTTCACGGAGGGGAGGCAATTGAAGATCCAGTACACTCAAACGGTAAAAGAGATCCGCCCTGAATTGATTGTTTTTAACCATATCCAGCAAATTTTTATTGGTGGCAGCAATAATTCTTACATCGACAGGAATGATCTTATCGTCTCCAATCCGCATAATCTCCCGCTCCTGCAACACGCGGAGCAAGCGGCTTTGAAGATTAGGAGAGATTTCTCCAATTTCATCCAAAAAAAGCGTCCCTCTGTGAGCCAATTCAAAAAACCCCTGCTTTCCGCCTTTCATAGCTCCTGTGAAAGCACCTTCCGCATATCCGAACAGCTCACTCTCGAGCAGGCTTTCAGGAAGGGCCGCACAGTTGATTGCAACAAAGGGGTTATTCCTGCGATTGCTATTATTATGAATACTTTGGGCGAACATTTCCTTTCCCGTTCCAGTCTCTCCGACAATCAAAATATTCGAATCCACCTTGCTGTACAGCTTCGCTGTTTCAATCGTCTGCCCGATCAATTCGCTTTTAAAAACGATATCGTTGAAGCTATATTTCGCTACATGGCCTCTCGAATGAATCTTTTTACGAATTTTCCCTTCCATCTCCTGAATCCCTGTGACATCCTGAAAGGCAACCATATCGCCCGTTTTTTTCCCTTTTAAAAAGATACCTGCTTTTTTTACAGATAATTGTATGGTGCCATAGCTCATAATTTCTTCCTGAAAATCATGTCGACTGGTTAGGAAATCCAAAAACTTCCCCTTGTTTAAAATAGCAGTCACAGGAACACCGATCAAATTCTTGTCGTAGATAGATAAAATTTTTTGCGCAGAAGAATTAAATACGGAAACCCTCTTTTTTAAATCAACAGCAATCACGCCTTCATACGCATGATCAAGAATCGTCTGATAGCGTTTGGCCTTCTCTTGTTCTATTCTGCTGACAATTGCCAGACGTTTCGCTTCAACCAGCGCCTGTCGAAAGGATTCTTTACCTGTTTCAATCAACATCGTTTGCATACCCATTCGTTCGGCGTATTTATTCGTATTTAGGCCGCTCATCACAATCTCGCAACCATCGCTTACCGCTTGATCTACGATCTGGTCTGATACGGTGATATCGTTCAAAATATATTTTTGTATCGGCAAGTCTATGATGGTTTCCAGATTCTCAACACCATAAATCATATTGGCAGCTCCAATGACGGCAACCTTTTTTCTCCCAAAACTCTCCTTGCATTCAACAAGACTGCGGATTAAATCAATTCCTTGGACCGGTATATCCACGATGGGGATGGATTCATTGTGCTCTTTTAAAAGCTTGGTCACCAGCCCTCTTGAAATGATGACATCCGCATCGACCTTGGCCTTATGGATTTTATCAGTCGGAATAACAACCTCCTCCAACTGAAACCCTATGTTTTCCTCCGGTGCATCCCTTGCTTCCTGAAGGATGAATTCCTCGAACCTTTCCATGGCGTCTTTTATATAACCTTTGCGAGGTACAACAAGTTTAATGTTTATCAAAGGAATCTCCCCACTTTCAGATACGTTAAGTTTATACTTTAGGGGCAACGGCTTCCAGTCCCCATCCGTAATTTAACAAGGCCCACTCCGAGGAGTGGACCAGTTTTTACAATTTATTTAGCTGCCTGCGCCGCAGACATAATGCTTGGATCTGTTTGCACCTCTATTACAAAAGGTTTGTCACTTTGAAGCGCCCGTTTGAAAGCCGGTAGAAATTCTTCATTTTTACGGACAGTTTCCCCTTCGCACCCGAACTGCCTGGCGACCGCCGCAAAATCTGGGTTAGTGAGAGGGGTCGCCATCACACGGTTCGGAAAATGCCTTTCTTGGTGCGAACGAATCGTTCCATACATATTATTATTGACTACAATGGAAATCACCGGAAGGTTTGCTCTTACTGCTGTTTCCAGCTCAACCATCGTCATCATAAATCCGCCGTCCCCTGAAAATGAGATGACTGTATGATCAGGCTTTGCGGCTTTGGCACCGATGGCTGCAGGCAATCCGTAGCCCATCGCACCCGAAGTAGGACCAACATATCTCTTTTCATTTGTAAAACGGAAGTACTTCGCAAGCCAGCCGTAGAAGTTACCTGCATCACTCGTAAGGATGCTGTTTTCCGGCACCGCAGCCACAATATCCGCCATCACGGCATTTAGTTCCGCAAACTCTGCTGATCCGGATGGAGCAGGCGGCGTTGAAGAGACCAAATAAGCTTCATGACAAGTCTGAACTGTCTTTTCGCGGCTTGCATCTTGGTGAGGCTTCGCCAGTTCAAGAGCTTTTTGCAAAAAGCTCTTCGCATCTGAAACGACCCCAAATGCTGCCGGGTAAGCTTTTCCGATGGAGTCTGGCGAAATATCCACCTGGATCAATTCAGTCTGGTCGCTGATTAAAGTGTAGTCCTGTGTCGTCACTTGAGAGAAGCGCGTTCCGACAGAAAGGATGACATCTACACCTTTTATGTAATCGATCAATTTAGGGTCTGAACCGAATCCCAACCAACCAGCATAATTCGGATGGTCATTAGAAAGAACGTTAAAGCGTCTGAAAGCTGAAGCAACAGGCACTTTGACCTTTTCAGCAAACTCAGCCAGTTCATCTTGAGCGTTTGCTGCGACTACACCCCCGCCAGCAATGATGACCGGCTGTTTGGCCTGAGCTAATTTTTCAAGCACTTTTTCAACCGTTTCATCACTGACTTCAGGGCTACTGTAATCTAAAACTACGCCTTCCTTATATTCGACGACATCATCAAGCATATCGTGCGGCAAAGAAACGACGACAGGTCCCGGCCTTCCGGACCGCGCAATATAGAATGCTCGGTGGAGAATCTCTGGGATCCGTTCCGCTGAATCGATTTCAACCGCCCATTTGCACAGATGACTGAAATAAGCGGCAAAGTCCACTTCCTGGAATGCTTCTTTTCCTTTAAAGGGCCTTTCCACCTGTCCGATCAAGGCGACCAAAGGCGTCGAATCCTGCATGGCCGTGTGAAGTCCAATCGATAAGTTCGTTGCACCTGGTCCTCGCGTCGCCATGCATACGCCCACCTTCCCCGATGCCTTTGCATAAGCTTCAGCCATAAAGGAAGCGCCACCTTCATGACGGGTGGAAATCAAATCAATCGTCGGATGCTCATATAATCCGTCAATGACTCCCAAATAACTTTCACCCGGCACACAAAAGGCCTTTTCCACTCCTTCCCTCTCTAAAACCTCCACTACAATATGTCCGCCTGATAGATTTCTCATTTTGTCTATCTTCCTCCGGTTAATTAATATTTAAATATATCGAAACATTGTTTATTTAATTAAATCAGGTAATATCATTGAAATGGACGGAAAAAATGCAATGACAAACAACATTAAAATAAGAGCCAATGTAAACGGAAAAGTAGCGATACTTACGCGTTCAAAACTCTCCCCACTTACAGCTGCAGCTACATTAAGGTTATCACCCACTGGCGGAGTAATAAAACCGATTTCAGCAGCTAGAATCATGATGATTCCAAAATGTATAGGTTCTATGCCGAAGTGGGCTACAACCGGTACCAGAATAGGTGATAATAAAATGATCATGGAAAGTGTTTCCATAAACATTCCTACAAATATTAAAAAGATCAGTATGACTGTAATAATGATCCACCCTTGGTCCGTCAAAGCAATTAAAAAATTAATGATCATAGATGGGACATTTTCTAATATGAGAATTCTGCCATAGGTAGAAGCTGTCGCTACAATTACCAATGCTATACCCGATATTAATATCGCCTTTTCAAAGATTTCCATCCAATGGCGCCATTTGATTTCTCTGTAGATTAAGGCACCTAAGATTGTACTGTATAGCACTGCAACTCCAGCTGCTTCCGTCGGAGTAAATATACCTCCATAGATTCCTCCTAGGACGATAATTGGCATAAGCAAAGTTAATTTTGCCTCATTCAGGGCTTTCCATCTTTCTTTCCACGTTGCCTTTTCATGGATAATAATATTCGGATATTTTCTTTTAATAATTATGTAACTAAAGAACCATAAAACAACCGCAATCAATAGACCAGGGATTACACCTGCCATAAACAGATCGCCAATGGATGTATTCGTAGTCACACCATATATGACGAGGGGAATACTAGGTGGGATAATAATACCTAAAGTGCCCCCTGAAGCGATTATTCCAGACGCAAAGCTAGCATCATACCTATCTTTTACCATAGCAGGAATCATCAATCCCCCAATAGCAGCAACGGTTGCAGGTCCTGAGCCACTTAAAGCAGCGAAGAAAGTACATGCCAATATAGCGGCAGCCGCAAGCCCTCCTTTAAAGTGACCGACAAATGCCTTGGCCACATTGATCAGATGCCTTGATAATCCACCGTATTCCATTAATAGACCGGCTAGAATAAACAAAGGAACTGCCAATAACGCGTACGCGTCAAGCGATGAGTACATCCCTTGGATAATCATGGTCAATGGCATTTTGGCAGAAAATAATAGTGTTAGGACAGAAGAAATACCAAGAGCAAAGGCTATTGGAACGCCAACCAGCATTAAAATAATGAAACTGCCAAATAGTATTAGTAATACCAATGTGTTCACCTCCTGATGATAGCCGATCGATCCTTTTTAAAATACTTGACTATTTCTTTCGCTTTTTTCACAACATGCTGTATGACCCTGATTGACATAAGGATCGCTCCCAAGGCTACTGAATAATACATAATATAGATTGGAATATGGTTTGCAGGAGAATATTGCTTAGAAGTATACATTAAACTAATGACTTCAAAGCTATAAATATCCACAAAAATAAGAAATGAAAGCCATAAGAGTAAGGCCAGCATTTGGAACATTAAGTTGAATGGCTGAGGTAACTTATCAACAAATGACAAGCGAACATGTCTCTGAAACTTCACCGCATAGCTCCCACTTATGTAAACAAACCAAATAAAAGCAAATCTAGCCAACTCCTCAGACCAGGAAAGTGGATTGTTAAACACATATCTCATAATGACTTGCAGTATGGTTAAAAAAGTGAACACAAGCAGAAAAACTGATGCGAAATATATCTCGATTTTATTGTCTAAATGTTTAACTATCTTTCGCACAATTATCCCCCTAACAAGAAAGCCCTTTCAATTCCGTTGTGCACTATGACTTGTCCGGATAAAAATTCCTCTATTGAGGTACCATATATTTCACCAAGACCCTTGAACTCACCAAATATTGCTTCGGACAATTGGACTCCTTTTTTAAGACACTTAAAATGATTCGTTTGTTCATACAGCCTAGAATTGTTTGCATCAAACGTAGCACCGTCCATAACCTAATTACACCATTTTCTAATCTATATATTGTCTCTCAACCGGGCCACACCATGTGAATCATGAATGTAGTAGTTTGGTTAGCTAAATGAATGGCTGACCAAACTACTAGGCCTATTCAATTTACTTTAACGCTTCCAAACCAATCTCATTATCAGTTTCTTCTAATACTTTTCTTAGTGTATCCTCACCGATATCATCTTTATATTCTTTATAAATATCCTTTACCGCTTTTACCCAAGCTTCTTTTTCTTTATCAGTTAACTCGGTTATTGTCGCGCCTTCTTCTTGAAGCTTTTCCTTCAATTCATCCTCATCAAGCTTATTCTGCTCCCTTTGATATTTGATAGACTCTTGAGCCGCATGCTCAATCAATTGCTGATCTTCCTCTGACAAGGAATCAAAGAATGTTTTATTAACTATGAATACCTCAGGATCATAGATATGTCCGGTTAGTGTGATGTAAGGATTCACTTCATGGAACTTCATGCTGTGAATTAATGTAAGTGGGTTTTCTTGACCATCAACCACTCCTTGGGATAAAGCTGTAAATACTTCAGAAAAAGCAAGTGGAGTAGGGTTTAATCCAATCTCTTTCCAAAATGCAAGGTGCAAAGGATCTTCCATTGTACGCAACTTCATTCCTTGAACTTGATCAGGTTTTGTAACTGGACCTTTTTTCGTTGTTAAGTGTCTCCATCCATTTTCAGCGTACCCAAGGCCAACAAAGTTATTTTCTTCAAGACTTTTTAACAGTTCCTGTCCAATTTGACCATCGAGAATTTCGTAAGCTTGCTTTGAATCTTTGAATAAAAAAGGTAAATTAAATACTTGTAAAGCAGGGGACATAGTAGCTAATTGACCAATTGCCGGTGATGAAATTTGAATGTTATTAATCTGCGTACTTTCAGTAATTTCCCTTTCACCACCCATTTGTGAGTTAGGGAAAATTTCAACTGTAAATTTCCCGTCAGATTCTGCTTCAACAATCTCTTTAAACTTTACGTATTTTGTATGCAAAGTTGTATCTTCAGATCCCACATGGGCTATTTTTATTGTAGTAGTTTTACTGCTATTGTCAGAAGAACTTCCTACTTTTTTGTCTGACCTACATCCAGCCATAAAGACTGAAATCATCACTAAAGTAAGTAGCATTATTAATAATGGTTTTCTTGTTTTTTTCATCATTTTCCCCCCTAGTAAACTTAAACATTTGTTATATTGGATAACTGCCATCGTGGCCCTCTCTAGATTATCCTTTAGGCAAATTTCCCTAGCAATTCAATGTGTTTCTCCTTATAAAAATGTTAAATACCATTTTTCAAACAATTAAATCTATTTCTTATACTTAATCGACACTAACTTCTCTTCCAAATATCCTTCGATGCCATGGTGGCCGCCTTCTTTCCCCATGCCACTTTCTTTCACTCCCCCAAACGGGCTTTGAACAACAAATGGAAGCGGGTCGTTGACACCAACCATTCCGTATTCGAGTTTTTCCGAAAGGCGGATGACCCGCGACATATCGTTTGAATATAAGTACGCAGCAAGCCCATACTCATCGTGATTAACTACTTTCAACAGCTCTTCTTCAGAAGAGAATGCAATGATCGGCGCAACTGGTCCAAACGTTTCCTCAGTAAAAATGTCCATATCCTGGGTGACGTTTGTCAAGATTGTCGGGTTGATAAAATTGCCTTTTTCCAAGTCATCCGCCAGCTCTGTTCCACCGGTAATCAAGTTGGCCCCTTTTGCAACGGCATCGTCAATCTGCGATTTAATTTTGTCGACTGCGTTGCCGTCAATCACAGGTCCGACTGAAGTTTCAGGATCCAGACCATTTCCAACTTTCAGCCCTCTCACTTTCTCCGCCACTTTTTCAGTGAACTTATTGGCGACACTCTCGGCTACAAAAATACGATTTGTTGATGTACACACCTGTCCGGAACATCTGAATTTTGTTGCCAAAATGTCTTCGGCCGCCTGATCTAAATCCGCATCTTCAAACACGATGAAAGGGGCATGACCGCCAAGCTCCATGGAAATCCGCTTCACCGTTTTTGCCGATTTTTCCATGAGCATTTTCCCGACTCTCGTGGAACCGGTGAAGGTGATTTTCTTTACATCCCTGCTGTTCATCAATTCATCCGTTACCACAGAAGAAGGGGCCATTACAAGATTGAAGACACCTTTTGGAACCTTGACCTTTTCAAAAAGCTTAGCCATTTCAATCGCTGATTGAGGGGCTTTGCTGGACGGTTTCAAAACAATTGTGCAGCCTGCCGCAAACGCTGGTGCCACCTTTCTAGCAATCATCGAAAGCGGAAAATTCCACGGAGTGATGGCTCCGACGACGCCGATCGGCTGCTTGATGACTAAAATTCTTTTATCCGGAGTGCTTGCCGGGATTGTCTCACCGTATACTCTCCGCGCTTCCTCCGCATACCATCTGAAATAATCGATGGCTGATTGAACTTCTCCGCGAGCGTCCTTGATCGGTTTCCCCATTTCCTTTGTAATCACTTCGGCGAAAAATTCTTTTTTCTCTAGCATCGCGCGATAGATTTCAAGCAAGAGGTCTGCCCGCTCAATAGCAGCCCGGTCCGCCCAAGCTGGAAACGCATCCTTAGCTGCCTGAATAGCTGCATTTACATCATTTTCGTCTCCTGAATAAACCTCATATTCCTTTTTGCCTGTAGCTGGGTTAATGACCTCAATCCTATTGTCCGTTGTTTTCCATTCTCCATTAATAAACATCTTTACTCATTCCTCCCTAAAAACTCCCTGTTCCCTTAACATTTTGATTTCTTCCCTCAATAAGCCCATATGTTCCTTCATGACCGAAACAGCCAATTCTTTATTCTTAGTTTCAATGGCATCAATTAATAATGCATGATGTTTCTGCGCGTCATATACACTTTCCGGAGTATAGGTCGTTATTTTGAAAAGCTCTCTTTCAGTCAAGTTGAAAAATGAATGTATGAGGACGTACAAGGCTTTATTTTGGGTCGCTTTGGCAATTCTTAAATGGAACTCGGCATCATTTTCGATATATCTTTGGACTAAATGTTTATTTTCTTCCATTTGTTCATAGATTTGCTTCAATTCACTTATACAAGATGGACTGGCTTGTTCAACTGCCTTTTCCGTAATCATGATTTCAAGTTCCTCTCGCACATCTAAAATGTTTTCAAGAGTGACATCATTGGTGCGCAAGACCCTTTGAAGCGACTCTGTAACGATGTCTTCACTTGGCTTTGTCACGTAAACGCCCTTCCCGGGCCTAATTGTTACCAAGCCTTTGACTCGCAATTCGGTCAGCGCTTCCCTGACTACATTTCGACTGACATCAAATTGTGCAGCCATTTCCCTTTCGGAAGGAAGCTTACTGTCTTCTTGCAATTCATTCGTCATGATCTTCTTTTCAATTTCCTTGACAATATCGCTGTATAATAAGTTCTCCATTCTGTTTTCTCCTAAGCTCTCAACCGCTCCCATCGTTAGGTCCAACTGGTAGGACCAAAATAATTACGTTTAAAAAAGTAAAATAAGAACTAGCTGAGATGTTTATTTTACTTTCAAAGAAGTGGTGTTTTTTTGATTGTCTTACAATTGCTTTTCTTTCGTTATTTCATTCACAGCCCATTTCGGTTTTTCACCGCTAAACACCTGATCCACTTGCATTGCGGCATGAAGCGACATTCGACCTGCCCCTTCTTTAGACAGGGCTGCACTATGCGGAGTAACTATGACGTTCTCCAAATTAAAAAGAGAGTTATCTTTGTCAGGAGGTTCCTGCTCAAAAACATCTATTCCTGCACCAGCAAGCTCTCCCCGTTTTAACGCTGCGGCTAAATCGCTTTCATTTACAACACCGCCCCTAGCAGCGTTGATGAAATAGGCGGGAGGTTTCATTAACGCAAACTCCCTGGAACCAATGAGCCCTTTCGTTGTATCAGTCAATGGAAGATGCAAACTTACAAAATCAGACTCTCTAAAAATTTGATCAAGATCATCTACAAGTTCGATATCTTGAACAGATGATGAAAGATAAGGATCATAACCTATTACTCTCATGTCAAATCCGTGTCGTGCTTTTTTTGCAACAAGGCGTCCAATCCTTCCCAGTCCGATAATTCCAAGTGTCTTTTTCTCCAAATCTACGCTGAACATTTCACACCGGAATGCAAAATTTCCTTTTCGAAGCTCTTGATCCATTGGAAGTAAATTTTTGGAGAGCGCTAACATAAAAGCCATGACATGTTCGGCAACAACGTTGGCATTCGCTTCAGGCGTATTCGTAACATAAATGCCCCTTTTGGTAGCAGCTTCGATATCAATGTTGTCCAAGCCTACTCCGTATTTTGCAATGACTTTGAGTTTCTTTCCCGCTTGGATTACTTTTTCGGTAATCATCGCATTAGATCTGGTCAAAATGGCATCGCAATCTTCTACCTCTCTTATAAGGGACTCCTGAGATAGATCGGAACCAATTTTATACTCATAGCCTTTTTCAGCTAAGAAACTTTTCCCTTCATCTTCAATATCCTGAGGTACGTATACAAGAAATCCCATCGGACTCTCCTCTCTGTCTTACTGTCTAATAAATTAGTTTCATTTAAACCTTTGACCTTTTCAGTCTACCTGAATCCGTGACGTAGTTTGTTAAAAGCTTGAAAAGCAGGCTGATTTTACC
>JAABNQ010000188.1 GCA_009928435.1 Bacillus sp. HF117_J1_D
CTGAGATTTTTGGGGGAATTGCTACCAACATATGTACATGATCGGGCATCATGTGGCCTTCGATTATCTCCACTCCCTTGTATTTACATAATCGTTTGAATATTTCGATTAAGTCTTTCCTCACTTGATTATAAATCTCTTTCCGTCTATACTTCGGGGTGAACACAATGTGGTACTTGCACATCCACTTCGTGTGAGCTAAACTATAGCTCTTGTTTGCCATCTAAGACCATTCCTTTCATTATTGAGCCTGAACATCTCAATTTTATCGGAATGGTCTTGTTGGTCAAACC
>JAABNQ010000072.1 GCA_009928435.1 Bacillus sp. HF117_J1_D
CGGCATGTCAGGGACTTTCACCCTTAAGAACGATGCGCTGCCAAGCGCACAAAATACAGCTCCCAAAGCAGGAGCTGCATTTTTTTACTCATTATATTTTTTAAACGCAATAGTAGCATTATGTCCGCCAAATCCAAGTGAGTTGCTGATTACGGCATTAATCTCTTTTTTCCTTGCTTCATTTGGTACATAATCAAGATCACAGTCAGGATCAGGTGTCTCGTAATTGATTGTAGGAGGAAGAATTCCATCTCTTATAGCGAGGACAGAGAAAATGGCTTCAACCCCTCCTGCTGCGCCAAGAAGGTGACCCGTCATTGATTTGGTTGAACTAATCGCAACCTGTTTTGCATCATCACCGAATACTTCTTTAACAGCGGCAGTTTCATATTTGTCATTATATGGTGTGCTTGTACCATGAGCGTTAATATAATCGATGTCTCCAGGAGCCAGTCCTGCATCTTTTAACGCAAGTTTCATAGCCCGTACACCGCCTTCGCCGCCTGGAGCCGGAGCAGTGATATGATAGGCATCGCCGGTAGAGCCATATCCAACAATCTCTGCATATATGTCTGCCCCGCGGTTCAATGCGTGTTCAAGCTCCTCAAGTACGAGGACTCCCGCACCTTCTCCAATTACAAAGCCGTCCCTGTTTGCATCAAACGGCCTGCTTGCAGTGCTAGGATCAGGATTTGTGGAAAGGGCTGTATTCGCGCAAAAACCCGCAACCGCCATTTGTGTTATAGGTGCTTCTGCTCCCCCAGCAATCATAGCATCCGCATCTCCGCGCTGAATAACTTTAAAAGCATCCCCAATGGAGTTTGTACCTGTAGCACATGCTGTTACTGTACAAGAGTTGACTCCTTTGGCTCCAAGATAGATAGAGACCTGCCCAGTAGCCATGTCAGGAATCATCATCGGTACGAAGAATGGACTGACCCGACGATAGCCTCTCTTTTGAAAAATCTCAAACTGATTTTCGAGCGTTTCCATCCCGCCAATTCCAGATCCGATCCAGACACCGATTCGATCTGCATTGCTTTCATTGATGTCCAATTTCGCGTCTTTTACTGCCATCAAGGCAGAAGCAAGCGCGTAATGAGTAAAGCGGTCCATTTTACGCGCTTCTTTTCTTTCAATAATGCCTTCAATGTCAAAATCCTTTACTTCTGCTGCCACTTTAGCTGAATAATTTTCAGGATTTAGTCTTGTAAGAGGACCAATTCCCGATTTTCCAGCCAAAATATTATTCCATGAAGTTTCTACATCGTTTCCTACAGGAGAGACAGTTCCCAAACCTGTAACGACAACTCTTCTATTCAATTTGTTCATCTCCTTTTCTGCTCCTCTTAAGAAGATATTACTTGCTTAAAAAAGTAAAGCATCCATTTTCAGATTAAGTTAAGCTTTTTTATTTTGTCCAATTTTGATGGACAGGAAGTACAATTGCAAGTTTTCAATGACAAGTATCGCCTCATACCTGACGGAAAGCATAAGCCGTGGTGGTCCCGCCTTTCCCTTAATACAAAGGACTCTAGTCTATGCACCGTTCGTGGACTCCTCCGCTTTCCTTAACGGCCCCACCTTATAGCAATAGCTCCCCATGTGAGCCCTCCGCCAAATCCAACTAGCACGATTAAATCGTCATCTTTTATTTTTCCAGCTTCTACTTCGTCGGCAATCACCATTGGAATAGATGCGGAAGATGTGTTTCCATATTTATGAATTTTTTTGGACATTTTCCCTTTTGGCAATTCCAGTCTTTGTCTAGCCGCTTCCATAATCCTAATATTTGCCTGATGGGGAATTAGCAGATCTACATCATTTTTTGTAAGTCCTGCTTTCTCCAATACTTTAACAGATGACTCTCCCATTTGCCTTACCGCAAACTTGAAAACTTCCCTACCATTCATCATAATATATTTTTCCTGATAAAGATACTTTCCGCCTGTCCCATCAGCCCCGAGGTCAAATGCCAAGACTCCGCGTCCGTTAGAAACAGGTCCCATGACAACCGCACCCGCTCCGTCACCAAAAAGGACAGCTGTATTTCTATCATTCCAGTCGGTGATTTTGGAAAGCTTCTCCACGCCGACAACTAAAATATTTTTACTTGAGCCAGCCTCAATGAATTGTTTTGCTGTCGCTACCGCATACATGAATCCAGCACAGGCCGCACTCACATCCATTGCTGAAGCATTAACACAGCCAAGTCTCGCCTGAAGCATACACGCAACAGAAGGGAATGGCTGGTCAGGTGTCACTGTCGCAACTAAGATCATATCGATATCTTCTGGACCAATTTCCGCATTTTTCAGGGCTTTTTTTGCAGCTTCATATGCCATATCAGATGTATTCACATCATCCGATGCAATTCTTCTTTCTTCAATGCCGGTTCGTGTCCTAATCCATTCATCGGAAGTATCCACCATGGTTTCCAGCTCTCGATTGGTTAACACCCGTTCGGGTATGTACTTTCCGACTCCAATTATTCCTGCATTCATAGAAAATGTCCCTTCTTTCCGTTCCTTATGAAATCTAAATTTATTATCTTCTATTAAGACTTGGTGCTAATTATACCATTTGTTCATAATCCTGTCATCACCATTTCAGTTGTTGTTCTCCAGCAGTTTCTGTTGTTCCATATAACTAACCGCCTTCTTTGCAGCGATGGAAATATTGCTTTTATAGAAGCCAACTGTGGTTTCTGCTACGTGGTCCCATTTTTCATTTTCCAATATCAATGGTTCTTCTCGGAGAATGTCTGAAAGGCAGAACTCCTTTACATGATGAATTTGCTTTAACGATTCAATAAGTGCAGCCAGCTGTCCGGCGAATGAAGATTGCATCCTCTCGGTAGCGGACGGATGGATCAGCAATAGGCATTCATTGCTATTTTTATGTTCTAACAACCCTTGCAATTGTCCAAGCAGCTGCTCTCTAACATTTGCGTTACAACGGTTAAAATAATCTATAGTTGGTATAATATAAAGACATTCCTTTTCCATTAAAGTGTGATGTATGAGCTCCTTTTCATTGCTCAATTCCTTATATCTTACATTTGCATTTCTTCCAATAAGCAACCAGTTTTCTTCCTGATGATCTGTTATCCAATCCTGATGGTCAATTGCGATTACTTCATAGCCTTTTTCAAGGAGCAAAGAACATAATTCAAAACCAAAGTCTTGTCGGGCTCCGAATAATACAGCGGTTTTCATTGCAGCAACCCCTTTTTGCACATTCTTAAATTATCGTATGCACCTTTATAAGGGACTGACCTCTTTTCTCTTTATTTAACTGTGGATGATTGTAACACCAGCCTCATTTATGGTATACTTACGTGGTGGAAAATAATATTGATTAAGTGAAATACATAAAGAAGCTCTGGAATGGAGGGGACTTAGTTGAGATTCATAATGATGATTTTCTGGACACTTCTACTTGTAAACATGCTAATGTATGTGGCGGGCTCCATGATCGGCTCAAGCTATGATTTTGGAACTGCAACAACTTTAGGCGTCTTCGCAGTTATTTTGATTTTTATCGTCTCTGCATTGATACCAGCACAACCAACAGAAGAACAATAAATAACTCGCCGTGCCGGCGAGTTATTTTTATTGTTCAACGCTTATTTTCAATTCATCCTTCTGAAGCTCGACAACGACTGTGTCGAAGGGATGGACTTGGCCGGAAATAATCTCCTTCGCCAGGCCTGTTTCAATTTTGCTTTGCAAATACCGTTTTAAAGGTCGTGCCCCGTATATCGGATCATAGGCTTCGCGAGCGATAAATACTTTTGCCTCCTCCGTCATCTCCAGTTGGATATGCTGGTCGCGCAGTCGCTCCTGAAGTTCCTTCACGAGCTTGGTAACAATTCCTTTGATATTCTCCATACTTAGTGGTTTGAACAAAATAATATCATCCACCCGGTTAAGGAATTCTGGACGAAAAGAAGCCCTCAGCTGTCCGAGAACAAGATCCTTCGTCTCATCATCTATTTGGTCTCCATTATGCTCCCTTTCCAACAGGAATGCCGACCCAATATTGGAAGTCATGATAATGACTGTATTTCTAAAGTCAATTCTTCTCCCTTGAGAGTCAGTGATTCGTCCATCATCAAGCACTTGCAGTAAAATATTGAACACTTCCGGATGCGCTTTTTCAATTTCATCGAGCAGAACAACTGAATATGGCTTCCTTCTGACAGCCTCTGTCAGTTGCCCTCCTTCCTCATACCCTACATAGCCTGGCGGCGCTCCAATCAAGCGGGATACTGCATGTTTCTCCATATATTCGGACATGTCGATGCGAATCATCTGCTCTTCACTATCAAACAGCGTTTCCGCCAATGCTTTTGCCAGTTCAGTTTTTCCAACACCGGTGGGGCCAAGGAATATGAAAGATCCGATTGGGCGGTTTGGATCTTTGATTCCTGCCCTTGCCCGCAACACGGCATTACTCACAAGCTCCACTGCCTCGTCCTGTCCGATAACGCGTTCATGCAATATACTTTCAAGCCTTAGCAGTTTTTCCCGCTCACCTTCAACAAGCTTTGTAATGGGAATACCTGTCCATCTTGAAATAATCGCTGCTACCTCATCTTCATTCACTTCTTCTTTCACTAAGCGTGACTCATTTCGCTCTTGTCCTTCTACTTGCTTCAGCTCTTTCTCCAAAGCCGGGATACGCCCATGACGAAGCTCGGCAGCACGATTCAAATCATATTCGTTCTCTGCTTTTTCCAGTTCCCTGCGAAGTTTCTCCAACTGCTCCCGCTTTTCTTGAATGCTGGAAATTTCACTTTTTTCTTTCTCCCATTTCGCCTTCATTTCATTTGCCTTTTCCTTTAAGTCAGCGAGATCCTTTTGCAGCAGTTCAAGCCGTTCTTTGCTTGCTTCGTCTTCCTCTTTCCTTAGGGCCGCCTCTTCGATTTCAAGCTGCATGACCCTTCTTGTAATGTCATCCAGATCACTTGGCATGGAGTCGATTTCTACACGTATATTGGCGCAGGCTTCATCAATAACATCAATCGCTTTATCTGGTAAAAAACGATCCGTTATGTAACGGTCCGATAAAGTTGCTGCTGCTACAAGCGCTCTGTCATGAATATTGACCCCATGATGAATTTCAAATCTTTCCTTCAACCCACGTAAAATGGAGATTGTATCTTCCAGTGTGGGTTCCGGAACAAGCACCTTTTGAAAACGCCTCTCTAATGCAGCATCTTTTTCTATATACAATCGATATTCATCCAAAGTTGTCGCGCCAATGCAGTGAAGCTCTCCTCTTGCGAGCATGGGCTTCAGCATATTTCCTGCATCCATTGAGCCTTCCGCTTTTCCAGCACCTACAATTGTATGAATTTCATCAATGAACAGCAAAATCTTGCCTTCACTCTTTTTTACTTCCTGCAATACTGCTTTGAGACGCTCTTCAAATTCCCCCCTGAATTTAGCTCCAGCGATCAGCGATCCCATATCCAGTGCGTATATTGTTTTGTTCCTCAGACCCTCCGGGACGTCTTTTCTTACGATTCGTTGAGCAAGCCCCTCAACAATGGCTGTCTTCCCAACACCCGGCTCCCCGATTAAGACAGGGTTATTTTTAGTTTTGCGCGACAGAATCCTAATGACATTCCTTATTTCCTGATCCCGCCCGATGACTGGATCAAGTTTTCCGGACTTTACTTCCTCCACTAGATCCCGACCGTATTTTTTTAAAACTTCATAGGTTGCTTCCGGATTTTGTGATTCCACTCGTTGTCCCCCTCTGATTTCTTTTACCTCTCTCAAAATATTCTCTTTCGTGATGCCAAACTGGGAAAGAAACTCCACAATTTCATTATGGGGCATATCCATCAACGCAATGACGAAATGCTCAACAGATAAGTATTGGTCTTCGAACCCCTTCATTTCTTCCTCAGCCTTGCTAATAAGTGTTGATAAAAGATTGCTCAAATATTGTCCGCCCTGCACACCTTGTCCTGTCACCTGTGGTTTCCGGTCCAATATTTTATCAAGTTCAAGCTGTATTTGCCCTTTCGTTAATCCGAGGCGTTCATAGATTGTCGAAAGTAGACTGTCGTTCCTGTCTATAAGAGCCCTCCAAAGATGTGGAATATCCAGCTCTGGATGTTCCCGCCTTTTGGCAACTTGCTGTGCTTCTGCAAAAGCCTCCTGTACAGTCATCGTCATACCGCTAAGATCCATATTCTTCCTCCTTTTTTTAAGGATTTATTAGCTATCATTCAGATGCAAGGCGTGCAGCCTTGGCGTTCCGCTGCATTCGGACTTCAAAGCTGGGGCATGATTAGAAAAAGTAAAAGCGAAGCTGCCAAAAGGAGCTTCGCCTCTACAATTCCCATTCAGCAGAATCGTAAAACTGATTGTTACTTTTATTTACTGGCATGGAACGCAACAGAAGACTTTCAAAAAATCATTGAGCCTTCGACACCGTACGTGCGTTGCCAGCGTTATGCCCCTATTCTTACATTAAGTAATGCCGAGCGCAATTTTTGCATAGCGTGACATTTTATCTTTTGTCCAAGGAGGGCTCCAGACAATATCCACTTCTGTTTGTTTGACCTCCGGAATATCAGCCAATGCTGCTGTTACCTGATCTACAATGACGGGCGCAAGCGGGCACCCCATTGAAGTAAGGGTCATCGTTACTTTCGCTGTTCCATTCTCGTCCAGATCAACGCCGTAAACGAGCCCAAGATTCACAATATCGATGCCAAGCTCAGGGTCAATCACCTGTTCCAAGGCACCATATATATTCTCTTTCAGTGCTTCGTCCATATTCCCCGCTCCTTTCAATTGTTTTCTATTCTTATCATACCAAATCCATTGTAAATTCAAACAGAAATGATTTCCTTACTGTAAAAATTCACTGAACCAGTCTACTGTTTTTAAAAAAGCCTTCCGAGTCACCTTATGCTCGGCATTGTCTTCAGAAAGGAAGTATAGTCGTTCCGGAGTTTTTTCATAATCAGCTTGGATTTTTTCATAAAAATCAAAGGTGGGCTGGAACGGTACTACCTTATCCTTTTTACCATGCCAAATGAGGAGGGGCCTGCCCGCAAGTTTTTCAGGCTGGATAGTCATGTCATACTTCCGCAGACCGGTATATATGTCTTCAAGTTCGTCCCCCGAAAAAGGTATGGTCATTTTAGCTTTTTCCAATGACTCAATCTGATTACGAGCGAATGTTTCATAACACGGGCTTCCCATCAAAGAAACACCCACTTTAATCCAATCGTATTGGGTCAGTGCGCCGAACATTGTGATACCTCCCATGGACGTTCCCACAACTCCAACTTGGCTGCTGATCAACTCTTTTTGGGATAATTCTTCTTTTATGTCATTCAACTCGCGGATCGATTGGAGAACAATGTTCCAAAAATCGAAGGCCAGTTTTTCCGAATGTCGGCCGTCACTTCGTTCCCCATGTAGATTGGCATCTGGAAGGATAACCCTAAAACCTTTTTCAGCAAGCAAATAGCCGAAATGAAGGTTATGTTCCTTCGCTGAGGTAAAGCCGTGCAGAAAAAAAACGAGTGGTAATTTTTCGTGTTTTTGCCCTTCTTTTACAACATGTAAAACCGGTATATGCCCTATGGATTCATGATGGATTTCAATCAATCGACTCTCTCCTTCGGCTATATGTAATGGAATGCCAATTAATGTTATATTTTAACACTCCTTTTTTCTACTTACCAAAGAAGAGCATTGAATGTCATTAATTCCCCGATGTTTTTTGACAGGTCTATGGACATAATAACAATTGAACGCAGTAAGCGTTCCTTCCTATCCTTTCAAAAAGGCGGTGTGTGTCATGGCTAAAAACAGTAAATCCAGACGTTTTACGCATCAAGGAAAAAACTCTGTTGAACAACATGCACAACGTTTTCCATATCGCTCCACATTGGATGAAGCGGAAAAGGAAAAAATCGACTTTATGAAAGAATCATCAATCGGAGGTTTTTAGGGGGTCAGACCCCTTTAGCACTTTAACGCACTGGGGGTCAGACCCCCCCAGGTGTTAATCTTTCCGAAAGAATCCGAAGACTGCCGCCGTTTCCACGACATTTGTAAATGCTTCTGGATCGACCTCTTTGATGATATGTTCAAGTTCATACAATTCATACCGAGTAATGACGATCATCATCATATTTTTTTCCTGGTTGGAAAATGCTCCTTTGGCCGGCAGCATCGTGATTCCCCTGACCAGTCTCTTATAAATCGCTTCTTTTAATTCTGGGGCTTTCTTCGTAACAATCATAACTGTCAGCTTCTGATGTCGCGTATGGATAGCATCAATCACCCGTGTAGAGGCGTACACTGATAACAATGTATATAATGCTTTATCCCATCCATATAAGGCCCCCGCAGTAAGAATGATAATGGCATTTAGAATAAAGAAATACGTCCCGACCGATTTATCACTCATTCTGGACAGAATCATCGATATAATGTCCAACCCTCCCGTTGAAGCCCCCACTTTCAGTGTGATTCCGATTCCAATAGCTGTAATCACTCCTCCAAATACCGCATAAAGCATAATATCTGCCGTTTGGGCCTTGACCGGAATGATTTCAAGGAATAAGGAAGTAACAGCAACTGATATAAAACTATAGACCGTAAACGTTTTTCCCACTTTGAACCAGCCAAGTACAGCTACAGGAATATTAAAGAGGAATAATAAAAAACCAGTCGATACATTCAGAGGCGTAAATTGGCTAATCACTTTTGATAAAAGCTGCGAGGCACCAGCAAATCCGCTTGCATAAACATTGGCAGGAATGAGAAAATAATTCATTGCACCGGCAACTAAAATTGCCCCCACTATGATCACCAGCAGTTTTTTAATAACTTCCCATATTGATTGATGTCTCATTTTTTCACCCTTATTCAGCATTTTTAACATTGAGGTTTATAATGAAAGTAGATAAACTTATAAAAAGGACAAAAAAACTGTTAAATTATTTTTTCACGGAAGGTGTAATTTTATGTCATTGAAACTTTTTGCCGACAGTGCATGTGATCTGCCGCTGTCTTTCTATGAGGAAAACAATGTTGAGCTTATCAGTCTTCAGGTACATATTGATGATCAAGAATATCAAGATTTATACAGCATCCAGCCTGAACAAGTATATCAAGAAATCAGAGCCGGTAAAATGCCTAAGACATCTCAGGCCTCCCCTCAGCGTCTTCAAGAGCTGTTTACGGACCTGGGGAAATCCGGAGAAAGCGGATTATATATTGCCATGTCATCAGGTCTTTCCGGTACATATCAAACAGCTGTCATGGTGAAAAACCAGATAAAAGAACAATTTCCTGATCTGGATTTGACCATTATCGATTCAAAAGCCGTTTCTTTGGGCTATGGTATGACTGTAATGGCTGTGGCTGAAAAAATCAAAAATAACGAACCAAAAGAGGACATCATCAAATTTGCACAATCAAATTGCGACCGCATGGAGCATCTATTTACTATCGGAGATTTGGAATTTCTCGCCGCCGGCGGGCGCTTATCCAGATCATCAGCTTTTTTTGGCGGACTTTTAAACATTAAACCTCTTCTGCATGTTGAAGAAGGAAAATTAGTACCGCTTGAAAAAATTCGCGGAAAAAAGAAGCTTTTAAAAAGGATACTTGACCTTATGGAAGAACGCGGTATTGATCTTGAAAACCAACTGATTGGAATATGCCATGGTGACGATGAAGAAACAGCCTTGGCAATGAAAAGTATGATAGAAGAACGTTTCGGTACCAAAAACTTTTACATACGTCTAATCGGTGCTATCGTTGCGTCACATGCAGGACCTGGAACACTTGCGGTCTTCTTTCTTAACAAGAAGAATGCTTAAATTCGTGCCGAGACATACTAATCCCAAACTAGGAAAAGGAGACTGTTTATGCGATACAACACATCAGATAATGACAAAAAAGCAAGAGATCATCAAGCCCGCAGGGAAGGTAAAAACATTCAGCACGAAGAAGAACGCAAAGCTGGGAAGCATCAACACTCTAAAAAAACAGATCACCTTTAAGAAGTCACGCAGCTTATTGCCTTATTCAAAAACTGGCATAATGCTGCGTTTTTGAATAAGGCAATTCCCCCTTTACATTTCGCGAAAGGGCATAGCCTTCAATTCTTTAGTTCAACTAAAGTGGTGTTCTCCCCTATTTGATAGGGGAACGTCTGAAAAAACACATGCCCTAGCAGACTTCACGCTTCTTCGATAAGTCAACATCGGCTCCGACGGACGGGACGTCCTAGTGCAAGCGAAGCGACAGGATGTCGCGTTTTGAGCCTGCCGATGCACTTCGCGTGTTTCCTTTATCTCGTCAGAATCGCTCCAGTCTGTACGTCGATGAACAGGCGCTTGGCGCTTTTCTTATTGTCCTTCCCTCCCCTTTCACCTATAATGAAGGAAAAGCTGTCCGGAGGTAGATTATGGCAAAAGAAAATTCATTTGACATCGTATCCAAGGTTGACCTTTCCGAAGTGTCAAACGCAATTAATATCGCTATGAAAGAGATCAAAAACCGTTTTGACTTTAAAGGGAGCAAAAGCAATATCACTTTAGAAAATGATGAGCTTGTTCTTATTTCAGACGATGAATTTAAATTGTCACAGGTAAAAGATGTTTTGTTTGGAAAATTGATTAAGCGTGAAGTCCCTGTAAAGAATATCCAATATGGAAAAATTGAAAGCGCCTTGGGAGGCACGGTCCGCCAACGTGGAAAGCTTGTTCAAGGAATTGATAAGGACAATGCTAAGAAGATTAATACAATCATTAAAGACAGCCGGTTAAAAGTAAAAAGCCAAATTCAGGACGATCAAATTAGGGTCACCGGAAAAAACCGTGACGATCTGCAACAAATTATCAGTGCCATCCGTTCTGCAGATCTTCCTATTGATGTACAATTCATCAACTACAGATAAATCAAAGTCAATATTTCAGAAGCGAATGGGTAAATGATACATGTAACCATTCGCTTTTTATTGTTTAGAAATGATAAAAATCTATGCTTATGTATAACTTGTTTATCAGATTATGCTGCGTCCAGCTCCAGCACCTATCGACTAGCATACTTCACGCTTCTTCGATAAGTCAAAATCGGCTCCAGTCTGTACGTCGATGAACACGCGCTTTGCGCTTTTGTTGTGTAATAGATGAAGGAGGCAGCACATGAGTGAAAATAAAAAGCTGCCAAAGTATGGCAGCTTTTTCTACATTATTCATATGGATTTCGCTTTTTTCCTCTCTTCCATGCCAAAAACATAAAAAGGCCAAAGACGATAAACACGGAAAAAATCGAAACGATGAAAGGAATGTTGAAACCTACCTTATCAGCAAGCTTGTACACCTCCATCATTTCCCTGTCAACAACAATTCTATATTCACCGTTCTCACTTTTTACCAGATCAGAGGCAAATAATCCTCGCAGCTCTTGATTATTACCAATTTTATCAGCAGGAATTAACGCGGTCTGGTCCTTTGTCGTATTATTAATCGCGGCTACAATCGTCTCATCCTCATAATCTCTTTTAAAAACGATCATGCCGTCTTTTTCATATAATAGTTCCATATCCCCGCGGCTAAGTGCTTTATTTTCTTGTCTGATCGTCCCAATTCTCCCTATAAATTCCATCAACTCTTCTTCTGCCCGAAAGTTCATCAACGGAACGTTGTCCGGTGGGCCGTCTCCATTAACTGCAATTTCGGAACCATAGAACACAATCGGCACTTCCGGCTGTGTATATAGGTAGAAAAGCGCAAGCTTCCAACGGGCGCCGGGATATTGTTTATTTTCAACCATATCTTTTGTAAACCTGGCCGAGCTTCGATCATCGAAAAAGGCTCCCAAAGAGCGAGGTTCAGGATAAACCTCACGGTTCTTTTCCCACACGTCCATCAATGATTTTGATGATTTGTCAATAGTGGAATATGAATCTCTTAAAGGTTTGTTTAAGCCCGAATCAATAACCCCCTCAATACCGGCTTCCTGGTATTTTTCCATGTCTTCAGTCGCTTCTCCGCTCATCTTCCCCGCCAAATAAAAGCGATTATTTTGCTCTTTTACAGCGGCGGAAAAATCTTCCCAAAATCCAATGGGCGCCTGGTCAATTCCCGATAGACTATAACCATCAATATCCGTTTCTTCCATCCACCATTTGGCAGCTTCAATGAGGTAGTTTTGAACTTCTTGGGAATTTAAGTCAAGCTGTGGCAAACCATTCAACCAGCTATTATCCGATACCATCGCAGCTGTTTGGAACCAGTCCTTTTTTGCTGGATCTTTTGTCCACGGATGATTCTGTCCCACATGAGTTGTCACAAATTCAAACATCACTTTCATATCTTTCTTGTGAGCTTCCTCAACAAGCTTTTTTAGCTCATCAATTGTTCCGAAATGAGGGTCCGTTTCATAGAAATCATTTACCCATTCCCCATGAAATCCATTTTCCTCACTTTTAAAAACAGGTGATAGCATGATCGTGGTAAATCCTAGGTCTTTCAAATAATCCAGCTTCTGGATGATTCCTTGGAAATCACCGCCTTGGAACTTATTCACTGGATCGGAAAAGTCGACCCCTTCATCATTGCTATTGTCACCATTATAAAATCGGTCTACCATAAGTGAATAAACAATTTCATCTTCCCACAATCGTTCTTCTTTTTTGTCGGCACTTGCTGAAAAGGCAGTGGAAAAAAGAAGAAACGGAATAAGCAGGAAAACCAGACTCTTTTTGCTCAAATCCGTTACCTCCCTATTACTTCTACGCCTTTAAGATTAGCCTTTCACCTGCTCCCCGTCAATTTTATGTATTCGAGATACTGCGCTTTTTTTAAGCCAATGTGAATAAAGCCCGTTTTAAAGCGTTTTTCAATCAGATCCCCTAGAAAAAAGTCACACCTCAGAATAGTTCGCCAGTTAATCCTTCAAATAATTAGAATGATGGATATAAGTGATCAGTTCTGGATAAAAATACTGCCATATGTTAAGGAAAATATGGAAAGATGCTTTAGATGATGATGAAAAAGAAAAAACCGCTGAGAATCAACGGTTTTTGTAAAGTTGCCTATGCAAACATATTCCACCCGATCGGCAACTTCATTCCCAGGTAAATAGTGATCGCCAATGCTACGACAAATACGATCCAAAGAATGGCTGTATTCTTTGCTTTTGCCATTCTGACAAGGATCATTTCCATCATGGCGATAACGATAATACCACCCAAGAATTTTATTCCGTAGAGTGCAGGATTATATGTTTGGTGTTTAAAGAACAGAAGTGCTCCAGTTGCGATAATCAGCAAATAAAAGACCCTCAATATCATATGAGTCATTTTCGCACCCTTTTGATTGCCGCCCTTTTGCAGCACCAAAACAATGACAAATAAAATGAGAGCAACTACCCATGTTGTAATGTGGGCATGAGTTGATTCAAACATATATTCATTTCCTCCTAAAAAACGTGTTTGCTGTTTCGATTAATTCCCTTCCAATTTTACCATACAAGCGGAATCCGAGAAATCCAAAACATACTAGTTCACAGTATTGTGCAATTTACCAATGCCTTCAATTGTAATCTCGATTTGATCTCCGCTTTTTAGCAAACGTGGAGGCTTGAAGCCTTTCCCAACTCCCGCAGGGGTCCCAGTAGCAATAATATCTCCTGGTTCAAGTGTCATTCCTTGTGACAAAGTTGAAATTATTACTTCTGTTGGGAAGATAAAATGCTTTGTATTGGAATCCTGCCTGACTTCTCCATTTACTTTTGTCTGAATCGCAAGAGCATTCGGATTATCAATTTCTGAATGGTGAACAATCCAAGGCCCCATTGGGCAGGAAGTATCAAGGCTCTTACCGATAAAAAATTGCTTGTGATTTTTTTGAAGATCACGTGCCGTTACATCGTTGATAATGGTATACCCGAAAACGTAGTCAAGCGCTTCCTGTTCAGATATATTTCTTCCTTTCTTTCCGATGATTAAAGCCAATTCACCTTCGTAGTCAAGCTCGTTTGTTATGTCCGCATGAGCTTCCACAGGTGCTTCATGCCCAGTGACGGTTGTCGGTGCTTTGGTAAAGACGATAATATGTTCTGGAATATCCGCCTCGCTTCCCATTTCTATCGCATGATCACGATAGTTTTTTCCAACGCACATGATATTTTTGCTTGGTCTTGGAATAGGAGCCATCCATGTGATATTCTCTAACGAATGTAGGTATTCGTCTTTTCCGTTTTGCTCTCCCCACTCAACAAGCTCTCTTACATTCTTGTAAAATTGGTTGTCATTTTCAATCCCTGCAAGAATGGTAGCGGGGATTTCTTTGTCAGCTGCTTTGGCTAATGCAAGAACATCCCAAACTTTTTGTCCGCTGTTGTCAACAACTCCGTATTTTTCTGCATCTTCCAATTTAAAGCTCATGAACTTCATTACCTGCACCTCTTTTTTGTTTTTTACCATATGTTAAAAACCGCCAAAATTTCTCAATGGGCCCGTGTTTAAATTTGGACAGCCAGATTTCGGCGAATACTACTTGAATCATATAGATAGCAAAAGCGAGCCATGTCCCAGTCGCCAACGAAATTTTTCCGTAAAGCCCCAATCCGTAATGATAAAAAATCAATGTTCCAATGACGGACTGCATAATATAGATAGTAATGGACATCCGTCCAGCCGAACTGAGTGGATGCAGCAGCTTTGCCACTTTGGCACTTCTCATAATTAAAACGATAGCGGCTATATAGGCCATGCCGAGAATAGGTCCGCCAATGGCATCTTGTATGTATTGATAGCTGATGGTTAGTCCCATTAAAAAAGGTAACGTTTTTACAGCAATGCCAATAGGAAGAGCAATAAGTAAAATGACAAGCCATTTCTTCCACTGGCTGGCTGCTTTTTCAAGCCATTGCATTTTCCCGGCCCCTGCACCAATCATCATCATTGGCAATATTAGAAAAAAATAAATGATAAGACCGCCTGATAAATTGTTTGCTTTCCAATCCGAAATCCTCTGGTTTGTGATCTCCATGAAGCTTCCAGTTGAATAGATCATTTCCGACTGCTGTAGGCCCGCAATATCAATATAATCCGCAAGGGAAGCAGAATCAAACAATGAGGCTAAGACAAGCATGCCCGAAAAGAATAGCTGCGGAAGCAAATATAACCCCCACCCTAATCCCATAAGCCATGGACCAGGCAGCCTCAAAAACAAAAGTAGAACCATTCCCAGTAATGCGTACGTAATCAAAATATCTCCAGACCAAATAAAAAAAGCGTGGATGATTCCAAAGATGAGCAGCACCGAAAGTCTTCTCATACTAATTTTCAGAAAAGAGGTGCCCCTGATGGCTGAACGCCTTTGCATGATGACTAGCCCATAACCAAACATCATCGCAAAAATCGGATAAAAACTTCCTTGTACAAGGATATCTAACCACGTATACACAGTCAGATCCCCGTACTCCCACCAATCATATGGGTTGTAATAAGTGTAAGGCGAATGAAAGGCGATCATATTCACCAAAAGAATCCCCAACAGTGAAAATCCCCTGAGAACATCGAGAGTCTGAATCCTCTCCATTGTATTTTCAGATTCCAATTGTCTATTCATTGTTACTCCTTTCGCTCCATCCGCAAGCCCCCTAACAAGAACCGCTTCCTAATTTCTTTATATCACCATCGTATAAGTTTGTCTAAAAAACTACAATCAATAATACCATTTAAACGTAAACAATAGGACAAAACTTTCAAAGATGTTGATATATCAACGTTTTTAAAAAAATGCTTATTTTCCTATGGTACAGGATAATGCATAAAAAAGCATGCAATTGGGGCTACTTTTGGGGCTGATTTGGGACTAAATATAATGCGTGGGTAGATACTAAATAGTAAACAAGCTCGGTCTAGGAACCGGACCTGTTTTATTTCTAATCGCCCCTCTTTGTACGAAGGGCTATTCTGCAAATTCAACACTGGCGATGGAATCAAAACCTATTCTGTGGGCTTTGACGAAAAATATGGTTGATTTTTTGAATGTCAAAGATTTTATAGAAAGTCAATTAGATACTATAGGATTAGGAGTTTTATTAAGGGTACATGCTTTTTTAGAAGAAGTTCTGAAAGTTTTTTGTCGAAATATTAAAGAAATTTTTTCTATAGAAACAATCTATCAGGATATGAAAAGAGAAGGAAGGTTCCATAGAGATAAGATTAGCACTTTCGAGAAGTGTGTTATATATATTGATAAATCTCCCCTTAATACAAAAGTAGACTTATATGCTTATAATTTTTTATTTGAATGGAACAAAGTATGGTAGTGAAGCATTTTAATCAAGCTATTTTATAAGCTACATTTGGTTGTGTATGTGTAAAATTATTCTCGAGAATATTTGAAGCAAAATACTAGATAAAAACAA
>JAABNQ010000073.1 GCA_009928435.1 Bacillus sp. HF117_J1_D
CCCGCACGTACGGATCTGTGAGAGGCGCATGAGTAATTCATGCGCCTACTCTATTCTTATCTATGAAACTTTTTCTCGTAATTGGCGATGGCAAGCAGAGGAAAAATGTATCGGTAGCTGTGATAATGGATGTAAAAAGATCCTCCCATCCCTTGGCCAACTGGATAATCCCACGTCCAATCTTTATGATCATACGATTGGAGCAAATAGCGGACTCCCGCCTCAATTTCTGGTGTTGGCCGATTTTCTGAGGCAATCAATGCATCTAGAGCCCAAGCCGTTTGAGTAATATGGCTTTTATGCAGCGGCACGTACTTATTTTCAAGGTCACTGTTGCATGATTCACCCCATCCGCCATCTTTATTTTGAATTTTTGTAAGCCAAGAGGTTGCCTTTTGAATACTTTTATGGTGTCGGTCAATGCCTGTGGCCATTAATCCAGTCACAGCCGCCCATGTTCCATATATATAACAGATCCCCCACCGCCCGTACCAGGATCCGTCCTTTTTCTGGTCGGCAGTAAGCCAATCTACTCCATCTCTAATCCTCTTACTCTTTTTGGGCATGTTTGTATAATTACCTAAAAACTCTAGGGTCCTTCCGGTCAAGTCGGCGCTGCTTGCGTCTGAAACAAGGAATCTGGCCCTGTCGATCGGTAGCAGATTCATCATCTTCTTATCAACATTTCTTTCAAAAGCGGGCCACCCGCCATCATCATTTTGCATGGAAATGGCCCAGTTCGTTCCGCGATCCCATGATGAGAGTATAGCTGAATTCTCAGTTACTAATGGGGAAAATGCCCGTAAAGCCGCCGTTGTATCATCAACATCAGGGTTGAATGTATTGATGTCTGAAAAACCCCATCCACCAGGCAATACGCCAGGATTGTTGATAACCCAGTCACCATATTTATCATGTTTTCTTTCCAACAGATATTCATTGGCTGCGATGATCGTCGGATCTGATGGTGGAAGTCCTGCATTTTGCAGAGTAAACGAAATCAAAGTGGTATTCCAGACAGTGGCTGTCGTATATTGCATGTGAGGATATCCGTCAATCGTACATTCCATCGCTTTCAGACCGTCGACTGCTTTCAAAATGACTGGATCGTCCTTCTTGTAACCGAGGGACATGAGAGCGAATATCATCAGAAAGGTGGCGCTGAAATAACTGTAAAATGTCCCGTCGGATTCCAGATGGTTGAACATGTATTGCTTTGCCCGCTCGATGGCATATGAATGGATTTGTTGGGGAGCCATTAAGATGCTTTTGATCCCGTGTTCAATGATAGAAAAGATATTTTCAAAGCCACGCTTTTCCCCTTCTGAAAAAAATTCGTTTGTTCTCTTAACAAAAAGGTCGGAAAGATTAGGACTACCCTTGGTCTTTCTGCTGTATTTCCTTGCGGATAAAATCATAATCGGAGCAAGATTTGCCCTTCCAAATACGGAAAAATCGTAGAAATTGATTGGAAAAGAAAGGGGAAGAAGGATTAGCTCAACTGGCAGCGGAAAGAACGTTGGCCACTTGTATTGGCCAGTCAATGCTAGCAGGATTTTTGTGAACATCTCTGCTTTTTCCATCCCGCCTTTTTTTAATATGAAGCTTTTCGCCATGCGAAGGCGTGAGCTGTGTTTTGAATAGAAGCCTGAATACAGCAAGGCATAATAAGCTTCCACAGTGTAGGATAAATTACCATCTTTTTCATCGTAATAAAGTTTCCAGGAGCCGTTTGCCTCTTGTTTACTAAGAATTCGTTCCGCTAACCTCCGAATCAAATCTTCATCATTTATTTCCAAAGTCCTTAATAATATGATCATATAGGCGTCGGTTTTGACGCCTGTGTCAAATGGATAATCCCAGGAACCGTTGGCTGTCTGCTCATCTTTCAGAACCTCTGTAATCTTATGGATCAATTCTCTCGTACTATCTGCCATTCTGAATCATCTCCCTGACAAATATTTATTCAAGAATGGTAAAAGAATTCTTGGCGGGGGTGAGGAAAGATTTTCTTTTGCAAAAAGAAGAAAAAAACAGAGCCGCTTTCCCACCAGCTCCATGAAATAAAGGGGAAATTGAAGAAAAGCTTGTTAAATCCCTGCCATTTGAATATCGAACATATATCATCAGAGGATCAAATGATTGTGGGGCAGATCAGACAAACAACGAAAATGCTGAATATTAACAACGTAACAAGGACAAAAGCGTATCTTGATTTTTATCTGCGATATCCGGAAATTCACTGGGCATTCCTAGGGCATCTCGTTTCAAGAAACGGCGGGTGGAACATGACGGATTTGAAAGGAGATTTACTCTCCAGACTGATGAGTGAAAAAAAGCAGGAAGAATTCTTCGAATTTCTGGAACGCGGGAACTGGCTGATTTTTCAAGGTGCATTTCCGCAATTTTTAGTTTATGAAGAGAGTATAAGGCGGGGACGAAGCTTGTTTTATTTGCTTCCCTATTTGGAAATATCCAGGTTCATGGAGGTGATTTGGAACGATTTTTGGCTGCGGAGAGATTCTTATATATTGGCTATGGCGCAAGTTGTGAATGAACAAAGCTATTTGGAAACAAGAATGATTCAGAGTCCTCTTTATAAGGAAAAAGTTCTTCACACGTTAGAGTTTGTTTTACAAGATCTGCTTTCGTTTAATCAAATATTGTTTCCATCAGGTGGAGAAAAGACTGTACTAACAGGCATGACGATTCATCAATTTGGATCGCTGCATGAGCGGATCATCCTTGGAAGAAGATTGTATCAATTGCTTTTTAAAGACTGGAAACGGCACGAGGAAATTTTGAATTGGTGCACGTCTCATACTCATTCAGGGTCCAGAAAGGACTACTGGCCGCATATATTTAATGATGTCAACGAGGGTGTGCCTGGTCCGCTTCAAATTCGAAGACTCAAAAATTGCCGTTTGATCAAAGGTTCACCCAAATTGTATAGTCCTTTACTTGAGTATGCATGGCCAAATGTGAAGCACCGTCCCGCTGAACCCGGTGACTGGTTTGATGATCCTAACGTTGTCGTCTATTTAAAAAAGAATGATGAAACGATAGATGGAGACATAACAGGTGATTATTGTGAAACTCTTCAAAATCTCGAACTCGCGGTTCTTGCGAAAAAAGCAATATTTATATAGAAATCCTGGTAGCTTCCCGGCTATAGTATTCGCCATGCTTTTGGGGACGTATCTGGACTTATATTTTACGAGAATAGGCATGTATTCTTTTCCGATCCGGCCCTTTGCCGATGTTTTTGATATTCATATCGTTTTTAATCTTGCAGGGATTCCTGTCTTTATCTGGGTTTTTTTGTGGGTTGGGAGAAGAGTATCCAAAGCCGGAAGGGGCCTTTTAATCATTTTTTTTAGTCTGACTGGTCCTGTCTTGGAGATTTTTTCGGAATCAAAAGGTTTATTCGTACATTCAGAAGAATGGAAGCACTGGTATTCTTTTTTGGGGTATTTCTTATTTTTGTTATCGGTATGGGCTATCTTTACATGGACAAACGGGCGAAAAAGCTGACAGGACGTATAAAATCGGTGGGATTTTTTCAAAAAGAGGGAGTGGGGTCATGATTCAACACCCGGGCGGATTTTGGAGAAGGTTGCTTGGAAATTTGTTGGATGCCATCATTATCGGTATTCCGATTGGTATATTGGGATACATTTTGACAGGTGATACAGAAGGTAATTTTTTTACTAAACTGCTGAACTTCCTATACTATTTAATTGTTCCGGTAGTTTGGTTGGGATATACGGTCGGCAAAAGAATCGTAGGTGTCCGCATTGTAAAGGTTGGCGGTGGAAAAGTAGGACTGGGGGCGATGTTTCTTAGAACTTTCGTGTCGGGCTTGGTCTATGTTGTGACATTGGGCATTGGTTTAATCGTCAGTGCTTTTATGGTGGGGTTACGGGAGGATAAAAGGGCGATACATGACTTGATCGCCGGTACTTATGTTACTACGGATAGACCTCATCTATAGAATCAAGCGGAAATTCCCCTCTCTGTGTTACAATATGATTAATTTTAGATACGCTCGGCAATGAGGGGGGATTCAATGAAAAATTGGCATTTATATATTCTAATTACAATGATCATGGTGGTTTGGGGCTTTAATGTGATCGCCATTAAAATCATTGTCACTCATTTTGCTCCAGTAACCATTACATCATTGCGGATTTTCATTGCCTTTCTTACACTCGCACCGATGTTGTTTTACCGCAGTGAAATCAAAAAGCTGGCGAAAAAAGATATATTGTTCATAGGTTTGGTGGCTGTATTTGGAGTTCTTGGACATCACTATTTCCTTTCAGTGGGACTCAGCAAGACTAGCGCGGCTAATGGCGGGCTGATCCTCGGCTCGGTCCCGATCGTTACAACGGTGGCGGCAGCACTTTTCCTTGGAGACCGCCTGACTATTTTCCGTATTTTCGGACTAGTATTCGGCTTTTCTGGTGTCGCATTAATCATGCTTATGAAACCAGGTGCTTCATTCAATTTTGCTGTCGGTGATATTTTCATATTTTGTGCGGTGTTATCACAGGCCATCAGTTTTATTTTAATAAATAAAATGTCAAACACAGCGGGAACGCAAGCAGTGACGGGACTTTCTCTCATGATGGGTTCAGTCATGCTTTTCTCCGTCAGTCTGGCAATAGAACCAACAGGTTTGGCAACGTTAAAAACTGGTAATCTTACAGCTTGGCTTGTATTCTTCGCTTCTGGCGTCATTGCCACGGCTTTTGGCCACCTTATCTACAATCATGCCATACAGAAAATCGGAGCAGGGCAGGCGTCGCTGTTTTTAAATTTATCGCCGTTCTTCTCGCTTGTTGGAGCCTTTTTATTTTTGGGCGAGAAAATATATTCTATTCAATGGCTGGGATTTTTCTTTATTGTAGCGGGGGTTGTGTTGGGTACAGGGTTTTTGGAACAAGGAAACTTAATCCGTACAAAAAAATCGGCATAAGAGTTTATTTTATAAAAGGCGGAGTAACCATGATTTGAGGTTTTTTCGCCTTTACTTTTTACATGGATTTGATATTCTTTTATTAATTAATCCGGAAGGAAGAATATGATTCCAAGATGGGGATAGAAGTACAAAGCCCTCTATATACATAACAGTAAACCGATAAAGGAAGTGCCTGAATTCAACAGTAATAGACGATCACGAAAACCTATCAGCTATAAATGGGAGTAAGACAACTTAATTTTTATTAAGAGGGGGGCTTCTCGTACTTATGTTCAAAACAAAGGGTTCTCAAAAGCAGTCCGACGCTGGACTTTTCAATAATGATTCTAAAACCTTGCATGAATATTGTGCAAGGTTTTTCCCAATATAAAAGAGTTAGTATATTCGAATAATTGCTTGAATATACTGAGGTTTAATGATTAAATGAAGGAAACAAGGTGACTTTTACATAAATGGGGGTGGGGTCAATAACTATATCGGGCAGCTTATTAGAATTGAAGACAGTAGTCCCTGAAGAGCGCTTTGCAGATGGGGAAACGGATCATTTGCTTGGAAATGGAGGGAGTATTTCGGTATATCCGCAGTCGGAAGAAGAGATTGTGAATCTATTATCCTATGCCAATCAATCTGGACAAACAGTTTCGATCATGGGAGCGGGAACGAAAAGAGGTTATGGCGGCCTAGCTGACAGTGCCGATATGTTATTGTCATTAAAAAAGTACAGCGGCATTGTTGAGCACATTCATGGGGATATGACGGTCACTGTTAAAGCGGGTACCTGTTTTGGCGACCTTCAGGAATATCTTGCTCATTATAATCAAAGGCTTGCGATTGATCCTTTTACACCACAGTCCTCGACGATAGGCGGGATCATTGCTGCAAATGACAGTGGTCCAAAGCGGCTTGGTTACGGTTCTGCGCGCGATTCGGTCATTGGATTGAGGGTTGTTTACCCAGATGGGACGATCATCCGTACGGGCGGAAAGGTTGTAAAAAATGTGGCCGGATATGATATGAATAAACTATTTATTGGTTCAATGGGCACACTTGGAGTCTTATCGGAAGTGACGCTGAAGCTTAAGCCCCTTCCGAAATATGAAAGCTTGGTTCTTATATCATTTCCTGAAGATGACATGAAGCAGATTAGACAATTTTCCATCCAGTTGCTTGACTCGATGTTAGAACCCGTAGCGTTGGAATTGCTCAATCCGTCATTAGCTGAGAGGTTGACCGGGAGTTACAACAAGACATTAGCTATCGCTTTTGAAGATGTGGAAAGCTCTGTCCTGTACCAGGAAAATGCGTTAAGGAATATGAAGCCTGATACAGCGAATATGACAATATTCTCAGAGGAAGAAACTCGCGATTTTTGGAAAAAGCTATATGAAAACCCTATCAATGAATCGTCTGAAGAATTGACCGCGTTGGTGAAAATTGGCGTGGTCAATATGGACGTGCTTCATATAATAGAAGAAACGATCCAGCTTGAGAGTCCTGGTCGCTTAGCTATCCAAGCGCATGGGGGATTAGGACACGGTTTATGCAGGGCAGAAGTTAAGGGAGAGGAAAGATTGGTAATCGATGCGCTGCTTCAATTGAGGAGCATAGCCGAGGAACTTGGTGGATATGCGACTTTCACCCATTTGCCATATAAACAAAGGAAGCAGATCGATATATGGGGAGAGAAGCCGCCATCCTTTTTCCTTATGGAAAGAGTTAAGAAAACGGTGGATCCAAACGGCATTTTAAATCCGCAAAGATTTTTGGGGGGTATTTAGGAGTGGCAGCGATAGTAAAGGAGACTAATCAGGAACCGGCATGCACCACATTGCAATTGGGAAACTACCTGTGGAAGGATCCGCCGGATCCGAATAAATGGGCGGATTGTGTCCATTGTGGGATGTGCTTAGAATCCTGCCCCACGTATGAAATCACTGGCCAGGAGCACCATTCGCCAAGAGGCAGAGTGCATTTGATCCAATCAGTTGCCGAAGGGCGCCTTGAAGTCAATGATGAACTGATTGATCCCGTTTTTGACTGCTTGGATTGCCGTGCGTGCACAACTGCCTGTCCAGCAGATGTAAATGTAGGCGGGCTGATTGAAGAGGCAAGAGGTCAAATCCGGCAGGCAATGCCTTTGAAAGGCTTGAAAAGAGCAGTCAGTAAATTATTTTTGGAAAAATTATTCCCTTATCCAGAGCGGATGAATGCTTTTGGCAGGTTGCTGAAATTTTACCAAAAGAGTGGTGTACAGACAGTGGTAAGAAAGACCGGCTTGATTCATATTATGCCGGATCACTTGGTGGAAATGGAAGGAATCATGCCGAACATCAAAAATTCTGTTCGGAGAAAATATAAACACGAAAAAGTAATGAAAGCTCAAATGGAGAAAAAGGCGGAAGTTGCTTTGTTTGCGGGATGTGTAATGGATGTGATGTTTGGCGACGTGAATGAAGCGACCATCAATGTGCTGACTCGAAATGGCAATGATGTGACGCTCCCGAAGAATCAGACATGTTGCGGGGCGCTTCATGTCCATGCCGGTGATAGGGAGATGGGCAGGGATCTGGCCAAGCAGAATATCGAAGCATTCGAAGAAGTAGAAACAGTTATTGTTAATGCGGCGGGGTGCGGTTCTATGATGAAAGAATACCATGAACTATTCCGAGATGATCCCGAATGGAAAGAGAGGGCGGAGAAATTCTCGGAAAAAGTAGTTGATATTGCAAAATATCTTCATGATACAGGATACGAAAAACCAAAAGCCTCTATTGAAACGACGATCACTTATCATGATGCTTGCCACCTGGCTCACGGACAGGGAGTTCGGCAGGAGCCACGTGACTTGCTGTTAGATATTCCCGGGGTGAAAATGATTCACATGCCAAATGCCGACAGATGCTGCGGCAGTGCAGGAATCTATAATATAACCAATCCTGAAATGGCTGATGCGGTGCTACAAAGCAAAATGGATAATGTCCCGGCAGAGGTCGAGATGATCTCGATGGGCAATCCGGGGTGTATGCTTCAGATGGCGCTTGGAGTCCAGAAATATGGCCGCGATCAAAAGATTGTTCATACGGTCCAATTATTGGATTGGGCCTATCAAAAAGAAGTCCGGGAGGAGGAATGAGATTGGCAACTTCTATAAAAATAAGAGATAAACACATTCTGAATCTTGCGAAGCTCGTTTCTGGTCCCCGTTCGATTCTTTATAAAAAAACCGACTTAGCAGCCTATGATTGTGACGGATTCACTATAGAAAAGTATGCACCAAAGGCGGTGGTTTTTCCGAAAAATACAGAGGAAGTGGCAGCAGTTGTCAAATACTGCTCAGAAAATGATCTGCCGTTTTTGGCACGGGGAGCGGGGACGGGATTAAGTGGCGGTGCGATCCCGATTAATGGAGAAGTCATCATCAGTCTGACAAGAATGAAAAGATTGCTTAGCATTGATCTAGAAAATAGAAGGGCAGTGGTCGAACCTGGTTTCGTCAATTTGAAATTGACTCATGCCATTTCTGATCAGGAATATTATTATGCACCGGACCCATCAAGCCAATACTGCTGCACGATTGGCGGCAATGTAGCAGAAAATGCTGGAGGAGCACATTGTTTGAAATATGGTGTAACGACCAATCATATATTGGGATTAGAGGTTGTATTGCCGAACGGTGATGTGATAGAAATTGGAAAAAGTGGAATTCCTGATGCGCCTGGATATGATTTGTTGGGGCTTTTGACAGGATCTGAAGGAACCCTTGGGATTGTCACGAAAATCACAGTGAGGATTTTAAAGAACCCCGAAGCCAAGCAGACAGTACTTGCATATTTTGACAGAGTTGATGATGGCAGCCAGGCAGTGTCAGACATTATTTCAACGGGGATCGTCCCGGCTGCTCTTGAAATGATGGATAAAATTGCCATTGAAGGAGTTGAAGCTGCTGCATTTCCTGTTGGTCATCCAAGGGATATAGAGGCTCTTCTATTAATTGAAGTGGATGGCATCCGTGCAGGAATAGAGGAACAGATCAATCAAATTTTAGAAGTGTGCAGAAATCGAAATGTCAGGGAAGTAAGGGCTGCGAAGAATGAGGAGGAAAGAGAAAGGTGGTGGGCTAACAGAAAAACAGGTTTTGGGGCAATGGGAGCTATCTCGCATGATTATCTTGTGCAGGATGGTGTTATTCCTCGGAGCAAGCTTCCGGAAGTTTTAAGTAAAATCAATGAAATCAGTCAAAAATCAGGATTGCGGATAGCTAATATTTTTCATGCAGGAGATGGGAATCTTCATCCGCTCGTATTGTTTGATTCACGTGTGCCGGGTGAAACTGAGAAAGCCATTGAAGCTGGCAGTGCTTGTTTAAAAGTTTGTGCAGATGCCGGTGGAACGATTACGGGCGAACACGGCGTAGGAATTGAAAAGAAAGAAGAGATGCGGTTTGTTTTCACAGATGATGAGATCAGAGCCCAGACAGCTATAAGGAAGGTTTTCAATCAAAACGATTTACTTAATGCAGGAAAGCTATTTCCAACACCTGGAAAATGTGCTGAGATTAAACGCGAGCTGAAAAAAGCATAAGAGAAAAGCTAAAAAATATCTGTGGATGGGTCCATGTGCAGATATTTTTTTACTTCATTCAGTCATTACAAATCTTTAAACAATTCATCCCCGCCTATGTATGAATAGGCGGGGATGAATTGTTCTTATGCATACCTTTATAGTAAGATAGATACAAAAACAATAATAACCATTTTGTTTGGATACGAAAGTACAGAAATCGAATATTGAACCATGGTACGATTAAACAATTAATCGCTTTAATCCATAGTGTACGCCCACACAAATAGTAACTACATATATGTAGTTACAGTCATAAGAACATTCCAAAAAAATGTTGACGGAAAATTCCGACTTTATGTTTAAATTTCGGATTAAACTCAATAACCGTCTAAAAAAGATGGATATTGAAAATTCTATTACCCATACTTTTCAATTCGACATCATTAATTTTCCTTACATCATATGTAAGTGTTTTTAGCCTTCGATACTTGTTATTCTGTAACTAACCCAATTATTTTCTAGTTTCAATCAAAGCTATAAAATTACTAAACTAGAAAAAAAGGAGAGTTATACATGGTTAAACAAGGAAAATTACTAGAAGTTCAAGATTTACAAAAAAACTACGGAAAGAAAAACAATATGACAAAAGCTTTACGGGGGATTAGTTTTGATATTCTTCCAGGGGAATTTTTAGGGATCATGGGACCAAGTGGTTCTGGGAAAACGACATTATTAAACTGTATTGCAACGATTATTAAGCCAACAATGGGGCGTGTGCTTTTAAATGGGAAAAACATTAGCGCTTTTGATAGTGAAAGCTTGGCGGAATATCGGGGGAGACGAATTGGATATTTGTTTCAAGACTTTGCGCTGTTAGACAATTTAACTGGTCAAGAAAATATTTTATTACCACTTTCTATCCATGGGATGGATTTCACGAAAGCACGTGCTAAGCTAAGTGAACTAGCAGATTTTTTCGAGATTACTGATATCCTCCATAAATTTCCCTCACAAATGTCTGGGGGACAAAAACAACGGGTTGCTGCTGCACGCAGTTTGATTTCTGATCCAGATATTGTTCTAGCCGATGAACCGACAGGAGCATTAGACACACGTTCAGCGAGAAACTTAATGAACAAGTTGGAAGGTTTTAATCGTGAAAGCGGTAGAACGATTTTGATGGTGAGCCATGATCCCAATGCGGCAAGTTTTTGCTCTAGAATTCTTTTTATTCAAGATGGTATGATTTTTCATGAACTACGTCGCAAACACGATGAATCTCGCGATATATTTTATGAGAGAATTTTGCAGGTAGTGGCTCAACTTGGAGGGGGAAGTGCCAATGTTCTCTAAGTTAATTTATCGTAATGCTAAACGTGGTCGTAAAGAAAATTTGATTTACTTTGCAACACTTGTTGTAGCAATAGCTTCATTTTATATTATTCTTTCACTTGGTAGACAAGATATTATTTTATTTTTAAAGGAATTTGAAAGTGATGCGATAGATAAATTGCTAGCTCAAATGCCGATCATTTATTTGTTTGCATTGTTTCTATTGTTCTTCTTAATTTTATTTGCTAATCAGTACCAATTAAATCGAAGAAGTAAAGAGTTTGGGCTTTATCTCATGTTAGGTATGCGCAAGAAACGCCTGATTCTTCAACTTTTAGCAGAAGGGTTGATAACTTCTATTTTGGCACTGATTGCAGGCATTTTAATAGGCGGATTTTTAGCGGAAATTATCAGCCTGACAGTTTCCAAATTAGTCGGTCAAGGAATTATTGGTCATCAACTGAGCTTGTCTGTAGGTGCAATTTTCTATACCATTCTTGGTTTTTTATTTATCCAGTTTATAGCTTTAGCCATTCTTGGTGGCCGATTGTTTAAGCGAGAAGTTCATCAATTACTTTATGAACAAATGGATAAGAAACTAGATATGGGGCATGTCCGAGGGAATGTATTCCATATACTGGCAGGGGTCGTCTTATTAGGTATATCCTATTGGATTGTTTTATACCGCTTTATGGATTTTGGTGGACTGCTACTATTTGTAGCATTGGCTCTTGGAAGTTTAGGGACGATTTTTTTTATGAGAGGATTTGGAAAGTTACTCGGTTTACAGGCAAGCCTGTATGAGCGCAAATCTACGAAAGGACTGCACACATTTACATTAAGGCAATTTCAAGAGAACGTTGCGAATAGATCTACTTCTGTTGCTGTAACATCGATTTTGATCACGTTATCTATCATATTGATAGCAGATGGTATTTCATCTATTCTAGACTTAGAAAGTGTTAATAATAGAAGTTCCTCGGTATATGATTTTACTGTTAATGGGGACAATGAAAAGGTTGAAAAATTTCTTACATCAGAAAAAATGGCACCATATGTGGGGGATTTAAAATTACTAGAAATTGGAAAAATGAAATATAAGGAAGAAAGTGGGGAAGGTGAGCTCCCTACATCGTTCGTAGAGTGGGATGAATTAAGAGAGCGACTCATTATGGCTATGCCAGAGAGTGACAAAGAACAATTTTTATCTGGGGAAATGCTTGGTTACAGTTTCGATGTGGAAAATCATGAAGCACTTAATCTATTTGGAGCCATAGAATCGCTCTTACCAGATCCATACCTTATTCCTGAATCATCTTATAATGGACTTTTAGAAGCAATAGGAGATAAACCACTAAACCTACATTCAAATGAAATTGTTTTATATTTTAATCCTGATTTTATGCCAGTAGATAATCTAGACAACATGCCTGTACTAGATAAAATTCTTGAGGAAGCTTTACAAGAAGAGCAAAGTTTGATGACCATTAATGATCAGGCAGTGTCTGTACATCCATCTATTCCAATGAGAGGATTAGTCGCAGATCGTTCTGTAGAAATTATTTCAGCATTTATCGTCCCTGATCAGATGTTTGAACAATTATTAGATACAGAAACTTATATGTCCTATTGGAATTTTCGTATCCCACAAAATCTACAAGATCAGAAAGGGTTAATGAAACCAATGATGGAGGCAAGAGATGTCTTACATACATCAGGCTTCACGTTTGAAAGTTATTTACAAAACTTTGGACGTCAACTCTTCTTTGTTGTTGCTGGTAGTTATACGATACTATATATGGGAATATTATTCTTGATTATCGCTTGTACGGTGTTAGCTCTTCAATTTTTAACACAGATGAAACAGACTGCCGGTCGTTATGTAACACTTTCTATGTTAGGAGCAAAGCGTCATCAAATAAAAAAATCAATGCGTAAACAAGTGCTATTAACTTTCCTGTTACCTATGTCCCTTGCATGCGTCAGTGGAGCTGTTGGTATCAAAGCGATGACTTCCTTTGTCGTGATTTATATTGAAGATGAAACCTTACTGTTTCCGATGACCCTTGCCATTGCATGCATTATTATCGGTATTTTGGCTATTTATGGGGTAGCTGTTGCCCGTACAGCAGAACGTGGAATCGATCAATTGCGTTGGAAGCCTAATGTAGATTAAAAAAAGTCACATTTCATATTGAAGGAGGTTCTGAAGTGGCGAGAGTTACAATTGTTGAAGATGATGCATTGATGAGAGAAGAATTAATGGATATCCTGCAAAAAGAAGGATATGAAGTGACAGCAATTGCAGATTTCCACAATGTAGTTGCTCAAATAGCCACTTTGGCACCAGACTTAGTTTTACTAGATATCAATCTGCCAGAACAGTCAGGATTTGAAATATGCAAAAGTCTAAAATTAAAAGGAATTGGTCCAATATTGATGCTTACTTCTAGAGATAAATTACAAGATGAAATACATGGTCTAGGTTTAGGTGCAGATGATTATCTCACGAAACCATGCCATCGAGATCGATTATTGGCGCGTATTCAAAATTTGCTTAAAAGATTTAAAAGGCAACCAGATTTGATAGACGGAGGTAGTTTTTTGCTAGATCCGAATACTTTTACTTTATTTAAAGGATCAGAATCGTTATTATTATCGGCTAATGAAGGAAAAATTTTATTGGCATTAGTACAACATAGACCTGAGATTGTATCCAAGTCAATGCTAAGTCAGCTTTTATGGGGGTCAGACGAATATATAGACGAAAATGCACTTCAAGTAAATCTAACTCGTTTACGAAAAACATTGTGGCAATTAGACCTAGGGAATAAAATTGAGACAATAAGGGGGCAAGGGTATCGACTTAAGGGGTAGGTAAAGCCATGAAATGGATAAAGCGAACGTATGATTATTTTCATGCATATAAATTTTGGTTTCTTATGTTAATTACAACAAATCTTTTATTTATTTTTTTAGCTTGGTTGGCTTATCCTGAAACATTTCAGGTTTTAGTCACACTGATGATTGTTTATACACTTGCAATGATTTTTGTATCTGTATTTATGATCATGAGAAAGCAAAAATTAATAGAAACTACCTTTCAGGATTTTTTGTTAGAACCGAATGAAGCGAACGAAGAACGATTATGTGAAGTATCTCCTAAGACACATTGGTCCTATATCCATAGACTGGGAAATACCTTAAGATCCTATCAATTGGAGCTTAATGCTCAAGTCATTGAACTCGTTGATTATGAAAACTATATAGAGGGATGGGTTCACGAAATTAAAAAGCCCTTGTCATTAATGACGTTAGTATTAGATAACCGAAGTGATGAAATGTCTCCTCTTGTTAGACAACGTTTGTTTCATGTGAGAAATCAAATGCTTGGGGATATAGAGCGAATTTTATTTTTTGCGAGACTTGGGGCTGCTCACAAAGATTACTTTTTTGAGCATCTGAGCATATTAGCGTTTTGTAAAGAGACGATTGAGAATCATCAAACGATGCTAGATGAATCTAGATTTGAAATCCAGTTCGTAGGTGAAGAAAGGGAAATTTTTTCCGACCGTAAAGGATTGGCTTTTATATTGGAACAAGTTATTTTTAATAGCATGAAACATATTTCAGGAAATCAAGACCATCCAGTTTTGACATTTGAAACGGTTAATGATGAAGTAAGTGGTCATACCATTTTACATATTCGTGATAATGGTCCTGGTGTAGTGGAAGAAGATTTACCATTTATTTTTGATAAAGGATTTACTGGAAGGAGAGGTACTTATACAAGACAAACAACGGGGATAGGACTCTTCTTGGTGAGTAAGATGGCTTATGATTTAGCTATCCAATTAGATGCGAAATCAGAGCCTGGTTCGGGGATGTGCATATCGCTCGTATTTCCAACTGTGAAACAAAAATCTACTATATAAGGGATATTATGGCGCAAACAATGAAAAATCCTGCAATGACCGCTCATCAAATGCTACTTTTAACTGCTGTTGCGGTAGCGATCATGAATATCCTGCTGATGGTCCGTCATACTAGTCGGTCATTACCAGTGGGCAGACTGGCAAATTTGAATGCGTGACGATTGCATGGGCTATCAGGATGGCTGGTTCTTGGCCTCTCTTATGGTTCTGTTCTAGGGGATTTGGAAGCTTTTTTTACAGGTAATGGAATGCTGGGCAGTTGCTTTCAGTCAAGGAAGGTTACTCGTTACAGAGCAGTTTATCCCGAAATTAATGGTTGTAGTGGCCTTGTTGGCGACCGTTTCTCCTCTAATAAGTATGAATAAGCTTTATAGGGAAGAGAAAAAGCAGCGGACGGATCATATATTGGGAAGGGCTGTGTACCGAACCAGGCTTATGGGAAGCTAATTATTTTTCTCTGCTGTAAACGCATTTGTTATGATTTCCTTTGTAGCGCTGGGGCTGTGTGCTGCAGGAACTGCTGTCGTGGATGATGGCATTTCGCTGACATCTATTTATGGTGCAGCCATTGCTTATTATCCGGCCATGTTGGTTATAATTAGTATTGCTGTTTTACTTATTGGTCTTGTACCCAAAATCAGCAGTTTTATCTGGTTATACGTATTATATTCATTCGTTGCACTTTATTTGGGCGGCTTATTCCAATTCCCAAATTGGGTTAGCAAGCTTTCACCATATGGGTATATTCCAAATCTACCGATTGAGGTTGCAAACATGACAGCACTATTCTTACCGCTCGTGGTCGCTTTTGTTATAACAGTATGAGGCTTTATTGCCTATAAACAGGTGAAAAAATGTGAAAATTTATTAGGCATTCACTGGATATCTCCAGGGAATGCTTTTCTTGTTGTCTAGGAAATTATAAAATTCTGTGCCTGTGGATAACTTGTGGTAAAATT
>JAABNQ010000074.1 GCA_009928435.1 Bacillus sp. HF117_J1_D
GGAGGAATTTGAACAAAGAAGGCTTGTTTTGGATGGGATAATGTGGAGCTTTACATGATTATGTTAAAAGTGAACCAATTTGGCATCGACATCAACAAAAGCCTCATAGCTACTCCACTGCGTTGAACACACGCGTAGCTAGAGCTGTTGCAAACATCGCTGTTCCTGAACCAGGCGGAATAAAAGCCATCGACCCTTGCTGCGGAATCGGGACTGTCCTGGTGGAGGCTTTATCCATGGGGATTGATATTGTGGGAAGTGACAACAATCCTCTTATCCTCAATGGCGTCAGAGAAAATATTGCTTATTTCGGGCTTTCAGGAGAAGTGACCTTCACAGACATCCGTGACGTTACCAATCACTATGATGTAGCGATTATCGACTTACCTTACAATTTATGTTGCGCCATCACTCCTGAGCAGCAGAAAGAAATACTCAGTCATGCACGCAGGATTGCTCAGAAAGCCGTATTTGTAACTGTTGAACCAATTGATGACATCCTGCTCGATGAGGGATTTTCTATTATTGACCGTGCTGTCGTTAGCAAAGGGAAATTCACACGCGAAGTGATTGTGTGTGAATAAGTGTAATAAAAAAAGACTGTAGACAATTTGAAATTTGTCTGCAGTCTAAAGCTGATGAAATAAATCTATGATAGTGTCTACAGAGTAACTTCTATATTCTGATGTTTTATCAACTAAGCCCTGATATTCATCAGTTCCTCTGCCCTTTATTGGAAAAATAAAGACCCCAGTCATTCTCCGATTTTCACCATTCTTTTGGCTCATAGTCTAAGTCTCTGAACAATTGATTTCGTTCTTTCTTGGATAAGTCTCTCCATTGCCCAGGAGGAAGGTTGCCCAAATGAATATTCATGATCCGAATTCTTTGCAATCTGTAAACGTTGTACCCTAATTCTGAGCACATGCGGCGGATTTGACGATTCAGCCCTTGCGTTAAAATGATTTTAAAATCAAATTTTGATAATTGGATGGTTTCACAAGGAAGTGTTGTTGTACCTAAAATCTTTACACCTTCAGACATCCCCTTCAAGAATTCTGGAGTAATCGGTTTGTCTACTGAAACGATATACTCCTTTTCATGCTTGTTTTCAGACCGGAGAATTTCATTAACAATATCGCCATCGTTCGTAAGAAGGATCAAACCCTCTGAATCTTTATCCAGGCGCCCGATATGAAATATTCTCAATGGATGGTTGACCAAATCAACAATGTTCCCCTTTACCCCTTTTTCAGTTGTACTCGTGATGCCTACGGGCTTATTTAAGGCAATGTAGACATGATTCCTTGCTACTCGGATGGGGTTTCCATCTACTCGAACGTCATCCCCAGGTTCAACTGAACTGCCTAATATGGCACGTTTCCCATTAATAGTAACTCTCCCATCGGCAATTAATTTGTCCGCACCTCGTCTGGACGCTTTTCCGGCTTCTCCTATATATTTATTAATACGCATGTTGACACACCCTTAACTAGATGATTATTTTACTAATCATCTAACTATACTGCATTTTGAGAGTAAAATCACAAAACACTTAATAGATAAAAGTTCATAGACTAATGATGTGTGTCTGGAATCATAAAGGATACAGTTGTCCCTTCATTGGGCTTGCTTATAATCGATAAGCCCCTGCCGTATAATTGTGTTAGGCGTCTGTTTGTATTAGAAAGTCCAATTCCGCCTGTTTCTTTTATGGACAGGTTCAGCAGTTGGTTGATTTTTTCTTGTTCTATCCCTATACCATTATCTTTTACTTCAATGAGTGTAAAATTTTCCTGGCGGACAATTCGAATATGAATTGTTCCCCCTTGAATTTGCTTGAGAAGTCCATGTTTAACAGCATTTTCAATCAAAGGCTGTATGGAAAGCGGTGGAAGACGCAAGCTTATATCGGGCTCAACCTCCCATACAATAGACAATCTGTCTCCAAAACGTTCCTTTTCAATATACAAATAAGCCTCGGAAAGCTTCAATTCATGCTCCAGCTCAACGAATTCCCCTGTGTTAAGAAAGTTAAAGCTAATCCGCAAATAGGATGCGAAGGCATCTCCCAGATTTCTCATTCTCTCTGGATCAATATGGCTAAGTGCCATAAGGGAATTAAGTGTGTTAAACAGAAAATGAGGATGAATCTGGGCTTGTAAATAGGCGGCTTCCATTCGTAATCGCTCATTGATGGATTGTTTCAGCGTAATGAGGGATCTGATTCGATATCTTAGCTCCAGGGCGTCTACAGGCTTAGTAACATAGTCGTTTGCTCCAGAAGAAAATCCAGTATAAATATCAGTAACCTGACTTCGAGCAGTCAGCAGTAAAATCGGAAGTTCTGATAAGGAGTACTGCTCTCTTATTTTACTTGTTAATTCGTACCCGGACATGTGCGGCATCATGACATCAGCGATTACCAGATCCCACTGCTTTGTATCTAGTAACTCCAGTACTTCGTGAGATGATTGAACCGTAGTAATATGATATGAATCCGTAGAAAGGATGCTCACAAGCACTTTCAAATTAATGGGATCATCATCCACTATTAGGATTTTCGCTTTATTGCTCACTAATAATGGCGGTATCGCTTCAGTAGCGGCAATTTCAGTGATGGCCGTGTCTGAGAAAAGGAATCCAGGAGATTCATTCTTCGGCCAATCTTGAACTGAATAAGGTTGTTCTGTTTGTTTAGATGAAGGAGCCTTCGATATATCCGCCACCTCAGCTAACGGAAGATCAAAACTGAAAACGGATCCTTCACCAAGTGTGGAACGAACGGTTAAAGTCCCTTCATGTAATTCAACCAATTGTTTGCTTATGTTTAAACCAAGGCCGACCCCTCTGCCATCCCTACCGCTATTGGGCCCTTGTTCGTAAGGGTGAAATAACTTCTTCAACGTTTCCTCATCCATCCCAATCCCAGTATCAGAGACTTGTATGATGGCCCGACCGTTCTTTGTTTCGGCAGAAAGAGAAATGATTCCTTTTTCCGTAAACTTGAGGGCGTTATGTAATAAGTTATACAAAATTTGCACCAATCTTTTCTCATCTGCCAAAACTGCGGGCATTGAATCAGGGATATGGGAGGTTAACTGGACGGAATTACCTTTAGCCATATATTTCAACATAGTGATAACACCAGGAACGATAGATTGAATGTGCAAAGGAGATGGTTGCAGTACAATGCGATGTTCCCGAAGACGTGCAGCATCTAGAAGGTCATCTAGCATATAAGACATGCGGCGGCTTACGTATACAAGTAACTCCATATCCTTAACACTACTTGCATCCATCCTGTTTTTTTCCTTAGTGACAACGGTTTGTGCAATGTTGGTAATACCGTGCAGCGGCGTCCTTAGTTCATGTGATGTATTAGCGAGAAACTGGTCCTTTAGCTTGCTTGATCTCTGTAATTGCTCAGTGAGTTCGGCATTCTCATGGCCTTTGCGGAAGTATTGTTTGAACCAATACGATGAAAACCCAGTAATAGCCACGATAATATCAATCGGGTAATAAACCGTGGTGGTATTCATATAATGATCCACTTGGCTCCAAATCAGGTTAGATAAGATACCTGCGGCAGATAGGAGCAAAAATACAATATCCTTATATGTTCGATGTTTAAAAATCATCGTTCCTATTGTATGAATAAACCAAGCAAATGGAATCCCGTAAAATAGATTAAAAATGTTGTAATGGATTACTCCATTTACCCAAGAAGCAGGTGAAACGATGAAAAGTCCAGTAAGTCCTGTTAGTGCATAAATATAAATCCTGATCCATCTATTTCGCTGTGGGGCCAATGCAAACCTTCTGAAAATAAGAAGGGTTAAGAGGTTTCCCCATAATAAAGAGAGCAGCTTGATTTTAAGTGCCCATGAGTAATTTAAGGGCAGCCAGAGTAAAAGGATGTTATCATTACCAATCATAATGGATATTCCAGTTGCCAACATGAGCAGAAATGCAATGAAAAATGCTCGTTCATTCCGATTAAAAAAATAAAGAATACAAGCATATAAGCCGTGAAGCATTAGGATGAGAAATGTAGTGAGCTGAAAGCCGATGGAATACCAACGCACATAATCAATCGAGGCTTGAGAACCAAAGCGGATGGACTCCAAGATACCCCCATTAAAAGGATTGTCGAAATTGGATATATGGATAATCAGCTCGATTTCTCTTGTACCTGTCTGCGTATAAGTCGCAGTATAAGAGGTGTTATTTGGTACATATTCACTCGCTCTCTTTGCAGGCTTGCCAAAGCTGTTCTCAGCTTGTCCGTTTAATTCGACGCGGGATGCCGCTTCAAATTGTTGAAACCAGAATCCAAGGGGGGCAACAGTTGGATCCATTAAAAGGCGCAAACGGTATGTCCCGTACCCATACGAAGAATTGGAATGATCATTCAACTCATCTCCCCAATCTCCAGGAACATGGATTTTCCGGGAAGCATAATCCTTTGATTGGATATCTTCTCCAGAAATAAATACTCCCGGATAAAACTCCCATTCACCATCTAAATAAAAGGAAGGGGAGTTTTCCAAATCTATGCCACGCAGATCCATTACCCCATCGATGACATGCGGCTGCTTGGATGTATTGAACAGCTTAGACCACATAAAACGCAAGGATATGAGAATGATAAAAATCGATATAAAAATAAGTAAATACTGTAATGAGCTTTTCTTTTTCATACGTATCATACCAAAAAAGTTCGACATAGCTTGAAAAAATTCCTTTATTTAACAATTTTTATAAGGAGATAGATTTTGAGAGGTTCAATTAATTTATGTAGATGTACAAGTGAAAAGCGACTTCATTTTCATTCATGATGAATATAAAAGACCCAATCAAGGTGTAGAACTTCATCATTACAAAGGATTTATACCGATATTTTATCATAAAAGATGTATTCTGGAATTATGAATACTCCTATAAAAAATGATAAGTAAAAGCACCTTTAGTTGAAATTTGGGTACTGCTATACACAAATACAACTAAGAGGTGCTTTTTATATGGGGGAAACTGTAAATTTATTAAGGTATGAATCGAGCAATTTACAATCAATTTTTTTCTATTGGAGTTTTTTTAAAAGGCAAGAAAGCATAAAATCTGACTAGGTTTTCTATTTGACAAGTATGCTCGCCGTACAGGAAGTACTAGTGCAGGCGAAGCGACGGGATGTAGCGGCTGAGGAACTCCCTCATCAAAATTCGCCTTGCGCTTTTTCATTTGTGCTTCAATGCCTCCTATGGACAAACTTCCCTCTTTTTTATTAGCTTTAAATAGGATATACTTATTATAGTACAGCAATGATTTTTATCGAAAAAAAAGTTTAATAGACTAGGGTATGAGGTATAATTAAGTATAGAAAAGGTGTGTTCCTACGGAGGCGCCTTGTTTTTTGTGACAACTACTCTTTTTTACGCAAATATAGGGATAAGGAAGGTTGTAATGGGCAAGATACATGAAAAAACAGACATTATCTTAATTGGCGCCGGAGCCATGAGTGCGACTTTGGGATCTCTGTTGAAGGAATTAGCACCAGAGTGGGAAATCAAAGTATTTGAGAAACTCGGAAAAGCTGGAGAAGAAAGCTCCAACGAATGGAACAATGCGGGTACGGGCCATTCGGCTCTTTGTGAGCTAAATTACACGCCCCAGAAGTCGGACGGATCTGTAGACATCGGTAAAGCGATAAAGGTGAATGAACAGTTTCAGCTTTCAAGACAGTTTTGGTCTTATCTCGTTAAGAGCAATCTAATTAGCAATCCGGACGATTTCATCATGCCAATTCCCCATATGAGTTTAGTAGAAGGGGAAGAGAATGTAACGTTTTTGAAGAAACGTTTTGAGGCATTGTCAAGCAATCCTTTATTCCAGGGAATGGAATTTTCTGATGACCCGGAAAAGCTGAAGGAATGGATTCCGCTTATCATGCAAGATCGTACATCGAACGAACCAATAGCGGCCACAAAAGTCGACTCTGGTACGGATGTTAACTTTGGTGCTCTAACACGTATGTTGTTTGATCACTTAGAGGCTCAAAATGTCGAAGTTAATTACAGACACAGTGTTGAAGATATTAAACGCACAAGCGATGGTATGTGGGGAGTGAAAGTGCATAATATCGATAGCAATGTGTGTGAATACCATGCTGCGAAATTCGTATTTATCGGCGGTGGGGGCGGAAGCTTGCCTTTGCTGCAAAAAACCGGTATTCCTGAATCCAAACATATCGGAGGCTTTCCAGTAAGCGGCTTATTTTTGGTCTGCAATAATCCAGAGGTTGCAGAGCAGCATCATGCAAAAGTTTATGGTAAAGCTAAAGTTGGTGCTCCTCCAATGTCTGTACCGCATCTTGATACCCGGTATATCGACAACAAAAAAACCTTGTTGTTTGGACCGTTTGCGGGCTTCTCGCCGAAGTTCTTAAAAACAGGATCAAACCTTGATTTGATTGGTTCTGTGAAGCCGAATAATGTTCTTACCATGTTGGCAGCGGGTGTAAAAGAAATGAAACTGACAAAATATCTGATACAGCAATTAATGTTGTCGGATAAGGAGCGCATGGAAGAATTGCGTGAGTTTATCCCAAGCGCCAAAAGCGAGGATTGGGAGGTCGTAACAGCAGGCCAGCGTGTGCAAGTTATCAAGGATACCAAAGCTGGAAAGGGTACCCTTCAATTTGGTACCGAAGTGGTCAGCGCGTCTGACGGATCCATCGCTGCGTTACTCGGTGCTTCTCCAGGTGCTTCTACAGCAGTTCATGTTATGTTGGAAGTATTGGAAAAATGCTTCCCGCAGCATATAAAAGAGTGGGAGTCTAAGATAAAAGAAATGATTCCTTCTTATGGCCAGTCACTAGCGGACAACCCAGAGCTTTTCCAAGAAATTCACACTTCTACATCGGAAACGCTGGGTCTGACTGAGGGTGTATCGTTGCATAAAAGTCAAAGCGTGTCATAAAGAGAAAAGGACGGCTCCTGTGCTTCCTATTAAGGAATACAGGAGCCGTCTTTTTAATAGACAATAACCGGGTCATAAGTGCTGAGATGTTCATATACGGTTTTCATCACATCCGGAGGTGTGTTAACACAGCCTGCCGAACCTTCTTTCAGATAGGCATTGCCAGCCCAGTTTTTTCTCCAATCAGCATCGTGGAATCCTTGTCCATCATTGGTAAACGGTGCCCAATATTTAACATCAACTGAATAGTTAGGATTACCTACAGCACTGCCCCTCAGAGTGTATGGTGAGGCTTTGTAGAGAATGTACCAAACTCCAGGTGACGTCCCCTCATTGGTGCTCATTTTACCCGTCACTACATGTGTTGTGACAATCAATTTTCCATTCTTATAAATCCATACACGCTGATCTGCAATGGATACTTCAGCGTATGTATCGCCGATACCATTGTTTGCTGTTGTTTCATAGCCAATCGCATCATAGTCCCATCCATTTCCATAAATATTGGTTGCAGAAATGGATTCCTTCCCTTTTTCAAAAGCCTTCTCAAGCATGGCCGTTTCTTTCTCAGCATCTATTGCCCAGCCATAACCTTGGCCCCTAACCGAGATGACTTTGCCTGAATGGGTCTTGAATTTAAAATCCTTGTTTAAGGTTGATTGAGACTTATTAATTTCATCTATTTTTTTCTGAATGTCACTTTCAGTGATCGAGACCTTCCCATCATTTGAAACAGATGCCTTTTTAACTAGTTCCTTCGCTTGCAAGGTGTACACTTTATCCTGTACCTTATAATCAAGGGATTGCTGTATGAAATCCTGCATCTTTTTCTCATTTTCTTTTATCGTGGCATTGTCCGATTTGATGGGCTGCATGAAAATAGGCTCCAAATGGATATCGCTAGTATACACCTGCTTTTCATAATCCTCTAATAAGGCGTCGATGTCATATTGCTTTCCATCCTTGCTTTCGGAAATGACAATTTTACCTTGTTCCCATTTCACCTGAGCATCTACGGCTGCTTCTAAGCTCTTATTCATCAATTGGAGTTCTTTTTTTAGTTGTTTTTTTAGTGTTTCTGTTCGGAAGTGATCCGTTTTTTCAGGTGCTAACGCATAATTTTTTTCCTTCTTGGAAGGAAAAAACGTCCACTGCTTTTTCAGTAGTTTTTTAACTTTAGGCAGGTCCTTATCTGTAAAAGCCATCTGGGTATCGTTTTTATCTAAAATCAATTGTTTCCCTATATAAATCCTGTTGGCTAACCTGGATGTTTTTAATTTATCCGTTACCTGATCAGCTGTCAGCCCACCAACCTTGATGCCGTTAATAGTAACGTTTGAATTGAACCGGGTTGCTTGATAATAGCTCATTCCCGCTAATATAAGAGCGATAATGATGATCGCACCAATAATGATAAAATTACGTTTTGAAGGCTTTTTTGATTGGCTGCTCCTTTCTGTTTGAATAGGTTTATTGACAGAACTCATAAACATTTCCCCCCGTTACTCTGCGCCCCAGCAATCTTTTTACATTTTCTATAGGCTGGTTATATTACAAACCCATTACAATTATACTACAATATGTTTGCTAAGGAATTTGTCGGTTTTTGTCATGTGTGAAATCTTTAAAAACAATTAGTACAGGTCTATGTAAGGGGTTATCCATTTATTCCTTATCTGGAAAAGCAAAGGGGAAAACTGCATAGATACTGGATTAAGGATCATCAAAAAAGTAGGTCATAAAAAAATCAGCTATAACCGCGTAAGGTTACAGCTGATTTTATATTCATTATTTAAAAGCAGGTATTTTCTTCAACACAATACATACGGGAATAGCGACAGCGATACCGATAACACTTTGCACGATGTCCCCAGGAATAGATGTTAAAGGCACAATCCAGTTGCCATATATGATGCTTTCCCAAAGATAATAGCCCGCAATCATAGGAGGTACTGAAAGGACGATTCCCAACAGGTTATATGCAATGTTGTTTCCATTTCGGCCTCCGGCCCAGGCAATTTTTCCAACGATATAGCCCTGTAACGCACGTGTTAAAAAGGTGATAGGCGCCCATAAAGCCCAGCCGGATACGAGGTCAAACAACCCCATGCCGACAGCACCGGCAAATGCGCCCTTTTTAGGGCCGAATGTAATGGCGGCAATGAAGAGCATGGCTGAGCCAAGGTGAACAAGGCCGCCGTTTATCGAAATAGGAAGTTTTATATTTAAGAGCATGGTAGCCACGAAAACGAGTGCTGTTAACATGGCTGTCAGAATGAGATCAAAAGTTTTGGATTTGGAGCTTGAATAGCTTGCGGTTCTTTCCATCTTACAGACCTTCTTTCTTTGCTAGTTGAAAGGCAACAGAATGCTACCTGTTTTACTGATAATTTAGCAAATCGTTGGTCTCTTTGAAAGTGTCACTTTTATAAAAAGTGTGGGGGTCAGTTTGTAATATAGCAAAAGAAAATCACTACCCAGCCCAAAGTGGGCAGATAGTGATTTTCTAGAGGAGAATCTATATTAAATAAGCTAAACATACCTGGTAGGTTGTTTTATGATTCGGAGGGATTTCCGCTGGTATGCAGCTTAAATATATCGTTTAATTCCGAACGAGGTAATCAAATGCGCCCAATGCAGCAGTAGCACCTGATCCCATTGAAATGATGATTTGCTTATATGCACTGTCAGTACAGTCACCTGCTGCAAATACACCAGGAATGCTTGTGGCGCCTTTTTTGTCTACTACAATTTCACCCATTCTTGTACGTTCAATTGTATCGCCCAGCCAATCAGTGTTTGGTACAAGGCCAATTTGAACAAACACGCCTTGTAAATCTATACGATGTTCTTTTCCACTTTCGCGATCAATGTAGGTAATGCCGTCGACTTTATCAGTGCCAGTGATTTCTTTAGTTTGAGCGTTTTTGATCACTGTCACATTTGGAAGACTGTAGAGACGGTCTTGTAAGACAGAGTCGGCTTTCAATTCTGGAGCAAACTCGAGAACTGTTACGTGTTTCACAATACCTGCAAGATCAATGGCTGCTTCAATACCAGAGTTACCTCCACCAATAACGGCTACATCTTTTCCTTCAAACAATGGGCCGTCACAGTGAGGACAGTAAGCAACACCTTTGTTTTTGAACTCTGCTTCACCTGGAACGCCAACATTGCGCCAGCGAGCACCTGTTGAAAGGACCACTGTTTTACTCTTAAGAACAGCTCCGTTTTCCAGTTCAATTTCAATCAAATCTTTCTTTTGCAAGCCTTTTGCGCGCTGTGAGTTCATAATATCTACATCATATTCCTTCACATGCTCTTCCAGTCTTGCCGCAAGCTTAGGGCCTTCTGTATGTTTCACACTGATGAAGTTCTCAATGCCAACAGTATCTAAGATCTGGCCGCCGAAGCGTTCAGCCACAATACCTGTCCGAATCCCTTTGCGTGCTGCATAGACCGCTGCACTGGCGCCGGCAGGACCGCCACCAACAACAAGAACGTCAAATGGTTCTTTAGCGGAAAGCTCAGCGGGATCTACTGTGCTTCCTAACTTTGCAAGGATATCTTCAAGTGACATACGGCCGCCGCCAAACGAATCGCCATTCAAGAAAACAGTTGGAACAGCCATGACGCCCTTGCTTTCTACTTCCTCTTTAAAAGCTGCGCCATCAATCATTGTATGACTGATGCCAGGATGGAGAACGCTCATCACGTTCAACGCTTGGACAACGTCAGGACAGTTGTTGCAGCTAAGGCTTACGTATGTTTCAAAGTGATACTCGCCTTGAAGGCTCTTCACTTGGTCGATGACGTTCTGTTCGACCTTTGGAGCTCTTCCGCTCACCTGAAGCAACGCCAAAACAAAAGAAGTGAATTCATGCCCGAGAGGGATACCAGCGAAAGTGATTCCGGTATCTTCTCCCAAACGGTTGACACTGAAGCTTGGCGTTCTTTCCAAGGCTGCTTTCTCTACTTTTATTTTGGATGACATAGCTGTAAGCTCGTCCATCAAAGACAGCATGTCCTTTGATACATCATCAGTTCCTGCACTGACTTTTAACAGTACGTCGCCTTCCATTAATTGTAGATATTGTCTAAGTTGTTCCTTAATGTCTGCATCCAGTATCATTTATAGCACTCCTTAAATTTTACCTACTAGATCAAGGCTTGGCTTAAGAGTTTCTGAGCCTTCTTTCCATTTTGCAGGGCAAACTTCGCCAGGATTATTACGCACGTATTGTGCAGCTTTAATTTTATCAATGAGGACACTTGCATCACGGCCGATGCCGTCAGCATTGATTTCAACTGCTTGGATGACTCCGTCTGGGTCAAGAATAAATGTACCGCGGTCTGCACGGCCTTCTTCTTCTACAAACACATCGAACATTTGGGAAAGCTTATGTGACGGGTCTCCAATCATCGCGTAAGTAATTTTACCGATAGCTTCGGAAGTATCATGCCAAGCTTTATGTGTGAAATGAGAATCTCTTGAAACAGAGAAAACCTCTACTCCAAGTTCTTGAAGAGCTGCATATTGATCTTGCAAGTCTTCAAGCTCTGTTGGGCAAACGAAAGTGAAGTCTGCTGGGTAGAAGCAAACAACGCTCCAATGACCTTTCAAGTTTTCTTCTGTTACCTCGATGAAATCACCGTTTTTGTACGCTTGTGCTGTGAATGCTTCTACTTCTTTTCCAATAAGAGCCATAATATAAATTCCTCCTAAATGATTTTTAAATAGCTGTTATTTAACTATCTATAACAGTTCCTTAATTACAATTACTATTATATAGTATTAGATATTGAAGTCAAGAGTTTAATTAAAATTATTTTAAATAAATATTGATTGTTAATGTATTGCTGCTAGATCAATACTAATTGATATATACGGATCTAATTTAACATAGATTAGATTATGCAACAATCAAATAGAGCTACTAATGAGATTATTATCTGTTAAATGATAATAGAACAGACTATATTTAAATGAAAAAAGCTGTTTTGTGATCAATGCTGTTATAATAAGAAGGCCAAGCTTAGGGAGAAAAAGCTGGCAACACATTGTTAAGGAGTTGCACTTCCATGAACAAAAAGGATATAGCCAATATTCGTAAGCAGTTCAAACTTGATAATGATTTATTAACGGTCACGGATATTTTTAATGTTTATATAAGAAAGGAAAGCAGTGATATCTACCATCAGGAGAGTCACCCGTTTCCCATGTTAGACAGAGAACAGCAGGAGTTATTCATGATTAACTTTAAGAAGGTGCTGACAGGCCAGCTTGATGTGAAATTATTTGAGGTAAAGTTTCAGGAACAGGCGGAAGATCACACGCGGATGATTCTTCATGAAGGCTTACGGGCGGATGAAGTGGAGGAATGGAAGGAGCAAATGCTTCTCATCGTTGATAAAATGTTTAAGGATGTTCAGTACGAGAAGGATATGGTCGTCACTTTCATTCGTGGCAATTATTTTAAACCGACGAAAAGGAGCCAGGAAGAAGCGGAAGAGAGTGATCGGGATGAGGTGTATTCCCATCCTTTTATTCTTTGCAGCATCAATCAGACGGAGCAACCAAAAAGATCGCTGGTGTTTGACTATGTTGAGAAGGAATTTAAGTCAAGTGTGGTAGTTGATTCCATTATCAATCTTGCATCCCCAGTTGCAGGATTTTTATTTCCAAGCTTTACCGACAATGCAGCTGATGTGAATCATGTATTATACTCGGCTGGCAAAGCGAATAAACCTGATTATCATTTTATCGAGGATGTTCTGAATGGCGAAGAGATTATGACTGCCCAGGAAGACAAAGCCATATTTGAGTTTGTCGTAAATGAAGTGGTGGGAGGCGAGGTGGATACTCATACGCTTTCGAATGTATATGAAGAAATAAACCGGATGATGGATGAAGACGAAGAGGAGGAGGATGAGGTCACTCCTACGCTGGATTATAAAGATGTGGAACGGGTTTTAAAAACGAGCGGAGTAGAAGACGTCAATGTGGATAAGGTTGAGATGGCCTTCCAAAAAGTCGTTGATGACGAAAAATATGAGCTTAAAGCAAGCAGCATTATCCCAAAATATACATCGAAATCAATCAAAATCGAAACGAAAGTCGCCAATATTTCTATCAGTCCTAAAGACTTGAAGTATGTAAGGCAAGTCAACTTTAATGGTAAGCTCTGCTTAATGATCGAGGTTGATGAAGATACCATGATTGAGGGCTTTAAGTTGATACCGGAGGCTTCGTTGAGTTAAAGGCCGTAAAAAATAGGGTGGTAATAATCGGTAAAGGTGGTTCCGCATTCGGCAGGACATAAAATCAAAATAAACTAATAAAGGGTTTTCTCTCTCTTTCTCGAAATCCATTATAATTGCACATAAAATTGCAAAAGCTTAATACACAGTATTCAATGAAAAATACATATGGCAATTTGCTACTTGACACGCAGCCTCATTGGGCATGATTTATGAGTCATGGAGCCAGATATTTAAAAGGATCTGGCTCTGCCGTGAAAGGCTATTATGCCATCGTCTCCATGTCAAATAGTGGATTATTACCTTGTGTGTTTTTTCTTTGCAATTTTGTGCATTCTGGGTTGCAAAGTTATGTACTTTTAATTTGGACAACACAATAACCGTGACAAAATTGAGGAAAAAAGCCCGATTGTTGAATAAACATTACTGGGGTTTTTATAAATAGTTTTACTTTTTCAAATGGCTTTATTTCCACTTAACATAGTTAAGACATAAAAAACCTATCACTCAAGTGGAATGATAGGAAAAAGCCTTAATTTTATAAGTCGAAAAATATTAGACAAAATATACGGAAGACCCATTAAAAAACTCTATTTTTTTTCATAAATCGCAACAGCTATAGTTGTTAACCCCACAATGATAGCTAATGGCATAGACTTTACTGAATGAAACTCAGGGATATATCCTTTTAGATATACTATTATTAAACACATAATCGAACTAACCAATATACCAATCAATAACCATCTAACCCAATTAAACTGCATTTTATTATTCATGTACAGGTTGCCTACTTTCTATCAACTGAATAATATTTAATAGCTGGTTTACCTACTTGGCCATAATAAGTTTTTTTCCATAGTACTCCGTCACAATTCGATCTGTGCTCGCGAACAATTTTAACTTTATGAGTGTGTCTGCCCTTTTTATAATAAAAATCTCTACTAGAATAACCCTTACCTGGTCCAGATAAAGTTACCTTTACTGTTACTTTTTTGGAACCGCTTGAAGTAAGTCCAAATGATTTGTTCACAGAAGGTTTGGATGCACTTGGAATCCCACTGCTGTATGTAGCTGAGATGGTCGCTGAAACTTCCGTAGTCTTTTCATACGTCATCCCTCTTGCTACACTTCTAATAAAATAAGGGTTAGACAAATAAGACCAGTGTTTTACTATTCCTTGGTCATACACATACCATCTATCGTATTCATAATAAGCACGTTGTGGAGTTATTGAGCCATTGCTACTAGATGCTTGATTCACAGAATCATAATAACCTAATAAGACTTCCTGGCTTCCGTTTCTATCTATTGTCACTGGCTCATCATATTCAATATAGTTATACCCTTCAAGAGCATCACCTGTAAGAGTTTCAATTTCCGCAATTGGGAATTCACCGGACCCTTCAACCTCTTCCGCTTGAGCGTTTGGTATACATAAAAACATAGTAACGAATAATGCTGTAATAAGCTTTTTCATTATTATACCCATTCCTCTCGCTTCGCTCGAGGCACAAAACGCTATGAAATAAGTTTTGTGCCTCGAGCATTTTTTTACTAATCTAAAGCTATAGGGATACACAGTTAACTACAAATCACGTGGAGGTGAGTGGGCCACTTCGGTTGCGGAGTGACCGCATTATTATATGTGTAGATTGCCTTTCCAAGCACAAATAAGTGTGACTTCGAGCACGCAGACTTATCTTTGTATAAACAACTACTCGTTTATTGCTGGGCAATCAGTCAATGCTGTCTATCCCTATAATTCTTTGAAAGGATTGTTCCCTATTGCTTTAAAAATTGTTTATCCCATCTGTTGTGGAATCGATGTCCACAAAACCTTTGTTGTTGCTTGTATAGCTTCCACCAACAAAGGGGTCACTACTTACAAACGCCATCGCTTTTCAACCTATACAAAAGGATTGAAAGAGCTGTCACAATGGCTTTGTGAAAATGACTGTAAGGATGTTTGTATGGAATCTACCGGGAAATACTGGATTCCCGTGTTTAATGTACTTGAAGATTCCTGCAACATCACTCTTGCACATCCCAAGTACGTCAAGGCGATCCGTGGCAAGAAGACA
>JAABNQ010000189.1 GCA_009928435.1 Bacillus sp. HF117_J1_D
TGCCGGCGCTGACGGAGCTACAGGACCTGCTGGACCTACAGGACCTGCCGGACCTGCTGGACCTACGGGGCCTGCCGGACCTACGGGACCTGCCGGCGCTGACGGAGCTACAGGGCCTGCTGGACCTACAGGGCCTGCTGGACCTACTGGACCTGCCGGCGCTGACGGAGCTACAGGACCTGCTGGACCTACTGGACCTGCCGGACCTACGGGACCTGCCGGACCTACAGGGCCTGCCGGACCTACGGGACCTGCCGGCGCTGACGGAGCTACAGGACCTGCTG
>JAABNQ010000190.1 GCA_009928435.1 Bacillus sp. HF117_J1_D
ATAAGTAAGAGAAGAAACAAACCGAGAATCGTTCACCTTATGGATGATCCAATTACGGAGCACCATAAGAAATGTGTAAAAACCTTTGGTTTATACTCAATACCAAGGGCAACGAGAAGCGAGTAGTTCGAGGAAGCAAGCGAATGAACACCGGAGCGTATAACAATACGCGAGGATGTGAATGAGCGAAGCTGACGAAGAGATTCGACGCTGATTGTTGGCCAGAAAAGATTAAGTTAATAAGGGCGCACGGTGGATGCCTTGGCACTAGGAGCCGACGAA
>JAABNQ010000075.1 GCA_009928435.1 Bacillus sp. HF117_J1_D
AAGGACTGTCAGGTTTTTAAAAATACAAAAATAATCGACTTTGAGGAACCCTAAAAGTTTGAAAATGATTACAAAGCAAAAGGGCAAAAATACCTGCCCACAAATGGTTGACTCAAACTTTTGTTTGGAAGCATAGAACAAAACTAGAATTTATAGTAAAATAGTAACAAATGTTTAAGGCAGTATAATACTTTTTGGGGGATTGTATAGATGCAAAAAGCTCCGCGAAATAGCGAAGCTTTTTCATGAAAATATTAATTTCCATTAGATATTAAAGGCAATTTGCCCTTCTGTAGAAGACAGTTTCTCAAAAATTCACTTTTGTTTCTGTTTTAATCTATTTGTGTCAAAGGAAGGTTCAATTGAATCGTATGAAATATTAGCAAAAGACTTAAGGATTGCTTCAAATACGATTTGAGCACCTTGCGGCGGCACGGCCATGCCAATCTGCTTCCTTACCGATTCTCTGCTTCCTGTAAAAACAAAATCATCCGGAAATGTTTGGAGTCGTGCACGCTCCCGGTTAGTTAATGCTCTCATCTCCTCCCAGTGATACATATGAGTACCGCCGCCGCCACTTCCGGTTACTGTATAGGCCGGGCGGGATGGATCCAATCTTTTATAGATGGAACTTAATTTGGCGCCTTTTACTTTAAGCCGCAGGTGTTCTGGGATGCAAGGGTACCATGCATTCTCTCCGGGAGGTATGTAGCTGAGCATCTCTTTTACCTTATCTGTATGTTTTGGCATTTCATTGTTAAACGCCTCTGGAGGAATGGGAGGGTTCATGATAGCTTCGTATGAAGTTCTATAATTTGCTGGATCTGTTAAGGTTGGTGCAGGTACTCTAAATTTGATGCCCTGCCTAGTTAAGTCATTCCTTATACCGACAATTATAATGCGATGCCGGGCTTGGGGAATACCATATTCCTCAAACTTATATAGATGTGGGGTCAGGGTATAACCGCAATCTTGAAGTTCTAATAGGATTTGGATAAATGCCTGTCCTTCATTAGCATTTTGTAGTCCTCCAACATTTTCTGCGACAAAAAACTTGGGCTGATAGTTTTCTAGAACTTTAACACCATAAGAGTAGAGAGGACCGAATTTACCGTAAAGTCCATGCTTCTCTCCGACTTGGCTGTAGTCATTGCAAGGAAAACCAAATGAGAAACAGTCGATATCACCTAAAATGGATTTATCACCTATTGGCAGGTTTTCAACTGGTCCACAATGTACTGACGGGTCATCTGGATTTCCGCAAATATTATGTCTAAATGTAGCACAGGAATCAGGATCAAAATCGTTGGCCCATTTATGCTTGATTCGCCATTCCTTAAGCTTATTCCCTGTCTCCGGATTGCAAATCTGTGCATTTTTTGCACCGAGACTTAGGCCGCCAGGCCCGCAGAACAGTTCGCCTTTTTTGAATACCATTTGAATTCTCCTTTTGACCATGAGTAAGAACGCTTGTTCCTGCATACCTTTCTAAAATGATTTTACACCTAAACGGGAGTGAATGAAAGTGTCAGTTTATCACGCTAATCTAGTAGATGCAGTAATAGATACCCCTTATAAAAAATGCTACAGACGACTAACGTGATAACTAGCTATGCATCTGCACCTTTCCTATTAGACTTACTGCACAAGTACAAGGAACTAGAGCTAGAAGTAATTGTTGGCGTGGCAAAACATAACCCGATTAATATATGGACACATATTGAATTCAAAAAAATGGTTGAGAAATTTGAAAACCTTGCCATCAAATATTTCGTGGACAAAGGTCTATACATTCAAAAATATATTACTGGCATTCGACATTGGATTTGCCAGAGTTAATATACATAGGTTTGGCAAATTTGACTAGAAATGGATTCATCAATTTTCAAGAAGTGTTGGCTGAAGTGGAAATGGAGAATCCTGTAAACCGTTTACCGGAAAAAGACTTGGTAATATGTGTTAAAGAAAATATCGGGTAGTATATAACTTTTTCATATGCAGATGGCCAAGAAAGAATAGATACCAATGTACTTGAAATAATGGCTAAAGACAGGGAGTGTGTTGACCTTGCTTTGACAGAAACAGGAAAAAAGATAGAAAGGTGCATAAAAAAGTGGTTTAAACTGGGGGCAAAGAGAAGGAAGGAATAAGAATCACCGGTCCCGTTGGGAGTTCATAAGAACAATCTGGGATTTTTTCCTTCTCAAGGAGAAGGTTTATCCTATTAACCGATGATGGCGAAAGCTTTGTATGTGTAATGGCGCAGGATAACGCTAAATCTAATCAGTCACCATATGATAATAGCTAGATCGGGCGCTATTTCAGGAAGAGACTCGGAGTAAAAGATGGCGAAGTGTAAGGATAGAGCTCCTGGATAAATAAGCAGAGACAGTGTGAGGATTTATAAGATTGATGAGGAGACCTACTACATGGACTTTTCCCGGCTCAGTGCCAAAAAGGAAGGTCCGTAAGCCTCTCTATTGGTTTCTTGCACTTTTTTTGATGAAATATACCGTTTCTCTTATGGTCTCATCAAGGCTTTGTTTGATACTATGTTCCCAGATGCGCTTTATTTGCTATCCTTTTTCCTTGTAATACTGCGTTACTTCCTGATCCCGTTTAATGTTTCTCTGAATTTTTTTGTCCCAGAACTCTTGATTGCTTTTCGGTCTTGTGAAATGGTAGGGGCACCCGTTCCAAAAGCAAGAATCGATAAATATTACGATTTTATATTTTTGGATGGCAATGTCAGGGTTGCCAAACAGTTTTCTGACGTTCCTTCTAAATCGTATGCCACGGTTCCACAAGGCCTTTGAAAAAATAGATTCAATTTTTGAGACGGAACGAATGGCTACCATATTTTTGCTACGCTGTTCTCTTGAGATCTCATCCAGCATAGTAATCACCTCCGAACCTGGTAAATTTTACACTATGCTTTATTGTTACCCGTTTTGATAACAAAGATATACTAATTAAAAGGGAGGAACCCGCACTGTGAGTGATTACTCTTCTATCAAATATGACGAAAAAAGAATTACTATAAGAAACTTGCAAGAGAGAGGGAGAGACTGGGACTATATCTATATGTACGGCAAGAGCAACGATGAAGAGCTACAGGATCGTCTTGATGACATTTATGATGACGGCAATTTTAACTATCCAATCTCTGCAGATGAATGGAAGGGAATTGTAAGGGAACAAAAAGAGATCGAAGAAAAGGCTAAAGAAGTAGTCATGATTGTTGATGGTGTTGAAGGATCATATGAGGTTCCGAAGCACGAAAGAAGTGCCTGGCAGCTATACACTGAAAAGCTTAGGAGCCAAAAATGGAGCCAGGAAGCAGTCCAAGAGCTAGAAAATTCAACTTTAGCAATACTGCGCAAACTTAGTCAAGATACCGGTGAAACAGGTCCAAGAAAAGGGCTGATGATCGGACACGTCCAGTCGGGAAAGACGGCAAGCATGGCAGGGCTTATGGCTATGGCAGCAGATCATGGATGGAATATGTTTATTGTTTTATCAGGGCTGATCGAAAACCTTCGTCTTCAGACTCAAAACAGATTAATAGAAGATTTGACATATAAAACAGGAACATTGAGTTGGAGAGCATTAAACAATCTTTCCAGAAGATCGCCAAAATCGGATAAAACTCAGACGCTTTCCTTTGATGAAGGTTCAAGAGACCGGTTCTTTACCGTTTGCCTTAAAAACAAAATCCGTTTGGAAAACCTAATTAAATGGCTATACGAGGACAAGAACAAGCTGGCGCAGATGAAGGTCCTAGTTATTGATGATGAGTCAGATCAGGCCGGCGTTAATACTGCGGATATAGAGACTCAGGAAAGAACCGCAATTAACTCTCTTATCATAGATCTTGTAGAAGGGCCAGACAAACAAAAAATAAAAGCTATGAACTACATTAGCTACACTGCCACTCCGTACGCAAATGTTTTGAATGAAGCAGGGACCGGTACTTTATATCCAAAGGACTTTATTGGTCTTCTGCCGACTCCAACCGCGTATTTTGGACCAAAGCAAATATTCGGGGTCGAAGATAATGATTATCAGGGCCTTAATATCATTCGGACAATCGAGGCTGAAGAGGTAGAAGAAATTAATGAAATGCAAAAGCATAATGAAGGTTACAGCATGACTCCTGCGCTGCAGGACGCTGTCTGCTGGTTTCTTTGTGCGGTGTCTATAATGCGCCATAATGGGTACAGAAAACCTGTGAGCATGCTTATTCATACCAGTCATTTGACTGCCGTACACGGAGAAATGGCAAAAATGATATCAGACTGGTTTAGCTGTAAAGAAGATAATGAAATACTTAAACACTGCAAAAGAATCCTTGAAAGGGAAGAGTATGAATTTACAGTTAATGACCTGTACGACTCGTTTAAAGGATACTCCGTCAAAAGGGATCAGATCAACGGGTATCCAAAGTTCAAGGAGATCGAGGAAGAAATTATCAAATTAATAAACAAGATCAGCCATATTAAGCTTGGTGATGAAGAGGAACCCAAGTACCATGGAGGGATTCATCTATGCATTGATAATTCCCGTTTCAGCGGAGTTGATGAAGAAAGCAATTATGTACGTTTGGTCTATCCGGACAAGAAGAAATTAGACCAAATGGATCAGGCGCCGGCATTTATGGTAATCGGGGGAAATACGCTCAGCAGAGGACTCACATTGGAAGGTCTTGTTAGCACTTACTTCCTCCGTGTTGGACGGCAGGCAGACACGTTAATGCAAATGGGAAGGTGGTTTGGCTTCCGTCACGGTTATGAGTTATATCCAAGACTGTGGATTACAGAGGATACAAAAGAAAAGTTTACTTTTCTTGCCGATCTTGAGGAGGAACTGCGTGATGAGCTTCAAAAGTACCGAGATGGAGGAGCTTCCCCTGAGCAGTACGGTCTCCGGATTAAGAATTCCCCAAAGGTTTCTTGGCTGAGAATTACAAATGCCAATCGGAGCCAAGGGGCAATTCCAACTGATTTGGACTTCAGCGGGACTTCAAATCAGACGGTGGTGTTTGACATCAATCCAGCGACTTTAAAGCATAATATTCAAGTTACGGAAAACCTGTTGAATAATCTTCCGGAACCGGAGGAAAGTCCTTTAAATAACTCTTTAGTGTGGAGAAACGTGGATTTTGATATTCTAAAGGAACAATTTTTCAGCAAATACTCTGTAAGTAAAAATTCAAGTGCGCTAAAGGATATGGACATCTTTTGTGAATGGTATGAAAAAGTTCAGAGTGAAATTGGGTTCACCGGCTGGAATGTCATTGTAGGAGGGACCATAGAAGGAGAACGGTGGCATATTGGAGATAAGTCAATTGGTAAAATCAGGAGAACCGAAAGGAATGGAAAAGGTAGCAATTCCGTCAGTATCGGTGTTTTGCGAGCCCCCTCGGATCTATATGCTGATTTTACGCAAGAAGAACTTGACAATGCAGGAATTACCCCAAGTACAAAATTGGAGATTTCCAATAACGCTGTAAACTCCAAGAGAGAACAAGCAGGTTTGGACAAAACTCCACAGTTAATAATCTATCGGATTGACAAAACTGAAATAAGTAGAAAGAGAGAGGTAGAGGAAGATATTATTGGAATCTGTGTAGTAGTTCCTGGAACAAAAACCGGGAAAAGCTATGCAAAGCGGCTGACTATAGATCTTGAACGTTTTGTAGACAATGTAACTGATGTGGAGGAATAATTTATGAAGATAGAAATTGCCAAGCATGAGAGGATGTCGGAGAGCGGCAGTTCACTATTGCGTCTCATACAAAATGAGAATATGCCTCTGCTGGATCTTCTAATTCGGGAGGCTGTTCAAAACAGCCTTGATGCCGGAAGGCTAAGAGCAGGGCATGTAAATGTAGATGTAGGCATCAGGCAATTTAAAACTGAAGAATTAGCGCAAGAGATGGAAGGAATCGGGGGCATGCTGAGACAATATTTCCCGGAATCCTCTTATAGTTGTCTTTATATAGAAGATTCAAATACTACTGGCCTAACTGGACCGTTATCCATCAATGAAGTAAAAGATAATGACTTTGGCAACTTTCAAAAGCTTGTCTATGAAATAAGTAAACCTCAAAGACAGGAAGGTGCCGGTGGTTCTTGGGGTCTTGGAAAAACGATTTACTTCCGCATGGGAATAGGGTTGGTCTTTTACTATACCCGAATTCAGAAAAACGGAGGATATGAGCACCGCCTTGCCGCAACAATGGTAGAAAATGAGGAAAAGGAAGATTCCATTATACCTGCGGTAGGAGATTTGCCAAAACGGGGAATTGCATGGTGGGGAGCTGGTGCAGGAGACGGAACAACTTTGCCGTTGACGGATGAGGATGAGATAAAACATATACTCGACATCCTGGGGATTGATATATTTTCAGGCAATCAGACTGGTACAAAGATTATTATCCCATTTATTAATAAGGAGGATTTATTGCAAAAAACTGTCATGGAAGGCGGCAGAAAAAATTGGTGGAATGAATCAATTGAAGATTACTTGAGAATCGCCTTCCAGCGCTGGTATGCTCCGAGAATTGACAACAAGCTCTATAAATATGGAAACTATCTTAAAGCCAGTGTTTCAGGAAAAGAAATTTTTTATGAAAATATGGAAATAGTATTTAGGACTGTCCAAGACCTTTACAACAAAGCAGCGGGAAAAGAGGCGCATCCAAGCAGTTACCGAAAAAAGATATGTGTTGAAGGAATCATGATCAGAAAAGATTTTTTGACCACGGATGCCGGCAATGTAGCATTTGTAAAACTAAATACCGAAGACCTCCAAATGTTACCGCCCAATAATAATCCGAGCCCGTATGAATTCCTGAACATCTACGATCAGGCTGAGGCAGGTAATTTTCCGATTATATGTTACACAAGGAAACCTGGGATGATTGTTAATTATGAGACCAGCGGTTCCTGGCTCATTAATGTGGAAAACACCGGAGGAAATGAGTTTTTGCTTGGCATATATGTTCCAAACTCAGAGTTAAAGATGAAGGATCCAGATGAAGTGGCAGATTTGGAGGGGTATCTGAGGAAAGGCGAAAAAGCTGACCATACTGCATGGTATGATATTACTTTAGCCGGAAAGCCTTCTAATATTGTAAATCGAATCAGCAAGGGTGTTTCAAGAAAAATAGTTGAGGGTGCAAATGAGAATACAGATAAAGAGATAGGCAAGAAAAAATCGAGAATCGGTGCCGTTTTGGGCAGACAGCTGATGCCACCGGCTAATTTTGGAAAGAAGCCTACTGGAAGAGAGGGTTCTGGTAGCGGTGATAACAGCAGTATTGGAACAAGGAAGAAAAAATCTGGGTTTACCCTTTTACCTGAAATCATCTACGAAGATAGGTTTATCACTCTTGGATTTGAGCTGACCATTAGTAGGCCGGTAACAGCATGTACAGTTGAACTTAGCGTAAACTCAGAGTCTGGCTTAATTAAGGGACATAAGTGGGAGAAGGAAGTGATACAAAAAAAATTCCCTTTTGAGATTTCTTCGATCAAAGATATAAGGGAAAGTAGCAGTAAAATAAGCGACGGAAAAAAGAGTGACAAGAAACGAGTTCTATCCAAAATGATCCGGACCCCTGATTTCAACACGTTGGTGGGGTTTGAGGTTCTTAGAGAGACAGATGAAGACACCATGAACATAGCGGGAGAAATCCGTATTGAAAAATTGGAGGAAGGGCTAGAACTGGCTATTACTCCGCACTTCACGGAGGAGTAAAAGAATGCAAAACACGATATCTTTATATAGATACTTAGATGAAAAGTTGCTGAACAAGATCGGATATGAAGTTGAACCGGTTATCTTTTCCCATACATCAGAGGAAGAAGAGCGATTATTTTTTCTGGAAGAAGATGGAGAAGAAAGATTAGATGTATATTTAATGAATGACAAGGAAGGAATTTGGGATCCCGGTATACATGATTTAACGGTCAGACAATGGTGCAGTATTGAAATGCCGAGGTTTCTTTTTGGTTCATCAGGAATCGCCACAGAAGACTCATGCATTGGTATTGCAGTAAGCTGGTATTCCCGTACTTCAGCGTTAAGGGGTATAAAACCTCTTTCTTCTTTTAAGTCGAATGTGCTGGGACCAAAAGAATTTGATCTTGAAGTTACTTTTAAGAAAGGACAACTAAGAGGTGCAGTTGTAATCGAAACCATATTGTATTTGAAAAAATCTGGTCAACAAACAGAATCAGGCTTTGCGACCGAAACAGGTACAGTTCTTGGCATATTGGATAGAAAAGTTCTATTTTTTGATGGCGAGGGATCGGAGTTCCCTATTGTTGAGATAGAGGATCCTGCCAAGCCTCTTTGGTGGGTGGAATGTAACTGGACAGACCCTCTGACTGATTTATTTGATACAGATAATGTAAGGATTTATCTAAACCAAAAACACAGATACTCAAAAGAAATCAACTTTAGAAAAGGAATCGGACAAACCCCTTTGCTAATAGAGATTTTGGCATCCGCTTTCCAAATTATTATCAGCGAACTCAGTCAGGGTACTGAATGGACCGACATCAAGCTCGGACAAAATTTCGAAAAAGGTTCTATAGGCGAAGCTATTTATTACTTTTTGAGCACATTTGACTGGGACACATCGAGCCCGGAAAAGCTTGCGAAAACAATAAGGGAAGGCTTATATAGCAGGTTTGTGGGGTGATTAATATGATAGGAAGAACAACTAGAAAAGAATCAGAGGAACTTTTCAAAAATTGGCAGGATGATGGAACAGTTACTTTAATAAAGTTATCAGAGACCGATCAAGTACTAAGGGAAGAGCTATTAAGCATTGAAAAAAAGGTTCAAGACCAACTCGGTCAACAGGGTGAAGCGAAGAGTAATAGTTATAAGTTTGATCTTTTGTTTGCTTTAGGACTTTATCAGTTCCTAAGTATTGAGAATGAAGTAACTGAGCGTGAAGCTTCAGATGATGACTTTTGGAGATTTATTTCGATGAACCTGATTCCGGATATTGTTGCTCGCAGAGTGGGTGGATTAAAAGCCTCACGCTTTTACCATGAATCCAGAAGGATCTGGGTGAAAACTTTATGGTGGTACATTTATCTTTCATGGCAAGGAACCATTGAGGATACAAAGTCTATTTTAAATCATAATACAACAGATACCATAGTTCAGCTTGTAGAACGTCCCGGTACCGGTGGCTACCGTGTCTCTTTCTCTAGGGTACTAATGAGGTATTTCGGCCGGTTGGCTGAAGAGAATCCGGCGTTGCATTCTACTGAAATGTTTCGGAAAGTAATGCGACTTAACACTGCCCGTACAAGAGTAGTTGAGCCAGCTTTGGTTGCCGGCGGAGAGAAGGATTATGTAAAGGAGCTTTTTGAATACTTCAATGAAACAGGTAGAGTGTTACAACGTAGTTGATTTGTTTTCTGGCTGCGGGGGGTTGGCCCTTGGCTTCCAAAATGCAGGATTTTTAATTACAGGAGGAGTTGAAATTGATCAGGCGGCTGCAACAACAGCCTCATACAATCTTTTTTGGAGAAACGGTATCGACCATGAACATATTTGTGAAGATATTACCGAAAACACCTCCGATATCCTTAAATATGAGGGAAAAAACAAACCAATAGTAATAGGGGGGCCCCCTTGTCAGGCTTATTCAAAGGCTGGAAGAGCAAAGCTCAATTCACTTGGGGAGCATCGTTCTTTTCACCTTGATTCCAGAGGGAAACTTTATCAGGATTTCCTTCGCTTTGCTTTTGAACTTGATGCAAAAGCAGTTGTGATGGAAAACGTTCCTGAATCTATTAATTATAATGGAGAGAACATCCCTCACACAGTATGCGAGATTTTGGATGAAAACGGCTATGATCCGATTTGGACTGTTCTTAACTCTGCGGATTACGGAGTTCCTCAGATCAGGGAAAGAGTGATTGTCATTGCAGTAAGACGTGATGCGGGAGAGGTTTTACAGCTGCCTGTTCCTACTCACAACAGGCATAGTGACTACAAGACACAATATGAAGTAAGATTTCCGACTTTTGAAAGCTCTCGCTTTTTCAGAGTGCCCAACAAACCTGCTGAGGATGCCCCTAAATGGGTAACAGTAGGGGATGCGCTTTCTGATCTCCCGTCTATTTTTCCGGATCCTGATCAACCCTATGTACCTATGAAATTAAATGTCAGACTTCCATACAAATTGGAACCACAAAATGACTTTCAAAGAAAAATGCGTTCATCGTCAAGTAGGGTTAGTGGCCATTCCTTTAGGCGAACACTAAGGGACTTTAGAATTTTTAATGATATGGCACCTGGGGACAATTATCTGGACGCGCTTGAAGTCGCTAATATTCACTTCAAAAGAGCACTGAAAGAGCGTCAGGTAAATGAGAAGGATCACCCGGCTGAATATAGAAAGATCAAGAAGGAGTTCGTACCACCCTATTCAGCTGACAAGTTTATAGGTAAATGGCGTCGCCTGGATCCTTCAAAACCTTCACACACAGTGGTAGCACACCTAGGCACAGATACATACAGCCATATTCATCCATGGGAACCCAGAGGAATATCTGTGAGAGAAGCCGCCCGCCTTCAGTCATTTCCGGACGACTTTGTTTTTAACTGTTCTATGGGAGATGCCTACAAACAAATAGGTAATGCCGTCCCGCCACTGATGTCCGAAGCAATTGCAAAAGCTGTAATGGAGAATCTTAGCAATATCCGGGAGGCAGTTAAATGAAATTGGTACAAGAGATACGGCAGGGGTTTGCAGCGCTGGGAGCCTCCAAAGCATTGCCGCTTCAAGAGGTCGGAAATTATTCAGCCTACGTCCTCCGTCTAGGCAAAAGTTATGGAGTCATTATTGAAGTACCGCCAGACATTAAAATAAATGAACGTTTCTCAAATGTCCGATACGCCACAATAGATGATTATCAGATTGACAGCAGGAATGCGAACTTCCTTTATTTATCAAGTGAGATGGAACATCTTAGAAATGAATTTGCCAATATATGTGCAGCTTTTGTGGATCCCGGCCTGAAAGGCGAGGAAAGAAGAAAAATAGTTAAAGACCCGCTTAAGTGGTGGGAGAAAATGAAAGAACTACTGGGCAATAGAAATGTAGATGCTTCACCTTACAATGTTTTAGGTGAAATGGTGGCTTATTACTATCTATTGACCAATGGAAGTCAGGCTAATTGGATTGGACAGACTAATGGATCTGTTGACTTAGAAAGCCTTGATACGGATTATGAAGTGAAGTCGACAATGATGCGGTATGATTCACTTATTCAAATCAGTAGTCAATTTCAGTTACAATCCACTAAAGATATTAAAGTCTGTTTTCTTCGCTTTGAAGAATCAGGTCATGGAAAATCTATTGATGATTTAGCGGATATGCTGGTTAAGGCAGGTGCTGATGAACACAAAATTGAAAAAGCTTTAATCAGCGGAGGCTATGAAAAACACTCCAGCGGGAGAAGCAAGAGATATAAGCTTCATGAAATGCGTCTATATGATGTAAGAGATGGCTTCCCACTAATAATAAGAGAGAATTTTGCGGATTATGGAATTCCCAAGAATGTTATTAAAATTAATTATACAATAGATCTTGAGGGTTTAGATTATGAGGAAATTTCGCTTTCATTTATTCGGTGAATAATTTAAATAACGGTAGCCGTTAAATAGGCTGGATCTGTAATTGATGGATCCAGTTATGTATTTTATTTCTCTAAATATACGTACGATTGGTTATAATTTTCTATTCCCCAATCCCAATCCCTATTCTATTTGCTAGTTTTGATAAGAAAATATCTTGTTTGAGAAAAATCTAATAAGGAGTATTTACTCTTTATTTATCTTTTTAATATTCACCTTTAAAAGGGGGGGGAATATGGATAATAGAAGGAAATTATTAGTAGTGGCATTTTATTTAGCAAAATTTAATGAAAATGCGGTGCAGAATTTAGGTTACGAAAGTTTTAGGGATGCTTTTGTTAAAATTGGAGCTAAATTAGATTATAGCCCTAATAGTGTTAAAAATAGACGCGATGATTTTGATCCGTTGTTTGGACATCGGGCGGGTTGGCATCAAGTTGAGTTAAGTAAAAGAAACTTAGAAATTGTTGATAGTTTTGATCACCTAAGTGAAGAAGCGTTAAGGGCAATTGTATTGGATTTATTAGAAAAAGAATCATCGATTGATAGTTTCTTACCGATTACTGATAGACAATCATCCACATATACGACACGTGGTGTAACAGGCAAAAAAGCTGAGGAGTTCTTTATGGAATGGTTCGCTGAGCATTTTCCTAATAATAGTTTAATTGATACACGTGATTTAGGTTGTGGATATGATTTTGGTGTTCAAAATTCTAACCGTGTTTATGAAGTAAAGGGGTTATCGGAGAACGATGGTGGCGTGCTATTCACCGATAAAGAATGGAAGGTGGCCGCAGAGTTACAAGACGATTATTATCTTGTTTTGGTAAGGGATTGCTTTAGTAAAGAGCCTATAGTTGAAATTTATTCAAATCCCCATTTTAAATTTAGACCGAAGAAGCAAATCACAACAGTGGTTAATGTTAATTGGGGAATTAGCCCAAATGAATTAAATAATACTGAAACAGATTAAATAACAAAAGTGCATTCTCGTAGTAGAGCATGCACTTTTGTTACTTAATGAAGTACACTTTTCCTTTCAAAATGCCAATGCAGTCTATATTCGCAGATTTGTTTAGTCCACTCATATAGCTTGATTTTATAGCTACTATCAATTTGAAATACCTATATACAATTGGTTATTTTCAAAAAACACCATTACATTAGAAGAGGATCCACTCCAGTTAGTCATTGGCATCCATACAATTAAAGAAGCTACCTTCTTTTCATCATAGACCTCCATCTGTTTTGCTTCTTTGCCTGAAAAGTCGATTCTTTTTTCTATATTCTTTGGAAGTTAAGTAGTCAGGAAAAAGGGAGCGGTTTCCTCTGGAGTAATTGGATCAAGCCAGTGCTTTTCACCTTTTGGAGAGCATGTAAAGAAGTACATTCATTTATAGCTCTTATTCATGGCTGTCTTCTCAACTTCTTCAAACCAATCCTTGTCTATTAAATAAGCCTCTGTTCCTGTATCATCCAATTCATTTTTCTGTTCAGTTTCGGTCTTTCCATTATAACCGGTACGGAGTATGGAGGAAAGGTGCAATTTAAAATGCGCCTTGCGAGGAAGGCTGAATCGCTTTTGGCTGTTGGATGGACAAACCTTCGAGCAGCCAGCGGAGTTCCTGCTGGATCAAGTTCTTTACTTCCTATTCGTTTCTTGGCCATTGCAGCTTTCCTGTATCTAGGCGCTTGTACAACATGGCGAAGCCGTCTCCATCAAAATACAAACATTTATACCGATCTTTTTTCCATCCGGCAAACAGAAAGATGGAGTCGCTGTACGGGTCCAGTTCAAAAGAGTCCTAGATGAGCGTAGCCAGTCCATCGATTCCTTTGCGCATATCTGTTTTCCCGCAAATGATATAGATGTTTTTGACACTCGTATAGTCCTGTCTCATCGGTGGATCAGCTCCCTCATGATTGTTTGGATGATGCGCTCCTCCACGCCATTTTGGAAGGTGATTTCGGCATTTCCTAGTTTGATTGCGCAAACGTCGGAGGAAGTTGAAGAAACAGTTGAAAGGTTGGCGTTTGGCGCGGGATGCAAAGTGACGGGAACGATGGTTAATGTTTTTTGTGGCATTAAGAAGCACCTTCTTCAGATGATATATTGATCATACTAAGAGGTGCTACGTAAAAATATGCGTTGTTTGATTGGGGGCTTACGGAATACTTAACTTTTGATTTTTGTATGTATAATATTAGTGTCATCTGTGAAGTTATTGAGGAAATTGAAACTAATGTTTGTGCTAAATATTCATAATAATATAAACCCAAATTACGAAAGTAAATATACTAAAAACTAATTTAGGGATTATTGGTAGATA
>JAABNQ010000076.1:0-2796 GCA_009928435.1 Bacillus sp. HF117_J1_D
CGCACGTACGGATCTGTGAGAGGCGCATGAGTAATTCATGCGCCTACTCTATTTAGTGGAAAGGGGTGGGTTTGGATGGAATTGATCGCAGTCACGAATGGTCGGTACAGTGTTGACACGCTCTCTCGTATGATGGTTGAGGTTGAGCCGTTTGTTGACCACTTCATTATTAGAGAAAGAACGAAATCGGCCATTGAGTACATAAAATTGATTGACCAGCTGAATACCAAAAATGTTAATAATGAAAAGTTGATGATAAATGATAGGGTGGATGTTGCAGTTGTGGCGGGTATTAACAAAGTACAGCTTCCAGCCCACGGTTTAAGGTTAGAGCAAGTACAAACCTTTTTTCCACATATACAGGCTGGAAGGTCGATTCATTCACTAGAGGAAGCTGTAGAAGCCCATCGTTCAGGAGCAAATTGGCTTTTATATGGACATGTATACGAAACGGATTGTAAAAAAGGTCAACCCGCCCGCGGGGTTGAGGAACTGAAAAAGATTGCGGAACAGGTTCCGTCCGATATTTATGTAATTGGCGGCATCAGGCCAGGACATGTTGAGGAACTAAGGAATATTCGCATAAAGGGGATTGCGGTCATGTCCTCGATATTCGATCATGCCGATCCGGCTGGGGCTGCGGAAGAATATCGTGACGCGTGTCGGTCTTATCATTCAGTTGAAAGGGATTGAGTGCAATGAATATTACGTTAAATGGAAACTCATTTGTACTTCCAAATGGTGTAACAAATGTTCAGCAGTTACTTGAACATCTTGAGCTTTCCGAGCGTATTGTGATTGTTGAAGTAAATAAGGAAATTATTCCGAAAGAAAATTATGATCACTCAATTAGGGATCGAGATGAAGTGGAAATGATTCATTTTGTAGGAGGAGGATGAAGAATGTTAAAAATAGGAAATAAAACCTTTCAATCAAGACTTCTGCTGGGAACGGGAAAATATCCGTCTTTTGAGATTCAAAAAGAAGCAGTTCAAGTTTCAGAAGCCGAGATTCTTACTTTTGCAGTAAGAAGGATGAATGTATTTGAACCTTCTCAGCCCAATTTTCTAGAAATGCTGGATTTATCTACATATACTCTGCTTCCGAATACAGCGGGGGCAAAAACAGCCGAGGAAGCTGTTCGAACGGCGAAGCTGGCCAAAGCTTCTGGGCTGTGTGATATGGTGAAAGTAGAGGTCATTGGGTGTGACCGTTCATTGCTGCCAGATCCGGTTGAAACGTTGAAAGCTTCGGAAATGCTGTTAGAAGAAGGTTTTACTGTACTGACCTATACTTCAGATGACGTGGTATTGGCGAAAAGGCTGGAGGAAATGGGTGTACATGCAATCATGCCAGGAGCATCTCCAATTGGATCAGGAAAAGGCATTTTAAATCCGCTACATTTGAAATTTATTATAGAGCAGTCAAAAGTACCGGTGATCATTGATGCGGGAATTGGCTCGCCGAAGGACGCCGCGTATGCTATGGAGCTGGGTGCTGATGCCGTTCTGTTGAATACGGCTGTTTCGGGTGCGAAAAATCCGGTGAAAATGGCTGAAGCTATGAAGCTGGCGATTCAAGCTGGACGCCTTGGCTTTGAAGCGGGAAGAATCGATGAGCGGGATTACGCGGTGGCGAGCAGCCCGATGGAAGGGTTGCTTCCAAGTTGAACGGACGATATTCGAGGCAAGAGTTATTTGAACCGATAGGAGAGGCAGGCCAAAAGAAGATTGGCCAAGCCCATGTTTTGATAATCGGGGCAGGGGCGCTTGGGTCGGCAAGCGCGGAAATGCTCGTTCGCTCTGGCGTTGGAAAGCTAACGATTGTAGATCGGGACATTCTGGATTGGACAAACTTGCAAAGACAGCAGCTTTATACAGAGCAGGATGTGATGGATCAGCTTCCCAAGGCGGTTGCGGCAAAGCGTCGTTTAGGAAAAGTGAATAGCCTGATCGAAGTGGAGGCTTTTACAGCAGATGTAACGGTTGAAAACGTCGAAGAATTAGTTAAAGGGAAAACCCTGATCGTGGATGCGACTGATAATATTGAAACAAGACTTTTAATGAATGACGCGGCTTTAAAAGCCGGTATCCCATTTTTTATGGGAGCGGTTGTGGCAAGCTATGGTTTAACCTATGCCATTGGAGTGGGAGAACAACCGTGTCTTCACTGTTTGCTAGACACGTTGCCGCCGCAAACGCTCACCTGTGATACAGCAGGGGTCATCAGTCCGATTGTCCAGGTAGTTGCTTCTCATCAGGTGACGAATGTTTTCAAATACATTGTTGGGGAAAAAGTGGATCATAGATTGAAATCTTTTGATCTTTGGAAAGGGGATCAGGCGGCTATTGATGTAACGTCCCTTCGTCGCCGCAATTGTCCCAGTTGCTCCGAGAGAGCAGAATATCCATTTTTATCGAGGGAAAACCACACAAAAACAGCTGTTCTATGCGGGCGGGATACCGTGCAGCTTACATTTCCGGGCAATCGGAGTGTAGAACTCAGATCATTGGCTGAATCCATCCGTCCGATTGTGAGTAATTTGATTGCCAATATTCATTTGATTGCCTGTGAATATGAAGGTCATCGCATTGTGTTATTCCGGGATGGGCGGATGCTTGTCCACGGAACGAAGAATGTTGATCAGGCTAAAAATATTGCGGCCCAACTATTGGGGTGAAAGTGAACGGGAGCATTCCAGCTGGAGGAATGCTCTTTTTTACTGTGTTAGAGATGCCGTTTGTCATTTTCTTTTGCAGGGGCGCCCTGTGCTTTTCTCCGCGTGTTTCCTTTATC
>JAABNQ010000076.1:2893-13824 GCA_009928435.1 Bacillus sp. HF117_J1_D
CTCTCGTCAGGAATCGTCCAGTCTGTACGTCGCTAAACGAGCGCTTCCGCTTTTCTACTGTCCAGCTCCGGTCGGCAGGGGCTCGAGGTCGCTTCGGTCAAGCCAATGAAGTCAAAGGGCGACTTCACTGGCTTGCCCTCCAGCGCTTGTCGCCCCTAAGCTGCCGCCCTCCGCTTTTCTTGTTGTCTAGCTGCAGCGCTCAGCGACTAGCAGACTTCCTCCTCCTTCCTTCGATAAGTCAACATCGCTCCGCTTCGCTACGCGTGTTTCCTTTATCTCGTCAGGAATCGTCCAGTCTGTACGTCGCTAAACGAGCGCTTCCGCTTTTCTTGTAACAAATTCTTTACATTGGGTTCTGTTTACTTTTTAATCCTTCTTCATTAGTATTGTTTAAGGATAAATAATGTTGAAATACGTGAAAAAAGGGCTGAAGAAATGGATTTGCAAACATTGCTTTTCATGTTTTTTGGAGGGCTGGGCATCTTTTTATATGGGATTAAGTCAATGGGTGACGGACTCCAAAAAGTCGCTGGTGACGGTCTTCGGGATTTGCTTGACCGTTTTACGACGAAGCCGATTATGGGAGTGCTGACAGGTATTATTGTCACTGTTCTCATCCAATCCAGCTCTGGAACGACAGTTTTGACTATCGGATTGGTGACGGCAGGGTTTATGACATTAAGACAGGCTATTGGGGTCATTATGGGTGCCAATATTGGGACAACAGTCACGGCTTTTATTATCGGGATTAATATTTCTGATTATGCTTTGCCAATTATTGCACTTGGTGCATTTTTGATTTTCTTTTTCAAAAACCATAGGGTCAACAATATTGGAACGGTCTTTTTTGGTTTTGGGGCACTGTTCTTTGGCTTGAGTCTTATGGGAGATGCGATGAAGCCGCTTCGCGGAGCGCAATTTTTTACTGATTTAACCGTAAGTCTGAGTGACCATCCATTACTTGGGGTGTTGGTCGGTGTCCTTTTTACTGTGATTGTTCAAAGTTCGTCGGCGTCTATTGCTCTTCTTCAAACGCTTTTTGATCAAGGGACTATTGCTTTGAATGCAGCCTTGCCCATTTTGTTTGGAGATAATATCGGAACGACGATTACAGCCATTTTGGCATCTATCGGTGCTTCTGTTGCAGCCAAAAGAGCTGCGCTGACTCATGTCATTTTTAACATTATCGGGACTATTCTTGTTTTAATTTTATTTATTCCATTTGTCCATTTAATTGAATATCTGCAAGCAACTCTGAGCTTGAATCCAAAGATGACGATTGCCTTTGCACATGGGACCTTCAATGTAACGAATACAATCATTCAATTTCCTTTCATTGCTGTTTTGGCCTGGATTGTGACGAGGCTTGTACCGGGCGAGGATAAGATGATTGAGCATAAACCTGTTCATTTGGGTGAAAAATTTATCCGGCAATCTCCGTCTGTTGCGCTTGGACAAGGAAAGAAGGAAGTTCTTCGCATGGGTGATCTGGCAGAGCAAGGGCTTAAAGAAGTGGTGGATTTTTATAAAACAAAAGGAAAGAAACACCGTGAGCTTCTTCCGCAAATCGAAGACGCTTTAAATAATTTAGATAAAGTGATTACGGACTATTTGGTCCAAATATCTTATCACTCTTTGTCCGATCAGGATTTAAAAACACATAGTTCACTTTTAAATACGGTGATGGACTTGGAGCGCATTGGTGATCATATCGAAAACATTATGGAACTGGTCGACAGTCAGATCAATAATAAGATAAAGTTTTCTGAATCGGCTGTTAATGATTTGGACAGGATGTTCGAGCTGACTTCCACTACTCTTCGTCAGGCGCTTGAAGCTTTGCAGGAGGATAATGAATCTAAAGCAGGGGCAGTACTTGCTAATGAAAGGCTGATTAATAAAATGGAGCGGGATCTGCGTAAAAAGCATATCCAGCGACTCAATGACAATCTTTGTACGGGTACGGCCGGAATCGTTTATGTGGATATCGTCAGTAACCTTGAACGGATTGGGGATCATGCTGTTAACATTGCGCAAGCTGTTATTGGAGATATTTAACTTCATTCAGCAGAAGTCACCCACTTCTGTAAGTGATGAGATTCCATTCAGTGGGGTTCACCCCTCGGCGGATGTCACAGATTTTCAGAGGAATTTATTGAGCGAAGCTCTAAAATACGCCATATAATAAGCGGCAGTCAGGGGAGAGCCCAGTCTGCCGCTTAACTTTTCTTTCGCCGCCATCTGCGAATTCTTCGGAAATTTCCCGGTTTTCCTCATGGCATATTGTTGTTTGGTGCTGCTTCTTCATTCATGTTTAACCTCACAACTATAGTCCTCGGAATCCGCTTCTGTCTCCTCATGTGCAACGGCAGCTATAAATCCGTATCCAGTCGGACTCCATTCCAATACTTCCTCCTTGGAATTCCTCTTTAAGTTGAAAAGGCGAAGCTTCCGTTCATAATCATTTCTTTCCATTAAGGGACCCTCCTTCTAGAGTTATTGTCCCCATTGCAATGGAAAAATTATTCAGGCCGGATAAGGCTGTACATTTTTCCAAGCTCTGCATAGTTGCTTCCGGCAAGTCGAGCAACAGGACGCAATGTCTCAGTAAAAACATAGCCTTTCTCTGGATCATATACTGTTTCATCTATATGTATACAAACGATACGAGCCATAAGAAAATCGGTTACGATACCCCCCGCATCATTTCTGATTTCGTGATGCTGCTCAAGGCGGCACTCAAATCGTACCTTTGCCTCTAAAATTCCTGGGACGCTGACAATTGTGCTGTCTATTGTAGTAAGGCTTGTTAGTTCCAACTCACTTCGCGCTGCCGGAAGCAAGGCAGCCGTTTCATTGATATCTTCAATGAGGTTTTCTGTGCTGATATGGACGACAAGTTCACCGTTTGTTACGGCATTACGCGCAGTGTCCTTTATAGTGTTTCCTGCCCGCCTTCCAATAGATAGCGAAATGATTGGGGGTTCGCTGCTAACAATATTAAAAAAGCTGAATGGTGCTGCGTTAACCGTTCCATTTACAGTAGAAGTGGTGGTGACAAATGCTATCGGCCGTGGAACGATGGAGCCGGTTAACAGTTTGTACTTTTCTCTGCTCTGTAGTCCATTTGGATCTAGGGTAATCATGAAAACCCACCTTTCTTGAAATATTCCGACTAGTTTTCTTTTCAATTGTACACAAGCCCTCGAAAAAAGAGAATAGATATCTTTTGTCCAACTGCTTGGCATTCGCTATTCTTAATATATAAACACAGATCTCACTGAAAAGCGGTGTGGATGATGGAAACAGTTTTTTCAAGAAAACGATTGCTGAAAGGATTAAACAAATGCTCATCTTATGAAGGAATTGATCCGATTGAATTGGCAGAAAAGCTGAATGAGCTTGCGCAAATCGGTAAAACAGAGCAGGGAGGAGTCTCCCGTTTTCCTTATACAGATGAGGAAAGGAAGGCTAAGCAACTGTTCAACGGATGGATGGAAGAAATAGGTCTTACCATCAGAGAAGATGCGATTGGAAACTTGTTCGGACGGATTGAGGGAGAAGAACCGGCGCTTCCTGTGGTGTTGACGGGTTCCCATTTGGATAGCGTCCCTAATGGAGGCGTTTTTGATGGTCCGCTCGGGTGTGTAAGCAGCCTGCTGGCTATTGAGGCGCTTATCAAGTCCAACGTTCCATTGAAAAGGTCTATTGAGCTTGTTGCATTTGTTGACGAAGAGGGAGCAAGGTTCAATAACAGCTTGTTCGGGAGCAGAACGATGATGGGAGAAGTAAAAAAGGAAGACTTGAAGAGGTTCAAGGACAAAGCTGGAATAGTATTATATGAAGCGATGTTAGAAAGCGGTTTTACCCCTGAGCATATTTCTTCAGCTTTCCGGAGTCCGGATGAAATCTACGCTTTTTTGGAATTGCATATTGAGCAGGGCAAAAGGTTGGAAACAGAAGGGAAGAATATCGGGGTTGTAAATGGAATTGCTGGACCTGCTTGGATGTCTTTTACTTTTTATGGCGAAACAGATCATGCTGGAAACACACCGATGGAGTATCGGAAAGATACAGTGGCGGCGGCAGGCGAGTTCATCCTGGAAGTAGAAAAAATACCGCGAAAATATAGTGAAACGGCTGTTGCGACTGTCGGAAAAGTGCATGTTTTTCCCAACGGAACAAATGTAATCGCAGGTAAAACAAAATTGATGGTTGATACGAGAGATATCGATGAAAATGCTCGGGATCAAATACTGGAGGCTTTGAAGCGTTCGGCACATGAGATTTCCCAAAAGCGAGGGCTATCTGTTGAAATGAAAGAAGAAATCAAAATCCCACCGGTAATCGCGTCTGATTCAATTCAGAAGATAATTCGTTCCGCCGCTGAAAAGAATGGATTAACGACAACCACTATTCCAAGTGGTGCAGGACATGATGCGATGATTATGGGGAAATACGTTCCATCCGGCATGGTTTTCGTTCCGAGCCATAACGGAAAAAGTCATTCACCGGAAGAATGGACGTCCCTTTCGGATTGTGTCAATGGAGTTCAAATAATGAAAGAGGCGTTGAAAAGACTGGCTAATGATTAGAAGTTAGTATAAAAAAAGCGCGTGAAATCGAGGTTTTTACATCTGACTTCACGCGGTTTGTCTACATCTTATTTGATATGCTCTGTTAATGCTTCCTTGATATTTTTCCCAGTGATATTCCAATGAGAAGTGTTCCACGCAGCTTTTCCATCAATTAAAAGGAAAATTTGTGGCGACTCATGCTTTATGGCTAAATCTTCAGCTACTTGATTTGAAACTGGACGGCTTTCACTTACAGTCAAAAAATACTTGTCCAGATCCGTTTCGAATTCCTGATATTCCTTATAGGCATCTGCGCTGACATTACATGTTGTACTATGTTTAAACAAAAATACAGGTTTTTCGTTTGAACCCTCCAAAAGGCTTTTCCATTCTGATTCAGATGTAATTTGTTTTAATTCTGACATCATAACCATCCTTCCGTAATTGAAAATGAGAGTTGAAGCTTTGAGCGGGTGCTTCCACTTTTCTTATTATCCCAAAATTTTCTGCATCCATCATCTTTATTGCTTTCCGACTTGATTTTTAGTAATGGATATTTATCTCTTCTTTTACAAAAATAGAGATTTGTATCTGTAAAATTTCAAAGTGTGTTTTCAATTATGTATGAGTTTGAATATATGCTAAAATAGATAAGATGTACTTTTAACATAAAAGTTGTAAACAATCAATCCGGATAGAAAGAAGGGTTTATTGCGATTTGGCAATTTTACAGAAGAACCAAGTAGCAGAAATGTTTCATCCGACCGCCTATAGGCGGGGGAGGGAATATTATTTCCAGGGCCGGGTCGGAAAATTGACTTTTGATTATGAAAGTGGGATCTGCCGCACTTATGTGGAAGGGAATCATTCTTATCTGGTGGAAGTAAATCTAAGCGAGCTTCCGGAAAATGTTGCGGTATATTGCGATTGCCCAGCGTTTGAAGAATATTATGAGTGTAAACATATTGTAGCGGCTATGCTTGAAATTTGTGAAAAGCAAGACGAAATGATGCAAATAAAGGGAGCCTCATATGGGGGGAAATATCATGCGGCAGCGGATTTGCTCCAGTTGCTTGATGGCAGCGCCTCTGTTCAGCAAATTATTCCGTCTTTTGGGAGCGAACCGTTAAAAATTGAATATCACTGTGATTTTTCTAATCCACAGGCGTTTTTTGTAGAGTTGAAGGCAGGTGTAGATCATGCTTATGTTGTACGTGATGTGGGAGAGTTTATTGAAAATATAAAGGGCGGCCGTGAGCACCCTTTTACAAAAAAGTTCACTTACATCCCGGAAGAGCATGATATAGATCAGGCGGATAGGGCTATTTTGGATGAGCTGTATCAGATCATTGAAAACGAGAAGCTATATGCTGAAGGCATTAAATCCTACTATATGAACCCAGCCATTTATTCGACCTCAAGATCTGTAATGATCCCTCCATTGTTTGCCCGTTCATTACTAGAAAAATTGACGGAACGACAAATGATCGGAAAGTTAGGTTCCAAAAGTTTTGATAGAGTCAGAATCGTCGAGGAAGAATTTCCATTCCAGTATGAGCTGGGTAAAAACACTGAAAACGATCTTGAATTATTGCTTCCTGATATTGAGAATACAATATATATGGAACCGTATGAGCTCGTCTTTTTGAATGGAGACATTTATTTTCCACAGCCTGATCTTCTTCCTTTCATTGATAAAATTTTAAAAATAAGAATGAAAAACAATAAGATATCCATTGCTGCGGATCAAGCGGATGCCTTTGTGTCTGAAGTTCTACCTCGGATTAAAAAGCTGGGCAATGTTCAAGTAGCTGAAAAGGTAAAAGAACAAATTATCCAAGTTCCGCTGACAGCAAAAGCTTATATTGATTTGGAAGAGGATACAATCAAGACAAAGCTCGAGTATGATTATGGCGGGATCATGGTTAACCCTTTTTATCAGCATGAAGAGTCAGGGAAAATTTTGATCAGGGATGTAGAAAAAGAGAAAGAAATCATGAATATCATCGAGAACGCCGGCATGAAATATAACGGAAAAGAGCTGCATCTCCAATTAGAGGAGGAGGAGCTTTATGAATTTCTGTTTTTCATTCTCCCGGCACTAGGAGAGCGGTGCGAATTATTTCTGACGGATGATATCCGTAGAATTATTTCCTTGGAACAGCCTGTTCCTAAAACGAGCATCAATACAGAGGAATCGGCAGGGTTGCTGGAAATCAGTTTTCAGCTTGATGGTATTGACGATGAAGAGATCATTGATATTATGAGAAACGCTATTGAGAAAAAGCGTTTTTACCGAATGAGGAACGGGACTTTTTTATCGCTTGAAACGGATGAATTCCAATCACTTCAGGAACTTTTTACAGATCTGCGTATTAGGAAAGAGGAGCTGGAACAGGGAACCGTCCAAGTTCCGATCTATCGTGGTGTTCAGGTTGACGAGGCGCTTCGGACTAAAAAGCATTATGACCCATCATTTAAAAAACTGTTGGATCACCTAAAAAAACCGGAAGAGCAAATCTTTCCGTTACCTGAAGGATTAAAGGCTTCAATGAGGGAATACCAAAAAACTGGATACCAATGGTTCCGTTCTTTGTCCCACTATCATCTAGGCGGTATTTTGGCGGATGATATGGGGTTGGGTAAAACATTGCAAAGCATTGCCTATCTTTTATCAGAACAAGAAGAGGCCCAGCATTTGGTTGTTGCACCTGCTTCGTTAATCTATAACTGGCAGAGTGAGTGGAATAAGTTTGCTCCATCAATCAGGACAGCTGTTGTGGCTGGTACGAGGGAGGAGAGGGAAGAAATCCTGGAGGCGGGCTCCGCAGATGTTTACATTACGTCATATTCCACGCTCAGACAGGATATCGACCTTTATAAAAGCGAACAATTCCATACGCTTATTTTGGATGAAGCCCAGTTTATCAAAAATTACACGACAAAGTCTGCCGCCGCAGTCAGGAGCATCCGGGCAACGCGCAAATTCGCATTAAGCGGGACGCCAATTGAGAATTCAGTTGATGAATTATGGGGAATCTTCCAGGCGATCATGCCAGGGCTGTTTCCAGGTCTGAAGGATTTCAAAAAACTTGATCAGGGAAAAATAGCCCATATTATCAAGCCGTTCATTTTACGCAGGCTCAAAACGGATGTATTGAAGGAGCTTCCAGAAAAAATCGAATCCACGCATATCACCGAACTGTCTAAGGAGCAGAAAGAGCTGTATGTGGGCTATTTGCAGCGAATTCAGCAAGAAACGGCTGCATCGTTGCAGGGGGATGGGTTCCAAAAAAGCCGGATGAAAATCTTGGCAGGCATTACTCGTCTACGCCAGCTTTGCTGTCATCCAGCGCTCTTTCTCGAAAATTATGAAGGCAAGTCTGGTAAGCTGGAGCAGTTGATGGAGACAGTCAAGTCCTCCATTGAGAATGGGAAGAAGCTGTTAATTTTTTCACAGTTTACAAGCATGCTGGAGATTATTCAACAAGAACTGATTCAGGCTGGTTACCCGCACTTTTACTTGAGCGGACAGACACCTCCGCAGGAACGTCTGAGCATGAGCGAGCAGTTCAATAATGGAGAAAAGTCCATTTTTCTCATTTCATTGAAGGCGGGAGGCACCGGTTTGAATCTTACAGCAGCAGATACGGTCATACTTTATGATCTATGGTGGAATCCTGCTGTGGAGGACCAGGCTGCAGGAAGAGCTCACCGTTTCGGGCAAAAAAATGTCGTTCAGGTAATCCGACTGATTACAAAAGGAACGATTGAAGAAAAGATTTATCAATTACAGCAGAAGAAACGAGAATTAATCGAGCAGGTCATCCAGCCGGGAGAAACGATGCTTTCCAGTTTAACGGAAGATGATATAAAAGAAATATTGAGTATGTAAGTAAAGTGAATGTTTAACAGCTGTCATGAAAGACGGCTGTTTTTTTATGTATTGGAGCTACTTTTTCTTATTTTCAAGATTGCTGATTGCCAAACAAATTAAGCCAATAGATAGAAGAGTAATACCTACTTTAATTTCAAGTATTTCCATAATGTTTAGTACAAGTGCAGCGACTCCTACTCCCAATCCAACGGATTTTAAAATGATATTCTTATTCATGATTGCTTCACGCCCCCTCTCCTTAGGCCATTATAACCCTTTTTTGTGAGTTTTCGGAACTTTTTAATCCGAACAAAAGGAATATTAAGTCTTCGGGTTGAATATATTGCTAGAGTGTCTATTTCAGGTTCTTTCGAAAGAAAGCCTTGCTTTTACTAAATAATAATTATTTTAACTTGAAAATGATTATCGTGCATGGTATTATAAATCTAAATTAAAATTATTATAAATAAGGCGGGGATGAAATTGACAAACAGAGAAAACCGGTTAACGACAAGTTGGGGTGCTCCAGTAGGAGATAATCAAAATTCAATGACAGCTGGATCACGCGGTCCGGCACTTATTCAAGATGTTCACCTTTTGGAAAAGCTGGCGCATTTTAATAGGGAACGGGTTCCTGAACGGGTTGTTCATGCCAAAGGTGCGGGCGCACACGGTTACTTTGAAGTAACGAATGATTTGACCAAGTATACAAAGGCGAAATTTTTGTCTGACGTGGGCAAGCGTACTCCAACATTCGTACGGTTTTCTACCGTAGCGGGAGAATTGGGATCTTCAGATACAGTCAGAGATCCGCGCGGCTTCGCAGTGAAATTTTACACAGAAGATGGCAACTATGACTTGGTTGGAAATAACACTCCTGTTTTCTTTATTCGCGATGCAATTAAATTCCCGGATTTTATTCATACTCAAAAAAGAGATCCGCAAACACACTTGAAAAATCCGAATGCAGTGTGGGATTTCTGGTCGTTATCACCTGAATCACTTCATCAGGTAACTATTTTAATGTCCGACAGGGGGATTCCGGCAACCTTCCGTCACATGCATGGTTTCGGAAGCCACACATTCAAATGGACAAATGCGGAAGGTGAGAGTGTCTGGGTAAAATATCACTTTAAAACAGACCAAGGAATCAAAAACCTGGATGTGAATCTTGCAGCTAAACTGGCAGGGGAAAATCCTGATTATCATACGGAAGATTTGTTTAATGCAATTGAAAATGGCGATTACCCATCATGGACATTATCTGTTCAGATTATGCCTATTGAAGATGCTGATACGTACCGTTTTGACCCATTCGATGTTACTAAAGTATGGTCGCACAAAGACTATCCATTGATTGAGGTTGGACGTATGGTATTGAATCGCAATCCGGAAAACTATTTTGCAGAAGTGGAGCAGGCGACATTCTCACCTGGAACACTAGTACCGGGAATTGACGTTTCACCTGATAAAATGCTTCAAGGACGTTTGTTTGCTTATCATGATGCCCATCGTTATCGTGTTGGTACAAACCATCAAATGCTTCCAATCAACCGACCTCGGAATGAAGTGGATAATTATCAGCGTGACGGTGCGATGCGCTTTGATAACAATGGTGGAGGTTCTGTTTACTACGAGCCGAACAGCTATGGAGGACCGCTAGAATCTCCTTCAGATAAGCCTGCTGCATATTCGGTCTCAGGTGAAGCTGCAAGTGTGAGCTATGATCATAATGATCATTATACACAGGCGGGAGATCTGTACCGCTTAATGAGCAAAGAGGAGCGGGAGCGCCTTGTTGCTAACATTGTTTCTGCGATGAAGCCTGTTGAGAAAGACGAAATCAAGCTTCGCCAAATTAGCCACTTTTATAAAGCTGATCCGGAATACGGAACAAAGATTGCGGAAGGTTTGGGTTTGCAGGTACCTGCAGATGTAGTAAAATCTTAGTCTAAATCAAGGCCGTCCAGAAAGCCAGTTAAACAATGGCTTTCTGGACGTTTTGATTTTGACAGAGTAGAAGAGTATAAAGTTCGAATTAGGTTTTCTACGTTTGCTACGACGCACAGGATGTGCTGGAATTCGAAGAAATTGTCGGATTTATCGAGGTTACAACCCGTGAAAATACTTTCCTCTGCCCCGAAAGTGCCCCTCTCATACAAAATTTTATCTTGCTAAATACGCGCAGGAGTTCCACAATTTCAGGAAAACCAGTGGTTCAATTTGTCTAACACCTCCCTTAAAATTCATATATATAAATTCAGCGGCTGTCCTAAGCACATGAGTAAAGGCATAGGATGGAATGAGGGAGGAAACGTTATGACGCATAGTTACGCTACGCATCTATCCTGTTCCAAGTGTCCAGAGGTTTACCCTTCTGATAGAGTTCAACAGCTTTGTATGTGCGGTGCGCCACTGCTTGGTAAGCGTCAAATACAGCCCACATTCTAATCATAGGTCATTCGTGCGATAATCTT
>JAABNQ010000191.1:143-280 GCA_009928435.1 Bacillus sp. HF117_J1_D
ATCTCGGACAGTTTTCTGTTATCTTGGATAGTATTCCTGAATCTCGGACAGTATTCGGTTATCTTGGATAGTATTTCTGAATCTCGGACAGTTTTCTGTTATCTTGGATAGTATTTCTGAATCTCGGACAGTATTCG
>JAABNQ010000005.1:0-32485 GCA_009928435.1 Bacillus sp. HF117_J1_D
TACTAACTAACATGTGGATATGATCCGGACAGGCATTTGCTTCATGAATGATTACACCTTTCCTTTCACATAATTCTCTTATGATTTGTCCAATACTCCTTTTGTATTTTCCATAAATAATCTGCCTTCTGTATTTTGGGGCAAAGACTATGTGATACTTACAATTCCATGTTGTGTGTGCTAAACTATTCATGTCCTTCATTAGGACATACCTCCTTCTTGGCGAGATGAAGTGGTCGGGAAACCAACTTTATCCTACCATGAAGTGAGGTTTTTTTGTTACCACGCTATAAGCTCTCTGGAACCCCCGGCATAGCCAGGGGTTTTCTAAACCATCAAGAGGGGTGGGGGTTATACAAAAAACTGCCGGTACAGATGTATCGGCAGTTTCTATTCATTAGTTCTTTATTTTTATACCCATCCTCTAAAGCGGGATGCTTCAGCAACATTACGCAATCCGAGCATATATGCAGCTAAGCGCATATTGACTCTTCTGCTTTGAGAAAGGTTGTAAACATTATTAAACGATTCAACTAATTTTTCCCTTAGTCTTTCATTCACTTCTTCTTCCGTCCAGTAGTAGCCCTGATTATTTTGGACCCACTCGAAATAAGAAACTGTAACCCCGCCGGCACTTGCAAGTACATCCGGCACAAGCAGGATTCCACGCTCAGTCAAAATTTTCGTTGCCTCCTCCGTCGTCGGGCCATTGGCAGCCTCGACAACAATGGATGCCTTGATGTTTGGAGCATTTTCTCCCGTGATTTGGTTGGCAACTGCTGCCGGAACGATAATATCACAATCAAGTTCGAATAATTCTTTATTGGAGATTGTATTTTCAAATAAAGTGGTCACTGTACCAAAACTGTCTCTTCTGTCAAGGAGGTAATCAATATCCAATCCATCAGGGTCGTGCAAAGCTCCGTAAGCATCAGAGATACCAACAATTTTCGCACCCGCATCATAGAGGAATTTGGATAGAAAGCTACCTGCATTACCGAAGCCCTGAATGACAATTCTTGCATCTTTCAAATCGATGCCGCGTTTCTTTGCAGCTTCTTCAATACAAATGGTTACACCTTGGGCGGTTGCTTTTTCCCTTCCTTGCGATCCGCCAAGTACAATCGGCTTGCCTGTAATGAAGCCGGGAGAATCATTTTCACGGAGACGGCTGTACTCATCCATCATCCAAGCCATGATCTGGGAGTTTGTATATACATCCGGTGCCGGGATGTCTTTAGTCGGGCCTACAACCTGACTTATTGCACGAACGTATTCACGGCTGAGGCGTTCAATTTCGCCCATTGACATTGTGCGCGGGTCGCATATGATTCCACCCTTTCCACCACCATACGGAAGATTTACAATCCCACATTTAATGGTCATCCATAAGGACATCGCTTTTACTTCTTCCTCCGTCACTTCGGGATGATAGCGAACTCCACCTTTTGTGGGACCGACAGAATCATTGTGCTGCGCACGGAAGCCGGTAAAAACTTTGACTGACCCGTCATCCATTTTCACGGGTATTCTGACAGTAAGCATACGAATCGGCTCTTTCAATAATTCATACATTTCCTCGCCAAATCCAAGCTTGTTAAGGCTTTCTTTTATGACCTCTTGTGTTGATGTAAATAAGTTCAGATTTTCTGCCATCGTTTTTTCTCGCCTCTTTGTTTTGTAATCAACTAACATTATAACACTAGGACAGAACTTTTTTAATACGTTCCAGCGCCCAATCGACTTCTTCCCGGGTTATGACCAGCGGAGGTGCAAACCGAATGACATTCTCATGGGTTTCTTTGCACAATAGACCTTCATCTTTCAGCGACTCGCAATATTTTCGGGCTCCCTCATGCAATTCTACTCCGATAAACAACCCTCTCCCTCTGATTTCTTTAATTATGGGATTATCAATCTCTTTTAATTTTGACACAAAATAGTCACCAAGTTCAAGTGAATGGTCAGAAAGATTTTCATTTTCAATTACTTCGAGTGCTGCAAGCGAAACTGCACAGGCTAACGGATTTCCTCCGAATGTAGATCCATGTGAGCCAGGATTGAATATACCAAGTATATTTTCATCGGCGCATACGCACGAAATCGGGAATACCCCTCCTCCAAGCGCTTTTCCTAGAATATATATATCCGGCTCAATACCTTCCCAGTCACAGGCAAACATTTTTCCGGATCTTCCAAGTCCCGCCTGTATTTCATCCGCTATGAAGAGCACATTATGTTCCTTGCAGATATCATTGGCAGCTTTTAAAAATCCTTCCGGTGGAATCACTACTCCAGCCTCACCCTGGATGGGTTCTATTAAAAACGCAGCAGTATTTGGCGTAATGGCCTTCTTCAAAGCTTCCAAATCTCCGTAAGGAACCAGCTTGATCCCCGGTAACAGAGGAGCAAATCCACGTTGGTATTCCTTTTCAGAAGAAAGGGAGACTGCTGTCATCGTTCTGCCATGAAAATTCCCTTCACAAGCGATGATCTCCGCTTGGTTATCAGGTATTCCTTTAACATCATAGGCCCAACGACGTGCCGCTTTAAAAGCCGTTTCCACTGCCTCTGCACCAGTATTCATCGGTAGTGCCATTTTTTTGTTAGTCAGCTTTGTAATTTTTTCGTACCATCGTCCCAGCTGATCATTGTGAAAAGCTCTCGAAGTCAATGTGACCTTATCCGCCTGGTCCTTTAAAGCCTGAATTATTTTGGGATGTCGATGTCCTTGATTGACTGCCGAATAAGCACTCAGCATATCCATGTACCGATTGCCTTCCGGATCATGGACCCACACACCTTTCGCATCCGATATGACAATTGGCAAGGGATGATAATTCCGTGCTCCGTATTTTTCAGTCTGCTCAATAATCTGATCTGTTTTCTTCATGATCTCAACCCCTTAAAAATATTAAGAAAAACACAAGCATAAGACGATTCCTAAGAAAGCAGCTTGGAAACAACTTGATCCTTTCCAGCGTTAGGCCTTAGACCTGAACAAAGCACATACGTATTATTTATTAAAAACTCTTAAGTGAAAGCCCAACTGTATACTCTCTCGATAACAAATTTCAATTCTGATTTTTTCCATGTTTCAGAAGTTGTAGGAGTACTTTCCATAGCCTTATGGCTAGTTCCCTGGCAGCTTTTGTACATGTCACACAACATTTTTTCTGTCCGCCAAGTTGACAAAGATAATTTTATCAACAGTCGTCTTTCAATTTTCCCTGATTACAAGAAGATTAAAACCCGTAAAAAATCAAATTATTCCCTCTCTATAATTATTTTATTAGGTTGCCTAATAGCTTGAGATATAATCGCAGGAATTAATGTTAGACTCTTACACATATAAGGATGAAGAAAGTGATGGTATTTTTCAAGCTGTTTTGATCGTTAATTTTAAAAATTTCAAAAGTTTTTTGATAAAGATTTACTGGGCCCAAGGCTCAAAGGTGTTACATCAAGCCGAGCATAGCAAAATATAATTTTCCTAAGCCTTGCTCATTTATCCACAAAAAAGCTGAATCCCTATTGGAACTCAGCTCGCTTAGAATTTGTTATTTTTTAATTAAATCATCACGCTCAGATTTATCAATCCACTCTTGCAACTTGTCTTTTAGTGTATTGAATCCTTCCTGATCCACTTCGTCAAGCTTGACGCTTCCCTGCCGGCGCGCGCGCGGCTTCTTTGTTGCTTCTGCAGGAGGTTCCTCTTGCAATGCTCTGATAGAAAGGCTGATTTTTCCTTGCTCTTCGTTGATTTGAAGGACTTTTACTTTCACTTCATCCCCGACAGAAAGCACATCATTAATGTCTTTGACAAATCCGTGTTTAATCTCTGAAATATGGACAAGGCCTTGAGTCTCCTCGTCGAGCGCTACAAATGCCCCATACGGTTGAATGCCTGTCACCTTTCCGGTCAGTAGGTCACCTTGTTTATACTTTACAGTCATGAAAACACTCCCAATGTATATTTAATTTTCTCCTATGAACGCAATTGAAAATACTAACATAAAATCAAAAAAAAAGCAAAAATTGACCATACCTTCTACCTTCCCCATATTGGACATGCTCCCAGATTTTATCAAGCTCCGTTCGATTAACTCCCTCAGAAAGTCTGTGACCTCCGCCAGAGGCCTATACTTTATTCAACCGGAGTTTGAAAGTGGAATACCCAGGGGATACTTCTACCGAAGGTAAACAATCAAGAAACATGAAGTCATATGTTTAAAATAATTGTATAGGGGCTATACTTAGTGTAGGACATTCCAATATTCCCCCTTTTTTGAATGGTCGTGGCTTTTTTAAGCCACGAATTTTTCTTTGTACATAAAGAAAATACAATTGAAGCGGTCATCACCGCTTCAATTACTATAACGGCTAAAAACCTTTTCTATTTTTGCTTGCCAAGCAAGGAGGGAACTAGTTTGCAAGGAAAAAAAGTATGGATCAACGGCATCCGTCTGTATTATGAAGAAAGCGGAAGCTCCAGCGCTGCACAAACAATCGTTCTTCTACACGGATTTTTATCGTCTTCCTTCAGCTTTCGCATGCTTGCTCCTTATTTAGAAAAAGAATTTCATGTTCTATCGATAGATCTCCCTCCATTTGGAGACAGCGATAAAACCAAGAAATTTCATTATTCCTATAAAAACATAGCTGCGACAGTATTACGGCTGCTCGAGGAAGTCGGGGTAGAGCGCTTTTCAGTCGTTGGACATTCGATGGGCGGACAAATTGCCCTGAACATGATACTCCAGACACCCAAAACAATCGATAAAGTCATCCTTCTTTCAAGCTCCAGCTATTATTCACGGGCAAAAAGGCACCATATACTCGCTTCTTATCTACCTTTTTTCCCCATCTTCATCAAGCATTACTTAGCAAAAACAGGTGTGATTGGTAATCTGAAAAGTGTTGTCTATGATCAGACTTTAATCGACAGTTCCATGATCGAAGGTTATGCACAGCAATTTGAAGATGCGAGGATTTTTCCTGCGCTTGCCAGACTACTCAGACATCGGGAAGGCGATTTGTCAATAAAGGCTCTGCAGAGCATTCAAACACCTTGTTTATTAATTTGGGGAGACCATGATAAAATTGTTCCCTTAAACATCGGAAAAAGACTTGCACAGGATCTGCCACATGCTCGTCTCGTTGTTTTAAAAGAAACTGGGCACCTCGTTCCAGAAGAAAAGCCAGAACAGGTTTATCAAGAAATCCGATCTTTTCTTGATTTGAAGACTTGATAGCTGACACTCCTACTGCAAAATAGCTATAATGGCTAAAACGAACAGGAGAGGTGTTCAACAATTGATTAACTTTAATGAAAACATTGACCGAAAAAATACTCGCTCCCTTAAATGGGACGGTATGAAAAAGCTATTCGGCAGGGAAGACCTTCTCCCCATGTGGGTAGCGGATATGGATTTCCGCCCTCCGAAGGAAGTTATTGATGCTTTAAAAGAAAAAGTAGATCATGGAATATTTGGCTATACAATTGTCACCGAAAGTTTAAATGAAGCAATCTGCAATTGGACAAACACACGCCACGATTGGAGCATTAAACCTGAATGGCTGCTATATAGTCCCGGCGTTATTCCATCCATACATACAGCCATTCAGGCATTTACTGAGCCCGGCGATAAAATTCTGGTACAGTCACCTGTGTATACACCTTTTTTTCAAATGATCGAAAGAAACTCAAGAGAAGTGACAAATTCACCGCTAATTTTGAAAAACGGACGCTATGAAATTGATTTCGACGATTTCGAAAAGAAACTCGGAAGCGGAGTGAAATTGTTCTTATTAAGCAGTCCGCACAATCCTGCTGGAAGGGTTTGGGAAAAGGAAGAATTGATCAAAATAGCTGAGCTTTGCAAGAAATATAATGTATTGATCGCTTCTGATGAAATCCACGCTGATCTTGTATCAGCACCTCATAAACATATTCCGATTGCTTCATTAAACCAGGAATTTGCCGACATCACCATAACATTTATGGCTCCGACAAAGACCTTTAACTTGGCTGGAGTTCAGGCTTCTTTTATGGTGGTGCCTAATAAAACACTACGGATGAAAATAGCAGATGTTCAGGCAAGCGACGGCTTTGCCATGCTGAATACATTCGGGTCGATTGCAATGGAAGCTGCATATAGGCATGGAGGGGCCTGGCTTGATGAAGCTTTGGGGTATATCCGCTCCAACATTGATTATGTAAAAGAAACAATCAGTTCTCAGCTTCCTGACTTAGATGTGATTGATCCTGAAGGGACCTACCTCGTTTGGATCGACTGCCGCAAACTTGGACTTTCTGAAGCAGAACTAAAGAAGCGCATTCTAGAAAAAGGAAAACTGGCTTTGAATTTCGGCCATGCCTACGGTCCTGGAGGGGAAGGTTTTGTTCGGATGAATGTAGCATGCCCTAAAGAAACAGTAATCGAAGGCGTGAAAAGGCTCCAACTAGCATTGGGCGAATAAATGTAACAAGGGTTGTCAAGAACATCATAAAAATTGATTTTCTATGACGGCCCTTTTTTGATTACTTGAGCGTCTTTCTAGTCTTTATTTCGCCGGCTTTTTGTTTTTCGTTATTTCCCCACAGGCTATTCTATTCCCTGAGTTACCAGCAGGCTGAGACATTCCATCATCAGCTTGTTCATGTATGACTAGCGAAGTCCCATCTTTTGTATAAAGTGAGGTTTTCCTTTCCTTAAAGGTGACATTATTTGCTGTCATATTTACCTTAGCTGTACCGTCCTCACCTACTACGAGATTCGGCAAATCCCCTGCATGGGGTCCCTTTTGATTGAGCAAACCATGTTCTTTCTTATCCGGATTGAAATGGTCTCCTGCTGATTCAAAATCCGGCGGTTCACACGTTCCGATTTCATGGATATGCATGGCAAGCTCACCTTCGGGCAGTCCTTTTAAATTGCCCTTCAGCTTGATCCCCTTTGCCTGCTCCTCAAAAGTGATTTTTCCGATCGAATCTCCAACGGAATTTTTCATATCCACGTCAAATTTCTTAGGTGGCTGTTTCATACAGCCTGCCAAAATAAAAAAAGCAAAAATCATAAAGCTTAGTGTTCTCATAGTCCCCCCTCCTCTTCTTTCCCATTCTATCCATTGTGAAGAGGGTTTATTCAGGGATGAAGAGGGTGTACAAGAGTACTCAAAGGAATAAACTGTATATAAAAAAGCACCAATTAGGTGCTTATACGCGCTTGCTGTTTCTTTCGCGATTAATCTGTTCTTCAATCTCTTTCGTTTTTAGCTCCTGCTTCTTTGATACCTTTTTGATTACAATAAAAGTCAAAACACAGGCTACGCCAAAAATGGCCATTGAAATAGCTGCTGGAATATATTCCGATTTGTCTTCCGGAAAATATAAAAACGGCATGTATAATACAAATGACTGTAAAATGGACAGCACGTTAAACATCCCTTCCTCTTAATTGCATTACCTTCATTATACCCATACAACAGGATCACTTCCAATAGAAGAAAGGTGGCAAAAGTGTGAAAGCCGCCAAATGGCGGCTTTATCAAAAAATAGACATAAAAACTTTGAGACAGGGCTCTGCCCTCTCAATGAGCGAAATCTTTCACTCATTGTACAAATTACTCTTTAATGATATCAATACTTTCGATTACAACATCTTCAACCGGCTTGTCCGCCATTCCTGTTTTTACATTGGCAATTTTGTCAACGATATCCATGCCTTCGATGACTTGACCAAAAACTGTATGGCGATGGTCAAGATGCGGTGTTCCACCTTGTTCCATATATGCATCGACGATTTCTTTCGGAAAACCGGCCCTTTCCATTTGTCCCTTCATTCCAGGATCCATATGGCTGTTTTGGACGATAAAAAATTGGCTGCCGTTTGTTCCAGGTCCAGCATTTGCCATGGAAAGTGCTCCGCGAAGATTGAATAGATCCGCAGAAAATTCATCTTCGAAAGGTTGGCCGTAAATGCTTTCTCCGCCTCTTCCTGTTCCGGTCGGGTCACCGCCCTGGATCATGAAATCTTTGATAACACGGTGAAAAATAATTCCATTATAATAGCCATCTTTACTGTGCTTCATGAAGCTTTCCACTGTTTTAGGAGCTTGTTCAGGGAACAATTTTATTTTGATTGATCCAAGATTCGTATTCATTTGAACGACTTTCTCATTTTCTGCCACTGCTGTTGTCAATTGCGGGTAAGCAACTTGTTCTGACATGTTTACATCTCCTTTTCTCTTTTCTACTTTTTCTTTTTGGCCACATCCAGCCGCTAAAAAGAAAATTATCCAACAAATCATGAAAAGATTCCACTTTTTCAACTCACAAACCTCCACTGATTACTTTACAGTATATAAGCTGAAAAATCATCATTCTTTCATTTTAACCACATGTCCGCCATAATAGTAGCCAAGAGGTGATCGCTACATGGAAAATGGACAAATTGTCAGGGCTTTTAGAAAAACAGGGTCGTACATAGGAGAAATGACTGATGTCAGGCAAGACGTCTGTATTGTTCGTGTACTGGCTGTCTTAAAACATCCAATGCAGGGCAATCTCCATCATCCGCGGGAAGTGGAAGTGCCTTTCTTTCATGAACGAAAAGCCCATGCCTTTCGAGAACAGATCCAGGTGCCATCCAATATGGTTCGGCCATATGAAGATGATATTCCAAAGTATGAAGAGAGTTTGCAGGACGCGGTGCAAAAACTCTATGATGAACTGGCTTCCAAACCTGACGATCCTTTCAGTAGACGAAGTCTGGAGGCCTTGAAAGTTTTAATTCCTGAATATGAATTGATGTATGGTATTAAGTGGCCGAACATGACCCAAAGCTGAATCTTCCGATTCGGCTTTTTTATCGCTGACGAGACATGTCCCCTATCATGCGTCTAAGTTGAATACTTTAACAATTTAAGTATACTATATTTAGATACCCGAAATAAATAACAATGAGAAGGTGTTATTATTAGTATCGAAAAACGCAATTTATGGATCATGTGGATTTGCAATTTTATTATTGCAGCCAGTATGACGATGGTATTGCCTTTTCTTTCGTTGTATATTAGTACTTTCGGAGACTTCAGTGCCGAATATGTCCAGCATTGGTCAGGTTTTATTTTTGGGGTTACATTTGTCACTGCTTTTTTCATGTCTCCTATTTGGGGACGAATTGGGGATAGATATGGATTCAAGCCGATTTTGATCATTAACGGCCTCGGAATTGCAGCGAGTATTTTCTTAATGGGGTTCATGCATCATGTTCATGGACTTTTTTTATTGAGGCTGTTCATGGGAATTGTCACTGGTTTTATTCCAACCTCCATCGCGCTCATCGCGAAACAAACACCGAAAAAAGAAGCGGGTGAAACGCTCGGAACCTTGCAGATGGGGACTGTATCCGGAACTCTTTTCGGCCCCCTTATCGGTGGAGTGATGGCAGATTCATTCGGCTTTCAGTATACGTTTATCATTACTTCCTTGTCTATTGTTCTAGCGACAATAGTAGTGATTTTTGGAATTGTTGAAAAGTCATATGACCATTCAAATGGAGCAAAAGAAAGACCTTCTAGAATAGCCGTCATTCAGCTTATTTTAAAGCGAAGAATGCTTGTCAGCGTCATGGCCATTGCATTCATAGTCCAAGCAGCTTTATTCAGCATTCAGCCGCTCCTCTCTCTCTATGTAAGCCAATTGACAAAAGCAGACAGCGTCGCCTTTTTATCTGGACTTGCCTTTTCAGTAACAGGATTCGGCAACTTGCTTCTTACGAGAAAATGGGGAAAACTTGGCGATGAAATCGGTTTTGATAAAGTATTGATGATTTTGCTCATACTGTCCGCTGTGTTAATCGTTCCACAAGCTCTTGTCACGAATCTTTGGCAGCTAATCATTTTGAGATTCCTTTTTGGAATGGCTGTTGGTGGAATGCTTCCATGTATTACAGCTTACATTAGAATCGAAGCCCCTTTTGAGCTTCAAGGAGAAGTCCTCGGTTATAATCAAAGTTTCCGTTTCCTCGGTAATGTCGTAGGCCCGGTAATCGGCGGTGTCCTGTCAGGATATATAGGCATTTCCTCCGTTTTTTACGTAACCGGATTTTTATTTCTTCTGGCCTTTGGATTGTTATGGTGGAGCTTTAAACAAAGCGAAGCAAAAATCAAGGAGATATATTAAGGAAAAGAGGAGCATCCTATAAAGGTGCTTCTTTTTTTGTCAATACTTCTGGAATCTCCGCTGAAATTCCTCTTTTTATTTGTGGACATTTTGTGACATTTTTAGTTAGTTAGATGCCTCTCTACCTATTTAATATCTTCAGAAGCAAAAAAATGCTTTTCGACGGACTGCCATGAAACAAGTAAATAACTACGCTATAATTTCTGTGAGTCATTATTTGTGACATTTCAGGTTTAAATGGAATTGAAGGGGGAGATGTTGTGTCACTTTTACATATGGCAATCTTTGCACCACTGCTGCTAGCCATTTTCATTCCGTTTCTATTTAAGAGATTGCGGCTCGTACATACAGGCTGGTTCGTCCTCGGCCTATCCATCATCCTATTCATTTATTTTCTGCAGTTATTGCCAGATATTCGCGACGATGAAATACAAGAAACGATAGATTGGATTCCTTCACTCGGCATCCATTTTACTGCTTATGTAGATGGGCTCAGTTTATTATTCGCCTTGCTGATTACAGGGATCGGCTCATTAGTTGCCCTTTATTCCATTTATTATCTTTCAAAAGAAAAGGAGGATTTGGGGAGTTTTTACGTCTATTTACTCATGTTCATGGGGGCCATGCTTGGTGTGGTTCTATCAGACAATCTGATTGTTCTTTATACCTTTTGGGAGCTTACTTCCTTCTCTTCCTTTCTTTTGATTGGTTATTGGTACCATAAAGAACGTTCACGTTATGGGGCACAAAAATCCATGTTAATTACTGTTTTCGGAGGATTGGCAATGCTTGGAGGCTTCCTGCTTCTCTATTTGATGACAGGCACCTTCAGTATTAGGGACATCATTTCCATGACATCGGATATAACTGCTGATCCATTCTTTATCCCCGCATTAGTTTTAGTTTTAGTTTTATTAGGGGCTTTCACGAAATCCGCTCAATTCCCATTCCATATTTGGTTGCCAGATGCAATGGAAGCACCGACTCCCGTAAGCGCCTACCTCCATTCAGCAACAATGGTAAAAGCCGGCATCTACCTGGTTGCCCGTTTAAGCCCGATTTTTGCAGCACAGGGAACATGGTTCTGGCTTGTGGCCGGTTTCGGTATTTTCACTTTAGCGTGGGCTTCTTTTAACGCGGTAAAGCAAACAGATTTAAAAGCGATTTTGGCCTATTCAACAGTGAGTCAGCTCGGATTGATCATGTCTCTTCTTGGAGTAGGAGCCGCTGCTCTCCACTATCGTTTTTTGGATGATAATTTATATATGGCTGCTACTTTTGCCGCCGTATTTCATTTGATTAACCACGCTACTTTCAAAGGCAGCCTGTTTATGGTTGTTGGGATTGTAGACCATGAAACAGGTACACGCGATATAAGGAAGCTTGGAGGGTTAATGCAGATTATGCCCATCACTTTCACTATCGCATTGATCGGAACCTTTTCAATGGCTGGGCTGCCTCCTTTTAACGGCTTTTTAAGCAAAGAAATGTTTTTGGCAGCTATGGTGAATGTAATGTCGCTTGATATTTTCAACATGGAAACGTGGGGTGTATTGTTTCCTGTAATGGCTTGGATTGGAAGCGTCTTTACATTTGTTTACAGCATGCTGCTTCTGTTTAAAACGTTCACTGGCGACTTTCAACCGGAAAAACTGGGAAAGAAACCGCATGAAGCACCTTTTGGCATGCTTCTCCCACCTATTATTTTGGGAGCACTTGTCGTTGTGTTCGGATTTTTTCCAAACATCCTTTCGGCATCAATCATCGAGCCAGCGGCTAAAGCCATCGCGCCAGCACTAATGGATGCAGGACAGGAATACCATTCTCACATCAGCTTCTGGCATGGTTTTACACCTGAATTGTATATGACATTAGGCATCATTATTTTTGGAGCTTTCTTATATATGACACTGCCTAAATGGGAAAAAATATATAGGCGGTTTCCGGAGAAACTGACACTTAACCATTTGTATGACCAAAGCCTTATTCGAGTTGAAAGCGGATCCCGCAGTCTGACCAATTCTTATATGACTGGCTCCATCCGGACATACATGATGTATATCCTTATTTCCTTTGTCGGAATACTGGCGTTTTCTATCATAAGAAAAGATGCCTTTTCCTTTACGACAGAAGGCTTGGCACCCATTGGATTATATGAAGTGGTGCTCGGGATCATTATTTTTGGTGCATCTATAACCATTTTAGTAGCCCAATCAAGATTAACATCGATTATTGCTTTGGGAGCCGTTGGCTATACTGTCGCACTATTCTTTGTGCTGTTTAGAGCGCCGGATCTTGTGTTAACACAGCTTGTCATTGAAACTATTTCCGTCGCGTTATTTTTGCTCGCCTTTTATCACTTGCCAAAAATCAATCGTAAAGAGGAACGGATCGGTTTCAAATTGACAAATGCTCTTGTAGCCGTAGGTGTTGGGGTAATTGTTACGATGATCGCCTTCTCAGCGTTAAGCAATAGGCTATTTGAATCAATCTCTCAATACTATGTTGAAAATACCGCGGAAAAAGCAGGCGGATTCAATATGGTCAATGTCATACTTGTCGACTTTAGGGGATTTGATACTATGTTCGAAATTGCCGTTCTCGGCATCGCAGCCCTCGGTATTTACGGCATGATTAAGCTCCGCCTGTCAAGGAGGGAAGACCAGTGAAAACGAATGACATCATCCTACAGACGGTGACTAAAATTGTTTCCTTCATCATTTTGATGTTTGCCCTTCACATATTTTTCGCCGGGCATAATCATCCAGGCGGCGGTTTTGTTGGCGGTCTTCTAACTTCAGGAGCCATCGTTCTACTGCTGCTCGCTTATGATATCAAAACAGTCACTAACAGTCTGCCAATCGACTTTAAAATAGTAGTGGCAGTCGGACTATTGTTCGCGGTTGGGACCGGACTTGGTTCTTTTCTTTTCGATGTTCCATTTCTAACACATGCATTTGGCGAATTAACCATTCCAATCCTTGGCGAGTTACATCTCAATACTGCGGTATTGTTTGATATAGGAGTATATTTAGCTGTCGTCGGCTCAACAATGACCATCATCCAAACAATCGGGGAGGGAGAATAATGGAAATATTCATGTCAGTATTGATCGGCTTCTTATTTACAAGTGCCGTTTATCTAATGTTATCGAAAAGCCTTCTCCGCATTATTATCGGAACCGGTCTATTAAGCCATGGAGCTCATTTGCTGCTTTTGACAATGGCCGGTTTAAAAAAAGGAACTGTGCCCCTACTTGGTGAACAGGCAAAAGCTTATACAGACCCGATTCCGCAAGCATTGATCTTAACAGCAATTGTCATTAGCTTTGGCGTCACAGCCTTTTTCCTCGTTTTGGCCTACAGAGCCTACCAGGAGCTTGGGACAGATAATATAGACGAGATGAGAGGAACCGAATAAATGATTAACTTGCTCATATTACCTATCATCATTCCATTCGTGGCTGCTGTCATATTAATCTTTTTCCAAAAAAATATTGTGATCCAACGGTGGATTTCCACTATCGCAGCGGCAGGGGGACTGACAGCATCCATTATTCTTGTCCGCACTGTTTATCATGAAGGGATTCAAACATTAAACCTAGGAAGCTGGGAAGCACCATTTGGAATCACCCTTGTATCGGATATGCTGTCTGCCCTTCTTGTGACCACTACGTCTCTGATTACACTTTGCTGCATCCTATTTTCTTTTCAGTCAATTGGAAAGGGTAGGGAACGCAGCTTCTACTATCCTGTTGTCCAATTCCTCGTTGTGGGGGTGAATGGAGCCTTTACAACAGGAGATATATTTAACATGTTCGTTTTCTTCGAGGTCATGCTCATGTCTTCGTACGTTCTCCTAGTGATTGGAGGTACCAAAATCCAGCTTCGAGAATCGATCAAATATATTTTGGTGAATATTACTTCATCGGCTTTATTTGTCATAGCTGTCGCCTATTTATATTCCATTGTCGGGACACTGAACATGGCGCATATTTCACAGCGGATTGCCGAAGTGGATCAGCCGGCTATTTTAACGGTCCTTGCTGTCCTCTTCCTCATCGTGTTCGGCCTAAAAGGAGCCATTTTTCCGCTGTTCTTTTGGCTTCCTGGTGCGTATTATGCACCGCCTGCTCCAATTATGGCATTGTTCGGAGCACTGCTTACGAAAGTGGGAGTCTACGCCATTTTAAGGACCTATACATTGTTTTTCTACCATGATACAGGCTTTACACATGAACTATTGACCGTCCTGTCATTAATTACTGTTATTCTTGGATCGATTGCGGCCATTGCCTATAAAGATATGAAAAAGATTGTTATCTATAACATTATCATTGCTATCGGGGTCATCACTTACGGAATCGGAGCAATGAATACTGACGCCCTCACTGGCTCTGTTTTTTACCTTATTCATGACATGATGATCAAAGCAGTACTCTTCCTTTTGGTGGGGCTCATTATTTCTATTACAGGCTCCAGCGATTATACGAAATTCAGTGGATTGCTCAAACATTATCCACTGCTTGGATGGTCCTTTTTCATCTCTGTGCTGGCTCTCGCCGGAATCCCGCCGCTTAGCGGGTTTGTCGGAAAAATCTTGATTGTGAATGGCGGTTTTTCAAAAGGAGATATTGTGGGAGCTTTGATTATCTTGATGTCCAGCCTATTCGTTCTCTATTCACTAATGCGGGTGTTCATCAATGGATTTTGGGGCGATCCTGCCGGCAGTATGAAAAAGCCGGAGTTAAAGATTGGAAGCATGTTATTTCCGATTATCATTCTCGTCATCTCATCCATTTCGTATGGGGTCTTCTCTGAATGGATGAATATGTACATAACTCAAGCTGTTGAAGTATTGATCGATCCAGCTGTGTACATTGATGTTGTTTTAGGAAATACATTAGAATAGGATGATTATGTTCAATTCATTTTGAATGACTGCGCAAAGGAGGAAGAGTGTCCCTTGGCATTTCAAATATTACTGAACTTTTTGCTCGCTGTTACGTGGATGTTTTTTGAAAGCTCGATGGAATTGTCCACTTTTATCGTTGGTTATCTGCTCGGTGCGTTTGTCATATTTTTTATGCGCAGGTTTTTTTCATCAAGATTTTACGTTTATCGCCTCTTTTCCATCATCAAGCTGATACTAATCTTTTTGAGGGAGCTGTTATTATCAAATCTGGCTGTGCTAAAAGTAGTACTAAGTCCGAAATTGGATATTCAGCCGGGTATTTTCGCGATGGAAACAAGGTTAACTTCGGATTGGGAAGTCACTTTACTGGCGAACTTAATTACATTGACACCAGGGACACTTGTTGTAGACTTGTCCCCAGATAATAAAATTCTATATGTGCACGCCATGGATATAGAAGACGCAGAAGAAGCGATTGAGGATATAAGAAATTCATTTGAAAAGGCAATTATGGAGGTGAGCCGCTGATGCTGGAGATCATAATCAAAATAGCTCTGTTAGGGTTTGCGGTGTCCTCCTTCATCCTATTAATTCGTTTAATTAAAGGCCCCTCAACTCCGGACCGAGTTATTGCATTAGATTCCATGGGAATCAATTTGATTGCTATTACGGCACTCATGTCAATGCTGCTTGCGACAAGTGCCTACCTTGATGTCATCCTGCTGCTGGGAATTCTTTCTTTCATCGGAACAGTAGCTTTCTCGAAATTTCTGGAGAAGGGAGTCATCGTCGAATATGAGCGTAACCGCTGAAATCATCATAGCTGCATTTATACTAATTGGTGTGTTTTTAAGCCTTGTTTCTTCTTTTGGGGTTATGAGACTGCCGGATGTATACACTAGAAACCATGCGGCCTCTAAATCAACAACGCTAGGAGTAATGTCCACCTTGATCGGTGCCCTTCTATTCTTCTACCATCATGAAGGGATCATTCACTCTCGCATTTTGCTCGGAATCGTGCTGATATTCATTACCGCTCCTGTTGCAGGTCATGTAATCAGCCGGGCAGCATATAATACTGGGGTCAAATTATCAGAACGAAGTGTACAGGATGATTTGAACAGAGACAAATAGAGATCCCGCCCATAGCCAATAAGGCTTAGGGGCGGGATCATTTTTCTTATAGAGACTGCTCCAACAGCGAAGCAAAGCGATAAATATTTGCCTCATCGAAAGCTCTGCCGATCAATTGAATCCCGATTGGAAGTCCTGTTTTCGAAGAGCCGCATGGCATGGATAGACTTGGTAATCCAGTTAGGTTAAACGGACCAGTAAATCGATTAAGTACAAGACTGCTATGAATGGTCGAACCATTTATAGTGATTTCACGCTGGCCGATATCTACTGGAAGGATTGGGACAGTTGGAGTGACGATCATATCCACCTCTGTAAAAACCTTTTCAAAGCCTCTGATGGCTTGTTTTTTGGTTTGCTGTGCTGCGATATATTGTGTAGCATGCGTATCTGAAGCTGTGAACAAGCGTGCCCTGACTTCATCATCCCACTCATTTGAAAATTCTTGCAGCCGTTTTTCATGAAGGGTATAGGCTTCGCTTGTTAAAGTTGTCCTAAATGCAGCAAGTACTTCCTCCATATTAGGAAGATTAACCGTTCTGATTTCGGCACCAGCTTCTTCAAGCTTTTTAATTGCCTTTAGATAATGCTCCTCAACCTCAGACTCCACTCCCTTGAAGAAATCTCCTGAAGGAATTCCGATTACCGCTCCTTTTATGTCCGTTCCGATTAAAGCAGTGTAGTCTTCTGTTGGTATCTCGATTGAATATGGATCTTTTTTATCATAGCCTGCAATCACATTCATTAAAATAGCATTGTCACGAACGGTCTTACTCATTGGTCCAACATGATCAAGTGTCCACCCAAGTGGAAAAACGCCAAAATTACTCACTCTCCCAAATGTCGGCTTCATTCCAACAACTCCGGTAAAGGAAGCTGGAATCCTGATAGATCCTCCTGTGTCTGTCCCGAGCGCTCCAAAACAAAATGAAGCAGCTAAAGCCGCTCCTGAGCCACTGCTGGAGCCCCCTGTCATTTTATTGGTATTATGTGGATTCCTAACTGGACCTACAAACGAACGGTCTCCAGATGTCCCATAAGCCACTTCGTGCATATTCACTTTCCCTAAAATAATCGCACCGGCTTCTTTCAGCTTTTTTATCACCGTCGCATCATAGTCAGGGGTATAATCTTTAAAAATAGCTGAGCCCATTGTCGTTGTAATCCCCTCAGTATAGACATTATCCTTTATTGCAATGGGAATCCCATGAAGGGGACCTCTTAATTCTCCGTCCTTGATTTCACGTTCAGCCTTTTTCGCCTGTTCCATCGCTTCTTCAGCTGTAACAGTGATAAAAGAATTGAACTGCCTATCCTCTTCATTAATCTTGTTCAACAACTGACGTGTTACAGCAACTGGGGATAGCTGCTTATTTCGGATTGCCTTAGAAAGTGTTGCTAAATCCCACTTTATAAAATCTTCTTCCTGAATACCAGTCAATTCATGTTCCGATCTTCTCACCCTTACCCCACCCTTCAAAAAGTATGTAATTAAATGATATCAAGCGATAAGTTTATGACTAGAGATAAGAAAAGTACAAGTAAATCTCAATCAATCAACTTTGTCCATACAACCTATAATCTCATCGTATTTCCTACAGACAGCCTCTTTTTCTTACCGCTGCACGACTTATTCCTTGTCGGACAGCTCTTTAGGCACAATAGCCACTGTACATCTTGATATACAAATTAAGCGGTCCTTTTCATCCCTTAACCGAATATCCCAAACCATCGTTGTCTTCCCACGGTGTACTGCCTCAGCTGTGGCTGTCACTAGCCCGTCCTTTTTAGGCCGTACGTGATTAGCATTGATTTCCAAACCAAAACAAACCTCTTTTTCCAAGTCAATTAAAGCGGCAGTACCAACGCTGGCTGCCGTTTCCGCCAATGCAGCAGATGCGCCGCCATGTAAATATCCATAAGGCTGCCTTGTACGTTCATCCACCGGCATTGTTGCTACAACTCTTCCCTCTTCCATTTCAACGAGTTCTATTCCTAAAGATTGATGCAATCCTTCATGTCTCATCTGGAGTCCTCCAACTACATTTTTATTTATAAATTTTATACCGATATAATCCTTTATAAAAAGAAGAAAGCCCTTCGGCTATTTCTACCGACGGGCACATGGAATACATAAGACTGCCAATCGACAGTTAGAAATCAAAAACCATATGGGGATCCGAGTGGCACTCCGTAGCCATAATGTGCTCCATAACCATAAGCACCATAACCGAACGGAGCTCCCCCGTAAGGAACCGGGCCATACGGAATAAATGGACGGGGCCTGAATATAGCACTTCCGATACCCGCTCCAATACCGCCTCCTATTAAGCCGCCGATAAAACCGCCTAATAAGGGAGCGCCGAAGAAAAAGCGGCTTCCAGCATAAGGGTCCACATTTCGATAGTACATCATTACAGGTAGCCTCCTTTTATATAAGAGCTCAAAGCTCCTCTATACCTGTTTATGTGGAAAATGCACAGATGCCATGGGCAAATTTCACAAAAACAAGCCCGTTCCGTCCATTATTTTTGCGCGTTTCCTCCCATTGCAAGCATAGCGAGAGTCCGTACCATCACTCCGGTAGCTCCTGAAGGCCCAAGATCATTCTCCCCGTCAGATGTTGCAGTTCCAGCGATATCTAAATGAACCCATGGGGTATTTTCCACAAATTCTCCGATGAAAGCTCCACCCATGATAGCATGCCCTTCCCTACCAGGAGAATTATTCAGATCGGCAATCTTGCTAGAACGCACCCGCTTCTTATCATTTTCTGTGTAAGGCAACAGCCATATAAATTCACCTGTCCTGTTCGATGCTTCTTTCACTTCTTGATAAAATTCCTCATTATTCGTGATGGCTCCCGTTTTGTCAAGACCGAGTGCTATGATAACTCCACCAGTCAATGTAGCCACATCCACCAGGCGGTCCGCACCATGCATTTTCGCATAGGTGATAGCATCTGCCAGAACAAGGCGCCCTTCCGCATCTGTGTTTAACACTTCAATTGTTTTTCCGTTCATTGATGTGATGACATCGTCCGGCTTAAATGCTTTTTCACTGATTACATTATCAGTGGCTGGAATGACTGCAACTACATTCCTTTCAGGCTTGATCCGGCCGATCACCTCCATGGCCCCCAGTACAGAAGCTGCACCGCCCATATCTGTTTTCATCCCGACTATTCCAGCTTTTGGTTTGATGGAATAGCCTCCGGTATCAAATGTTATCCCTTTTCCTACCAGTCCGAGAACATCTGTCCAATCCGTTTTTCCTTGGTACTTCAATACAATCATAAAGGGTGGTTCTTCGGATCCTTGATTTACCGCTAGAAATGCCCCCATCCCAAGTTTTTCCATTTCCTTTTTTTCTAAAAGCTCTATTTCAAAGCCATATTCATCTGCTAATTCAGCAGCGTATGCCGCCAAATCGGAAGGCCGCAACAGATTACTCGGTTTATTTACAAGTGTTCTTGCATGGTTTACTCCTGTACCGAATATCCATCCTGTGTTCACAGCCGAGTCAATTTTCTTTCTATCTGCATTTGTAAAAACAGTTACGGTATCAATAAGTACCTCTGGTTCATTGGATTTTTTCCTATAACCGTCAAATTCATATGACGCCATTGTATAAGCTTCACTCACAGTCCAAGCCGTTTCTTCAGCAGAAATGCCACCTGCGATTAAGGTGTCCAATGCGATGGAAAATGACTTCACTCGTAAATCTCTTAATTTCTTTGATGCCTTTCCGACTACTTCCCGTAGCCTTTCAACTGTCAGCTCTTTTTCTTTTCCCAGCCCGATAAAAATAAATCGTTTAACAGGTGTATTGCCTAAGCTATGTAAGACCGTGACTGATTTATATTTGGCAGAAATATCACCTGTTTTGACAAGTTCTGTCAGCTTCCCCTGAAATGCATCATCAAGCTGTTGCAATCCTTCTGTGAACTTTTTCGGTTGATCGAGCAAACCAATCAACATACATTCCTGGTCACTTTCATATGGATTTCCATGTGAGATACAAAACAATGCAAACCACTCCTTTGGTTAAATTATAAAGGAAATATTCGGGAGTTTCGAGTTTTCCAAAAGAATGATTTCTTTTTAAACTGTTGTGGTAATATAGAAAAAGAATGATCAATCAGAACAGAAGCGAATGCCACCCGAACAGGCTGTCCGTCGGAGCTGGACATGGCATACATAATAAAACGATCAATAATATAGGTGTTTTATTGTTTCCTCAACAAGAAAGGATGTCAATTGATGGATCTGTTTTTAAATTTCCCTCTTTGGTTTGCTCTCACAGCCATTTTCTTTGCTCAGTTTGTGAAAGTTCCCCTTCATTTTATCGTTACAAAAAAATGGGATTGGTCCTTGCTGACTTCTACAGGTGGAATGCCCAGCTCCCACTCTGCAGCAGTGGCTGCCCTTTCTACCGGAATTGCTCTCCAGGAAGGACTTGGGTCACCATTATTCGCTGTATCTGCTGTATTTGCCATCATTGTTATGTTCGATGCAACAGGAGTACGAAGACAGGCTGGAGAACATGCGATTGTTTTAAATCAGCTCACTTCAGACTTTCAGCGTTTTTTAGAAGAAGCAAAGGATTGGCCAGAAAAGCCCAAACATGAAAAAAGGGATGAATTAAAAGAGTTGCTTGGACATAAACCAGTGGAAGTATTTTTTGGTGGATTGACTGGAATCGGACTTGCACTTATTCTTTATTATTTTATTGAACCTATAATTTAATTGCAGGAACGTCTTCTTCTGAACGAGTCAAATCCAAAAAGGCTGCGGATCAAAATCCGTCAGCCCTTCATTCTAATCTTCTGTTTTCAAATAAGACTGCCTGAACACTTGCATCGCCTCATCTTCATTCAAGGCGGTCAATTCTTCTTCCGTTATTTTTCCAGTTCCTTTTTTTTCCCCAATGGCTATATACTTCATCAACAGTATCATAATACAGATCAAGTTTATTGCCTTTAATAGCTGAACCTGTATCGGCAACGACACCATATCCATATCCGGGAATAAATAAAATCGTGCCGATCGGAAATACCTTTGGATCTGCCGCTACTGTTGAATATAAGTCTCTTTTCACTTTTACCCCTGAGTATGTAATGCCATAAGACGGATGTCCAGGCTGTTTTCCTGTAGATTCTTCGCCCGCTGTATATCCAGTTGCAACAACCTTTTTCACAGGATATCGAGACCAATCGAATGCCTCCTCCAATGGTCGTGTTTCTTCCTCAGCAGGTTTCCCCACTTGAATAGCATCCAATACTGGTTCATCCTTCAACTTTTTTGAATCTGACAATATCATTTGGGCAGTCGTTCTTAAATCCATGCCCGACAGCGATTCAAACGTTGCCCCTATTGCCGCTGTAAATAAAAGCAGCATCCATATTCTCCTGATATATAGGTAACGCGTAAACATTCATTCACTCCTCTCAGGGTTATTATTCCCTTTTTTTGAGGAGGTTTATTCAATTAATTTAACATTTGAGAATAAGATTTGAGCAAGGTAAACAGCCTTTTAAGTTGAACTTTCCCCAAAAAGCAAACAAACGCCTGGATAAAATCCCTGAGGCGTTTGTACAGATTTAAAACATTCGATATCCTTTTTTACGCAAAACTCGCATTGTAAAGCCTGCTGCGACAGCCCCTACCAAACCGCTTGACAAAATGATTAAATCGGCTGCGGCAAGATTGGAAATACTTGTTCCCAGACTTGAAAAAGACGCTGATGGAGATGTGAAATAATCTATGAATTTCACTTTATCCACAATTAATATGGCGACAAGCGGATAAATAAACGCCATAATCCATGTCATCCTCAGCAGCATATTCAGTAAAAATCCAATCCCAAAAAATAGGACAAAAAATAATAATATTGATATTAACAGGACTGGAAGTGGCATAGCTGTTTTCCTCCTCGATTTCACTTTCATACCAAGTTTACTGAATGGTTGATAGAGCGTCAATGCAAAGACTCGGACGAATTCATGACAATTGTGAAGAAAGCGGAAGCGTCTTGATTAGCAAATAAGACTATTCAAAGAGTACAGTTCTTCAGCCGTCACAGAAAATGTGCTTATTGCCTCGAAAGAATGAGAACGAACTAATCTTTAGAGAAATAATTTATAGGCTGTATATCCAAATTGATTGCCCGGATTAATGTCATTCATCTCTTTTTGAAGCGGTCCGTATCCTCCTTTTATTAGCTCCGAAATCATAACAGAGGTATGTTTGTCAGCAAGAAGACTGTCAGGTGTCATCCAACAGGCCTCTTCAAGTTCCTTCTCTTGAACAAGAACCGTTGTATTTTTCGGCTTGCAGGCAAAGATCATCATATTGTCGCTGATCGAGGATTGCAGCACACCTGTCCTTGCACCAAGCAAACCAGTCACCGTGCATACGATCCCTGTTTCTTCAAGTATTTCTCTTTCAACCGCTTCATCCATCGTTTCAGCAGGGTCGACAAATCCTGCGGGTAGCGTCCACTTTCCTTTGGCTCCGCCGTATTTTTTCTTCACAACAAGCCATCGTCCATTCTGATCAATAACCACTCCACAAACGGCCAGCCAAACTTTTCCTCGGTCTTGGCCCATCCTCATCTCCCCACACTTTCTATGAAAAGCTATTTCCAGAAACGATTCGATTTTCCCCTATGATTCTCTCAAAAAAGACAGAATCCAAATAGATTCTGCCTTCATTACTCATTACTTAAGTAAATTGAATTTCCCTTTTTTCATTGTCAGCGAGACCCCGCCAATCATGTAAAGGGCACGGTTGTCGATCATTTTCTTCATAAATGAAGCTTTTGTTCCTGTAACCTTTTTGCCGAAGACAACACCAATAGCATCGTCATCACCAAGGGAACAAACTGTTCCTTTGTTATCAAATACAAACGTGTTAGCAGGTGTTTTTCCGTTAATAAGACTTACCAAATTATTTGCAACAAACTCACCTTGCTGCATCGCAATTTGAGCAGTTGGCGGATAAGGGCGATTGATTTCTTCGTTGATGACGAGCGAACAGTCGCCAATAACAAATACATCAGATAAACCAGGTGCACGTAGGTCTGGCTCAACTTTTACCCTGCCACGCATATTTTCAATGCCAGATTCGACAATAATCGGGTTGCCCCGTACTCCTGCTGCCCAAACTACTGTGCCAGCTTTGATCTCCTCTGTATCATCTTCACCTTTAGCCACAACGATTCCTTCTGGAGTCGCTTCTTTAATAGCAGTACCAATGCGGAATTCCACATTTTTTCTTTCAAGTAATGCGGTGGCATATTCAACAAGCTCAGGATCAAATCCAGGAAGAGCTGTAGGAGCAGCTTCCACACAGACTACTTTTACCATATCTTTTTCAATATCATATTCCTTACAGAGCTCTGGAATGCGGTTGCCCAGCTCTCCAAGGAATTCAATACCTGTAAAGCCGGCGCCGCCGACAACGATTGTTAAGCGCTCAGGTTTTCGATCAATTTGATAAGTCGCGAATTGATATTCAATATGCTCGCGGATTTGTCTAGCTGTATCGACATTCGTAATCGAAAATGCATACTTATCAAGCCCTTGAATTCCAAATGTTTCTGGAGCTCCGCCTAAAGCGATTACGAGGTAGTCATAAGAAAGCTCATTTCCTTTTTCAAGTTGAATTGTTTTAGCTTCCGTATCAACTTTCAGAGCGGTGTCTTTTACGAATTTAACTTTACTTTTGTCAACAACATTTGCAATATCATAACGGACCTGGTCAGGAGACAATGTACCGGCAGAAGCTTCATGCAACCATGTTGTTTCATAATGGTAATCATTTTTATTGACTAGAACAATGTCGGCATCATTATTTCCGAGCTGTTTTTGAAGACGTGTCACTGTCATTAATCCGCCGTAACCAGCGCCTAATACTACAATCTTTGGCTTTCTCAATCTAATCACTTCCACCTTTTCGTCTTATTATTAACATTTGTACGGTTGAAATGCATAGTAAGAAAAGTAGTAATAAAATTATGTGATGCACTTCACGTACACAAGCAAAAAAATGTCACAAAAAATAGACATATGTCTCAATACATCATATGGCTTTTATATTCTTTTTTCAAGCAGTTTTTCGGAAGAATAACAATTCTGAAATTTATAAAACAAAAACTGTTTTTATTGCTGTTTTTCGGGTGTCCTTAGACCGTTTTATATGACAAAATTATGCATTGTATGGCACAATAAGAACGTGTTAGATGACATAATGAAGTTGTTTAAGAACTTAGGAGGGGTTTTCTTTGAAAGAAGATCAGCAAGTTTTTGATATGACCATCATCGGGGCAGGTCCTGCTGGGCTGTTCACTGCCTTTTATGCTGGAATGAGGAATTCATCAGTTAAAGTGATAGAAAGTCTTCCCCAACTCGGTGGGCAATTGGCAGCCCTATATCCGGAAAAGTATATATATGATGTGGCCGGTTTTCCAAAGATTAAAGCACAGGATCTGGTCAACAACCTGAAGGAGCAACTTAAGCTTTTCTCTCAAACCATTTGTCTTGGACAATCCGTCCAAAATGTTGAGAAACTGGAAGATGGAACTTTTAAATTGACAACTGACAAAGAAATCCATTATTCCAAATCAATTATTATTACTGCGGGAATCGGCGCCTTCCAGCCAAGAAAGCTGGAAGTGGAAAAAGCTGAACAATACGAAGACAAAAATCTCCACTATTTTGTAGATGATATGAAAAAGTTCGAGGGGCAAAGAGTCGTCATCTTAGGTGGAGGAGATTCCGCTGTTGACTGGGCATTGATGCTCGAACCGATTGCTGAGAAGGTGACACTTGTCCACCGCAGAGATAAATTCCGTGCTCACGAAAGCAGCGTTAACCAACTAAAAGAATCTTCAGTTGAAATTAAAACACCTTTTGCCGCTTCAAGCATTATTTGTGATGAAGACTCCATTAAAAAGCTTGTCATCCAGGAAGTGAGAGGCGATGCCGTAGAAGAAATCGAATTGGATTCACTTATCTGCAATTATGGATTCGTTTCTTCACTCGGACCGATTAAGGATTGGGGCATTGAAATAGAAAAGAACTCCATTGTTGTCAACTCCAAAATGGAAACAAACATTCCAGGAATTTATGCAGCAGGCGATATTACAACATACGATGGAAAAGTAAAATTGATTGCTACTGGATTTGGTGAAGCACCGACAGCCGTCAGCAACGCGAAAGCTTACATCGATCCAAAGGCAAGAGTGCAGCCAATGCATAGTACTTCCTTATTTGATAAATAAGAAACGTACAAGCACCTATTTATCGGCGCTGAACTGGACAACAAAGCACATGGTTCAAGATGTTAAACTCAAATATAAAAAGCCTGAACAGAATTTCTGTTCAGGCTTTTTATATTAACATTCTTCCGGCGTACCCGACACTTTAGCCGTTCGGAAAGATGAACCGCATCCACAAGATACAAGTGCGTTCGGATTATCTATTGTAAAACCGCCGCCCATTAGAGACTGTTTAAAATCAATGACAGTACCAGCAACAATCGGCGCAGTCTCCTCATCAATGACAACACTTACTCCATGTTGTTCGAAAAATGTATCCTTTTCGACTCTTTCATGGTCAAGACTCATGCCGTATGATAAACCACTACAGCCGCCGCCGTTAATGGAAAAACGGAAATGGGCTCCTTCTTCTCCATTTTCTTTGATCATTTTTTTGATCTGCACTGCAGCCGATTCGGTCAACGTAATTAGATCGCTCATGAATCTGCACCCCCTCTTACGAGAAATGAAGTCCTTCCTTTATTATAAACCTAGATGGGGCTATTCTCAACCAATCGTTTACAATCAGCTGCGCCTTAGCCTATTTGCGCCCAAATTGTATCGGGTTTCACTCGACTTTCCTCTGAAAATCTGTGTATCAGCCAGAGACTTCTGCGAAATGAAGTTAAAACATCGGATTATCCTCTATATATTGGTAAATGTTTTTGACCAAATCCTCCGGATTCTCTCCAGTGACCACTTCTCCGTTAACTAGAGCATACAAAGTTTCATCGCATAAATCGCAATGGTCCAGACAACCATATTCCATAATGTCCAAGTCTGGATCTTCTTCTAATTTTTGCATTGCTTCATACCCGCCCATGCCAAGGTTACTGATGCAAAATTCTATGATAGGATTCATTTGCTTCACCTCATTACCAGTCCCTATCCTACTCTTTTCGCACGGGTTAGTCAATTTGAAAGCCTTCTTAGTTCAGCCCAACAAAGCGAAACATATTAATCCTGTTGTGTATCAAGGTAGATTCCGCTATACTGTACGTTGGATATAACTCATAAAACTGATACATATTTGTTTTTTCTTTACTTTACTCTATAGGATAATTAGAGGGCAAAAGGAGATTGTTTGCATGAAAAAATTAGTATTGTTGGGCGGTGGGTATGGAAATATGCGGATGCTGCACCGTTTGCTGCCAAATAACTTACCAGAAGACGTATCCATCACCTTGATTGATCGAGTGCCATACCACTGTCTTAAAACAGAATACTACGCATTGGCTGCGGGAACAGTTTCAGATCAGGAAGTCCGTGTACCCTTTCCTGAACATCCGCGCCTTGAATTAAAATATGGTGAAATCACAAACATTGATCTTGAGAACAAACTGGTTCATCTGGATGAAGGAGAGCCTGTCCCATATGATGATTTAGTGATCGGTCTAGGATGTGAAGATAAGTATCATAATATCCCCGGTGCCAAAGAACATACTCATAGTATTCAAAATATAGAAAAGGCTCGTGAGACGTATCAAACCTTGAACAACCTGCCGGCTAATTCTGTTGTCAGTATTGTAGGCGGAGGCCTGAGCGGAGTGGAGCTCGCAAGTGAACTCAGAGAAAGTCGTGAGGACTTGGTCATTAAACTATTTGACCGTGGAAAGATCATTCTCTCTTCATTTCCAGAAAGAGTCAGCCGCTATGTACAAAATTGGTTCCAAACAAATGGTGTTGAAGTCATCAATGGAGCAAACATTACAAAAGTGGAAGACCAGACCCTTTTTAATCATGATGAGCCAGTTCAAACAGATGTGATTGTTTGGACTGCCGGTATCCAGCCAAACTGGATTGTGCGTGAATTGGATGTAGAGAAGGATAAGCAAGGCAGAGTGGTATTAACAAAGCACCATAATATCCCAGTTGATGAGCATGTGTATGTTGTTGGAGACTGTGCCAGTCTTCCTTATGCCCCTAGTGCTCAGCTCGCGGAAGGACAAGCAGATCAAATCGCTCAAATCCTTCAAAAGCGCTGGAGCGGACAAGAACTCCCAGCAGAATTGCCTACCATTAAGCTCAAAGGTGTCCTTGGCTCACTTGGTAAAAAGCAGGGCTTTGGACTAATGGCAGAGCGTGCTATCACAGGACGTATCGCTCGTATTCTGAAATCAGGAATTTTATGGATGTACAAATACCATAATGGATGAACAAAAACGCAAGCGCGAAACCCTTATGGCCGCATTTATCGTAGTCGGAATCAGTTTTTTCTGATTCCGACTATCTATTTATTCTGAGCGATAACCGGATTCTTCCATCTTCTGGTACACATCTTTTAACCGAGGATTCCCTTCTCCAATTATTTCTGCGTCTATCGTTACAACAGGATAAAACAAATCTTCGTCGATTACTCGCTCTGCAAATTCTTTTACCACTTCCTCATTAGGTGGATTAAAAATATCGATATATCGGATTTTAAAAGGCTGTTCCGGAAATTTTCGCGAAATGGCCGCTTCCAACCATTCATATGTCTCTTTCGAAGACGGCAAGTTTACGCAGCTTGCGCAAATCTGCTCAGCCCCATAAACGAATATTTCAGCTTCTTTTTTCATTGCACCCACACTCCTTTTCGTTCATTGTACCCTGATTAAAGAAAATTCCCAATAAGAATGTCTGTTCATAACAGAAACAACCTGGTATTGGAAAATATACTTGGCGACAACAAAAATAACTTAGAGAATAAGCCAAGTTTTGGATATCCCCTCCTAGCATATAGCATTAAGACACAGACTTTAAGCATGCCCAAACATAGCCATAGATTTTTTTTGCGTTTCTGATTATAATGGGATGAGGAAGGGAGTAGATCTGAATGTCTGAACAAGCAATGTACAGTCAAGTTCAAGAAGTACTCGATAAATTACGGCCTTTTCTTCTTCGTGACGGCGGCGACTGCGAACTCGTAGATGTGGATGAAGGGATTGTAAAACTTCGTCTATTGGGTGCTTGCGGTACATGCCCAAGCTCTACAATTACATTGAAAGCCGGTATCGAGCGAGCACTGGTTGAAGAAGTGCCTGGCGTCGTTGAAGTAGAACAGGTATTTTGATTCGCGATTCGGATTTTCCGAATCGTTTTTTATTTGAATAGTGACAATCTCCTCAAAGCCAATCAACTGCCGGCAGCTTTTGTTTCACTCCAGCCATTGAATAAAAAGAACGAAGAAACCGTTCATAATCCTGCGTATCCCTCAAATACCTAGCTAATGCCTCTTCCAGATGCTTTTTTCTTGACTGTGAATTGGTATTATAATATTCTTCTACACACGAAAAGTAATGAAGCGGAAATAACAATCTTGCGTAGATCAGTCTCCAGGCAAATGGTGATATTGGTGATATGGATTGGTACTCGGTTAAAAATTTTGTCATGTCCGGATAAAGTGTCCGACTGCTTCTAAAATAACGGTCTCGAATCCATTCCGAAATATCCCTTGACGGATGGTCAAAGACCCAATCAAAAGGATTCCTTATTTCTTGCTCATCCTTCCATAACTCATCATAAAACCGCTCATGACAAATCGTTCCATAATCAAAACGATGAAGCTGCTCGTCCAGCTCAGTATCTGTCACGTATTGAATAGCATTCTCGCTCAAGCCCATATAATAGGGGAAGGATTCCATGAACATCTTGTCAAATTCCTCTCTAGGTGGCTCATGAAGTAGACCTGTCCATACTTTCTCCATTTGATCAAGTCTAACAGCCCAATAGTCCTTCCACTCGCCAGCTCTATTCAATGTGGTTATGGGAACCTGCAAGCTTTTTCCACGGTTATGAAATCTTGCTAATTGACGGCCGATCTTACGCTTTCGGTTAGCTGCGTGAGATTGATTCTGAAGAGCCACATAATCCTCGTTTTCATCCGTGATCAAATACTTTCCGTCTTTTCCCGCCACAAACCTTGACACTTTTTTATCTGAATGCTTTGCCATGTGCTCTGACATTTCATATAATTCTATTAGAACCTCCTGTTCCACATGAGTCACGGAAACAATAGTATACAACAAACCATTTGAAAAAAAGCGGGGTTGCCGTCCAATTCGGATGGACTGTTCTGCTTTGATATCAAAATACTTCTCCAAAATATCCGTAAACATAAAACATCCCTCTCTTATCACTTTATCCCCTATATAAGTATATGAGCGAGATTGGTTATTTTGCTGAAGGTTTGTTTTTTTACATGGAATTTGCAGAGGAGGAAAGAATGAGATTCAAATAGAACTTCACGACATAAAGGGTGAGTAGAAATGACCACAGATAGAAAAATGACAGAGCTGGAACAGACTGCACGCCGCTTATTGGGTGAGCGCGGTGTTACCATCGAGGACATTGCAGAACTTGTGATGTATTTGCAAAAAAAATACCATCCCAACCTCACCACTGAGGAATGTATATTTAATATTGAGCGCGTTCTTCGTAAAAGAGAAGTACAAAATGCCATATTGACCGGTATTCAACTGGATATAATGGCCGAACAAGGGAAATTGGATGAACCTCTTCAAACTATTATCGGTACTGACGAAAGTATGTACGGAGTAGATGAAATTCTAGCTTTCTCTATAGTCAATGTGTACGGCTCAATTGGTTTTACGAACTATGGTTATATTGACAAACAGAAACCTGGCATTTTAGAGCATTTGAACGACCATTCAACAGGCGAAGTTCATACTTTTCTCGATGACATCGTCGGCGCCATTGCTGCAGCGGCCTCCAGTAGGCTTGCTCACAGTGCTAAAGGCGAGGAATAAAGCTATAGAATAGGGGACAATGATGAAGAAAAAATGTCCCAACCTGCCAATAGGCAAGCTGGGACATTTTTATGATCAAGCTCCGCTTGATCAATACTCTTTGAAAACTTGTGGCATCCGATCCGCCGGAGGCTTTAACTTATTCAACCGGGGCTTTAATCTTATAGAATTTAAACTCACCACTTACAGAATAGGGAGACTTCTGCTGTATGTAGTTATATGTTCCATTTTTCAAGCGTATCCACTACATGTGTAGGTTGGCTCTTCTTTTCTTTTAATGATGCTCTTGTCGTAACTCCAGTATGAACGAGAAGCGTGTCCATTCCAATGTTCATGCCCGCCAAAATATCCGTGTCGTAATTATCTCCAACCATCAGAGTTTTTTCCTTAGGAGAGCCAAGCACCTTCAAAGCCTGATCCATAATAATACGATGTGGTTTGCCTATAAATACGGGCTCAATTTGAGTCGAAATGGATACAACAGACGTAATTGCTCCGTTACCTGGGAGTAATCCTCTCTCCGTCGGAAGAGCTATGTCACCATTCGTAGAAAAGAACATTGCTCCTTCCCGAACAGAAAGGCAAGCTTTCGCTAGCTTTTCATACGTTATTTTCCGATCTATTCCAATAATCACGGCTTCCGGCTCATCATCTGTTAACTTAAGACCTCTCTCCTCCAAAGCCGACATCAGCCCTGTTTCTCCAATTACATAGATGGAAGTATCAGGATGGTGATCATACAAGTAGTTAGCCGCTGCCATTGAGGTAGTAAAAATCTCTTCCTTTTTCGCATCTATTCCCACAAGGGTTAAATGTTCAGCCACTTGTTCAGCGGTTTTTGAGGAATTATTCGTTACAAACAAATAAGGAATGCCTTTTTTCCTTAAGCGGGCTACAAACTGGACAGCCTCTGGAATACTATCTGTCCCTCTGTACATTGTACCGTCCAAGTCAATCAGATAGCCATCATACTCCTTCATCGAATATTCCACCTTCCAAACATCACTTCTTAAATGCCGATACAGGTCCCAACTCGTTTGTTAGATAATCTCTTACCTTTGGCGGAAATTGTTTAAGGGCACTGCTTTCTTCTTTCAGCATCGCCTGAACCTGTTCATGATTAACGTCAATATATTGCTGTACGAGCATTTTCCGAAAACCAATGACAGTCTTGAGGCTTTCGCTCATGTCCTCTGTGACAACTTTTTCGTCAGTAAGAATATCAATAATGTCCTCATAGCTTCCCGGATCCCTCATGATAAACCCATCAATCATCGCATTGCCAATATCAAGAATGGATTCAATGATGGTCTGTGCAATTCTTTCCAGTGCATTCTTTTCAATTACTGTTATCCACTCATTTTGTCCTTCAAAATAAAGCAATTGTTCTTCCATATACGTCAACGTTTTTTCTATTTTTTCGCGATCAACAAAGTACACAGTTCTGATTACCTCCATGAGTTGTTATTACTATCTTATCAAATAAATGATTGATACACGAATAGATGTGATCATTTGGGGCAATTTAAACATAAAAAAAGGTGGTAATCACATGGATGAAACACACCAAGATCATCTTGATAAAGAGGAAATCACCTATACTGATGTATCCAATGTCGAAACCCAAAGAAATTTCCTTATTCCAGAGGAGCTTCCCGAAGGGGCTTTCGGTTCACCGAGAGGAAAGGTCACACGCGTGGAAAATAAATCCACTCCATGGAAAGAAGGACAGCGCTATTACAGTGCTTTTAACTACGAATTCAAATCAATGCACCAAAACAGGCCTCGCAAATTTCCTGGTGCCCATCCGACACATGATGATCCGAACCAGGACACAGAGCAACCATACCAAGACAGCTAACCCCGTAAAAAATGGCCAAGATGATGCTTGGCTATTTTTTACGGGGTGCGTGGAAGTGAATAAGCGTATCCACTTTTCTTTGTCCAGCTACAGACGGCTGGGGCTCGAGGTCGCTTCGATCCATCCATTGAAGTCAAAGGACGACTTCATTGGACGGCTCTCCGACGGACAGGATGTCCTAGTGCCACCGACGCCACAGGACGTGGCGACTTTCGGCGGCCAGCGCTTGTCGCCCCTGAGCGGCCGTCTTCCGCTTTTCTATTGTCCAGCTACAGACGGCTGGGGCTCGAGGTCGCTTCGATCCATCCATTGAAGTCA
>JAABNQ010000005.1:32579-100394 GCA_009928435.1 Bacillus sp. HF117_J1_D
AGTCAAAGGACGACTTCATTGGATGGCTCTCCAGCGCTTGTCGCCCCTGAGCGGCCGTCTTCCGCTTTTCTATTTATCAATTTTTTTCAATACAAAGTATGCACAGCCGAAGTTACAGTACTCGTATAGATAATCCGGCAAAGTGCTGATCTTTGTATCAAATGATGCCTTATGATTGTCGTCTGAGAAAAAGCCCTTTAATCGGAGCTGACCATATCCCCAGTCACCAACAATATAATCATACTTCATCAATATATCGCTGAAGCGGGCTCTCAATGCTTCCTCATTGAAACCGTCCCTGAATTCTTCAACGAGCTCATATTGCTTATTTTGTATGGCTATCAATTATCTCACCCGCTTAAATTTTTCAACTACTTCCTTAAATTATAACTTAAACGGTAACAATTTCTAGTAAAAAAACCGTATTACCGTACATCCTATTAAAGAGGAGGTGTATTTTTGAAAACAGCAAGGATTGCATCGATTGTCTTAAGTGTCATGATGTTAGGTGCCTGTGCAGTAAATGAGCGCGAGACCGCAGAAAATGATGGAGTTTACAAAAAAAGCGGTAACACAATGAATAGAGACGACCGCCACGATTTATATAACCGTTCAAATAACGATCAAAATTATGGCTTCGTGCGCGAAGTGAAAAGTCCTGTTCCTGGAAAAACAGAGGATATCAGACGTAGTGATGCCTTGGATAGAGAAAAAACGGCCAGCATCATTAGCAAGATGACTGTAGCTCTGCCGAATGTTCTCGACAGCAGTGTTGTCGTTACAGATGCCGAGGTATTCATTTCCTATAAATTAAGCGAAACAGATAGTAAAACAAGGTTTGAGACAGCTGATCAGGTTAAGAAAACAGCCATGTCGGTAGTACCACGTTGGTATCACGTATATGTTACAGACGACCCGGCCCTGAAACAGAATGTCGAAAACATCGGTTCTATTGACCCTTATTCATCCAATAAGGATAACACAGTCGAAGACACCATTCGTTTGATGAAAGAGAGTTCACCACAAGGTCGAAAAGTGAGTGAAACAGAAAATGAAAATGGCGAATCAAGAGAAGACCGCATGATCAATTCAAGATAGCCGTGCAGCATTTAAGTTATCGGCCCGTGATTTTTCATGGGCCCTACTTATTTTTTCACATGAAGGGAAGAAGGTGGCAGCCATTTGAGAACAATCCTATTGGTGGCAATTATGATGTTTTTTTCTGGAATAACAGTTGAAGCTAGCGAAATGTCGCAGTCGGAAATAAACGAAAAAAGAATGGAGTTTTATAAAAAAACAGAAACAGCAACTGGAGTCCCATGGTTTTATTTGGCCGCAATTGATCAATATGAGCGAAGCATTCGGAATGTCAGAAAAGATTTACCGAAACCCAATGAACTGCTTGGGATATATATTCAGCCAGAACATTGGACCGGTATAACCAACCCTGATAAACAGGACATTAATCCAAAATCCATCAGCTTTTTCAATGGACTTGGCCAAGACGGGACTGGCGATGGAATGGCAGACCCAAATCATACAGAAGATGTATTGTTTACAATCGGAAATTACATTGCCCAATATGGTACAGATGATACCAGATTTAGGCTAGCTTTATGGAATTATTACAAAAGAGATAAAACCGTCGGTGCGATTATGTCTAATACACAGGTTTACAGGAAGATGAATCGAATTAACTTGGATGAAAAAGCCTTCCCTATCCCAAAGGGATACAATTATTCTTATCGTAATACTTGGGGGGATCGCCGTGGCTGGGGAGGTCGAAGAATCCATGAAGGGACCGATATTTTTGCTGGGTATGGAACTCCAGTCCGAGCAGCTGCTTATGGTGTTGTGGAACTTAAAGGATGGAATAAATATGGAGGATGGCGAGTTGGCATTAGGGATTTAAATAACACTTACCATTACTATGCTCACTTAAATGGCTTTGCCAAAGGATTAAAGATTGGGGACGTTGTTCAGTCAGGTGAGGTTATTGGCAGTGTTGGAAGCTCCGGATATGGTCCTCCCGGAACATCTGGAAAATTCCCTCCACACCTTCATTTTGGCATGTACAAAGACGATGGCATTAAGGAATGGTCATTTGATCCTTATCCTTATTTAAAAGTGTGGGAAAGAGCTGATAGAAAAGGATGAAGCTTTGGGATGTATTCCCAAAGCTTCATCGAATATTTAGGCCTTTCTTTTTGCTTCTTTTGACTTGGATATGGCCAATGCAACGCTCGCTCCAAAGCCACCCCAAATAATGATAACCCCAATAATCATCATTGCAATCGCGCTGCCACCCATTATCCTACCTCCCTTTCATCCACTGAAGACTCATAATGGAGATCATGATTTTTCCATGTTTTTAAGGACATCAGCGTACCGAAGAACATAGCGCCAAGTGCAACGGTCCACCCATATTTAAACAGGAATTCACGTGGGTAATCTCCACCGCCATAATCTCCGACAAGATTTTGGCGCAAATTATCGAACATCATATAGCCAAGGACAATTGGAGTGATGACTGATAATGAAATTCTCCACCAAGCCCCTAGTCTGATGTCTGAAACAGAATCAGCATATGATTGAAGCGGTTTCAATTGTTTCGCAAACCAGGCGATAAAGATTACCTCGAATAGACCAGCCATCGCAACCCCAAATTGGTTGATGAAATAGTCAGCCACGTCTAGCAAATTCAAGCCGTTTTGTGTCGCGAAGACAAGAGATATGATCGCTGTCAACCCTCCACCGAACACAACCGCCTTTGTTCTGGAAACATTAAATTTCTCCTGAATCCCCGCCATATATGTTTCAACAATGGAGATTAATGAGGTCAATCCAGCAAGTGTCAATGATATGAAGAATAAAATACCAAAAATTTGCTGAAAACCGGGTAACTCATTGATGATAGTCGGAAAAACTGAAAATGCAAGTAGCACTCCACCTTGTACTACCTCATTGACACCAACACCTTGTTGTGCTGCTATAAACCCTAGTGCGGCAAACACTCCAAAACCGGCGAGCAACTCAAAACCTGAGTTGGCAAAACCTGTAATAAAAGCACTGTTGGTGATATCAGATTTCTTCGGCAAGTAACTTGAGTAAGTAATCATAATGGCAAAACCGATTGATAAGCTAAAGAAAATCTGTCCATATGCTGCAACCCATACTTTTCCGTTTCCAATCGCACTCCAGTCCGGTTTAAAGAATTGATTCAATCCTTCGACCGCTCCGTCTAATGTGAGAGCACGAATGACAATTACTGCAAATAGTACAACTAGTAAAGGAATCATAATTTTCGTTGCCACTTCAATCCCTTTTTTAACTCCCGCAAATAAGATTCCTAATACGATCACCCAGACTAAGATAAGCGGAATTAGAACTCCAGGAACAAAGCTTCCCATGGATGCCGTGTCACCTACTTTTAAGTAATCGGCAATCAGGAAGTTTGTTGTATCGCTTCCCCAGTCCAACTTAAAGGAAAAATAGGTGTAGGCCAATGCCCAAGCAATGATGACCGAATAATATGTCGCAATAACAAATGATATACCGATTTGCCACCAGCCAATCCACTCTCCGCCTTTCCTGATCCTCGCCAACGAAAGCGGTGCTGAGCCCCGATATTTATGACCGATGGCAAATTCCAGGATCAGTAATGGGATTCCGGCTGTGAGTAATGCGAACAAATACGGAAGAAAGAATGCCCCGCCCCCATTATCATACGCAACAGCCGGAAAACGCCAAATGTTTCCAAGCCCAACCGCTGAGCCAACCGCTGCAAAAATAAAGCCGGCTCTCGAACTGAATTGCGCACGATTTTCCATACAAATAACCCTCCTCTTTAAAAGTAATTTGTTTTTGCCCAAAAATCTGAATATTTATCAAACTATAATAAGTATAGCTACTCATTCTTATTTTGTCAAAATGAAATTATGCATACATTCTCTGTGATTTTTTTATTAAAATTATTCCAATATAGATAAAAGACAGCTAAAAGCTGCCTTTTATCTTCCTGAATTTTCTTCTATGACTGTCTGTTTTTGTGAAATTTTATTTTTTCGTGTAGTTAAAGCAAAAATCCCCAGCAGTACAACTACTGTAGCAAGTCCCAGCAACCCATTATCTGTCAATCCCATAATAACGAAACCAATACTTGCAATTAATGCCGATGTCAGAGCATATGGAAGCTGAGTAATCACATGGTCCATATGATTACATCCTGCACCAGTCGATGAAAGAATCGTCGTGTCCGAAATAGGTGAACAATGATCTCCAAAGACGGAACCTGCAAGAACGGCTGCGAGCGCTGGCAGCATCATGGACATATCAGTTGCAGCAACGACCTGTCCAGCAATCGGCAATAAAATACCGAAAGATCCCCATGACGTACCTGTTGCAAATGCCATCAATCCGGCAACGGCAAACATAATGACTGGCAGGAAGGAAATATTCAACTGCGAGTTTGCAACGAGATTGCCAAGAAATACACCCGTGCCCAACTCTTCAATCAAAGTGATGATCGCCCAAGCAAATACCAAAATCATGACAGCTGGCAGCATGGATCGCATCCCTACTCTGATTCCTTTAAATAGGAGCTTGACATCCATTGAGCGATTGATTGATTTTTGGCGAAGAAATAAACTAGCAGCAACAACTAAACCTAATAGTCCGCCGATAATGAGAGCAAGCGCCACATCAGCGTTGCCGAAAATGTCCATGATGCTTGCCCCACTTTTACTTTCTTTTATACCGCTCCAAATAATAGCAGCAATCGTTCCGGCAAAAAGAGCCACAATCGGCCAGACGAGATCTCCTACTGACCCATTTTCACTTGAAGGCAGATCTTCTTTTATTTCACCTGGTATCGCTTTGTTAGGGTCATAAGGAATACCTGTTTCCAATGTGCGTTTTTCATGTGTTCTCATAGAACCAAAATCAGCGTTTCTGATGGCAATAATAAAGACAAGCCCAAGAGTCGCCCACACATACAGATTCATCGGAATAATTTGTAGGAAAGCAGTGAACGCCGAAATGTCCGTAATATTATGCTTTGTAAGAACTGTCCCTATGATTCCGATGATGAAAGCCCCCCAGCTGGAAATAGGTGAAATCACACAGATTGGCGCTGAGGTTGAATCAATCAGATAAGCTAGCTTTGCTCTGGATACACGGTGGCGATCTGTAATAGGACGTGCCACTTGCCCAACCGCAAGAGCATTGAAATAATCATCAATAAAAATAATGATGCCAAAAATCGCGGTTAGAATTTGTGCACCTGCACGGCTTTTTACTTTTGTCATCGCCCATGCGCCAAAAGCCCTACTTCCACCCGCAATATTAATAAGTGCGGTTATCGCCCCTAACAAAAAGAGGAAGGCTAAAATACATATGTTCCAGGAATTTAATCCGCCGTCTTCGACGAAAATTCCTTTGACTGCACCCCATAAATAAGAAAAAGACTCTCCAACACTGCCTTTCCCCAATAATAAAGCCGATACAATGATACCTGTCCCTAAAGAGAGCAGCACCCTGCGAGTAAGAATGACCATCAATATCGCCAGTAACGGCGGCAATAACGAATAAATCGATTGCTCCATATTTTCCTCCTGTTCCGACACAGACTTATTGCTGTGTACTGCTGCCTAAGCTACCTTTATACTTTATATAGAAAAATAGTTTTTTTCAAACCTCAAATTTTAGCAGCTCCTATACCATTCAAAGAAAAAACCACACTCATGTAGCTTTAACAAAACAGTACCAACAAAGCTTCTACAATCATTCTCCTTCAAAATCTGTCGTTTTTTACCGATGCCTCCACTCCGTTCGCTCCTTTGAAAGGGTTTACATCCTTATTATACAAGTATAATATCATTAAAAAGAATAGTTGACAATGCTATGGTGTATTCTGCGTACCCGGGAATTGGATAGACGGGTTCATTGTCCCGGTATTATTGTAAAATTGAGGGACATCTCCGGGATATAATCCGATAGCAATCGGAACTTCTTGTTCCACTCTCGCTTGTTCTGTGCCAAATGGGATAATAATCTGGACGTTTACACTGACTCGTACAGACACTGTTACAAACATATTATTGATCGGATATTGCTCCACCTTCGTTTCCACATTCGTGTTTACACTGCCAACCGGAGTGAACCTGATCGGAATCCGTGGCCCAAGATTCCCCAGTAAAGCGTTATGTGTTGCTTGACCTAAAGGAAATGAATAGACGATTCCTTCCCCTTTTGCAGATTGATCATATGAAAATTGTACACCTGTCTCCTCATAAAAAGCAGCTAGATCTCCCGCTTCTGCTTGCCGCAAATTCATTTGGATTGCTTTAGATATATCCGCTTGAGTTTCATTAATAATATCAGTCTTGAATTGAACACTCTTTCCACCAACTCCATCCGGAACAATCTCCGTAATCTCCCTTAAATCTTTTACTTCAGGAATTACGTCTTTGACTGCTTTACTTACTACCATCGGCGCAATTTTTCGAGTTTGGGACTCAGCATAGTTTAATAAAGTCGGTTTTATCCCTTTATTCACAATCCACAGTCCAGAAGCTGTGGAAAAAGTAAAAAAAACAAATGATATCAACAGGACATAACGGAAAGGCAGCGGCCCCCGCCGATATTTGCGTTTACGAAATCGAGCCAAAAATAATCCCCCCTTATACAAACATATGCGTACAAGGAGGGGATTAGCGCACGTTTATCAAATATTTGATGTGCTTATTAGGGATAGATTTCAGACTCTGTCAAAGCATTTTCAGCAAGGCCTCCCGCCCTTTTGTTCCTGGAGTAATGCCAAGCTCCTTAGCAGCGATCGTTACAGATTCCAGCGGTGCATCAAGCAATTGGGCAATCGTCCTTACACCAACTGCCCTTCCAGCAATAATGCCCCGATCCTTCAGCTTGCTGTTTAGCAGCCCAACATCAAGTGCACCGCACATAATATAGCCTCTGTCATTTGATACAGTCAGTAGCGTTGTTTTCGGCAAACAAACAGTGGAAGCAACAAACATATATCCCTCAACCAATATCGGCTCAATACTTACCATCCATTCCACCCCTCCCGATTCCCATTATATGAAAGTCGGGATCATTAGTTGCCCAAAGGCAGGGCGTAAAGATTTAATCACCGCGTTCAAAAGCTCCAACAGCAGAATAACCGGCTTGTCGCCGTTATAAAAAGTGGTTCAGATCATGATCAAGCATATCGGTTCTTCAATTCCCATTCCATCAAATCGCGGACAAACTCCGGTAAATAGTAGATCTTCCTCCGTGCATTTTTTATTGGTGGAAGAAATACACCAAAAGTGAACATATCTATGGTTGCCAAGTTATATATTCTCTCCCGATCCAATGGCTCCCCGGCAATGTTGATCAATCCGCCATCCTTCTTATATTCTATTTCATGGTAAACAAATTTTCCCATCATCACTCCCCTGAATCCAAGCCCTTGAAATTCTAGCTCAGATAGGCCGCTCTCCTCAGCTTTCAGGAGCACCTCCTCAAGCTCTGCTCCTGAAAGTTCCACGACACATGGATTGATCGGATGCGGTAACATGCGATGCAAATCATATTTTGTCACTCTCCCTTTCTCAAGCGCCGAAAGAACGAGACCGGAATTGACAAGTGCACAATCCGCTTTGCACCACTTATATAAGGCTTCACACAATATATCCGGCAGCTCGGACTGTTCTAGCCATGAATAGTTCAGCGGTTCAGGGAGAGTGACCACTTCAGTTAGCAGCAATTTCTTTCCAATTGCATCCAACTCTTTAATATACTCTGCGGCATTCGGTGGATTATCCACAACGGCTGTCTCGAAAAGGCGAGCCGTATAATTTTTCCATAAAAATGGCCCCGTATCCACTTCAGCCTCTATGTAACCGATATACTCTCCATATCTTCCGGCAGCACCCAATGTAGTATGATTCACTTTCTTCCCATTCATAAAAACATGATGAGTGTGTCCGCCCAAAATCAAATCAACTCGTGGATTATTTTTCGCCATCACCTCATCATCATGCATCCCCAAGTGGGATAAAACAATAATGATGTCCACCCGCTCCTGTAATTCGGCAATTTGACTTTCTAGCTCTGAAAGTGGTTCAGATAGCTCCCAGCCCAATAATTTGTATAAAGGACGATAATAGGCTGTTGCTGCAGTAACACCTATTTTGGTTCCTTTTGAGGTTCTATATATTTGGTAAGGCAGTGCCCATGAAGGCCTAGTCCCGCCAGACAGATATAAATTCGCTGCCAATACGTCAAATTTGGCAGAACTGTATAGTTGATTTAAAGCATCATGCGGTAATGTAAGTCCTTCATTATTACCTATAGTGACTGCGGTGTACTCTGAATCATTTAATAGCTCCACATTCCCCTTCCCAAGGGTCCCTTCCGTAAATGAGTGCCGCCTGTCAACAAAATCACCACAATCAAAAATAAAAACGTCTTCTCCATTTGCTTCATGCAGAGCTTTTCTTTCTTTCAAAAATTTTCTGATCCTCGGCCACTTTTCAAAATGGCTGTGGACATCATTTGTATGATAGATATGAATTTTTTCTCTCACAAATACACTTCCTATCAGTCATTAGAGAGGCGCAACTTTTTTGTCGTGTAACAGCTATGGCGAAACGCTTATCAAAACAAATTAAGCTGTCTATCAGCAAGCCCTTCATATTCTATGTCCATCAATTGGATAAATTCTTTTGCGTTACCAGCAGCATCGCCACCGGAATTATTATTGAATAACACATAGATATCCTTCGTTTGCTTTTGAAGCTTTAGAATATTTTCCTTCCATCCTAGCAATTCCTCTTGATTATAACGATATAAATAGCGGACCTCCCGCCAGTTTTTTCCATTGGGTTTCATCCATGCCGCGGTATTCCTTCCGTGCATGCGGACAAGGGTTTTTTCCTTATCGGTTGCCTGAAGCACTGTTGGAACTGATCCCTCCCCCGCCTGCGGTTCATCACAGATGCTGTGAATCCACCCTTCGGTTTCCATAAATTTCAATGTCTGTGAACGGAATCTGGCTGAAAACCAGGACTGGTTACGAAACTCAAGGGCAACTGGATATCCAGTCATTTTCTCACGGCAATATCGCAAATAAGCAACGCTTTCTTTCTTGCAATCAAACCATGGTGGAAACTGAAAAAGGACCATCGCAAGCTTTCCGCTATCCTTAACTGGTGCAAGAGATTCATTAAACGCATCAAACATTTCCTCTTTAGATGCAAATGGAATGTCTCCCCGCTGATGCCCCGTCATTCCCTGATAAGCCTTAATGACAAATCGAAAATCAGCGGGCGTATCTTTGACCCACTTCTCCATATTGTCAGTAGATTGAACCGCATAAAAAGACGAATCCACTTCCACTGTTGGAAAATGCGCCCCATATTCCTGTAATTTATCGCGTGTCGCAGTTCCAGCCGGGTATATTTGATGGTCACCCCATCCCGTTACTCCTATATAAATCATATTCTCACCTGCTTTCAGTGTAGCATGATTCAAAGTCCATCGACCAATACTTCATTTCATTATATTCCCTTTTAAGTGAAATAAAAAACGAGATGATCAGACTTTACATTTCAGAGACGCCACCCTTACAATGCCTCTTCGGTAAAAAAGGCTCATACACCAGAATAAAATGCCGAGTGTGCGAAAAGCTGAAACAACCACTCTTGTTCACTGAAATTAAAAGAAATGAACCAACAAAAACAAAAATCAGGCGGAAACATATCCATTTCAATATGCCTCGCCTGACTTATTTTAAAGGCTTTTAAAAAGCCTCACCTTATTAAAATAAGCATAAAATGTTTTACATTTCTCCGCTTAATTCAACTAGAATTTTTGCTTGAGATTTATCGTTTGTTAATGCCTCGAATCCTTCTTCGACAATATGATCTAACTCTATTTTAGAAGTAATAATACCTTGCGGTTTTAATTGACCTGTACCCATTAAGTCGATTGTTTGTTGGAATGTTGATGGTGTGTAAGCAATTGTAGACGTCACTTTAACACCAGTATTTGTTAATTGCATCGGATTCCATTCGATTGGGCGTGCAAAAATAGAGACTATAACCATTGTGCCACGAGCACGCGTTACATCAATCGCTTGTTTGAAGGTTGGAGCGACACCAGCAACTTCAAATGCAACGTCTACACCAGCAGGCACAATTGCTTTCACCGCTTCAACTGGGTTTACTTCTCCTGAATTGTAAACATGTGTTGCGCCAAGCTCTTTTGCTTTCGCCAAGCGTTGCTCTGATAAGTCGAATACAAAGATTTTACTTGCGCCGGCTGCTTTTGCAGCAATAGTAGTTAGAAGACCAATCGGACCAGCACCAAATACTGCTACTGTATCACCAAATTGCATGTTAGCTTCTTTAACTGCTTGTACAGCAACTGCTGTAGGCTCTACTAATGCACCATCTTGTAACGTCATACTGTCAGGCAATTTATAAATGTGTTTTTCACCTACATTCACATGAGAAGCAAAGCCGCCGTCTGAACCTAGTCCGACAAATTGGAAACCATCATAAGCATCGACATCTTCTGGTTTGTTACCATAAGTGTACATTGGATTAATGGCAACGCGATCACCAACTTTTACAGATGTTACGTTTTTACCTACTTTTTCTACTATACCTGCAAATTCATGTCCCATTGTTAGCGGCGCTTGCTGTCCTGTTAGTGGGTGCTCTTCCCCAACCGGAATAAATACTGGACCTTCTTGATATTCATGTAAATCTGATCCACAAATTCCTGTCCAAGCGACACGTACAGTTACCTCGTTATCTTTCATTTGCTTTAGCTCGCGTTCCTCTACACGAATATCTTTTTCGCCATACCATACTGCTGCTTTCATCATGAATGCCTCCAATATTAGTTTTATTTTAAACTACCTATCTTGTTTAGACATCATTTATCGTTTTTAAACATTCTTTTCCTTGCTATTCCCCTTTTTCCACACCATTTAAGCTAGCTGGACTACTAAGTGAAAAAACTAGACAGTATTTCTTCCGTACATGTTACACAGTAACTTGGTTTTCGGCAGGACCTCCTTGATAAGCACTATCTAGTGTAAAAAATTACCATTTGTGCGAATTAAAGTACTCAAATCATAAATGCATATAATTTATTTATCTTTAATTCGAGATAATTATAACATATAGATTTTCCTCCTTCAACAAATTAAGACTCGCAAATATAGTATAAAAAGCCCCTTGCCACTGATGGGACAAGGGACAAAGTTGTTTACAAACATCCGCATAAGATATATTGTTTTTGTGAAGTATCATAAACATAATAGGGCTTTAACTCAAACCTGTCCTGTGTAAAAATGTTTAGAATCAACTATCACGGTCATTTTCCTTTTAATGTTATTTTCGACCACCTAAGAATAATAGATATCGTTATTTAATCTTCGGATAAGGGCTGTAAAGGCCGCCGACTCATCATATAACCTTGTATTGCAAATGAAATCAACGTTAGTAAGAGTATGATAGACGCTGTAAATAATATTGCCGCCGCATCAACTAATGTGCGAGTCGTTGGATCAAGAGCTAACCAAAATAATTTAGTAAAGAAAATACCAAAGGCCAGCCCAAAAGTTACACCATAAAAAATAAAAGTAAGTGCCTGCAAAATAATAACTAACATCATCCCGTTTTCTGTTAAGCCTAATAATCGTTTAATGCGATAGTCACGTTTCCGTTGCAATATGGTATTGCCTAATGTTTGTAATACCCCAAATGTTGAAGCCATTAGTAAAATCACTAGTGTACTTATAATCAATGCAAAACGTTGCTGAAACATCTTTTCTTCTTCCTTGAGCGCAGCCGTTTTCGATGTAAAATGCAGTGCAGGCCTTTTCTTTATGATGGGTTGGAGAATATCGGTATTATCAGCATCAATAAATACCTCATCTAGAGCTAAAAACTCCGCCATTGGTGATGACCAATCAACTATTATATCATTATAACGGAATAAGTTTTCATCATTAGAAATCGCATGAACAACCACAGGTTCATGTTTTTTATTATGAATGCTATCAAATATCGGTAATTGATCACCTATTTCAATTTGATGTTTTTTGGCAAAGCTTGCTTTCACAATCGCACCTGTAGTACGAGTCGTTTCCTCTAGTTGCGAAATATTTGTTGCCCTGATATCCGCATAGGTGGTTCTATCAGATAAATCAATTTCTAAACTTAAAATTTCACTATTAGCATATACATTTCGAACTCCCTCTAACGACTTTATGTCAGCTAACATTTCAAGTGTTTGTTCCCCAGTAATATCCGCTAAATCATATGTACCATACACTTCTGTTTGGAATTGCTCTTCAATAAAATTTTCACCTGAACTAGCTATACTTTTCATCGTTGCGGTACAAAATACTAGAATAACCATCACACTTACAATCGTTAAAATGGCTGACTTATTTTTTCGTATCTGAGACATTAGCTGCTGTAACGCTAAATACATATTTTTACCACAAATTTTTCTTGAAAGTGATAACAAATGTTTTAACACTAATTGGAATACATAGGGTAGTAGATAAATCAATAATGCAGTCAATACCGCTGTGCCAATTAAACTCTGAATTGGTCCATTCACTTGATATCCTATCAGTAATAGTAAAATAGCAACAATTGCTATTCCCCCGCTGATTAAGCTCTTTATTTTCGTCCAAACTGCGCGCTCTTCTTGTTGTTTCATTTGCATGGGTAATATTTTTGAGCATTTCCACACTTGCCATCCTACGAATAATTGTAATACCAAAAAACTTGAAAGTGCGATTCCTCCCACTGTCATTAGAGGTATCGTCGTTTCTATTGGAGGTAAGTCTAATAATTGGATAACTGAGTTCAAACCAAATTTCATCATAGTTATCCCAATGAATGTTCCCATTGCTATTCCTATTACTATAATTGCAGTTAATTGAGTGAATACGATTACTGCAATTTGCTTCATAGTAGCACCTATTGCACGAAGACGCATAAATTGTTTTTGAAGCTTAGTAAAAATAATTCGGAAGTTGGATAGTAATAATGTTCCGGTAATCAATAAGACAAACAAGGTTAAGACAATAATAAATACGAGGAGACTTTCAATATTTTCCTGCACAAATTCCGATTCATTTAATAAATCAACACGTAAGCGCTCATCCATTTTAGCAATAGTCGTACCCACCACTTCTTCTACATCTGGAATGGTTTGCACCAATGCAAACTTTCCTTCACCCATATGAGGATACATGGCTTTCATATCAGGATGAGAAATGTATGCTATATTGAACTCTTCAACCGGAAGTGTATCTACGATTGTAAATTTTCTATTCTCAATAGACAGTTGGTCACCAGTAGACTTTTCTAATGTTTGTAATAGACGATCACTTACAATGATTTCATTCTGATGAATGTCTCGTGAGAAATGAAAACGACTTTTAGACAACTGATCATTCTTTACCCCTAATAAGCGAACATCAACACCTTCCAAATATACTGCAGGCTCCAATAGAACAGGTGCTACTGACTTTATTTCAGCAAGGCTTTCTACTTTGGCAAGTAACTCCGTATCCAAATAGCTCTCTACTTCCATATCAAAACCAAACTCGATATCACTATCACCATAGAGTTCATATATATCATCATCTAACTTTGCTTTTGCACTAAATCCATATGTACATATCATCACAACAAGAGCGATAGCCACTGCAACGGTAATGATACTGGTGATTACCTGTGTTTTCCCTGCCCGAAAAAGTTTTAAAGCGATGGTTCGTAGATTAAACATCATTCGTCACCCCGAGCTATGCTTTTAAATTTCTCTAGGATATGTCCTAAATCATATTCATTTTTTTCGTTTATATAGTGATCAACAATTTGTCCGTCATGAAAGAATAATACACGATCCGCATATGTTGCCACATAAGCATCGTGCGTAACAATCACCATTGTTTGGCGAAGTTCTTCATTTAATTGTACAAGCAAATTTAAAATATCATTCGTGGTATTAAAATCAAGTGCACCGGTTGGTTCGTCAGCTAACAATATTGGTGGTTTAGCAATAAGTGCCCGTGCGATAGCTACACGTTGTTTCTGTCCTCCGGATAATTCTGATGGTAAATGGGCGCGCCACTTTGTCATATCAACCTGTGCTAATACTTCTCTTACTAATTGCTCAATTTCTTTACTTGGTACACCTTTTAAAATAAGCGGCATGGCTACATTATCCATCACATTCAAATCCTCTAGGAGTTCAAAAGATTGAAAAATAAACCCGATATGATCACGTCGATAAATCGTAGCTTCTGGCTCTTGATAAATATTTGCATCTTCACCAAACAACATCATTTTACCACTCGTCGGAGCGTCAATCGCACTCAGCATATTAAGTAATGTACTTTTACCTGATCCACTGGTTCCCATTATTGCTAACCTTTCACCCTCATACAATGTGAAATTCACTTGATTTAAAGCTCGTATTTGATGTGCTGAATTATTAAATATCTTTGTTAATCCTTCAACTCTCAATATTTCCTCCAACTTGTCTTTTGGGACCGGAATATCATTCAACATTCTCTTCAACGGATTTTGCCCATTCATCATTATAAGCCCCCTTCAATTGCTTCCGTAATGCTTGTAGTCCACGACGAATATGCGTTTTAGCTGTGCCAATGGGCAGTTCTACGATCTCTGCTATTTGAGGCACAGTGTAGTCATGATAAAAGCGTAATAACAGCGCCGTTTTATAATGATTCGGCAATGTCTGTAATGCCTGCCATAAATCTATACGCTCATCCATTAGTTTTTCATCGGTCCCTAATGAAGAAAAGACTTCTGGTGCAACTGCCTGCTCTCTATTTCTTTTTTTCATATATGTAATACTCAGATTAATCGCAATACGAATCATCCAAGTCGAATAATATGCCGGTTGCTTTAATTGGTCAATCTTCTCAAAAGCCCGCAGTACTACTTGTTGATATACTTCTATCGCATCACCTTCATTTTGTACATATGCAAAAATTATACGGTATAGCTTCTCCTGCTCTTTTCGGATTAAAGATTCAAATGCCTGACTATTGCCCGGTTGTACTTCCTTCACCCGTTCCATTTCTTCACCCTCTCTACCTATTAGACACATTACTTTGGCAAAACGATTCAGAAATCTGTGATCTTAATACATTTTGTAAATTAGGGAGCTGTCGGCGGCAATTAGTAAAGAACTCAACTTTTTGATTCTTTTATTCGTCTTTTTTAATGCGTCTTGAAGAAGCTCGACTAACTGCTGTAAAGCGACAGCCCAAACGAGTTCATTGACTTCGTCACATAATTCGTAGAATAGCCCGCCCAGTGTGCGCTGGTCAGTGTGACAGCGATTTTGCCACGCGAGTACGATAAAACGGGCAAACACAATGGTTGTATGGCTGATAAGCGCATCATATGACCGGCTTTGAAACTCTTTTTCAAGTTTCAAGAGGGATTTGGCCGTCTTAAAGAAGACCTCGATGTCCCACCAGCGCATGCCATAGATCCGAATAACCTCTTGTTCGGTCAGACTGCAGTCAGTACTGAGGACAGCAAGCCATTCACTTCTCTTGTTTCGGTTTCGAATGAAAACTACCTTTACAGGTGTCCCATTAGTCATCTTTGTATGGAGGGAACGAAGAACTCCTTTCTTTGGCTGTACGGGTTGAGCCATGCGGTAGAGTTGTTTTAAAGAGACAGGATTCCCATTTACCAGATAGCGCTGCTTTGTTTCTTTGACCATCCCAATCACATCCAAGCCTTGCTCAACGATGGCTTTGACAAGTGGCGGTAGTGTAAACCAGGAATCCATAAGGACATAACTGGCGTCTATCCCATTAGCCAGTGCACGTCAATCATGTAAGGAATCTGTTCAGGCGCCGATTGAAGTGCGTTTTCCCGACGTTTGTATCCACAGGTGCGTTTGTCAATTTGCGAGGAGATCCCATTGATTTGAGCCTTCTTCGAACTAAGTAGGGAAAAATCGACTGGCATAAATTTTTCCTGCTCGATCTCCCTTTAATGGGGGATGACCGTTTATTGCCATCATCATCCATGACGATGAATTACAGCTGGATCGGTCACAATGATCAATGATTTTTCTGCTACTACCTAACAAGTGATACTTGACTTCTGAGTACTGCCAAGATAACATCCTTCCCATTCCCTTACGAATTTCTTTTAAACACAATATGTTGTATTATTCCTCCTTTCATTACCACGACATAACGTGGTACAATATAAAACAGAACGTACATTCCCAAAGTAGGAAGGAGGGTATTAAGATAGCTAATAAAAACAAACTTCAAAAAGAGTTGCAACGAAGGCTAGTAAAATATTAAGAGATGGACGATTCAGTAAAGCCTCTAAATCAGTAGCTGGATCGGCATTATCTCAAACAAGAACTTCTAGGAAGAAATAGAAGCTAACCTTTTTTCTACTCAAGGACACTATCAACTCCTTTTGGAGATACACGGTATAGTTTTCTGTTTTAACACCATGAATTGTCCCGATGCTATACCGTGCACTTCTTGAGGTATTTCATTAATTAACTCGACACTTTCATAGTCATCACCGTTAATGAAAACCAGACGTTTGACCTTAATATTAAACGGCTCCTAGCTGACTTCTTATAAAAAAGAAAGAGAGATGGTTTTGTGTCATTGGATCTTGTTTTAATGGTAATTCCGTTAATTATTTCTTTTATCGCGTTAATAGTTTCGATTGTAGTTGCATGGAGTAACCGAAAATCGTTACAAGTAGAGATATCTCCAGACTTACAAGTGATGGAAGGTGGAAGGATATTTTTCTTGAACGACGATGGCATCCCTGAACCTTATGATCACGCTTTACTTGCAACCGTAGAAGTTGTAAACCCTTCTCCCAAAGACATTGCTTTCTTTGATTTGAGAACTTTTTATCCCGAAACAAATATGAACGTGGATTTACTCACAAGGAGAGCCGTTCTCGAAAAATATCGAGACAAAAAATTATGGAGAGTTATAAAAACTCCTTCTGGAAAAGAAAGACTATCAGAACTCATAGTTCCTGAGACTAACTATGGAATTTTTAAATCCAATTCTTTTACTCGATTACATATAGTGACCTTTCCTGATAAGGATGATGACAAAATTCTGCTGTCATTTAAAGTCGCAATGAGATCTCGGATAAAAAAAGACCCTTTCGCAGTAACCGGTAGAAAAGTATTTAAACACTATGGCAGAGCTTACAAGATTAATTCCTGGCAAAAATCGCTACCAAATTCGTTGCAATGAAAACACGAATTGGCATGTACCATTGAACACCTCCTAGCTAACCGTTTGAGGAATCTAGTTTTTCAACAACGGATTCCGTCAGCAGGTAAAGCAGAGGAAAAAGTTTATTATGGATATGTACTCAATGATAGAAAAAAAGCCTTTAGAGAGCTTGCCTATGAATGCTAAATATGAACAAAAAGAATTTAAAGGACCCCACTTTCGAGCAATATGAAGTGGTCATCCGGCTTCACATTTTGCCTTATTTCGACAAGAAACTGGTTTCGCGAATTAGACGGAAAGACATACTAGAATGGATGAATCTTTATTTTGAGAAAGTTGATAATGAAGGTATTGAAAAGTATTCTTACGGAACGAGATTAAGGTATTTATCCGTACTAAAAAGCATTTTCCATTATGCTGTTCACGATCTGGAGATATTAGTGAAGGATCCATCTAACAAGCTTAAAATCCCAGTAAAAGATAAAGCCAAAATAAAAAAGACTAAAATATTATCAATTAAACGAATTAAATCAGCTACTAAGTTTTATGGAAACATATCAGCACCAGAGGTTTAAGGAATATCGGTTGTACTATACGCTGATATACTTCTTAAGTCAAACTGGACTGCGGATTAGCGAAACTTTTGCACTTAAATAGACAGATATTAAAGGTAATAAACTGACTGTCGATAAACAAACCAGCAGGGATAATAACAATGCACTAAAAATAACTACACTAAAGAACTCCTCTTCCTATAGGACAATAGGCCTTAATGACAACCTGTTGAGAGAACTAAAGAAATTCAAGGTAAACAGAATGAGTTAATTCTAAGCGAAGAACCGTTCAGGAAGAATGAGGATGGAAGTATCTTTCAAAATTGTTTAGGAAATTATTTAACGCCATCTACGGTCCGAGATTCACTAAGAAATTATTGCAAAAAAAGCAGGGGTAGATATAAAAGGGACTCATGATTTCAGACACACATGCCGTTTTACTTCTTAAGTCTGGTGCCAGTATCAAATTTATTTCAAAGATGTTAGGGTATAAATCCATCAAAACAACTGCTGACACTTACAGATAAAATAGAAGAAGACGAACTCAATGAGTTCGTCTTCTACACTAAAAGAAAGGTCTGACGTGGCAAAAACATGGCAAAACGACTTACAAATAAGTTGAACCCTCGCCACTAATGCAGTAGTGACAAGGGTTCTGGAGGTCTAGCCGATAGAACCTTCCATCTCAAACTTAATCAAACGATTCATCTCAACCGCATATTCCATTGGAAGTTCTTTTGTAAATGGCTCAATGAAGCCCATGACGATCATTTCTACTGCTTCCTGCTCGCTGATTCCGCGGCTCATCAAGTAGAAGAGCTGCTCTTCGGAGACTTTGGAAACTTTTGCCTCGTGCTCAAGTGAAATGTTGTCATTTAAAATTTCATTGTACGGAATGGTATCTGACGTGGATTTGTCATCTAATATCATTGTGTCACATTCAATGTTTGAACGTGCACCGTCAGCTTTGCGGCCGAAGTGGACAATTCCACGGTACGTCACTTTTCCTCCGTGCTGTGACATGGATTTAGAAACGATGGAAGACGTTGTATTCGGAGCCAAGTGCATCATTTTTGCCCCTGAATCCTGATGCTGCCCTTTACCGGCCATTGCAATCGAAAGCGTCAAGCCCCTTGCGCCTTCACCTTTTAATATGACAGCAGGATATTTCATCGTCAATTTTGAACCAAAGTTACCGTCGATCCATTCCATTGTCGCGTGCTCAGCGCAAACCGCACGCTTTGTAACAAGATTGTATACGTTGTTTGCCCAGTTTTGGATCGTTGTATAGCGGCAATAGGCATCCTTTTTGACAATGATTTCAACAACTGCGCTGTGCAATGAGTTTGTAGTATAAGTTGGTGCTGTACAGCCTTCAACATAGTGAACGTGTGCACCTTCATCGACAATAATGAGTGTACGCTCAAATTGTCCCATGTTTTCAGAGTTGATTCTGAAGTATGCTTGGAGCGGTGTATCCACTTTTACTCCAGGCGGAACATAGATGAATGATCCACCGGACCACACAGCTGAGTTCAATGCAGCAAATTTATTATCTGTTGGCGGAATAACTGTTGCCCAGTGCTCCTTGAAGATTTCCTCATTTTCCTGTAAGGCGGAATCTGTATCTTTAAAGACAATCCCCATGTTCTCGAGATCTTCTTTCATATTGTGGTAAACCACTTCTGATTCATATTGTGCAGAAACCCCAGCGAGCCATTTTTGTTCAGCCTCTGGAATACCGAGCTTATCAAAAGTCTGTTTGATTTCCTCAGGTACTTCATCCCATGAGCGCTCTGCATTCTCGGACGGTTTTACATAATATCTGATTTCATCAAAGTTGAGAGAATTCAAATCCCCGCCCCATTGCGGCATCGGCATTTTGTAAAAATGCTCCAAAGATTTAAGACGGAAGTCTAGCATCCATTGGGGCTCTTCTTTCATCTTAGAAATTTCCTCAACAATTTCACGTGTCAAGCCGCGCTCTGAACGGTACACAGAAACGTCTTTATCCCTAAAGCCATATTTATATTCGCCGCCAATTTGAGGTGCTTTTTTAGCCACTGATTCATTCCTCCATTCTTTTATTGTTGTTCCTTAATTCCCTTTTCTAACGCTTTCCATGCCAACGTAGCACATTTAATCCGCGCCGGAAACTTAGAGACTCCCTGCAACGCTTCTATATCACCAAGGTCCAAATCCTCGTCGTCAAAGTCTTTTCCTTGGATCATTTCTGAAAATATTCCTGAAAGCTTCAGTGCTGTTTCTGTATCTTGTCCGATGACTGCCTGCGTCATCATGGAGGCAGATGCCATTGAAATGGAGCAGCCTTCACCATCAAACTTAGCGTCTGTCACTTTTCCGTCTTCTACATTCATCGTCAAATGGATTCTGTCTCCACAAGTAGGATTATTCATATCAACCGTTAAGCTGCCATCTTCCAGGCTTCCTTTATTCCGCGGGTTTTTATAATGATCCATGATCACTTGCCGATAGAGATTGTCGAGATTATTAAAAGACATTTGTGAAATACTCCTTTGTTTTAACAAGGCCTTCAACAAGTCTGTCAATGTCTTGTTCAGTGTTATATATATAAAAGCTTGCTCTTGCTGTTGCCGATACATCCAGCCATTTCATGAGTGGCTGTGCACAATGATGGCCTGCACGTACAGCAATCCCCTCAGCATCAAGAACAGTCGCCACATCATGAGGATGAACATCTTCAATGTTAAATGTAATGACACCGGCACGTTTTGAAGCTTCATGTGGTCCATAGATTGTCAGATTTTCAATCTCCGGCATTCTTTCAAGAGCATAAGTAGCCAATTTATGTTCATGCTCTAAAATCGCTTCAGAACCGATTTCGCTTAAAAAGTCGATAGCTGCTCCTAATCCGATAGCTCCAGCAATAATCGGCGTTCCGGCTTCAAACTTCCAAGGAAGCTCCTTCCATGTCGACTCATATAATCCAACGAAGTCAATCATTTCACCGCCAAATTCGATCGGCTCCATTTTTTCCAAATGTTCTCTCTTGCCATACAGAACTCCAATACCTGTCGGGGCACACATTTTATGACCAGACAAAGCATAAAAATCGCAGTCGAGATCCCTGACATCCACCTTCATATGAGGAGCACCTTGAGCTCCGTCAACAACCATGACTGCTCCATGGCTATGTGCAATGGCTGCCAGCTCCTTAATCGGGTTGATCACACCAAGAACATTAGATACATGAGATGTCGAAACGATCTTCGTCTTATCTGTAATGGTGCTTCTAGCTTCATCCACATTGATGGAGCCATCCTCACGCAAAGGAATAAATTTAAGCTGCGCACCCTTTTCTTTTGCAAGCTGCTGCCACGGAATGATGTTGCTATGGTGCTCCATATAAGTGATGACGATTTCGTCACCTTGATTCACATTTGCCCTGCCGTAGCTTACAGCAACTGTGTTGATCGCTGTTGTGGCACCTCGGGTAAAAATGATCTCTTCAGTTGAAGAGGCATTGATGAAACGTCTTGCCTTTTCCCTAGCACCCTCATATTTATCCGTGGCTCTTGTTCCGAGTGTATGAACACCACGATGAACGTTGGAGTTATATCCTCGATAATAGTCCTCAAGGGCCTCAATGACTTGGACAGGCTTCTGCGAAGTAGCTGCACTGTCTAAATATACTAGCGGGTATCCATTGACTTCCTGATCCAAAATGGGAAACTGTTTCCGTACGTCGCTCGCTATCATTATCGCATTTTCCTTTCGATGATTTCTGTCAGTTGGCTTTTAACAGCTTCGATAGGTAATTTTTCTACAACAGGAGCGAGGAAGCCATGTATGATGAGACGCTCTGCATCTGTTTTAGAAATACCGCGGCTCATCATATAGAAGAGCTGCATCGGGTCTACTCGACCAACAGACGCCGCATGTCCCGCCATTACATCATCTTCGTCAATAAGCAAAATCGGATTCGCGTCTCCCCTTGCTTTTTCACTTAACATTAATACGCGTGATTCCTGTTCGGCATCCGCTTTGGATGCACCTTTTTCAATCTTTCCGATTCCGTTAAAGATGGAGGATGCCGCATCCTTCATAACACCATGGTTTAAAATAAAGCCTTCAGTGTTTCTGCCAAAGTGAATGACGCTTGTAGTAAAGTTTTGGGTCTGCTTTCCTCTTCCGACAACGACTGTCTTTGCATCCCCTTTTGAACCTTGTCCAATGAGGTTTGTTGTGTTCTCGGAAATCGTATTTGCATCGTTCATCATACCGAGCGCCCAATCCAACTCAGCATCTCGCCCAGTAATGCCTCTGCGATTCACATAAACAGTAGAACCTTTGGCAATTGTATCGACCGCTCCGTAAACCACTTTTGCGTTTGCATTGACAAACACTTCAGACACGATGTTGACAATTCCCTTTACTTCTTCATTTGTAGACAAATAGTTCTCTACGTAAGTAACGGAGCTGTTATCATCCGCTACAACAATCACATGGTTGAACACTGCTGCTTCTTTATCATCTAATATATATACAGCCTGAATAGGCTCTTTCACTTCCACATTTTTTGGAACGTACAAGAACGCTCCACCGTTGACAAGTGCTGCATGGAAAGCTGTTAGCTTATGCTCATCTATTTTCACAGCGTCAGTCATGAAGTATTTTTTGACTAGATCTTCATGCTCTTGAAGAGCAGTAGACAGATCAGTAAAAATGACCCCTTGCTTTTTCAACTCATCAGACAGCGACAAATAAGCCAGCTTCTGATTATGTTGAACATACAGGTTCTGGTTATCTTCATCTACATGAACAACTGATTTGGCAACTTCCGGCAAATCAGACAACGATTCGAATTTGCTGCCTTCAGCTTCGTGTTTGGCAAAATCGGTGAAATTCCAATTTGTAATCCTTGTTTTGTCCGGCTTCGGCATTGGTAAGTCTTCAGCCTTTTCCAATGCTTGGCTTCTTAATTGTGCAAACCATTCCGGCTCATGGTTTTTATTTGAAAAAGAACGAATGTACTCTTGATCTATAGTCATTTTCGTATCAATTGTCATTTCAATCCCCCTACCACTTATGCTTCTTGGCCAACAGTCTCATCTTCGATTCCAAGCTCTTCCTTAACCCAGTCATAGCCTTCCGCTTCCAGGCGCTGTGCCAGCTCAGGGCCACCTGATTTCACGATACGTCCTTGCATCATAACATGAACAAAATCTGGTGTAATGTAGTTGAGAAGCCGTTGGTAGTGAGTGATGACGAGGCATCCAAAATCGCTGCCTCTCATTTCGTTAATTCCTTTGGAAACTATTTTCAATGCATCTATGTCAAGACCGGAGTCGATTTCATCCAGGATTGCAAATTTCGGTTTAAGCATTAATAATTGGAGTATTTCATTACGTTTCTTTTCCCCGCCTGAGAACCCTTCATTCAAATAGCGCTGTGCCATGTTCGGATCCATTTCAAGCAGTTCCATTTCTTTGTCCATCTGTTTGATGAATTTCATCAAGGAGATTTCTTTGCCCTCTTCGCGACGTGCGTTGATAGCTGTTCTTAAAAACTCCGCATTTGTCACTCCACTGATTTCACTTGGATATTGCATAGCTGCAAACAAGCCTGCACGTGCACGCTCATCTACCTCCATATCCAGGACATCTTGTCCGTCAAGCGTAATGCTTCCGCTTGTCACCGTATATCTTGGATGTCCCATGATGGAGGCGGATAAAGTAGATTTCCCAGTTCCATTGGGTCCCATGACAGCGTGGACTTCTCCACCATTTATATTAATGTTTACACCCTTTAAGATCTCTTTATCGTCGATAGACACATTAAGATCTTTGATTGTCAACGTTGAAGCCATCCTCATTACCTCCAAATATAGAAAATATTTGTTCTCTCTTTCTCATTTGTTTCTCATTTATCATCTTAGCGCATTTTAAAATAATTATCAACAAGAGCACGTCTGGATTGAATTTTCCCTTATTTTATTTGAGAACCTTCTCAAATACTCATACAAAAGCGTCTTTCCAACGATACAGGCCAAATGAGGCCGCATTGAGGCGAATAACAGCAGTTAACAAGCTAATGTAATCGTCCGTTACTTCGCCGCATATATAATAAGGAAGTCATAGAATGATCGTTAATTGTGGAACCTTGACTAAGAGATATCAGACGACTCCATTAAAGATTTAAACAGCATCTCGAGACTTGGTCCTCCGCAGCCTTAGGCGACAAGCTTTCTTAACTGTGAAAAAAAGACTGATTTGTCTATTTTAGACAGATCAGCCTGATTTTATTATGTTCCTGACGAAAGGACTCCACCTATGTTCTCTGCTACTATCTTAGACTCGACATACTCTTCTTCACGTTTCTTTTCAACTTCGATTCTTTTTGCACAATCATGCCTGTAAGTCTCATAACCGATTCCGTGAGCTCCGTGAAGTGCCTTTTCCATCTCGTTGGTGTACTGAATCTTTAGAGGGGTGATAAAAAACCATTCCTTTCGTTTTTTCATGGCCGGCTTTTCCGGCATACTTATCATTTCCCCTAAGAAAGGAGCAGTTAAACATCGATTCTATATTATTGGTCTTTATCAAGATACCTTTGTACGATGCCAAGCATATTGGGAACAGAACGGAATGCATAAACTTTCTCGGCTGGCAAACCATTCTGAAGAATGAAAAGACATGGGACACTTTCAATTTTTAACTCAATAGCCAAATCAGGCATGTAATTCAAATCGGCTTTTCCAAATATTCCGCCAGTCATTTCTTCCACAATCTCAAGCATCCGTCCTGCCACCTGGCAAGTCCCGCACATGGGTGTATAAAAGTAAATAAAAGCAGATTCCTGTTTGGAGATGCTCTCAATGATATCCGCTCTATTCCAATCTTCCATTAAAACATTCATCCTTTATGAAGATACTGGGCATGCACATCGATTCTAGCCCTTAATAAAATTTGCGCGAGATGTTCCAATGGGGCAGCTGCCACTTCTTTAAATTTGCGGTCAATATAGAGATGCCGAGCTAAAGGAAATTCACGCTTCAATTGCTTTCTAAGTCGATCTCCGGAAGCATCTGAATCAACTAGAATAAAAATATCCCTTCCTTCGAGTTCCTCGACGAGTTCGTCTAACTTCGACAGACCGATCGTTCCATTCGTACAAATGATGTCAATGGGTTCCTTGACAACCTTCATAATTTTCTTCTTGTCGGACAAGCCCTCGACGATAATGGCGCTATTTGTTAGTGGATTCATAGTCTGCAACCCCGCTTTTATCATCATTGGAAAAAAATGCACCTTAGGAACTGGTTCCAAGGCGCATTTAAGTTTATCATTTTGTTCAGGCTTAGGAGCCGTCCACTCCGTACGTCGCTGAACGGCGACTTTCGCTTTTCTATTGTCTAGCTACAGTCGCCAGCGACTAGCGGACTTCCTGCCCCTTCCTACGATAAGTCAACATCGGCTCGCCTTCGGCTTCGCCGTGTTTCCTTTATCTCGTCAGGGGCCGTCCACTCCGTACGTCGCTGAACGGCGACTTTCGCTTTTCTATTTACTCTTCACTTGTCATTTTCACGTAGTCTTCAGCGGACATTAAATTGTCAAGTTCTCCCGAATCTGAAGGCTCGACAATAATCATCCACGCTTTTTCATATGGAGATTCGTTGACAAATTCCGGGCTGTCTTCAAGGTCTTCGTTTACTTCAACAACTTTTCCGCTGATTGGCGCATACAATTCGGAAACCGTTTTAACTGATTCAACGCTTCCAAAAGGCTCGTCCGCCGTAACTTCATCTCCAACTTCAGGAAGTTCAACAAATACGATATCTCCGAGTTCAGATTGAGCAAAATCGGTAATTCCGATACGTACTTTCTCTCCTTCCTCTTTTACCCATTCATGTTCTTCCGAATAACGTAATTCTGCCGGTGTGTTCATACAAATCCCTCCATCATCTTTTTCTCATTTTAATGTACATAAAGAAAGTTTTGAAAGCAAGGAAACTCTCTTAACTCTCTTTAATCCAATTTTCATCAAACATCTCTTCTTTAAAACCAACCGTAACTTTCTCTCCGTCTGTAACAATTGGGCGTTTAATCAGCATGCCATCTGATGCAAGTAGTTCAAGCAATTCTTCTTCAGAAGCCTCTTTGATTCTATCTTTTAAACCAAGCTCTCTGTATTTTTGACCACTTGTATTGAAGAATTTCTTCAATTCTAACCCACTTTTTTCATATAATTCCTTCAGCTTATCTTTTGATGGCGGCTCTTCTACGATATGTATCTCATTATATGCCACTTCATGTTCATCCAGCCATTTCTTTGCTTTGCGGCAAGTACCACAACGCGGGTATAAATATACGTCAATCGGCATACAATCACCTTCCTTTCTATAAAAGCGTTCTACACCATATATTCCTATATTCGACATCTCTTGCAAAAAACCTTTTAAAAAGTTTACTCTACTTTGTAATATCCTCGTTCGATATGATCAAAACAACGCGGCGGTTTTTGCTTCTTCCCTCATCAGTATCATTAGAAGAGATTGGCTGATATTCACCGTAACCCACTGCTCTAAAGCGATCCAAATCAAGCTTATGCTTCTCCGTCAAATAACGAATCACAACATTGGCCCTTGCCGTAGATAAATCCCAGTTGGAAGGAAAGCGTTCGGTCGATATCGGGCGATTATCAGTATGTCCTTCAATTTCAATGATATTAGAAATTTCCGCGATTAATGGCGCCATATCATCTAAAAACAGCTCAGCTTCTTTTATAAGATCAGCTTTACCCGAAGGAAAAAGCATGATTTCCGGAAGGACAACTTCGATTCCTTTTCCTGTCGGAGTCACGGTCATCTTATCTTCCAAATCGTGTTCGACAGCATATGTTTTTACATAATCTAAAATTTCTTTGATCGTTTTTTCGCGTTTTATCATTTCTTCCAATTGGTCTTCATATTCCTCTGGAACAGTCTTTTCGCCTTCAGAGGATTCTTGTTCAGCGTCTGAAGACTGTTCTTCATTACTGCCCGCTGCTCCACCATCTCCACCTTTTTCAGGAGACGAACTCCGATTATGGTTTTGAAAAGAATCCGTAACAGATTCAAAATCAGTATCGGAATAAGAGTATAAAAGAACGAAGAGGATTAATATAACCATCAATAAATCGGCAAAGGTTACTAACCAAGGCTGGGATGTTCTCGGAACCTCAAACTTGTTTCTCTTCATGTGAGCCCTCTCCAACATAGTCGTCCAGCATAATAGGCTTCTGTGTACTTTCCGTCAGGAACATTTGCAATTTGTCCTTTAAGATCGTTGGCCCTTCATTATTGCGTATGCTGATCAGCGCATCAATGGCGACTTCCTTTAAAAAAACTTCCTCTTCTGTCAGAAGAACCAGCTTATTGGCAATTGGAATAAATACGAGATTCGCCGTAAGCACTCCATAAAACGTCGTAATCAGCGCTACTGCAATCGCTGGGCCCAATTCACCGGGATTGTCCAGTTGCTGGAGCATAAGTACAAGGCCTACGATTGTTCCAATCATTCCCCAAGCTGGCGACAGCTCTCCTGCCTTCGTAATTAACTGCTGCCCGCGTGCATGCCTTTTTTCCATTGCCCGGATATCCATTTCCATGATTTTCCGGATCATTTCCTCTTCATATCCATCAATAACAAGACGGAGGCCTTTTTGAATAAATGGATCGGTCGTCCTTTCTCTCTCCCTTTCAAGCCCCTTAATCATTCCATCGACTCTCGAGGTTCTTGCCAGTCGTACTAGATTGTTGATGAACTCCTGGATTGGAACTTCTTTGCGCCTGAAGGTCGTATGTAAAACTTTAAACATACTTCCTACTTCCTTCGCACCAAAACCGACAAACAAAGAAGCAAACAGCCCTCCGAAAACGATGATAAAGGAGGAGAGACTAATAAATACTACAAAGCTGTCATATCCCCCTGCAAGATAGATTGCAAAAAATATGACCGCAAAACCTAATATAATACCAACGGGTGTCAGTATATCCTTCCTAAGCACAGATGATGCACCTTCTTTCTATAATAAGCGACAGCTACTGTCCTTAATATCGGTTTGCGAAACATATTTTTTAGAGGAGATATTAGCTTTTCTGCCTATTCAGAACGCCAGCAGCTTACATTCCAGGGTTACCTCCTATATCAGGTCATTGCTCTAATTGTTGATCATAAAAATGAAGTCTGCTTGTCGACACACACTCAATGACGAAGAAACGAGCAGGCCTCATGGCCTGCTCGTTCCAATCTCTTAAACTACATATTTTTCCGCTGCGATCAACTGCTCAGCAGCTGCTCTCTTTTTCGCAATGATATTAATAGGTGTGTGGCGTGTCAATCTGCGAAGGGCAGAGTTCATCATGCGGAATGTATCTCCTTCTTCAATGGCAGCCAGACTTTCTCTCGCCATTTGTTCTACTTTCACGATAGAGTCCTGGCAGAAAATTTCAGTGTAAAGAAGCTTCTGGCCACTTTTCTCCAAACCGCTGCGCTTAATTGCTTTTTCCGTCCTAAGAACCACCGCCTCCATTGCATAAGCAAGTGAGACAATATCAGCAATTTTGGAAAGAATCTCCTGTTCGTTCTCCAATGCTTTTCCGTATTTCTGAGCTGCAAGCCCGGCAATCATAAGCGCTGCTTTCTTAGCCCCACTCGTCAACTGTTTTTCCTGAGCTAACGGTTCATCTCCAGGCTCTTCCGGCATGAGCATCATCAACTCTTCCTGAAGCGTTTGAGCTTTTTCAAGAAGCGGAAGCTCTCCCTTAAATGCCTTACGTAAATAGGTTCCAGGAACTAGCAGGCGGTTGATTTCATTCGTCCCCTCAAAAATACGATTGATTCGCGAATCGCGATACGCTCTTTCAATTTCATACTCCTCCATGAAGCCGTATCCTCCATGGATTTGCACACCTTCATCCACAACATGGTCAAGAACTTCGGTTGCAAAAAACTTGTTCAATGAACATTCGATGGCGTACTCTGCAATTGATTTTGCGACTTCCGTTCCGTCATTGATCTCTTCGTTACTGAGCCGGCTCATCCTGTCTTCAAACAAGCCAACTGTTCTGTAGACAGAGCTTTCGGCAGCATAAATTTCCGAGCCGAGTGTACCAAATTTTTCCTTTGTCAAATTGAACTGGGAAATCGGTGTCTTGAACTGCTTTCGCTGGTTGGCATATTCCAAAGTGAGCTCTATCGCCCGCTTGGAAGCTCCTACTGCACCTACCCCCAGCTTATAACGACCGATATTTAAAATGTTGAAAGCGATTCGATGGCCCTTTCCGACTTCTCCGAGAAGATTTTCAACCGGAACTTCGGCATCTTCTAAAATGAGGGTACGGGTTGACGAGCTCTTGATGCCCATTTTCTTTTCTTCTGGACCGGTTGATACTCCTGGATATTCCCTTTCAACAATGAAGGCCGAAAAATGCTCCCCATCCACTTTTGCATAAACGATGAATACATCCGCAAACGCCGAGTTGGTAATCCACTGTTTTTCGCCATTTAAAATAAAATGGGTACCGGCTTCGTTCAGCTTAGCTGTCGTTTTTGCCCCAAGCGCATCTGATCCTGACCCCGGCTCCGTCAAAGCGTATGCAGCAAGCAATTCACCTGTCGCCAAAGATGGTAAGTATTTCCGTTTCTGCTCATCTGTCCCGAATAAAACGATTGGAAGCGATCCAATTCCAACGTGCGCTCCATGAGTAATTGAAAAACCTCCCGCCTTTGCCATCTTTTCCGCTATTAGGGCAGAGCTTACCTTATCAAGTGCCAAGCCACCAAATTCCTCTGGCACATCGGCTCCCAATAAGCCAAGTTCTCCAGCTTCTTTCAATAGTTTGACAGAGCGGTCAAATTCATGATTCTCTATATGCTCCACTTGTGGGAGTACTTCGTTTGTTACAAAATCATCCGCTGTTTTCGCAATCATCATTTGCTCATCCGTGTAATCTTCCGGAGTGAACATTTGATCAATAGAAATATCCTCGATTAAAAATGCTCCGCCCTTAATCAACTTTTCTGTTCCTTTAGACATAGCTCATTCCTCCATTTCATTTTACTCACATAAGTTCAAATACACCAGCCGCACCCATACCGCCGCCGATACACATCGTCACAACGCCAAACTGTGCTTGCCTCCGCTTCATTTCATGCGCAAGCGTTAATGTCAGCTTTGCACCTGTGCATCCAAGTGGATGGCCGAGCGCAATAGCTCCCCCATTGACATTTACGATTTCTTCATCCAGGTCTAACGCCCGAATCACCTGAATGGCTTGCGACGCAAATGCTTCATTCAATTCGAACAATCCGATATCCGACAACTCAAGTCCTGCAATTTCCAATGCCTTCGGTATTGCTGCAACCGGACCGACCCCCATGATCTCCGGTGCCACTCCCGCAACCGCAAACGAACGGAATTTCAACATCGGTTCAAGTCCAGTGGAATACGCTTTCTCTCTGTCCATCACCATGACCGCTGCCGCACCGTCACTCGTTTGCGAGGAATTCCCCGCTGTAACTGAACCCGTGACAGAGAAAGCTGGACGAAGCTTTGACAATACTTCCATATTAGTATCCGAACGGACACCTTCATCCTGGGAAAATTGTATATGCTTCTCTTTTAATTTATGTCCAGGTCCAACCGTCCTCACAACTACATCCACCGGAACAATTTCATCATCGAATTTTCCTTCAGCAATCGCCTTGGCTGCTTTTTGGTGGCTGCGGACCGCAAAAGCATCCTGATCTTCTCTAGATACGCCGAACTGTCTAGCGACTTCCTCTGCCGTATGCCCCATGCTCATATAATATTCAGGAGCGGATTCTACAAGCTGTAAATTCGGCCTGACGACATGCCCCGTCATCGGTAAAAGACTCATTGATTCAGCGCCACCGGCAATGATTGTATCGGATGCCCCTACCATAATCCTTTCAGCGGCATAAGCAATCGATTGTAGCCCTGATGAACAAAACCGGTTAATTGTAATACCAGGAACATCATTAGAAAGACCCGCAAGCCCTACGATATTCCGCGCCATATTCAATCCCTGTTCAGCTTCTGGAACAGCGCAGCCAATGATGACATCATCGATATTCCCTTCATAATTGCCTGCCCGCTTTAATGTTTCTTTTACGACCAGCGCCCCCAGATCATCTGGACGCGTATGGGCGAGCGTCCCCTTTTTCGCTTTGCCGACCGGCGTTCTTGCACCGGCCACGATGACCGCTTCACGCATAAATGATCCTCCTCATTTCCTCATAAACTTTGGTCAGTTTCTTAATGGCTTCCCTTTGACAAGCATATGTTGCATGCGTTGCTGTGATTTCGGCTCAGCTACAAGACTCAGAAATGCTTCTTTTTCGAGATCTAGTAAATACTGTTCATCCACCATTGTTCCGTAAGGGACTTTCCCCCCTGCAATCACATATGCCAATTTTTTTGCTATTTTCAGATCATGCTCTGAAATATAGCCTGACAGTCTCATTGCTTCTACACCAAGCAATAATGTGGCGTAGCCAGTCTCTCCTGTAACCGGAATCTTTTCTTTCACCGGTGGTTTATATCCTTGCTCATGTAAGGACAAAACTGCCTGCTTCGCATCGTAAATGAGATGATCGCCATTGACAGATATTCCATCGGCATGATTCAAAAAGTTATTTTCCGCCGCTTCTTCAGCTGAAGTGGACACTTTGGCCATGGCGATTGTTTCAAACACTTTGTTCGCCACTTGCTGTAAATCAAACTCCACATTATTAGCCATGCTCTTCAATGTTTTTATATAAAGCTCTTTATTTCCGCCGCCCCCTGGGATGAGCCCGACTCCTGTTTCAACAAGACCCATATATGTTTCCATGGACGCTTGGATGTGCGCAGAAGGAAGGCAGACTTCCGATCCTCCGCCAAGTGTCATGCCAAATGGCGCGGTCACAACTGGCTTTTCACTGTATTTGACTTTCATCATCGCCTGCTGGAACTGTCGGATGACCATATCCACTTCGAATATGTCATCATCCTGTGCGGCCATTAATATCATGGCAATATTCGCACCTACACAGAAGTTCTTCCCTTGGTTTCCAATGATAAGCCCTTTGTAGTTCCTTTCCGTTTCTTCAATGGCATAATGGAGCATTTGAATAATATCAAAACCGATCGCATTGCTTTTCGAATGGAATTCTAGCAATAGCACTCCGTCTCCGACATCTATGACACTTGCTCCTGAATTTTTCTTTAATACTTTCCCCTGCTTTTTCAAAAGCTTCAAATCTATTACTTTAGGATTCTTTGGAATCTCTTTATATTCACCATTTGAAAAATAATACTCGATTCCATCTACTTCCTTATAAAAAGAAGTATGGCCGCCATCAAGCATATCCTTCACCCAGCCAGGGACCTTCATCCCTTCCTGTTCCATTTTTGCAACAGAGTTCTCCACTCCGATAGCATCCCAAGTTTCAAAAGGTCCAAGCTGCCAACCGAATCCCCATTTCATCGCTTGGTCAATTGCAACGATGTCGTCAGCGATTTCACCGAGGAGCTCGGCAGAAATTGCCAGCACTGGCGCAGTGATATTCCATAGAAGCTTCCCTGCTGGATCTTCCGAATACATAAGCGCTTTCATTTTCCGCTTGGTTCCCTTTTCCTGTTTTGCTAATTCCAGTCCGGGTGTTTTAAACTTCTTCCGCGGTTCATATTCGAACGTTTCAGGATTAAGCTGTAAAATGTCTTTGCCTTTTTTCACATAAAAGCCTTGACCTGATTTGCTTCCAAGCCAGCCTTTTTCTTGCATTTTCTTCATAAAGCCAGGAACCTCAAATACTTCCTTCTCTTCGCCATCCACGAGTTCATACACATTGTTAGCAACATGAATGAAGGTATCAAGACCAACAACATCAAGTGTTCTAAACGTGGCACTTTTCGGTCTCCCGATCAATGTACCTGTAATGGAGTCCACTTCACCAATACTATATCCACCTTTGATCATTTCCCTAACAGCTACAAGAAGGCCATATGTTCCAATCCGGTTCGCAATGAAATTCGGCGTATCTTTGGCAATGACGACTCCTTTGCCCAGCACATCTTCCCCGAATTCTTTCATAAATTCAAGCACTTCAGGAGCTGTTTTTTGCGTCGGAATGACTTCCAATAGCTTTAGATAACGCGGCGGATTGAAAAAGTGAGTTCCTAGAAAATGTTTTTGAAAATCATCGGACCTTCCTTCAGACATAGCTTCAACAGAGATACCTGAAGTGTTGGAGCTGATGATTGATCCAATTTTTCTATAATGATCTATCTTTTCAAATACCTTCTTTTTCACTTCAAGATTTTCAACTACTACTTCAATGATCCAATCCACATCTTTTAGTTGATCCAAATCATCTTCCAGATTCCCGGCCGTAATCAGATTCAAGTTTTTCTTGCTTGCAAGAGGTGCCGGCTTTTGCTTCAACAATTTCCTCAAAGCTTCTTCCGTATTTCTGTTTCGCACTTTCCTGTCTTCCAGCGTAAGCCCTTTTTCCTTCTCTCTAGCTGTCAGCTCACTTGGAACAATATCCAAGAGAAGAGTGGGAATCCCAACGTTAGCCAAGTGTGCAGCTATGCCGGAGCCCATGACTCCTGATCCAAGGACTGCCGCCTTTCGAATTCGAAATGACAATGCAATTTCCTCCTTTTCCAACTTTGAATGAACACTCATTCATTTTCTTTCGAAAAAAAATTTCTAAATGAAATGAGTCTTGTTAACTATTAATATAACGGAATTAAAAGATTTACGCAATCATTTCTAATTAATAATTCAAAAAACATTGGTTTACCTAGCCTGCATGGTCATTTTTTTAACATACTTTTTAAAATAAAGAAAACATTGGCTGGCCGCTCAGCAAGCCGTCGCATGAAATAACCATACCAATCGGTTCCGTATGGGACATAGACCCGCATCGTATAACCTTCTTGTGCAAGCTCCAACTGGCGTTCACTCCGGATACCGTATAGCATTTGGAACTCGAATTGATCATTTGGGATGCCATGTTCTTTTACAAATTGCTTTGTAAATTCGATGATTGCGTCGTCATGTGTAGCTACTGCTGTATAATGTCCGTGCAAAAGGTGTGTTTTAATTATTTTTTTATAATTATCGTCAACGTCCACTTTATTCGGAAACGCAACTTCAGATGACTCTTTATATGCTCCTTTAACGAGTCGCAGATTGGGTGCGTATGCATCCAGCTCCTCCATGTCTTTAGATGTACGGAAAAGATAAGCTTGGATGACAGTTCCGATATTGTCATATTCACGACTAAGCTGTTTGAAAATCTGAAGCGTTTTTTCGCATCGCACATAATTTTCCATATCAATAGTGACAAATACTTCATTCTTATTCGCAGCATCCATGATCTCCCTCATGTTGAACATGACATAGTCATCAGAAATATCCATTCCCATCGACGTCAGCTTAAGAGATAGTTGGGAATCAAGTTTTTCACGCTCAATGATCTTGATAGCCTCAATGCAATTGTCCACCATGCGCCTCGCTTCCTTTTGACTGTTCACAAATTCCCCCAAATAATCAATCGTCACCTTCAGCCCTTTTCCATTGAGCTCCTTGATAATAGCAACTGCCTGCTCGATTGTTTCACCAGCAACAAATCTAGCTGCTCCGAATCGAAGGCCATATTTTTTCGCCGATCTTGTAAGGACCTTATTGTTTGATAGAAACAAAAAGAAATTGCGCATTGCCTTTTCCATGAAATAGACCCCCTAAGAACGTGAATTTAAGTATAATCGCTATCCTTTTATGATTTATGTTCAGTATTTGCACATTACATGAATAAAAATACTCCCCGCACACAAGCTATTTTTGTAAAGTTCAAGGAGGGAAAAATATGCAAAATCAGCAAATGAATCCACAACAAATGCAAAATCAACAGCCAAGGATGCAGCAGCCGCCGCATGTCATGACAACAAAAGATCTTTCTTATATTAATGATATGCTGGCGTGGAATCTGCTGGCAATGAAAAAAGCACATTTTTTTGCACAGCAGTGTCAAGACCAGTCTATCAAGATGGAAATTGAAAAATGCGGACAAATGCACCAGCGTCATTACGAAATGCTGCTGGCACACCTACAGGAAAAACAACAGAACAACAAAATTATGTGATGAAAAGGAGACCGCCACTTAGATGAATAACCAAAACCAACCGAATCAAAAAATCCAAAACCCATCTATGCAAGTTCCGAAGACACCACAGATGAACGACCGTGATTTCATCAATGACATGCTGGCAACGGAAAAATATATGACAAACAGCTACGCGGTTGCGCTTCACGAAGCTAGCCACCAGCATCTTTATGATGATTTGCTTACGATATTCAATGAAACCCAGCACGCACAACGAAGCCTGTTTGAGCACATGTTCAAAAACGGCTGGTACACCTTCGATGCGGAGAGTGAGCAAAAAATCCAGCAATCCTACCAGCAGCACGCCGGATACTCGAATCAATTCCCTTACGGTGGGGTACAGTGACTAAGGAAAGCAGGCCTCGACGGGGCTGCTTTTTTTGATGGATCGAAGAAGGAAGGTTTATTCGTATAACCGTTCGACAAAACCAACAGTTTGAGATATACCTGCGGATTGTACGGTCTAGCCCACGAACTCACCTGTGAATTGAACGGATCCCTTTTTCAACAAACCGACTATTTTTTACGATTTTAACTTCATTCAGCAGAAGTCTCCCACTCCTGTTAAGTGGTAAGATAATGATACTAGTATTCCCTTCAGTTGCAATCCGGCAGCTGCTACAGATGTTCAGAGGAATTTGATTACTTAGGTCTGGTTCACCCGACCTTCATACCAGCTTCATTATCCGCTTTTTTAGAGGGGATAAACGAAAGCAGTATGATTGTGACAAAACTTACCACTAAGCCATAAATAATTGGTTCAGTAGAAGTGATTCCTAATATTGCCAGCCCCCCAAGAATAACTGCTGCACTTAAAATAATGGAATAGAAGGCTGCACGCGCATTGACTTTCCTTGAGAATAAACCGAATATGACCGGAATGAATAGTGCACCTGACAATACCGCATATGCCACGTCCAAAGCTACTAGTATATCTTGGATCCAAATGGCACAAACGATAGAGAACCCCCCAATTCCCACAGTTGTCATGCGGGAAACCCGGATGAAGTTTTTATCACTTATACCTAGTTTAAAGAATCTTCTGATAATATCATTTGATATGAGTGTTGAACAGGCAATGATTGATCCTGATGCTGTCGACATGACAGCTGCAGCAACACTTGCCAAAACGATCCCCAGCACACCTGGAGGTAAGGAGATCATAGCCATCTCGGCAAAAACATTCTGGCTATCTTCGATATTTGGCAGCACAATAAAAGCACACATCCCGATGACTGCCAAAACGATTGCGTAGGCATAGGCATATATTCCTGCCGCCACTGTACCGTATTTAGATACTTTTGGAGTTTTTGCAGTGAACAGCCGCTGCCAAATATCCTGTCCAACCATCAGTCCAAGTGTAAACAGGATGAAATATTGAAAGATTCGATCCCCGCCAATATTGCCTAGATCAAAAAATCCGGGAGGCAGGTCCGTATTCAAAGCGCCCCAGCCACCAGCCTTTGAAAGACTCAACGGCAGCAATAGGAAAAATACACCTATAGTCATAATAACAAACTGCACAATATCCGTCATTGTAACAGACCACATGCCTCCCAATGTTGTATATAAAAAGACAATTCCTCCCCCAATGATAATGCACAGTGCCAAGTTCCATCCCAACCATACATTCAACAAAGAACCAATACCGATCATTTGAACGACCGTCAACATCAATGTATAAATAGCAGCAACAATTGCACTAACTAGTCTTGTCTCTTTGTTATAGCGCTTTTCCAGCATTTCGCTGATTGTCAGCACTTTGAACTGGGATATTTTCTTTGTTAAAAAGATTCCCAGAAAGACTACACCCGTACCAATCGCAACTACCATCCAAATTCCCGAAATTCCGAATTCATACCCCAGCTTGGCTGTACCCATTGTCGAGGCTCCGCCAAGTATGACAGCAGCCAAACAGCCTAGATACATGAAAAAGTTCAAGTTCCGGCCAGCCACCATATACTCCTCCGCGTTCGTGGCCCGCCTTGCGCCATAAATACCAACTCCAGCAATCATTGCAAAATAAAGAATAATGATAAAAATGTCAATTGCTCCCATAATAATCCCCCCTTGTTACCCATACGAGTAATCGTTTTCATTTCTAGTCTTTTATAAAATATAGCATCGCTTCAGTCCGTTTAAAAATCGCTGTTTCTTATCGAATCAATAACCAATTCCTATCGTTTGGAGTAGCCCGGCATCGCGCCGGGCATTCCAACTACTAAGCCGTTACTGCTGCTTTTTTATTCAACGCGACCAAACACATCATTTCAAACATGACATTCGCTGCCAGTGCAGATGTAATCTCGCCATGATCGTAGGCAGGAAGGACTTCCACCACGTCAAACCCTATAAATGGAATATTCGTCAATTGGCGCAAAATTTGAAAGGCTTCCCGCGGATAAATACCATTGACCTCAGGCGTTCCTGTTCCTGGAGCAAAAGCCGGGTCAATGAAGTCCACGTCAAAAGAAAGAAATACGCGTTGGCACTGAACTCTATTTTTTATTGTAGTAATAAGTGAAGGTATCCCCATTTCCACCAATTCATCTGTTGTGATCACTTCAAACCCTAATTCTCTTGATTTGTCATATTCATCTAGACTATTGATTGGCCCGCGCATTCCTACTTGAATAGAACGAGTTGGATCAATCAACCCTTCTTCTACTGCCCGTCTAAAAGGGGTCCCGTGGGTATATTTTTGCCCAAAATAGCTGTCCACTGTATCTGTATGTGCATCAAAATGAAGTAATGAAACAGGCCCGTTAGCTTGGGCTGCCGCCCGTAATTCACCCAGTGTGATGGAATGGTCTCCGCCCATGACAATAGGCACGATTCCTTTCTGATACATCGGAGCCAGAACATCAACCATATTCTCATATGTTTCCTGGATAAAACCGGGAACAACCGGAACATCCCCGTAATCCACCGCTGATACATAGTCAAAAATATTTATTTTGTGATAATCGGAGGAACAGCGGACGAGAGATGAGAAATTACGAATTGCCTGCGGCCCAAGCCTTGCTCCTGTTCGGAATGTTTGTCCCGTGTCAAAAGGAACGCCAACAACTGCTACATCCACCTCATCTAATGTTTTCACGTGGGGCAGTCTCATATAGGTGCTGATTCCGCTGAAACGCGGTTGTGAAAATGTTGGATCTTGTTTATGCTTCACCATGTCTTTTCCTCTTTTCTTTTGATTTCACGCTATTAAAAAGTGACTTTGTTTATCATGTCATCGTATTGCTTCTTTTGAAAATGCTGATAGTTTTTAAGGAATAATTTGATTGCCCGATTCATATACATATTCGACCTAGCAGAAGCATGCGGAGTAACCAGCACGTTTTCCATTGACCAGAAAGGGTGTTCTGCCTTAAGCGGCTCATTTTTAAATACGTCCAAGGCGGCACCGCGTATCTTTCCCGTTGTCAGAGCTTTAACTAAATCTTCTTCAATGACTATGTCTCCCCTGCCCACGTTTATAAAAATCACCTGATCTTTCATTAAGCTGATGGTTTCTTTATCTATTAAGTTAGTTGTTTCCTCCGTGGATGGAAGTACACAGCATATATAATCACATAGCGGAACCATTTCTTTTAATTGTTCTATTATATATATTTGATCAAATTCAGCCGGGCGGCGTCCGCTGCGATTCACACCAATGACATTCATGCCAAATGTTTTTGCCTTTTTAGCGATATCGCTTCCAATTGCACCTGTTCCAAGAACGCCTAAAGTTTTGCCATGAATTTCGGACATGTCCAGAGTATACGACCATTTCATTTCATCTTGCAATTTACGAAACTCTGTATTTTTTTTTGCAAAATGCAGGATCGCATAAAGGACATATTCGCTGATCGGAATAGCATGTATTCCTTTGGAAGAAGTAATAAGTATACCCTTTTCCGTAATCACACTTTCGGGCAGTTGTTCTGTTCCGCTGCTCAAAACATGAATCCACTTTAAGTTCGGAAGCTGTTTCAGTTCTTCAGCTTTAATTTCATCATCAAAATTTCCGTACGTTAAAAGGTATTGCGCATCATATTTTTCATTGGATTCGAGCATCGGGAGCTTCTTTTGAACAACTTTACACTCCGTTTCTTCCATCACCCACTTTTGTAATTCTTTGGATATATCAGCAGTTGTACAAACAATCACCCGATTCCCCCCCCTCTTTTTTAAAATTAGCATAGGAATTTCCTATTGAGAAATTGATATAACTTATCGAATGCATAGTATCTTTTGATACTTCCGCATCTGAATCTTGGTAAATATGATAAAATGATATAAAGAGATAAATACAGGAGTGGGATCAATGGAATTAAGGAACTTAAAAACGTTCCAAGTTGTGGCAGAGTACCTGAACTTTACAAAAGCGGCAGCAAAGTTGAATTTTACTCAGCCAACGGTTACAGCACAAATTCAGTCGCTTGAAAGGGAACTAAATCAATTATTATTCTTTCGAGTTGGCAGAAAAAACCATTTGACGCCCGCAGGCAAACTGTTGAAAAAATACACTGATGAACTTTTTCATATAGTTGACGAAATGGAAGCGGCATTTTTAGAGCTTGAAAAACCACATGGCTACCTTAAAGTTGCAGCTCCTGAATTTTATTGCACCAACTATTTCCCTATGGTTATTTCAGAATTTTTAAAGACTTTTCCCGATGTCCATATTAATTTAACGTCATGTAATAGTGACGAAGTGTTAAAAGGTGTTGAAAACAATACTTACGATTTGGGCGTCATTGCCGGAGACGTTTCAAAAAGCGATATAAACAACATCATCCTGGATGATGAAGAGCTTTTGCTCGTGATCTCGAAAGATATATTTGATTCAGATCGAATTAATCACATATTAAATACATTTCCCTTTATTAGGTATAGAATCGGGCTTATCCTTCAATCGATGATTAACCAATATATGCAACAAGCCAATTTTTCACCCAGAAAAGTTATAGAAATCGGAAGTGAAGAGGCTATTAAGCGGGCTGTATTAAACGGTACTGGCTATGGTTTGCTTTCCAGCAACCTGATAAAAAAAGAGATCCAAAGCGGAGAACTCATTCCTATTGAATTGACGAATCAAAAGATAGGCCTTAAAACTTCACTTATTTATTTAAAGAAAAATGAAGAGAAGGATGTACTTAAATCTTTCAGCGATGTGATCGAATCATTATGGACAAAAGTGAATAAAGAATAAAAAACTCAACAATGCATTTACGCACATTGTTGAGTTTCTTATTACCCTTTGAACCAGCCATTCCCGAAATTAATATTATCAAGACAGTCTCACTGTTTGCTTCACTCTATTTGTCGATTTCAGCAATGTTTGCGCTCTTCTCCAGGTGTCGTCTTTTCTTTAAGGCGATCAATGTAATCATTTCGTACATGATCGCTGATGCAAGTACCGCAGTGATTTCGTTGGCGTCATAAGACGGCAGTACCTCTACTAGGTCAAAGCCAACAATGTCCAATCCATCAAGTCCCCGGACATATTCCAGCGCTTCATAACTCGTCGGCCCTCCAACTTCAGGTGTACCTGTGCCAGGTGCAAAAGCCGGGTCGACAAAATCAATATCGTACGTGACAAATACCGGGCGGTCTTTCACACGTTCATGAATTCTCTTCATCACATGGTCAAAACCAATCTGACGAACTTCCTTCATCGGAATGACTTCAAAACCTAGGTCCCTTGCGTCTTCAATATCGCCAGGTCCGTATAAAGGCCCTCTCATGCCAACCTGGATGGAGTGCTCCATATCCAGCAGCCCTTCTTCGGCTGCACGTCTAAACGGAGTGCCATGCATATATTTTTCTCCGTAGTAATGCTCCCATGTATCGTCATGGGAATCGAAGTGGACAAGCGCAATCTTTCCAAATTTTTTATGGAAAGCACGTAGATTTCCCAGTGTGATAGAGTGATCTCCACCCATAATGACAGGGATTACATTCTTCTCAAGAAGCGGGGTAAGTCCATCAACCATGCTGTCGTAAGTGCGGAGTGCGTTTCCTGGGATGACATTAATATCCCCATAATCGACTCCTGAGCAATATTCGAATATATCGATATCCATATCTGGATTATACGGACGCAGCAGCACGGAAAAATCACGGATATGCTGAGGGCCGAAACGCTGTCCAGTCCGGTTGGATGCTGCCGTATCAAAAGGGACGCCAAGAACTGCGAAATCTATATTATCTGTTGTCCTTACTTGTTCCAGCCTCATAAAAGTCCTGTTGCCCACAAAGCGTGGGGATTGTGATGAGTCTTTTGGTTTGTACATTGGCATGATTATAGTCCTCCTGTTAGTAAAGTTTTATCGCTATAGCACGCACCGGTGATCCATCTCCGTTTGAGATTTTTAAAGGCAGGGCGATAATCAACGGATTTTCAAACGTGATTTGATCAAAGTTAGTAAAATTTTCTCCGATAATTCCGTTCACCACGGTGATCGCTTCATGGGCCGGAAACTCGTCTCCATTTGGCTGATCAATGTTTAACGCATCTATAAAAAATGTACGGACACCAAGGTCAAGCATTTTCGCAATAACCTCTATATCTACATAAGGGTGGTTGAAATATCTTTCTTCTCCAAGATACTTTGTCCAGCCCGTGTGGAATAAAGCCACTTTCCCCGGCCCAAGCTTATCGAAATATGGTGCGGCATCATCCATTGTTACCGGCTCGCCGCCCTTTTTATGGGTTGCCGGGATGATAACACCTTCGCCCATAAAGTTATCCAATGGCAGGCGATCAATCGTTTCTCCTTCATCCCTGAAATGATAGGGGGCATCTACATGTGTCCCTGTATGAGAGCCGATATCCAGAAAGGATGTATTATAGCCATCTTTTTTGATTGTTGTCGCCGAGCGCATATTCGGTTCGGGATCCCCGGGAAAGATGGGGAGATCATTGTTCAATGGCAAAGATAAATCCACTATCTGTTTAAACTTCATCTTAATCTCCCCTCCATTGAATCTCATATAAATCTATCCGTTCATCAGAACGCATCGAATAAAATTTTCCCTTAAGCTCTTGCCTTTTGGCAAGGTCTATTTCCGCAGTAACAACACTGCTCTCTTCAATCTGGCTTCCACTTAATCTTTCTCCATCCGGACCATAAACAGCAGACCTCCCAAAAAACTGAATATCCTCGTCATCGTCGGTATAGTTGCATGTAGCCAAATAAACTGTATTATCCATTGCCCGTGCCGCCGCCATACGGCAGTAAGAACCTTCATAAGGCCTCTCCCATGCACTTGGTGCGAGAATGACATCTGCCCCTTGTTGTTCAAGCAGACGAGCCAACTCTGGAAAGGCCATGTCCCAGCAGATCATTAAGCCGAAAGTGCCCAGCTCAGTCTTTACGGTAACAAGTTTGTCACCCGCTGAAAAAAGGTGCTTTTCCAAAGGCGTAAGGTGCATTTTCTGATAAGTCGCCAAAAGTTCACCTTCGTGGCTGATCAAATTCAGGGAATTAAATATTTTTCCATCCTTTTTTTCAATAAAACCGTAACCAATGTATAGTTCAAACTTTTTCGCCAAACCTGACAGGAATCTAAAAGAAGGGCCGTCTGCAGACTCCGCTTTGTTTCTCACATGATCTTCAGAAAATATATAACCGCCAGCGGCAGCTTCCGGAAACAAAATGAACTTCGTTTCCGGATTTTCCTGCATGCAGCGATTGATATGGGATTCCATCAAATGCAGATTATCACTAACGTTAAAATCATCTTGAACAACAGCCAGCTTCCATTTTGTCATGCCGTTTTTTCACCTTCCATCTTCTCTATTGAACTTGAACGCATCACTTTTGAAAGTACAACATAAAGGATCCCAGATACAAAGAAAGTCAGAACCGTCGAACCAATTGCCAGTGGACTTACATATGTGAAGAAAAGGGCGAAAGCAGCGCTCAATACATAAGCAACATATGCTGCCGGATGAACACCTTTTACATAGCGATATAAGCCCTTGGTGTCAAAAGCGATATCTTCTGCGTCATAGTTTCTCTTTTTCACGATATAATAGTCTGCCAAAACAATTGCGAAAATAGGAATATATAATGTTGCGATGAAAAGGACAAAATCAAAGAAATGCGTCATTAACCTCTCTTTGAGCAATGCACCAGCTACTGTAATGACGCCTAGTACAATTGCCATCTTCCAAAAGGACGTTTTCGGAAACACATTTAAAAATGACATATTGGCGCTATAAAGGGCCATCGCATTCGTCGAGACGACAGATAGGAACACTACAATTGCAGCAATCAACCCGAATCCATGAGCCGCAAGCAATACGACCGGATCATAGGTCTGCTCCATTCCAAGCACCAGGCTGAAACCGCCAACGGCTGCACCGAGCCCAAATGCGACCATCGAAGCCAATACATACCCAATGTAAGTGGCAATCATTCCGCCTGTCTCAGACTTGGCACTTCGGTTATAATCACAAACGGAAGACATCCAAGAGAAAGCGGTTGCAATAACGATATCAAAAGCAATGATGAATGTTGTTTCAGGGTTTTCAGATAATTGAAGTTGAATCAGTGCATGGACATCGTATGCCGTGAACAATTTATAAAAGACCATAAATGACAATATGAGCATGGCTGTAGAAATAAAGCGCTGTGCCGTATCAATTCCGCGTATACCATAAATTGTAATTAGAACAACAATGGCCTGCGTTAAAACGGTAAATAAGTTAATATTGCTGTACCCCGTTAAAAAATGCACAGCATAATCAAAACTCAGCCCTGCCATATACGCTTGAATCCAGCTCCACCCGACAAGTATGATCGTATTGGCAGCTGCCGGAAGCAAGGAACCTTTCTGTCCAAAAGCTGCCCTCGTGATGACCATCGTCGGTAGGCCGGTATTCGTGCCAACCCTTCCCATAAGTGCGATTGGGATAGCTCCAATGGCCGACCCCAAAAATATAACCTTTAGTGCATCCAGAAAGGATATATCGGGCAGTAACAACATTCCAGTTAATATCGTCGTAATAACAAAGTTAGCTGCTACCCAAATCGAAAAAATACCAAAGAATCCTACTGTACGCTGCTGCATTGACAGCGGGCGTATATTATCATTCCCTAACGTGGCCTGCAAACGAGCCATCTTCATTCCCCCTATTATTCATCTGAATATTTTTCTTGCTTTTTAATAAACATCGCAAAAAACGTGCCAACAAAAAAACAATTGGGTTAGAAGGCGTTTACATTCTCTCTTAATTTGTTTTTGAATTAAACAAAGTAAATCTGATCTATTTATGCATTTTAATTCAATTTCGAATCGACCGTTTGACACTTTTTAAACAAAATGGCAAACAAAAAAAGAACGCCCCGCCTAAGCGAGCCGCCCTTACCTAATCATTCGAAGAAAACATATACTTTTTAAAATGGTAACGGATAGACATGATGATCCCGATCGCCAGCATATTGGAAAGCAGCGAACTTCCCCCATAGCTGATGAAAGGAAGCGGAATACCTGTAATTGGCAAAAGTCCTATGGTCATGCCGATATTTTGAAAAACGTGAAATGTAATCATTGAGATAACCCCAACACAAATATAGGAATAAAAAGGATTTTTCGTATCAAGACCGACTCTTGTAATCTGATAAATCAGCAGGAAAAAGAGACTGATGACGATGCTTCCACCTATAAAGCCGAACTCCTCTCCAAGCGTACTGAAGATAAAGTCCGAATGGCTTTCCGGCATATATACTTCTCTATTTCCAAATCCTTTTCCGCTTGTCATCCCCGAGCCGATTGCCTGTAGTGACTTTACAAGCTGGAAACCTTCATTCGACTGATATGTATACGGGTCAAGCCAAGAATAAATCCGTTTGAACTGATATGGTTTTACGCCAAAATACTTTAAATACTGCGGCATTTTAATCGCAATATAAAGAACCGCTCCCCCTAACAGAGTAACCCCTGAAAAGATAGGGATCAATAGTTTCCATGTAATTCCTGATACGAGAACCATTCCCAAGAAAATGGCCAAGAATACAAGAGAAGTTCCGAGGTCAGGTTGCTTTAAAATGAATAACACAGGCACCGCTGTCACAAACCCAAGCTTGAGCAATAGCCAAAAATCCGTTTTCGTCGTTTTATGGATAAACTTCACATGATGATCCGTAGCAATTCTAGCCAACACCAATATCGTAAATACTTTCATGAATTCCGATGGTTGAATAGCTCCAGCACCAGGTATGAAAAACCAGCTTTGTGCGCCGTTGACCTTTCTTGTATAGCTAAGATTTTCAGGTGCAAGAAATAAAATAATGAGCAGAACAAGACCAAATCCATATAAATACCAGGAAATTTTTCTTAGCTGCTCCGAGTCAAACTGCATGACAATGCCAGCTCCAACTGCACCGAGTGTATACCAAAATACCTGCTGAAGGACGAAGTTTTGTTCATACTGACCCGTTGTCTGGGCGCTATAGATAATGACCAAGCTTGCGATCATCATCAGCATCAAAGTTAATATGATCCCGTAATCAATTTTGGGAATTTGTCTTCTCTGTGAGGTCATTCCAATTCTCCTCTTTAATGAAAAAATAACGCTGTAACCATCTTAACATTATACTGAATGATGAATGATTTAAAAAGCAACAATTTATGTCGATTCCGATAAAAACACAAAAACCCGGAAATTTTTTATGAGCATATTTTATTTTCGTCATTAATTTCAGCGGCTACTACCTTACTTTAACATAAAACAGTGCCTGGTTACCGCTCAACTATTTTTATAATGCCCTCTATCCGCTCCCGTAAACGACGGAAACACCAAATTGTAAACCGCCTAAGATCAGCATCTGTCTTCGCTCATTAAGCAATGAAGAAACCCAAACTTACCTTTCTGGACTTCCCATTCATACTTATTCAAATTCAAGGAGCATATCAGCATGCGGAATTCCCTCGTCCAAATAGACTCCTGAAATCTTTTCAAATCCGAAAGAACTATAAAAGTGTAGTAAATATTCCTGTGCCTGTAACCGAACCGACTCTCCCTTCAGTTCTTCACGAATAAAATCCAGAGCCTTCGTCATCAATTCAGTAGCGAAGCCGCGTCCTCTGTAAGACTCTTTAACTAACACTCTTCCTATGGACAGCTCCTGGTATGCGGTACCCGCAGGCAGTATTCGAGCGTAGGCAGCAATCTCTTCCCCTTCGCAGGCATATAGATGATATGAGGACTGATCAAAGTTATCAATCTCCCTATATGCACATTGCTGTTCCACAACAAAAACATCCACCCGCTCTCGCAATATGTTATAAAGCTCATCGATGCTCATTTCATCAAAAGCTTTTAATTTCCATTCCATCTCTGGGATCATCCCCCTTACTATTTTTATTAAATGATAACAGAACTCATTTATAGCGGTGAGTTATTAGAACTTTATTCGTGTTATCCTTAATAGAATTGATCACAAATTTAGTCAGAACCATCAACTTTCTGAAAGTGCGATCATGCTAGTAGCAAGCCATTTAGCTTAAAATAATCATATTTCTTTATGGAGATGCATATTTTACTATAACTGAATATATTTAATCCTTACAACATCCTTCATCAGTCCTAGGAATAGACCATACGGCTCATGTGTTTAAATTGAAAGATTGATATAGTGAAAATAACTTTTTTTCGACACCGACAATTCCCTAAATAATTTCACAGCAACATGAACCAAAGGATGGTGATTTGAAAATTGACAGCATTATTAGATGTACAAAATTTAAAAACTCACTTTTTTACCAATAAGAAAGTAATCCCTGCAGTGGACGGTGTTGACATTAAAATCAACAAAGGGGAAACTGTTGCCCTAGTCGGGGAATCCGGCTCTGGAAAAAGCATTACCTCCCTTTCAATTTTGAAATTAGTCCCAAGTCCACCAGGGGAAATCGTAGATGGTGTCATCAATTTTGATGGCATTGATTTGGCAGCGCTTTCGGAGGATGAAATGTACCGTATCCGTGGAAATGATATATCGATGATTTTTCAAGAGCCAATGACCTCTTTGAACCCCGTTTTGACAATCGGCGAGCAAATCACCGAGGTGTTGATCTATCACAAAAAGCTATCCAAAAGAGAGGCAGCTAGAAAGGCTGTCGATCTGCTGGAAATGGTGGGGTTTCCCCGTGCCAAAGAGATGCTTGCTGAATATCCACACAGACTTTCTGGTGGAATGAGACAACGCGTTATGATTGCCATTGCCATGAGCTGTAATCCGAAATTGCTCATCGCCGATGAACCTACAACTGCATTGGATGTAACAATTCAAGCTCAAATCCTCGATTTGATGAAAAATTTGAGTGAGCAGTTTCATACCTCCATCCTATTGATTACTCATGACCTTGGTGTCGTTTCCGAAATCGCCGACAAAGTACTTGTCATGTATTGTGGACAGATTGTAGAAGAGGCTTTGGTTGATGACTTGTTCAACAAACCATTGCACCCATATACTGTCGGCTTGATGAATTCCATGCCATCAATAGACAATGATTCTAAAAGACTTGTACCTATCCAGGGCGGCGTGCCTTCCCCTGAACATTATCCAAAAGGGTGCCGCTTTGCTTCCCGCTGTCCGCATGCGTTTGACCGCTGCATTCAGGAAAGTCCCAACTTGATAGCAGTCGAAAGCTCCCGGTCAGTACGCTGCTTTTTATACGCCAAGGAGGAGGTTACATCATGACGACAACCTTGGAGAAGCAGAAGCCCTGGAAGGAAAACGCAACAGAATACTTGCTCGAGGCAGTAAATTTGACCAAGCATTTCCCAATTAAATCAGGCGTCTTTCAAAGGACTACCGGGCATATCAAAGCAGTCGATGGAATCTCCCTCTTTGTAAAAAAAGGAGAGACACTGGGGATTGTAGGTGAATCTGGCTGTGGAAAATCAACTGCTGGTCGTACATTCATCCGATTGTACGAGCCAACAGAAGGAAAAATTCTTTTTAAGGGGAATGATATTTCGCATCTTTCTGAAAGCACACTCAGCCGTACCGTCAGAAAAAATATTCAAATGGTTTTTCAAGATCCATATGCATCCATGAATCCTCGAAAAACGTTAAAATCAATTTTAAGCGAGCCGCTTATCACACATCAATTATATGATAGGAAAGGCCGCGAACAGAAAATCTCTGAACTGTTAAATCGAGTGGGACTCAATCCCTCCTTTATTAACCGTTATCCACATGAGTTTTCAGGTGGACAGCGTCAGCGGATTGGGATAGCGCGGGCCCTAGCTCTTCAACCAGAATTGATCATAGCAGACGAGGCAGTTTCAGCCCTTGATGTCTCCATCCAAGCGCAAATTATCAATTTGATGGAGGATCTACAGGAAGAATTTAATCTTACTTATATTTTTATATCTCATGATTTGAGTGTTGTCCGCCATATAAGCGACCGGGTCGCAGTCATGTACCTGGGAAAAATCATGGAGTTTGCACGAAAAACAGATTTATATGGAGAGCCGCTCCACCCTTATACGAGAGCCTTGCTCTCTGCTGTTCCTGTGCCTAGAAAAAGCGGCGGGAAAGATCGAGAACGGATTGTTTTAAAAGGGAATCTGCCAAGCCCGGCTAACCCGCCCTCTGGGTGTGTCTTCCACACAAGATGTCCAGCAGCAATGGATGTATGTCGGAAGGTCACGCCTACATTTCAAGAGTTGGAAACAGAGCATTTTATTGCTTGTCATTTATATCAGTGAAGGTGGTCTCCAACACTTGAAAGGGGTGATTCACGACAGATTAATTCTCTATTGAATACAAAAATTAAGTAATAGGGGGACTAACAATGAGAAAACCGGCTGGGTTCATATTGTGCATGATACTTGTTCTTTCATTGTTTCTTGCTGCATGTAGCGGCAGTAATAAAACAACTACGAAGGGCGATAAACCAGCGGATGATGGTCAAGCAACTGAGAATACAGAACCAGTAGATGGCGGAGACCTTGTCATGGGGTATTCGGGATCACCTACTATGATGAATTCGATGTACTCAGACGACGAAGTGAGCGGTGATGTTGAGGACCTGATTTTTGATAGTCTTGTTGGCTCGAATAAAGAAGACTTCACACCCAATACGGATGAACTGGCTGAGAGCGTCGAAGAATCCGAGGATGGCTTGACATATACGGTCAAATTAAAAGAAGGCATCAAATTTCACGATGGTGAAGATTTGACAGCAGATGATGTCGTGTTTACTTACAACATACCATTAAATAAAGATTATGATGGACCGCGAAAATCTAATTTCGAAGCATTGAAAAGCGTTGAGAAAGTAGATGACTTAACTATTAAATTCCATATGAAAAAAGTAGATGCACAGTTCCATACTGTTGGCTTGAGCTTTGGCATTTTACCGGAGCATATTTTAAAAGACGTTCCTGTTAGCGAACTTGGAGAACATGAATTCAATACAAAAAATCCGATTGGTACAGGTCCCTTTAAATTTGTGGAGTGGAAAGACGGCGAATATCTAAAAGTGGAAGCCTTTGAAGGCTACTACCAGGGCCGCCCACATTTAGATTCAATCACAATGAAGTTTGTACCGGATGCGAACGCCATGCTGACACAGCTTCAAAATCGGGATATTGATTTCTGGTCAGGAGTACCGCCTTCTGATATTGATACAATAAAATCTTTCCAAGATGATATTGGCATAAAAATTGAGGAGGGTTTGGCACTATCCTATACATTCTTTGCAGGAAACTTAAGAAATGACTTGTTCGAAGATAAAAAAGTGCGCCAGGCAATCACTCATGCGATTGACCGTGAGACGATTGTAAATGAAATTATGGAAGGCTATGGGGAAGTGGCTCATGTTCCTGAAAGTCCATTGAGCTGGGCATATAATGAGAACGTACCGCACTTTGACTACGATCCGGAAAAAGCGAAGAAAATGCTGGAAGATGCTGGATGGAAACCAGGTAGTGACGGCATTCTTGAAAAAGACGGTAAAAAATTCTCCTTCGAAGTAAAGACAAATCAAGGAAATAAAGTAAGAGAAGACATCGTTGTGCTGCTTCAAGAGCAACTAAAGGAAGTCGGCATTGAAGCGAAACCGAAAGTAGTAGAATTCAGTTCCCTTATAGCCGATGTGGACCCTGGAGTTTGGAACTTCGATGCAGTCGTTTTAGGCTGGGGTCTCGGAACCGATCCAGATCCAAGTGGGCTTTTCCATACGAAGGAGATTGAAAAAGGCTTAAATTTTATCGGTTACTCAAATCCAGCGCTTGATAAATTGATGGATCAGCAGCTTCAAGAGAAAGATCGGGACAAACGGAAAAAATTAATCGGTCAGATCCAGACCAATCTTGCCGAAGATCAACCGTACACTTTCCTGTACTATCCAACAGAATTCCGGGCGATGCCTGCTGAATTAGATGGCTACGAATTCCATGCTAAAAAGGACATTTACAAGCCGCACCAATGGTGGCTGAATAAATAATAACGCTAGGATATGGGAAATGAACACCCATTTCTCATATCCTTAATTGATTAAACAACGAAAAGGAGCATAGCGAATGATTTCATATATTATCCGGCGGATCCTCACGGCGATACCTTTGATGCTCGGGATCACCATTCTTTCATTTGCGATCATTAAAGCCGCTCCCGGAGGACCGACAGCTTTGCTAATGAATCCAAATACAAAGCCTGAGGACAAGGTAAAGTTTGAAGAAAAATATGGATTGAATGAGCCTATTTATGTTCAGTATGGAAAATGGCTTGGAAATATGGTCAAGGGGGACTTCGGTACATCTCTGATCCGGAGGGGCGTACCCGTTAGTGAAATGATTTTAAACAGGCTTCCAAATACCCTGCTGCTAATGGTAGCCTCCACAATATTAGCATTCCTCATCGCCGTACCGCTCGGTATTTTTTCCGCTATGAGACCCTATACGAAACTGGATTATACTGTCACGGTCACTTCTTTTCTTGGTGTAGCCACTCCAAATTTTTGGCTCGGCATTATGTTGATTATCCTCTTTGGTGTTCAACTTGGATGGTTCCCTACCGGCGGCGTAGCGACGCTGAACGCTCCATTCAGTATATGGGACAGGCTCCACCATCTAATTATGCCGGCATTTGTCCTGGCTGCAGCCGACATGGCCGCATTAACCCGCTACACGCGTTCTAGTATGATGGATGTCTTGCAGCAAGATTATATCCGGACGGCCAAATCAAAAGGATTCAAAGTACGGACAGTCGTGTTAAAACATGGGTTACGCAACGGGCTAACTCCCATCATCACCATGTTCGGCCTGATGCTCCCGAATTTTATCGCAGGAGCGGCCATCACCGAAACGGTTTTCAGCTGGCCCGGTATCGGGAGATTGTTTATTGAATCTGCTTTTACTCGTGATTATCCTGTTATCATGGCAGTAACCGTCTTGACAGGTGTGTTTGTAGTTATCGGAAACTTATTGGCGGATATTTTATATGCCATTTTTGATCCGCGAATTGAGTATTAAGGGGGGATTTTGTATGACACAAACAAACTATGATCCGACAATGAACAACCTAAATATGAACCCCGAAATAAAAGAAAAACCGGATACTCTTACAAAAATATTCATACGTAAGTTTATAAAAAACAAACTGGCTGTATTTGGAGCTATCGTCCTTTTTTTAATCATTCTTTCTGCCTTGCTCGCTCCCTGGATTGCCCCATATGATCCAGGAGCGACCAGTCTGTCTAATAAGCTGGCGCCTCCCAACTTAGAAAATTGGTTCGGCACAGATCGATTTGGGCGTGACATTTTTTCCCGCATTCTCTATGGAGGAAGAATTTCCCTTCTTGTCGGTTTTGGATCGGTAGCAGGGGCACTGATCATCGGAACAACTATTGGCGCTATTGCCGGGTATTACGGTGGCCTGGTTGATGCTATATTAATGAGATTCGTCGATGTGATTCTCTCTATTCCTACGATATTCTTGCTGATCACGATTGTAGCGATTTTTCAGCCAAACGTAGACAAACTCATCCTTGTATTTGCCATCACCTCATGGACCACCACCGCCAGAATCGTACGGGGGGAATTTTTAACTTTGCGAACTAGGGAGTTTGTGCTCGCCTCTAGGACGATTGGAACAAGGCCAGTAAAAATCATCTTTAGCCATATATTGCCAAATGCCATGGGCCCCATTATTGTTACAGCCACCTTGCTTGTCGGTACTGTCATCTTGACAGAAGCTGCTTTAAGCTATTTGGGCCTCGGCGTTCAGCCTCCTACACCAAGCTGGGGGAATATGCTGGAAGATGCCCAGAACTTTACAGTTCTGCTGAAAGCACCCTGGTACCCTGCATTCCCTGGGCTGTTGATTTTGGTTACAGTCTTGTGCTTTAACTTTGTAGGAGACGGTTTAAGGGATGCACTTGATCCGAAAGGGGATTAAGGTAACGAGTCCTCAATAGGGTAAACCCAAAAAAACCGGTTCTGTTCATGAGCAGAGCCGGGGTTTGCCACCCACGTATTCCTCGGGTTGCGGACAGTATTCTGAAGATTTCGGACAGTATCCCTCTTAATCGGATAGTATTCCGCGCTTTTCGGACTGTATCCCTCTTGAGCGGACAGTATTCCGCGGATTTCGGACAGTATTTCAGCCATACTGGCTTCCGTTCTCGCATTTTCATCAAGTTTTCGCCCCTGACTCACTTAGTCTTGTTTAAATGAGAAAAAGCCAAGGTTTACCCTCGGCTTTTTCTCATTTCTGGTTCCTGCGTCCCTCCTGTATTCACGGAAGGCTTCACTGGAGCCGGTTCGTTTTTTTCTAAATGGCTGACATCTGTCCCCATGCCCCTTAGAAATTCCAAAAGCAGGGTGATCGACCGATTGATTTCAGGGTCACGTAATGCTCGTGCCATATCAAGGTAGCCTGTTTTTTCTGCTTCTTCCTCTTCTATTTCCGCAACTCTGGCGATTCCCGCATTTATTTTTAGTAAAATCGGCTCTAGTTGCGTCACGTTGATCATACCAATTGTTCCGATGAGTAAAAGGAGATTTTTGATAGCATTTTTATTTTCAGGCATGTTGGCTAAATTGACTGCAATATCGAGAACTTTGTCCCCTTGTCCAAGCAGCCCTTTGGCTATGTCCAGAATCCCTCGTTGTTTCAAGTAACCAATGACCTCTATGACTTCCATTATGGAGTCTTTATTGGCCAAAAGAGCCTCTTCAATTTCCAGAAAATCCTTCTTTCTTTGGGTTTCCTCGTCAACCTGCTTAAATTGGATATTTTTTATCGGCTCAGCCATTAGTCTTTAGCCCCTTCCCTTTCACAAAATGACCCGGGAAATGATCATCATCTCTAGCCCATTTCCTTTCAACCTCTACCCCTTGTTGAGGATTCGGATTTCCAAAACGGTGATTGATTCTTGGTAGAGGGTCTTCCCCCTTCTTCTCGACTATTTCCATTTTCACCATGATATCTTTATAGGCCGGAGTATCCGTATCCTTATCGGCGAAACTGCTTGTCAATAGGTTGATGGCCGCATTCCCAGCGTCATTCATTGGCAAGTATACTTCCTTCCCTTTTACGCGGTCCGTCACATGACATTTGACAACTGCCTGGCCATACGGAGATATAAGCCTGACAAGTGTTCCACTTGCAAGCCCTCTACCTTTTGCAAGCTCAGAAGAGACTTCCAAGAAAACACTTGGTGTCTTTGATGAAATCCCCTTGGAACGGTATGTGAGATTTCCTTCATGGAAATGCTCCAGCAAACGTCCATTATTCAAATGAATGTCGTATTCATCCTCATATTCAAGCGGCTTTGTCCACTTGACTGGAAAAAGGTTTGCTTTTTTATCCGGGAATGGAAAACCGTCTGTGAAAAGAAGTGGTGTATCCGTACCGTCTTCTTTTACAGGCCATTGGAGCGTATTATACCCTTCCAGCAATTCGTATCTTACACCAGCAAATAAAGGCGCTAGCTTTGCCGCTTCTTCCATGATTTCACTTGGATGCTCGTATGTCCAATCTGCCCCAAGCTTGTTGGCGATTGCCATAATGATTTGCCAGTCAGGCTTTGAATCTCCAAGTGGTTCAAATACCTGATACAGCCGTTGGAAACGTCGTTCAGTGTTTGTAAAAGTCCCCTCTTTCTCCAGACTGGGAGAAGCAGGCAGGATCACATCGGCGTATTCAGCCGTTTTTGAAAAGAAAATATCCTGGACAACGAAGAAATCAAGTTTTTCAAACCCAGCTCGGACATAGTTAATGTTGGAGTCGACCAAAGCCATTTCTTCTCCCTTTAAATATAGAGCCCTTAATGTTCCGGCATGCATCGCGTCCACCATTTCGTGGTTGTTTAAGCCCGGGTGTTCGGGAATTTCTGTGCCCCAAGCCTTAGAATATTTGGCACGCACTTTAGGGTCAGCCACTTTTTCATAGGCCGGAAACCTATCCGGCATACTACCGAAATCGCTAGCTCCCTGCACATTATTATGACCACGCAGCGGATAAGAGCCAGCTCCCGGACGCCCGTAATTACCTGTGATAAGCAATAAATTGGAAATCGCTGTACTTGTGTCACTTCCGCCCAACTGCTGCGTAACTCCCATGGCCCAAAGAACCGCAAGACTATCGGATTCATGGATCATTTCTGCAATTTGGACTAAATCATCTTTTGAAATCTCTGTCACTTGTTCCGCATATTCCAATGTATACTCTTCCAGACTTCTATAGTATTCATCATAGCCGTTTACTTTTTCATTGATAAAGTCCTTATCCGCCCAGCCCTGATCCAGAATATACTTCGTCACGGCCGATAACCAGACAAGATCTGAAGATGGTTTGGGTTTAATAAATTTGTCGGCCCTCTGAGCCATCTCGTGTTCTCTTAAATCTGAGACAACAAGCTTTTGCCCCTTAAGCTTATGCGAGCGCTTGACCCTGGTCGCAAGCACAGGGTGTGATTCTGCTGTGTTTGAACCAATAATAAGCACCATACCTGCTTGTTCGATATCTTTAATGGACCCAGAGTCTCCGCCATAGCCCACTGTGCGGAACAACCCCATTGTGGCGGGCGACTGGCAATAGCGCGAGCAATTGTCAATATTATTCGTTCCAATAACTCCTCTAGCCAGCTTCTGCATTAAATAGGACTCTTCATTCGTACATTTGGAGGAGCTGATAAAAGCCAATGAATGGGCGCCTGACTCTTTTTTGATAGATGTCATTTTTTCCGCGATCAAGTCTAGTGCTTCGTCCCATTCCGCTTCACGGAAAGCTTCTCCTTCACGGATAAGCGGTTTGGTTAGACGGTCTTCGCTGTTCACAAAATCCCATCCGAACTTTCCTTTAACACATGTGGAAATTCCATTAGCCGGGGCTTGAACATTCGGTTCCACTTTTAAGATCTTCCTGCCTTTTGTCCAAATATCAAAACTGCAGCCAACCCCACAATACGTACAAACTGTTTTTGTCTTTTTAATCCGTTCCTCCCTCATGACGGATTCCATATCTGAAATAGCGAGAATAGAACCATATCCCGTTTCTATGTCCTTTGTCAGTTCAATCATTGGGCGCAGCGTTTCTCGCTTTAATCCGGTCAAATACCCCGCTTCTCCTACCATTCCTTTTTCCATCATGGCGTTGCAGGGACAGACGGTGGAACAGTGCCCGCATGAGACACAAGATGATTCATTGATTGGAACATCATTGTCCCAAATGACACGCGGATGTTCCCGTTCCCAGTCAATCGATAATGTTTCAGTCACTTGGACATTTTGGCATGCTTCCACACAGCGGCCACAAAGAATACATTGATCAGGATCATACCTGTAAAAAGGGTGTGAGTTGTCCACCTCATAAGGCTTTGGTTCAAAGGGGATGCTTTGGTGATTGATTTTCATGTCTTTTACAGTGTTATGTACCTCACAAGTGCCATTATTGTAATCGCAGACGGTACAATATAACTCATGATTATGCAAAATTTGATCCATTGCAATGACTTGAGCATCTTTAGCTTCCTTCGTTCCCGTTTCTACTACATCACCGCTTTTTATTTCTGTAGAACAGGAACGAACCAATTCACCATTTACCTTCACAATACAGGTGTTACACGTTTCAATTGCCCCAAGGCTCGGGTGAAAGCAAACATCTGGAATAGGCATATTAAGCGCTTTCAACATTTCCATTACAGTACCTGACCCTTTAACCTGTATCCGCTCACCATCAACGGTCACTTTATATTCCGATGCCAAAATCCAGCTCTCCCTTCCCAATAATTTGAAAGTTCCGATTATAGTGAGTCTACCATTTTAACGTGTATTTTTCAAAAGTGCCCTAAGTTGTTAAATCATGATAGACCATTCGGAAAGACGCAATATTGATCACATAACGAGTTTTAATAGCTCTCTTCATTCAGAATCAATATAAAAAAAGACCTTCCCTCCATTTTGACAAATGGAGAAAAAGTTCTTAACTTGGCAACTTCAACAAGCCCTTTGCCTGACTTTCAGTTATATTCTTGATTAAAGACAATTCACTGGCAATCAATCTTTTCGCATTATTCAGCATTTGTTTCTCACTGGTGTTGAGCGGTTTTTCCTTACTCCGATATTCAAGATCACTCACCACTTCAAGACCGGCTTCAAACTCTCCAGTCTTTATTTTTTCCATGTTCGAACTAAACCTTTGTTTCCATGGGAGTTGAGGTTCGTGCTCTGCATGATAATAATTCTCAAGCATCACCTTTGCCGACCGCTGGTCAATCACTGAACGTAACCCCGCTTTTGATGCTTTTTTTATAGGTAGCATTACATTCATTTGACTGCTTGGAATTGAAATTGAACAATATTTTTCCAGCTCTCCCCGAAATTCTTTTTCCTCAATGGCTGTCACAATACCTGCTCCGTGCATCGGATAAAAAACTTTATCACCAACTTGGAACAAATTGTCCACCTCCAAATTTACTTACTTGTTCATTATATCACAAATAAGCAAATTTGACAAAAACTATATTTTAAATCATAAAAACCCAAAAGTCCAGTAAAATAAGTTTTTTCATCAGAAAAACTTTGTTACTCTGTTAAGCGGGGACTCATGTGGATCATGATCCCCCTTTAAAAGCTTTAAAATCCAGGGAGATAAATCGACGACTCTCATATGCTTTGGCTTCGTATTTGTCCCTGTGACGATCATTGGAATCAATGAATCCTGCTTGTGTATGGGTCCATGTGCCGCACCTCCGGGATGAACTGGCGTTCCATCGCCGGCAAATTCAAAACCGGATATGTGCCATATTCGATTCGAAAATTGTTTACTGAAAGGTCTAGAAATGAAAGCCATTCTTTCATTTGAATGGAATACCAATATGCTTTCATCTCACCACTTACAGAAGTAGGAGACTTCTTCTGAATGAAATTAAATGTATTTGAAACGATAATTAAGAGAAGAATGATTTGTAAAAAGGTTATTAGTTGAGGAGCATTTATTTGGAGATCAGGGTTATAACTTTTAACATTCATCATGGCAAGAGCCTCTGATCATTTACCAGTAACAGCAACCCTGTATTACAAAAATCAAGTGCCACAGTAAAAATTGAAAAAGAAAGAGAAATTAATACCTTTACTCCTAGATTCCTCAGCTTCTTATAGAGTAAATCGAAAGGGGTATATTAGATTAAATATGATTTTTTCGAATTATGAGGAGAGAGCATGTATGGAGTTTTTTAACAGTCAGGAGTCTTTAACCACAATACAATGGGTTTTAAGAGCTGTATTTGCCTATTTTTTTATGCTTATCATTGCTAAAGTAATGGGCCAAAGGTCAATTTCTCAGTTAAGATTATTGGACTTCGTTATTGCATTAATTATTGGAAACATCATCGCTCATCCTTTATCTGATGAGCAATTAGGCTTGAAAGGATCAATAATTACAATGAGTGTACTTGTTGTTTTATATGCGACGAGTATATTTATTAGTTTAAAAATGAATAAACTTCGCAAATTTATTGACCCCCCTCCTTTCCCTATAATAGAAAATGGACATATCATTTATAAAAATTTAGGCAAGGCCAAAATTTCCCTCGATTATTTATTATCTGAAATAAGAAAAGATAAAATTGACGATATTCAAAAAATTTCCCTTGCACTATGGGAGCCTGATGGCACTATTTCATTTTTTCTTGAACAGAAATATCAAACAGTAACAAAAGAGGACTTGCAAATTAAAGGAGACAAGTTTTCCCTACCTAGAACAGTCATTAAAGAGGGAAAAGTTGATATTGACGAATTACAGAAGATGAATAGAGATGAACTGTGGCTCGGAAATAAAATCAAATCAACTTATCAAGTGGACATATCAGACATATTACTGGCTACGGTGGATATGAACGAGCAGATAAATGTTGTGTTGTATTAAGTTTCATCGTCCTGCATCACAAAAAACAGGAGACTATAAGCAAGATTCATCATTATTTGATGGAGATTGAGCTAGGGGACCCTGTGTCGTTCATCATCGACATTTTTGAGAAGGGATGAAGTAACCCAACTATAGACGAATTTAGTTATGAGATTGTTTTTGCAAAACCCAAGTAAAGAAAAAACCTTCTATTTTTCAAATGATCACTAACAACCGAATGATCGAAAAAACAAAAAAAGATGGCGTCCTAATCATCGCCATCTACCTTTCGGAACGTTGTACCTCTTTCCCAATCAACAGCGCCGCTTGCAACATCGTGATCAGCAAAGATGATTTTTTTCTATAGGCCAGATACTTCGGTTCCCATTCATTTACATATTTCTCTTTAAATTTTCTCAGCCCTTGGAAATGGTAGAGAAATTGCCCATGAAGGTACATTTGTGCAGCAATCTTTTCACCCAAAAATGAATACTTGGAAAGACCGACATTCGAAAGAGGAGCCATGCCCAAATTAAACTTTTTATACCCTGACCGCTTCGCCCATTCAAATAGTGAGAGAAAAATGAAATCCATTGTTCCGGAAGATGAACCACCCTTGAAACGCATCAAATCAACCGAGATCGTTTCACCATCATATACTGGCATTAAGCTTGCAAATCCAATAATTTTACCGCCAGAATCCTTTAAAATAGCAATATCAGATTTATTCAGATAGCTCTCATCAAAAAAGCCTAAGGAAAAGCCTTTTTCCTTTCTGCCCTGAAGCCATTCATCTGAGGTCTCTTTTAAATCATCAAACAATGCCCGGCTGAAAGGCGGCTTAATAATTTGAAAGTCGCCGCCCTCTCTTTTCACCTTGTTGAAGACGGCGCGGGCTCCCTTCATTTTTTTACCCGATAGAGAGAATTCCTGCAAACCGACAAATCCTTCTTCTCCTAATTTAAAAAAGTCAAATCCATTTTCGTGAAGGGACGGCAGCATGTCCATACTCACTTCATAAAACACAGGAGTATAGCCGTAAAGGTCTGAAAACCGTTGAAGCTCCTCTATCGCATTCGGAAAATCCGTCGGTTCCCCGACCGGATCCCCAAGAATCACCAGTTTATCGGCATAGAGTTGGTAAGGGAACAATACCGTTCTTTTGCTGTTCCAAAAAATATATTTATCATGCAAATAAATCAGATGAGTCAGGACATTTCCTTTGAACCTTTTGACATGTTCAAAAATCTCTTTTTCCTGAAATTCGGATTTTTCTATCACCATTTTCCTAGATCTGCCCAATAAATATCCCACAGTAAAAACGGCCAAAGCAATCAATAATCCGATCGCAGCGCTAAAAAACAGGTCCTGATCATCCGTTAAAACGTAAGGCATCAGCTTTGTCGGCATACCCGCCTTTGCTGTCGGTAAGCTGAAGTAACCGACTAAAATATAGACTGATGTGATAATAAGAATCACAGCTATATCAAAAATAGTTCTACCCCATGTCAACACATAGCTTTCCCGATAAAAACGGTTCTTTGAAATTCTTAATAGCAAGATCACCACGAGAAGAAAGATTGTTTCTTCATAATCCAGTCCCTTAAACAAGGAAAGTATAGCCGCACCGAACAATACCGCTAAAGTAATTTTATAGGCCCACTTCACTTTGTATCCGATTCCTCGTGACAGGCCAAGAAGAATAAAACCAGTAGCGACCGTTAACTGATGGGCCACATTCATAATAGGTAGTGATAAGAACTCTTCAACCGCTCTTAATCGTTCAGGAATTCCGGGAACTGAAGCGGACAAAAGCAGGAGCAATCCAGAAACAAAGACCAATAAAGTCAGAATAAAGTGACTGATTGTTTGAATAGCATTGTTCGGTACATTATTCCAGGCTACATTCCACCTGTCCCAATAATCCTTAAGGAACAAGATTCCTGCAATAATAAAAGGTATAAAAAAGTACCCAATCCGATACATCATTAAAAGGACCATCACTTTCTCGTCCTGTATCCCCAAAAAATCAGTTCCCCATATAAAAACAAGGTCGAAGGAACCCAGTCCTCCCGGAATCATACTTACGATGCCGGCACAGCTGGCCACAATGAAAATGGGAAACAAATCATGAAAGCTCATATGTATATGGAGCGTTCTAGCCAAAAACCAGATGACTACAAAAATGGCTCCCCACTCACAAAGAGAAACAAAAACCAATTGAGTACGCACTTTTATATCCATTTCCGTATGCTTATGTTTTTTATGAACGAAAAACAACAGAACCGGAAGGTATAGAGCGACTCCAATCACCGCTAGATAAAGCCACTTGGTATTCACAAGCAATGGAATATCCCTATATCCCACCAGAATGATCCATGATAGGACTGAAACCCCTGACAAATAAAACAGCGATACCGAAGCGATTGTCGTTAATAGGGTCTTCTTGTCCATCTTATGATTCCGATAAAAATAAGTTCTAATCATTAACCCGATCAGTCCGCCAAATCCAATTAAGTTAGAAAAAGTATTCGCGATTAACGACTGTTTCACGAGCTTTTTTTTCGGCGTGTTCCCTCTCAATAGTTTGACCATGATTGCATCATAAAAAAACATGGGAATGATCGCGGCAGCCACGACCAATAGAGTGACAACCATGTCCCCCCATTGAATTTGGGACATTTCTCGACTAAGTAATCCATAATCCAAGCCTTTAGCAAATTTTTGAATCTCATACCCAGCTAAAACGAGCAAGGCCAGCGGGAAAACGATCTTGAGAAAAGAAACTATCCTGTTCATCATTATTTTTTGCATGTCTATCCCCCGCTTGCCAAAATCTCAAATATTACTTCATGTATAGAATACCCTAAATCCAGCATCCATTTCCAATAGAAAAAGGCGGCTACTCCAGAAACGGAAAGCCACCTTTATTGTTAAAAATATGGCAATATACTCCTAAAAAAGTAAAACCACCAAATTATGTATTTGGTGGAGACGGTGGGAATCGAACCCACGTCCAAGAATATCGCCACTCAAGCATCTACGAGTGTAGTCAATATATTGGCGTTTCGCATCTTCTTCGGCCTATCGACAGGCTTCCAAAGCGCTAGCCTGATTGATCTCTTCCATGGTCCTCAGGCGGAGGACGTCCGGCGTAGCCCACTGAAAGTGAGACCCTTACCCTACCACATGGGCGATGGAGGGAGGATCCGCATTAGGCCTTATTAGGCAGCTAAAGCGAGGTTATCGTTAGATTTGCCAGTTATTATTGGCTTTGACGTTTTTTACGAGGACGATCCCCTCGACTCGCAACTCGAGCTCGACCTATCCCTGTCGAATCCAAAACGTCCCCATGATAAGAGAAACACCTTTTCTTCAAAAGGATCGTTTCGGGATGACCTGCCTATCAGGTACAGCTTATATTATAGCAGAAAAACGTAAAAAATCAAGAGGAGGGGTTAACGCCGACAATGACAGTCCCTCCTTTTTTTAATATGGATAAATTCAGATTTTCCAGTCCTGCCTTGAACTGCCAGGTTTAAGAGGCACGCCAGGAGTTGTTTGCTTATCCTTCCATTAGTCAACATTTTCTACAATGACTGAAATCCCTTGGCCCACTCCGATGCACATTGTCGCAAGACCGTATGTTCCTCTCCGCTTTTTCATTTCATGAATTAGCGTGGTTAAAATTCGAGCGCCGCTTGCTCCAAGTGGATGACCAAATGCAATGGCACCGCCGTTTACATTGACAATTTCAGGATTCATTTCAAGTTGTCTTATGCATTCAATAGACTGGGAAGCAAATGCTTCATTCAGTTCCACAAGATCAAGATCGTGCACCGTAAGTCCAGCTCGATCAAGGGCTTTTTTTGACGCATAAATCGGTCCAAGCCCCATCACAGCCGGCTCAAGCCCTGAAGTAGCGCCAGCTTTATATTTTGCAAGTGGCTTTAAGCCTAATTCTTTCGCTTTTTCGGCACTCATGAGCAGGAGCGCCGATGCACCATCATTTACTCCAGAAGCATTCCCGGCGGTCACAGTCCCACCGTCAAAAAGTGGACGCAAGGCAGCAAGCTTGTCAAGTGTTGTGTCAGGTCGAGGGTGCTCATCCTTATCAACGATGACTTTTCTTCCTTTTTTATCGTCGTATACAACAGGCACCATTTCATCCGCAAACTTGTTATTTTCAATGGCTTGTTTGGCACGTCGTTGACTTTCAAAGGCGAAGCGATCCTGCTCCTCCCGGGTTATATGAAACCGTTTCGCCACATTTTCGGCTGTTTTCGGCATCGTATCGACTCCATACATTTCTTCCAGTTTCGGATTGATAAAACGCCAACCAATCGTCGTATCATATAGCTCCATATGACCACGCGGAAAATCTTTATCGGGTTTTCCCATAACAAATGGGGCTCTCGTCATGCTTTCGGTTCCCCCGGCAATATAAATTTCTCCTTCCCCAGAAGCAATGGAACGACATGCATAAATTACTGCATCCAGCCCCGATCCACATAATCGGTTGACAGTAGTGCCACCTACCTCAATCGGTAAACCTGCCAAAAGTGCTGACATACGTGCTACATTCCTGTTATCTTCGCCAGCCTGATTGGCATTCCCAAAAATCACTTCCTCAATCTGATCAGGAGGTAAACTAAGGTTTCTTTCCAATAACGCCTGGATAACAACCGCCCCCAAGTCATCTGGACGAATATCTTTTAATCCCCCTTTATATCGGCCAATCGGAGTACGGACAGCATCGACAATCACAACATCCTTCACCTTTTCACCACCGTTTCTTTTTCAGTATAATCATAGACTCCCTTCCCTGATTTGCGGCCAAGTCTTCCGGCTTGAACGTATTGTTCCAACAAAGGAGCCGGACGGTATTTTTCCCCGAGCTTCTCATGTAAATAGCGAAGATTGTTCAACCTTGCATCTAATCCAACAAGATCAACCAGCTCAAATGGCCCCATCGGATAATTTAATCCCAATTTAATTGCCTTATCAATCTCTTCCGGGGAACCGAGTCCTTCTTGCAGCATGTAAAACGCTTCATTGCCGACCAGTGCTGAAATCCTGCTGGTAACAAATCCCGGGAATTCATGAATGATGACTGTTTCTTTGCCCATATTTTCTGCTACTTCTTTTATTATTTGGGCTGTTTCATCACTCGTTTCTAAGCCGCGAATAATTTCAACAAGCGGCATGATATGTACCGGATTAAAAAAATGCATTGCTATCGTTTTTTCCGGACGATTCGCATAAGAAGCAATTTCCGTCGGACTCATCGTAGAAGTATTTGTCGCAAACAAGCAATGTTCCGGCGCATGCGCTTCCATTGTTTCAAACACACGCTTTTTCGTCTCAGCCTTTTCTGTTACTGCTTCTATGATTAAATCAGCTCCGCCTGCGACTTTCTCCACACTTGTTTCATAGTGCAGTCGATTTCTTGATTCTGCAGCGACTTCCTTTGTGATTTTTTCTCGATTCACTCCTTTCTCAAATATAAGGTTGATTTCTTTTTCCGCACTTTCAAGCGCCTGTTCATGAATATCTACTAACGTAACGGTGTACCCGCCGACAGCCGCAACATAAGCAATGCCCCGTCCCATGACACCAGATCCAATAACAACCAGATTTTTTATCATCTAATGACCTCCTGAACTAGGAAGAATAGGAAGTAAGATAACTTCCTATTCTGGTATTTGTGAAATTACAGTCCCAGCGGATTCAACGGCCGACTGCCATAGTATGAAATGATGCTTTTTGTTTCTGTGTATAAATCGAGCGTTTCAATCCCCAGTTCGCGTCCAAATCCGGATTGTTTGTATCCGCCAAACGGCGTTCCCGGAAATGCAGAGAAAGGACAGTTGACCATCACAATCCCAGCCTGAATCTGGCTGGCAACCCGAGTGCTGCGTGCCCCGTCTTTCGTCCATACAGCAGAACCAAGCCCGAACTCCGTATCATTCGCCAGCTGGATCACTTCTTTTTCATCTTTGAATTTCATTACCACAACTACCGGTCCAAATATTTCTTCCTGTACCACCTTCATGACATGATTCACATTTGCAATCACTGTCGGCTCGTACCAGAAGCCTGTTTCATACCCTTTAGGTTTTGCCACTTTTCCACCCAATAAAATTTCCGCACCTTCGGCGATTGCTGATTTGACATACCCATCAATCGTATCCAGTTGCTTCTGATCAATCACTGCTCCCATATGTGTCCCCTTGTCAAAGGGATCACCAAGTTTTATCTGTCCGGCTTTTGTCAAAAACTTCTCCATAAACTCGTCATATATATCTTCCTGTACGTATAAACGTGAACGGGCTTCACAAGACTGCCCCGTATTATAAAAAATACCGAACAAAGAGCCGTCAACCGCAGCATCCATGTCTGCATCTTGAAAGACAATATTCGGCGATTTCCCCCCGAGTTCAAGCGTCAAGCGTTTTAATGAGCGAGAAGCCTTTTCCATAATGTTTTTTCCGACTGGTGTAGAACCAGTAAAGGCCACTTTATCTACTTTCGGATGTTCCACCAGAAAATTTCCTACCTCTAAACCAGATCCGGGAACAATATTTACCACACCAGGCGGTACACCGGCTTCAAGACAGATTTCACCTAAAATAATGGCTGTTAACGGTGTAAGTGACGCCGGTTTGACAATAACGGTACAGCCTGCGGCAAGTGCCGGAGCCACTTTCCACGCTGCCATCATCAACGGATAGTTCCATGGGATAATTTGTGCACATACACCGACCGGTTCTTTTTCTGTATAATTATGAAATTGCCCCGGCAGTGGATTGACAGATCCGCGGTGACCAACGATTGCGCCAGCGTAATATTCAAAATCCTCAATCGCCTGGTTAATCTGCCCCTGTGCCGCTGCAACTGTTTTTCCTGTGTCAAGGACTTCCAACTCAACAATTTCATTGAAACGGGCCCGCATCATATCAGCGATTTTATGGAGTGTTTTTGCGCGGCGCCCAACAGGATATTTTCTCCATTTCCCATGATCGAACGCTTCACGGGCCGCTTTCACTGCTTGCTCCGCATCTTCCTTGGACGCTTTTGCTACTTCGGCAATCATTTCACCAGTAGCCGGATTGTATACTTTCATTGTTTCTCCTGTACTGCTTTCAACTTTTTCACCGTTGATAATTAAATGGTAAAAATCGCGTTTCAATGATTGGTCTTCATCTACTGTGATTTGTTTTACCGACAATTGATACACTCCTTATTCTTCTTATTCTTATCCGCTTTTAGCGAGTGTTTTAAAAGGTTCTTCAGACAGTTGAATAGATTCGGTCGGGCAGCCGTCATAAGCATCTTCTACGTCGTCAAGATACTCTTCAGGAACCTCTGCTACTCCTTGATTATGATCTAAGATGACAAAAGACAAACCTTCATCATCATAAGCAAACACATCGGGAGCAGCATCCGCACAAGCCCCACATGCAATACAAGTATCCTGATCAACAATAGTATACATTTTCATGTTCTTCCCCCCACTTTTTATAGACTTTGAAGTGGATCAACTTATCCTTATACATATTGAGCTGTTGGTTCAGCGGCAGGCAAAAGAATTTCATCCGATTTCACTTCATATAAGCCATAAGGAACCAGTCGCAATCCCGGCAAGAAATCACAGGTCAAAAATAATAAAGTATATAAAATGTCATGAAATGGGAAACCTCTTTCTTGCATGAATGATAACAATTGATCATGCTGCTCCACTGCTATATCAAATGAAACATCCGTTGTCATCATCCCGGTGAACGGCAGGGAAATTTCCAGAACAATTTCATCCCCATCGACGATGACAATACCTCCTCCCAATTCATGAACCCGGACGGCCGCCTTTGCCATAGCTTCAGGATCTCTGCCGACTACAAGCAGTTCCGTGGTTGTATTATATGTGGAGGCCATTCCATCGAGATGTACAGCAAAACGTTCTAATATCCCTTTAGTCACCCACTGATTATCCCTATCAATCAATGCTGCATACAGCAGGCCCTCATGATTTGATAGATCTGCATAACCGCAGAAAGACGGAAGCTCCATATCTTTTCTCTGTGTGATGACATTGCTTCGAAAGTGGATAACAGGTACGAGATCCTTTGAATCAGCGTGTGGATATTTGTAGATATTCACATCCGCCAACGTATTTTTTGGGATTGAAAATGTTCTTTTGACGACGTACTTATTCCAATCCATTTCGGGCAACGGCACCGTCAGCTCTCCAGATTCAGCTACTATTTGTCCTTTTGAAATAACTTTCTCGGGTCGGAAGGTGACTAAATCAGGAAGAAGCAATACATCCGCCTGCTTTCCCGGAGCAATTCCTCCAACATAGTCATCTAAACGTAAATAAATAGCTGGATTAATAGTCACCATTTGAATGGCTTGAATAGGCGGGATTCCAAGTTCTACAGCCTGACGGACAAGGCCATCCACAAACCCTTCATTATCAATAAAGCCGGGATGCGGTCCATCAGTTGTCATCATTACCCGATGGGTGCTGACATTGCTTTCTGTAAGCAACTTCATAATTTCCGGCAAATCCGGCCTCAGTGAACTATTTCGAAGTGTCGTCCACATGCCCAATCTCAGTCTGTCTAAAGCTTCTTCAGCAGTAATCGCTTCGTGACAGGCACTGACACCCGAAGCTACAACCGAATTCAACTTATCATAAGAACACCCGGCTGTATGGCCATCCACTACCTTTCCTTTTTGCTTTACAAGCTTCATCGTATCAAGTAAAAATGGGTCTCCCTTATACAATAGCGGCCAGCGGGTAACTTCCGCCGTTCCCAGAACTTCATCCAATTCAAGCAGCTCCCGGACATCCTGTTGATTAAACCATTCTCTTTCGCCTGGAAAATCCGCCTGAGATACAAGCCGCACAAGCCAGAAAAAGTTCCCCGGTAAATCAATTAAATCTTTAACCATCTCCTTAAAACCAGCGGCCCCCATGTGTAAATAAAAGAACAAGTTGTCATTAACAGTCGTTGTCGTTCCAAGTGGAAGTACTTTCCCTGTCACACTGACTGGATTGTACAAGACCCATGGATGAGCATGAGCTTCAATATACCCCGGTGATAGATACATTCCATCAGCATGGATCACTTTCGTTTTCTCGCCAATGGAGGCCTCGCTTTCACCGACATAAGCAATTGAATCTTTGTATATCGCTACATGTTGTTGTAAAAGCTCTCCTGAATAAACATTGATCACGGTACCATTTTTAATCAATATGTCCGCTGGTCTCTGTCCCTGTGCTACTTCTATCAATTCGGAGCGGTTAGCGTTTAAGTTCATCTTAAATCGGCAAGGATACCCCTCCTTCAATCGTGCGAAGGGCGTAGCCC
>JAABNQ010000077.1:0-8219 GCA_009928435.1 Bacillus sp. HF117_J1_D
AAAGGGAAAAATAACATAACTGAATATTGCGTCACCTTTTATGCAACACTAGTGAATATACCCTCTTTTTCTAAAAAAAGAAAACATAAAATGACTATCATAATTAAGCCAAAACTTCAGTAAACTGATTATTTTCATACGATATAAATATCCGGAGACTTGAAATGCTGTTGCACCTATTTCAATTTAATCCGGAATAAATTGAAATCTTTTGTTTTATGATACACCCTTCCTACTTCAAGGCATCGGATGCGGCGTTTCAGCCGAAGTGATTCTCTTTTTTTCTATTGTGAGCTGTTCCAATTTCTCACGATTGACCTCAAAACCGATTCCAGGACCTGACTGAACTTGAATGATTCCTAGATCCATTGTGACTTCAGGCTTGATAATATCTTCGTCCCAATAGTGGGAGGACGGTGCTGTGTCTCCTGGTATAGTAAAATTGGAAAGGGACGTCAGGGCAATGTTATGAGCGCGTCCGATTCCGGTTTCAAGCATGCCGCCGCACCAGACTGGTACTCCGTTGTCCCTGCATAGGTCATGGATCCGGATGGATTCACCCAGTCCGCCAACGCGGCCGATTTTAATATTGATAATTTTACAGCTACCTAGCTGCAACGCTTTTCTGGCGTCTTCAAGTGAATGGATGCTCTCATCCAAGCAGACGGGCGTCTTGATTTCTTTTTGCAAAGTAGCATGGTCAATAATATCATCATGAGCAAGCGGCTGTTCGATCATCATGAGGTTGTATTGATCGAGCTTTTTCAAATGCTCAATGTCATTCAAGGTATATGCTGAATTGGCATCTGCCATTAATGGAGCGTCCGGAAACGCTTTTCGGACCGCCTCAATATAGTCCAGGTCAGCGCCAGGTGCGATCTTCACTTTGATTTTTCGGAATCCTTCCTTCACATATTCTCCGACTTTCTCGACAAGCTTTTCAGGAGATTCTTGGATACCGATGCTTTTTCCTACTTCTATCTCCGTTTTCATACCGCCGATCAATTCGGAAAGCGGCAAGTTATTCTTCTTTGCAAATACATCCCAAATCGCTGTTTCAATCGCTGATTTCGCAATTTGATTTCTGCGAACAAATGTGAGCATGTCATGGACATCTAACGGATGTTTAATGGTTTTATGGATGATTCTTGGAATAAGGAAATCCTTTAACATATAAACGGCTGTATGTGTGGTTTCCTCGTTATAATAAGGCTCGTCGCTTGTTGTGGTTTCTCCCCATCCGGAGATGCCTGACTCGTCGATAGCCTCCACTAGGCAGACATGCTTCTCCTGACGTGCCAAAGCTCGTTGTAAAAGGTGCAATTAGCGCTAACTTTACGGTATGGAGAACAACCTCTTTAATGTTTACAGGTTTCAATGCTCGTTCTCTCCTTTTTTTGCCAACACTTGTACAATTTCTGTCATAATATCAATTCCCTTGAAAAGGGCTTCGCGGTTGAAAGTCATATGCGGATGGTGAAGACCCGGTTTCAAATCACAACCAAGCCCGATCATTGTGGCTTTCAGTTCTGGTCTTTTAATCGTGTAAAAATGAAAATCATCTCCGCCTGGTGTCATCAGCGGATCCATCGTATGATCAGGACCCAAAATGTTAGAAATCGCCTGTTCGGTAATGCTCTTTGCTTCCGGGGCGACTTCAGCTGCTGGGATTCCACAATCGTCCGTGATCTTGATCTTTGATTGGAAGAGCTGTTCAGTTGCCTTTAAAGTCTCATATACTTTTTCTTTCAGCATTTTCATGTGCTGATTTGTTTGCGCCCTCAAATCGAAGGCCAATGACGCTTGCCCTGGGATGATATTGGTGCTTTTTCCACCAGCGTGGAACTTTGTGACTTTTACTGAATGCGGAACGGTCGGATCCAAGTGAATAGCATGAATGGCATTCACAATATGGGTACCGACTTCAATGGCATTGCTCGTTAGATGTGGTCTGGCTCCGTGGGCGTCATCTCCGATGATGTCACATTCAATTGAACAGGCTGCGCCATGAATAATAGCTGGAGTCGCATATCCGTCAGGAGCCTCCTGGACAGGTCGCAAATGAATGCCGAATAAGTAATCGACGTCATCAACGGCACCTTTTTCCACCATTTTCAATGCGCCATCACCAACTTCTTCCGCTGGTTGAAAAATAAAGCGAACAGTTACTTTGTCTTTAATGGAAGGATCTTTGGTAAGCTTCCATACGGCACCAAGCACCATTGTCATGTGGGCATCGTGGCCGCATGAATGATTGGCTTGGAACTTTCCATCCACCTCCTGCCACAAGGCATCCATGTCGGCTCGGATGGCTACAACCGGATTTCCGTTTGCAGGGTCGCCAAAATCAGCAATGACACCAGTGCAATCATTGAATGTCCGTACTGTGCAGCCAGCTTTTTCAAGCTGTTCCTTCACAAATTGGTTTGTGTTCTCTTCTTCCCAGCTAATTTCTGGATGAGCGTGTAGGTAGTGAAACGTATCGTAAACTTGTTGCTTAAAATGTTCCTCTTGCATACCTGATGATGTCCTTTCCCGATAAACGTTTTTAGTTTGATAATGGTGAAGAATTACCGTTACTGAGTCATAAAGTACTTCATGATATGAAATAAGGACATCAAAGTCGCCCGAGCGAATGCCTATTGGTGATGAAGCATAGAACGAACACGGGCAAAATCGGTATCCGATTATTTCATTAAAAATGTCGCCAGTAGAATACTCTACATAAATTATAGGCGCCAGAAAAAAAGGAATCAACTGGTTGCATTGATTAGGCGGTTGGCTTGCAATGGGAAGCTTGTTAATGAAAGGGAGTACCTGGGATTCTATGGAAGTTTTGACTAATTGTATAGAGTGCTCGCGTGAGTAACAAGATATCTTCCATAATAGCCATTTTTTTATTGCGAGGGGAGCGCTCATAGTCATCAAGCAAACGACGCAATTCTCTTAGGAAGAGTTGATTTTCTTCTGAAATGGACATAGTGACCCCCAAAAAGTTTCTACTAAAAAATAGTGGCAAAATCGATTTCTTCTGAAATATATATTTCTTTTAACCTATATTTTAATTTTTAAACATTTTGTAATAAGATTGTGATAAAGTCAAAAAAGTATTATTTTATGTAGTAGTTTGTTCAGAGTGCATCGTCTAATAGATATGGAGGGATTTTTATCGAAAATGAATAGATTTCGAATCTTTTTGATATGTACATACGTTGTTATGATCGTCACTATTTATGGAGTTTCCCAGTACATACAAAAATAGGGGAATTCCGTCATCATTTACGAGGGGGATATATTGTGAAAAAGAAAGCCTGGATTTGGACAGGATCTATTGTCGGGGTGTTAATATTGGCGCTTGTGGTCACATTGTTGATCAGAGCACAGGCAGGAAAAATGGCGGTAGCAGATGATGAGGAATCTCTTCTTGTGCAAAAGGTGTCAGAACAGGAACTAAGTGAAAGTATTTTAGTAACGGGAAAAATTGTTCCGGAAGATGAGCAAAAAGTGTATTTGGATGCAGAAAAGGGAGAGGTTACGGAATTTAAAGTAAAGGAAAACCAAAAGGTAAAGGCCGGAGACCCTCTGTTTGTCTATGATTCTTCCAAATTGCAGTCAGAATATAATAAAGCCATTAGAGAAAGGGATTTGGTGCAAAAGCGATCCCAGACGGAAATTAACCAGATAGCAGAAATGGACAAGCGAATTGCGAATGCGAAAAATAAACCAGCTCCATCTGAAGATGGTGAGGATGACGAAGTTGTAACAGAAGATGTGAATTCTTTGACGAGCGAAAAGCTTGAATTGGAAACTCAGCATGAAAGTACAAAATCGGAAATTGAATCTGCCCAGGAGCAAATCAATGACTTGGATACTCAAATCAAAGAGATGACCGTCACGAGCAAGATTGATGGAATTGTTGTGAAAGTGGACAGAAATGCTGTGAGCACTGAGGGTGGGGAAACGAACCCTGCTGTACATATCATCTCAAGCCAGCCATTCAAGGTCATTGGCACAATGAACGAGTTTGACGCGGTAAAAATCAAAGAAAAGCAGAAGGTAATTATTCGTCCAAAAGTTTATAAGGATCAAGAATGGAAAGGTGTCATCGAATCTGTTTCCCAATTTCCGAATGAAGAAGGCGGGGATGAGGAGTATTCCGATGGTGGCGGTGGTGGAGTCACTGTGTATCCATTTAAGGTCGCCATTACAGATGACACATCCAAACTGCGTCAAGGATTCCATGTTTCACTGGAAATTAACATAGACGGAGATGGCAAAAAAATAGCCGTCCCTCATGCTGCCATTTTGGAGGAAGAGGATAGCAATACGGTTTATGTACTGAAAGATGGAAAATTGGAAATGCGCGAAATTGAGACTGGGACATCCAATGACGAATTTATCGAGGTTAAAAAAGGACTTAAAAAAGACGAGCTTGTTGTCATATCTCCTCTTGAAGACTTGCATGATGGAATGGAAGTGACCACCTTTGATGAAATTGAGTGAGATTACGAAAGTTTATGGAAACGGGTCACTCCAGGTTCCAGTGTTGCATGGCATTGATTTGGATGTAGAAGATGGTGAATTTATTGCCATTATGGGCCCATCGGGATCAGGAAAATCAACACTGATGAATATCATTGGTTTTTTGGATTATCCCACAGCAGGTATATTTGAACTGAATGGAGAAAATATCATTTCAGCGAAAGAAAAGCATTTGGCAAAACTGCGGAACGAACATATCGGATTTGTATTCCAGCAATTCTTTTTGCTGCCGAGGCTGAATGCGCAGAAAAATGTGGAAGCTCCGTTAATTTATGCAGGTATGTCCAAACGGGAAAGAGCGGAGAGGGCCAAGCAGATGCTGGAAAAGGTTGGGTTAGGAGACCGCGTGAAGCATCTGCCCAACCAGCTTTCGGGAGGACAAAAGCAAAGGGTTGCCATTGCGCGGGCCCTTGTGAACAACCCAACCCTTATTTTGGCAGATGAGCCGACAGGTGCCCTTGATTCAAAAACGAGTGCCCAAATTATGGAACTGTTTGTTCAACTGAACAAGGAAGGAAAAACTGTTATCATCGTTACCCATGAAGAGGAAATCGCAGCCTATACAAACAGAATCATCACTTTAAGGGATGGAAAAATCATTGATGACCGGAGGACGATGCCATGAACTTATGGGAAAGCTTCAAAATTGCTCTGTCGTCCATATGGAATCATAAAATCCGGTCAGTTCTAACAATGCTTGGAATCATCATTGGAGTCGCGGCTGTTATTGTCATAGTGGCAATAGGACAAGGTGCGAAAAAAGAAATGATGGATGAGATGTTTAGTACGGATAAAAATGCGATAGACCTCATGTATGAACCAATGGAGACGGAAGGCGAAGAGATGGAATGGGAAGAGCCACCTGAGCTGACCTCAATGGATTTGGAGGTTTTGAAAGAAGTACCGGGGGTCCAATCTATATTGGCTACTAATCAGGGATTCGGGACTTCCATGATCAATGACAAAACGGCAGAGATGGAAATTACAGGGGTTGACGGTGTATATTTTACCGCCCAAAAGATTCAAACAGTGGAGGGGCGGCCGCTGAATGATAAAGATAACGACGCTATGAACCGCGTTGTTATGATCGATACGGTCGCGAGAGACAAATTTTTTAAAGAATCGGATGATGTAATTGGGGAGATCATTGAGTTTGACGGAAACCCCTACAAAATTGTTGGTGTTTATGAATCTCCCGTTCCTGAGATGTATCGCTGGAATGAAGATGGTGAGATGGTCATGCCGAGGACTGTCGTCTCTATGATGTTTGGAAACAATGAAATAGAAGAACTGGCTGTCATCGTTGACGATCCTGAAAGGCTTTCTGAAATCGGGATGGAGGCGGCCGATGCGCTGACAGAGCACAAAAATTTAGAAGACGGTAGGTATATTATCCCGGACCTGTCTGAATTTATGGAGGAAATTGAAACATACGTCAACATGATGACATTATTCATCGGCAGTATTGCTGCTATTTCCCTATTGGTTGGCGGAATTGGGGTCATGAATATTATGCTCGTATCTGTCACGGAAAGAACAAGGGAAATTGGTCTCCGCAAGGCTCTTGGGGCAACGAGGGGAAAGATATTGCTTCAATTTCTTATTGAATCAGTCACATTAACCTCATTGGGCGGATTAATTGGAATCGGTTTGGCAGCACTAGGAGCGCTTCTTATCACAATATTTGCACCGATCACTGCTCCAATCAGTCCATTGGTTGTGCTGATAGGAGTTGGTTTCTCAGCGTTTATCGGGATCATCTTTGGAATTCTTCCCGCAAATAAAGCGTCCAAGCTTAGCCCGATTGATGCGTTAAGATATGAATAAGTCAAAGAGGCTGGAACAAGTATAGATGGTGAATATAAAGCCGCATGAGATCAAATGATTTCATGCGGTTATTTTTTAAGGGAAGGAAGTGTAAAATTTGACTAAGTTTTCTATTTGACAAGTATGCGTTATGTCTAGCTTCGCCGTACAGGAAGTGCTAGTACCATCGAAGCCACAGGAGGCGGCCGTGGGCCATCGGCGCAAGGATCAAGTCACGCGGAGGTTTATTCAGGAAGAATGTGCTCCTGCGGCATAGTGTATTCGAGGAAACAAAGGTTGCCTCGTCGCAAAGCTGCCTGAAGAAAGTTCGATGAAGTTTTTCACGAAATGATCGAAATTAGCAGCTTTGCTGTGGTGGCTGAGGAACTCCCTCATCAGCATTCGCCTTGTGCTTGTCGCCTAAGGCTGCGCGCCTTGCGCTTTTCTTATTGCATACGGTTTATGAGTTCGATGATAATCAGTGGGAAAAGGAGAAATGATCTGATATTTCTGGTAGTTTGGTAAAACATTTGATATGCTTAATATATGAAAACTGAATAGATAGAAATAGGTGCAGATAAAATATTTTATTTGCTTAATAGGGAAGTTCGGTTTGATTCCGACGCTGTCTGCGCAACTGTATTTGGGAGCGATTCAAAAGGAACCACTGTTTTCATTCATTTGAAAATGGGAAGGTTTGAAAAGCGATGATCATAAGCCAGGAGACCTGCCTGTTTCAGCAAACATCAATACCTACGCGAGATGGGAGGTGTTAAGTGCGAAAATGATAAAGCATGTATTTTAACATGTTTATTTATGTATCCATTCGTCTCTTAGCAACTTCTGTATGAAGTTGCTTTTTTGGTTGAAGGAAATTATAGAAATCTCTAGTTTACCCGCCAGAGCAGGGCGCTTGCGCCTGTGTTATTGAAAGGAGTTTATTTTGTTTGGATCAGTGGATTACTTTACCAATTCTTTAAAAGCAGGCATCATGAACAATTTTGGTTTGTCTTCGTCTTGCTCTATTCAAGATCAATACACACAATTAAAAACGGAAATAATGAAAACTACAGAAAGACAGTTTGAACAGGAGACTTTTTTACAAAACCTCGAGAAGGCCTACTTGAACGTGAAAATTGAAATTTTTGGATTGGAGGACGCTGTTGGGGAGAAACAGAAGTAATATTGCCTTGTTTCTGGACAGGATACAGGGGCGTCAATTTCGGAAGATACTGTCCGAATTCCGGTAATACTGTCCAAGATATGAAGATACTGTCCGAAATCCGAGGATACTATCCGAAATCCGGCAAATACTGTCCGAGATCCGAGAATACTATCCGAAATTCGGTAATACTGTCCGAGATTCGAGAATACTATCCGAAATCCGGTAAATACTGTCCGAGATCCGAAGATACTATCCGAAATCCGGTAAATACTGTCCGGGATCCGAAGATACTATCCGAAATCCGGCAATACTGTCCGAGATCCGAAGATACTGTCCAGAGTCGGGCAAATACTGTCCGAATTTCGGAAGTACTGTCCGAGATCCGAAGATACTGTCCGGAGTCGGGCAAATACTGTCCGAAATCCGAAGATACTATCCGAAATCCGGCAATACTGTCCGGGATCCGAAGATACTATCCGAAATCTGGCAATACTGTCCGAGATCCGAAGATACTATCCGAAGTTCGGAAATACTGTCCAAGATCCGAAGATACTGTCCAAAGTCCGGCAAATACTGTCCGAGATCCGAAGATACTATCCGAAATCCGGTAATACTGTCCGAGATCTGAAGATACTATCCGAATTTCGGCAGTACTGTCCGGGATCCGAAGATACTATCCGAAATCTGGCAATACTGTCCGAGATCC
>JAABNQ010000077.1:8317-12189 GCA_009928435.1 Bacillus sp. HF117_J1_D
CCGAGAATACTATCCAAATTCCGGAAAATACTATCCCGAATTGAAAGCACTGTTGCACATGTTTAAATTTAATTTGGATAAACCGCGAATCTTTCGTTCAACTTATAGAGTTCTTATTAAAGTGAACATAAGTTTCTTAATTCTACAAGAATGATGGATAGAAAGGAAGATTGATGTGATCAAAACGAACGAGCGCCCTACAAATGTAGACCATTTATTGGAGGATATTGCTGATTATGTACTGGATGGGAAGATTACAAGTAACGAAGCTTTCAAGACAGCACATTATGTATTGCTTGACACATTGGGTTGTGGAATACTTGCGTTGCGATACCCAGAATGCACAAAGCTGCTAGGACCGCTTGTGCCGGGTACGACGGTTCCCAAAGGAAGCCGGGTACCGGGAACTTCCTACGTGCTTGATCCGGTACGCGGGGCATTTAATATCGGATGCATGATTCGTTGGCTTGATTACAATGATACGTGGTTGGCGGCTGAGTGGGGACACCCTTCAGATAATCTGGGTGGAATATTGGCAGTGGCTGACTATGTTAGTCAAGTGCGCCTTGATGAAGGGAAAGAACCATTAGCCGTTCGAGATGTGCTGGAAATGATGATTAAAGCACATGAAATTCAGGGGGTTCTTGCATTAGAGAACAGTTTGAACCGAGTTGGACTGGATCACGTGCTATTTGTTAAAGTTGCCACAACCGCTGTTGTGACAAAAATGCTTGGGGGAGGGCGTGAAGAGATCATTAATGCGCTTTCCAATGCATGGATTGACAATAGCAGTCTTAGGACGTACCGCCACGCTCCGAATACGGGCTCCCGGAAGTCATGGGCCGCCGGGGATGCGACAAGCAGAGGCGTTCTATTGGCAATGATGGCCGTTAAAGGAGAGATGGGCTATCCACAGGCACTTTCTGCGCCGGGCTGGGGTTTTCAGGATGTTTTATTTAAAAAGCAAGAATTAAAGCTTGCGCGGCCTCTTGACTCCTATGTAATGGAAAATGTATTGTTCAAAGTATCTTATCCGGCAGAGTTTCACGCACAAACTGCCGCGGAGTGCGCAGTCAAGCTTCATCCGCAAATCAAGGATCGGTTGGATGAAATTGATAGGATCACCATTACTACACATGAATCAGCTATTCGAATCATCGATAAAAAAGGACCGCTCCATAATCCTGCTGACAGAGACCATAGTCTTCAGTATATTACGGCAATCGGTTTGATTAAGGGGGATATACGGGCGGAATATTATGAAGAGGAAACAGCGGTGGATGAAAGAATAGACCGTTTGCGTGACAAGATGGAAGTCATTGAAAATAAGCAGTATAGTATTGATTACCTAGATCCGAGCAAGCGCTCAATCGCCAATGCTGTACAGGTCCATTTTATGGATGAAACTTCGACAGAAACTGTTGAATGTGAGTATCCTTTGGGACACCGGTTCCGCAGGGAAGAAGCTATTCCGCTTATTAAGGAAAAGTTTTCCAATAATCTGCGGGCACATTTCACAAATAAACAATCAGAAAAAATTGAGGAAGAATGTTTTGATCAAGACAAGCTTGAGCAAATGCATGTGAAGCATTTTCTGGAGTTGTTTTTATAATAGGAGGGCTGATAAATGGCTTGGATTGTTGACCAACCAATGATGCAAAGCGAGCTTGCTGACAAGTTTCGCAAGCTATTAACAGCTGCAGATGTGACACAAGTTCCGGGTGCCCATGATGCAATGGCTGCTCTAACTGCAAAGGAAGCAGGGTTTTCATCACTTTATTTATCGGGAGCGGCTTACACCGCAAGTAGGGGACTGCCTGATTTGGGGATTGTTACTTCAACGGAAGTGGCAGATCGAGCGAGGGATCTTGTCCGCGCTACGAATTTGCCGTTGCTTGTAGATATTGATACTGGGTTTGGGGGAGTTTTAAATGCTGCCCGAACTGCAAGAGAAATGGTAGAAGCAAATGTGGCGGCTGTCCAAATGGAGGATCAGCAGCTACCAAAGAAATGCGGACATTTAAATGGTAAACAACTTGTTTCAACGGAAGATATGGTCCAAAAGATTCAGGCTGTGAAAGAGACTGCTCCGTCCCTTGTAATGGTGGCTCGGACAGATGCTCGTGCTGTAGAAGGCTTGGATGCTGCAATAGAACGCGCACTTGCGTATGTTGAAGCAGGGGCGGAAGTAATCTTCCCTGAGGCGCTTCAATCTAGAGAAGAGTTTCAATTATTCTCTGAAAAGATCAAGGTACCATTGTTGGCAAACATGACAGAATTCGGAAAAACACCTTACTATACCGCAGAAGAGTTCGCAAGCATGGGTGTGAAGCTAGTCATCTATCCAGTGACGTCCCTTCGTGTTGCTGCGAAAGCATATGAAAGAGTGTTCCAGCTTATTAAAGAGCAAGGTACACAAAAGGAAGGGCTATCCTCCATGCAAACGAGAAAAGAATTATATGAAACCATTTCCTATTATAAATTTGAGGAACTAGATCGTAAGATTGCCAAAACCATTTTAGATGATAGAAATGAATGAGGCGGTGGTTCATTCTTCTCCATCATCAGGCTGGAGCCCCTATTCATTAGGGGGCTCTACCTTTTAAACCAGTCGGCATTCTCATCCATATGTACGAAAGGAATATTTGTATCTACTTCACCTGTTATGCTTTTTGCTCTAATATCCTTCCCTTTCAGCCATTCTCCAAAATCAAACTTCATCGGTTCTTGATTTCCACCTAGTGCCATCCATGTTTGCATCTCTTTTGGAAAGTATGCGGAAGTATGGATTGTTCCGGCCCAGCTGCTGTATAAGCCCGAAAAAACACCTTTGTCCGTGTCGTTGAATAGACGGAAAGCTTCGTATGCATCCGAAACGGGATTCTTTCGAATTGCTTCAAGTCTGCGCTCGGAATCCGCAAGATGATGACGATTTTCGTGTTTTAGTTCTTCAAAATGATTCGTGCAGGCGTTTGATTGTCTTACGGTGATCTTCCTTGGTGTTGCTTCAACAATATAAGTCTCGCCGCTTCGGTCATACACAATATAGCTGAACGAATGCCGATGTGGAATTTCTTTTAACAATGAGACAGCTTCCTTTACATTGGCACAAGTCTCCAAAACAAGTCTTCCAATCATTCCGCAAATGAAGCCATCCTTAGGGCTTTTTCGGTTCATAAAATTGTAACCCATGGCGAGCCCTTTCTCGTTCAAGCCATCCGAACGACCCGTAATTCTTTGGCTAGGCCCCACGGTCGCATAACCATTTTTGACTGGCTGGAAAAATACATATCGTCCTTCATACGTTTTCGGATGATAATCGTAATTGCGGATGAGATAGCCGTCACCGGTTAAAATGGAGCAACCTGACTGAGGAATTTCTAAGCGGTACCCGCCAAATTCAGTTAGAGCGCGTTCCAAAGGCCATTTCAGCGCTTCTTGCAATCCAAGAATTTCTTCCCAAACCCCCGGTGCAATCGAGGTAATCGCCTCTTTCACTTCAGCAGCATTGATTTTGAAGCGCGGCCTGCGCACCTTCCATTGGTTTTCCCTGTTTTTCACAGTAAGGGAATTCTTTAGAATTTGTCCCTGCATAAAACCAAAATCGTAATGGGAACCGCGGAATTGAATAATATCACTATAAATATTTTTCATCTTAAATCGGCAAGGATACCCCTCCTTCAATCGTGCGAAGGGCGTAGCCCAACGATAAGTAGGGGAGGAATTGCTGTCAGATACGATATGGTACGTTAAAATCGTAAGATTTTGTATCATATCAAGTATCTGACACATCCACCTTGCATCCTCCTTTCTCTATTGTATGAGTAAAATGTTTATGGGCGAACAAAATGCGAACACGCCTATTTTGTTCC
>JAABNQ010000192.1 GCA_009928435.1 Bacillus sp. HF117_J1_D
TACCAGCCTTAGGGGCACTTGATGACAAATATTGGCTGCTTACATAGCCTGTTTTACCATTTAGTGTAATCTTTGCCCAACCACCAGATTCTGATTGTACCGATACTTTGGAACCTGCAGACAATTTTCCAATAATACTTCCGCTCGTTGACGATTTGCTTCGTACGTTCAGTGATGAGCCGGATTGTACGTTCACATATTTTGTGACGCTTTTGGATGGTTTTGACGGTACTTTATTAGCTGATGGCTTACTGGACTTAGGGGCACTCG
>JAABNQ010000078.1 GCA_009928435.1 Bacillus sp. HF117_J1_D
GGAGTCAAAAATTAAATGGTTGACTTCATAATTATTTTTTTATGCAACGCTAGTGAGTTTACCGTATATTCATCTATATATTCGTCATATCCCGAAAAGTTCCTGCTTCGTTCATGTCGAATTGTGGTTTTCTTTTTTCTTCGCTAAAATAGATGAAGTAGTGATGCCGAGAGCGCAAGGCCCCTAGAGCTAGACATGACACACAATCATTTGAATAAAAATTTTTTTATATTTTCTTTAACGGAGATAAAGGAGCTGCGACAACGAAAATGAAAGTCATCGCAAGTACGCTTAATGCGAAGTTTATCCATACCAATTTGGCTATACGCTATTTAAAAGCGCATGCCGCCCCGGAGCATGATATTGAAATAGCGGAGTACACAATCAATGATCCCGCCTTGAATATCGTAACGGACCTATTTGCCAAAAAACCGGATGTGGTCGGATTCAGTTGCTATATATGGAATATAGAACAAACAGTCAAAGTCATCCAAATCATGCGCAAAATTATGCCCAATGTCAAAATTGTGCTGGGTGGGCCGGAGGTTTCCTACGATGTTGTATATTGGCTGCAACGGTTAACAGAAATCGACTTTATCGTCATCGGGGAAGGTGAAGAAACGTTCAAAATCCTCCTTGATGCTCTTAAAAATGGGGCAAATACCGACGATATCAAAGGGATTGGTTATATGAAGGACGGAAAACCAGTCATTAATCCCATAAGGGACAAGGTTGACCTTCGGGAACTGCCCTCCCCTTTCCGTTTTCCGGAAGACAGGGAAAACCTGTCCAAACGTGTCACCTATATAGAAACAAGCAGAGGGTGTCCTTTTAGCTGCCAATTTTGCCTTTCCTCCATTGAAGTGGGCGTAAGGTATTTCAACAGGGATAAAATAAAAGACGATATCCGATATTTGATGGCTAATGGCGCAAAAACAATAAAATTTGTAGACCGTACATTCAATATAAGCAGAAGCTATGCTATGGAGATGTTTCAATTCCTTATTGATGAACATGTGCCGGGCACAGTATTCCAATTCGAAATTACAGGTGACATCATGCGTCCTGAGGTCATCGACTTTTTAAATAAAAATGCACCTCCGGGGTTATTCCGTTTCGAAATCGGTGTGCAATCCACAAATGACCTAACGAATGAGCTCGTCAAAAGACGGCAAAATTTTGAAAAGCTCACCAGAACAGTCATGATGGTCAAGGAAGGTGGAAAAATCGTTCAGCATCTTGATTTGATCGCCGGGCTCCCCGAGGAGGATTACAATTCCTTCCGAAAAACATTTAACGATGTTTTTGCCTTAAGACCAGAGGAATTGCAGCTCGGATTTTTAAAAATGCTAAGGGGTACGGGATTAAGAATTTCCGCAAAACAGTATGGATATGTATACATGGATCATTCTCCATATGAAATTTTGCAAAACAATGTACTTGGTTTTGAAGATGTATTGAGAATTAAACAGGTGGAAGATGTTTTGGAAAAATACTGGAACGACCATCGAATGGATTATACAGTAGATTATATCACGTCCTCTTGCTTTGACACTCCGTTTGATTTCTTCCAAAGCTTCGGATCATACTGGGACGAGCAAGGATGGTCTAGAATCGGACACCAGCTCGAAGATCTTTATAAAAGATTGATTCAGTTTTTAAATGAAAAGCAAATTCGAAACAGAGATTTGGCTGAAGGCTTAATGAAGTATGATTATTTATTAAACCATCGTTATAAGCCGAGAAAAGCCTGGTGGGACGACTCTTCATCTCTAAGCAAAGAAGAGCGATCCAATCTTTATGCCGCTATTAGTGAAAACAGCGACTTGGCTGGCCAAGCGTTCTCTGAACTCGGATTGAACGAACGAGACCTTTACAAGCATACCTTAATTGAAAAATTTCCGTTTTTACTTGGTGACTTTATAGATTCAGGAAAAATCATCCCACAGATTTCCTACGGGCTAGTCTATTTCGATCCGAGCAACAATGGAAAATCCTCGTATTTTCCATTAACAAAGAAGAGGGCATAAGGGCTTTGTGAAAAGCCTCGAGGCACTGTGATGGAAAGAAATGCTAATTTCCATAAACAGAGGATTTGCCAATTACTTTTTTAAAAAAGGCGACATGATTAGTGCCATTTTGAGCGTTGTCATGATTCACAAAAAGAGAATAATAATTTTGCCATTATCTTATCGAGCAGAAAGCTCGCCAGCGTAACAATATGCAAAAAACCGGCCAAGTCGCCAGTTTTTTGTTTTATAAAAGTTCTTTTCTTAATTGTTCTGGAGATTTTGGCGACAGATGTCCCAACGGCACATCAAAGACCGTTTTCGCTCCTGTTTGTCCATCTTGGTTCATTTTATAAGCCGCACGAGCATAAGTGACCAGTATACTTGACGTAAACTCAGGGTTGCTATCCAATTTCAATGAATATTCCACAATTTGATTTGTGTTCTCCCCTGTGATTCCGCTTCTAATAACAAACCCTCCGTGAAGCATTTTAGAATGGTTTTTATTCAATTCTTCTTCAGTAATGAAGTTGACCGTTGTGTCATAATCTGCGAAATAATTAGGCATTGTTTTGATTTCGCGCTCAATTTTCTCTTTGTCTGCGCCTTCCTCGACTACAACAAAGCACTCCCGTAAATGCTTCTCTCTTGTAGAAAGCTCTGGGTTCTCTCCTCTTCTGACACGGTTGACGGCCTCTTCAATTGGAATAGTGTATTGAACACCAGCCTTTACACCTGCTACTCTTCGAATAGCATCAGAATGCCCTTGGCTGAGCCCTTTCCCCCAAAACGTATAGGTTTCTCCTTCTGGAAGAACCGCTTCACCCAACAGGCGATTCATAGAAAACATACCTGGATCCCAACCAACTGAAATAATGCTCGTTTTATTTCCAGACTTCGCCGCCTCATCCATCACAGCAAAATACTCTGGTATTTTTGCATGCGTGTCAAAGCTGTCTATTGTATTAAAAAGTTTAGCGAACCGAGGCCCTTGCTCCGGAAGATCCGTTGCTGAACCTCCACATAAAATCATTACATCAATTTCATCTTTATATTTTTCCGCTTCTGAAATATGTAAAACCTTCGTAGAAGGATCTAGGGTTTTAACACTTTCAGGATCCCTGCGCGAAAAGATAGCCACAAGCTCCATGTCTTTATTTTGCTTAAGGGCAGATTCCACCCCTCTTCCCAAGTTCCCATAGCCATTGATGCCAATTCTAATTTTCTGGTTCATATTCCATCCTCCTCGACAAATATCTTGTAAAGCTCGGTACTAACCTATTATGACTCGTTCTTTCGGATATTGGAAGTCTGGCGCTTTGTCATTGCTCGACATGATGAATAAAAATGACAATATGCCTATACGTCCGATAAACATTAGTATAATGAGCATCCATTTTCCAAATATGGTTAAATCTGGAGTGATTCCCATGGAAGCTCCACAGGTTCCAAACGCTGAAGCCACCTCAAAAATAATGGATATCAGACTTACGTCTTCTGTAGCAGACAAAATCACTACAGAGGATCCGTATAGAATAACTGCGAGCATCAATACAACAAGCGATTTAATGACATCATCGTGATGAATTTCTCGTTTAAACACTTTGATTGTTCGGCGTCCCCTCGCATAATGGAACAAAAATAATATATTTAAGGCGAACGTTGTCGTCCTGATCCCACCACCGACAGAACTCGGTGAAGCCCCTATAAACATCAATGTAGACATAAATAGAATGGTCGGGGTTGAAAGATCATTCATATCAAGCGTCAATAAACCGGCACTTCTCATCGTGGTTGATTGGAACAATGAGTAGAAGAATGATTCATGCCATGACTTTCCAGATAAGAATCCGTTAAACTCAAGTGAAAAAATAACCACTGTTCCTACTGCCAGCAAAATGAAATAGGTCGCAGTAGTAATTTTTGTAAATAAAGAAAAACGAAATCTGGTCTTTGTTCCTTTATAAAATAGAAATTTCCTCACTTCAGTCCAAACCGGAAATCCGATCGCTCCAAGAATAATCAAGATCATCGTTACAAATTGAACAAAATAATCGTGCGCAAACGGAATTAAAGATTCACCTGTTATATCAAAGCCAGCATTGGTAGTAGCACTGACAGAGGCGAATAACCCCTGAAGAAAAGCTTCCTTGGGGTCCTCAAAATAATTCATGTAATAAGTTCCAAGAACCAGGGCTCCAATCGCTTCAATCAATATAATCAAATAGAGAATTTGCCTCAGCAGGTTGACCAGCCCTGACAAATTCAATTGATTTTGATCAGTTTGAATCAATTGCCGCTGTTTTAAACCAATCTTCTTACCAAAGACCAGCCAAAAAAAAGTATTGATTGTCATGATCCCAATGCCCCCGACTTGAAGGGCGAATATCAGAATAAAAATACCTGTGACGGTAAAAGTTTCGGATAAATCGACAGTTGTCAGACCTGTTACACTTACTGAGCTGGCCGCTATAAATATCGCATCCATCGCAGACCAATCTGCCCCCTCCAGCCTAGCCACAGGCAAACTAAGAAGGAGTGCTACGACACCAACCGTCAAAAAATAATAAGAGACCAATACCCGAAAGGGGGTCAGCGACATTTTATAAAGTCTTCGTTTATGAAGTGGTTTCATATTTCTCATTTCCTCTGTCATTTCCTCTATCATTCATCATTATTCCATAATAAGCAAAATGCCGGTTGATGAAAAGGGGGTATATACAAATCAGATAAATTTTTTGTATTCCAAATGTACCAAAAAACATACAACATGTTCCAGCATTACTTTTTCCATTTCAGAACATAATATCATTAAGGCTTAAAAGCTTACTTTAAGGAGGAACCATTATGGGACAGAGAAGCAAACAATTACTTGTTCCTGGAATAGAACAATATTTAGATCAAGTGAAACTTGAAATTGCCCAAGAATTCGGCGTCGTTCTAGGATCTGACACTGTTGCCAGAGCTAACGGATCTGTTGGCGGCGAAATAACAAAGCGCCTCGTTAAACAGGCACAAGCACAATTATCCGGTAATCAGGAGCAGTAAGAAAATGGACGTTAGGACGGGCTTTGTGCCCGTCCTTTGTTGCTTCTGCTTTTGCAGACAGTATTTTGGTTTTTCGGACAGTATTTTGACTTTACGGATAGTATTTGGATTTCACGGATAGTATTTCGACTTTCCGGATAGTATTTCGATTTCCTGGACAGTATTCCGATTTTACGGATAGTATTCCGACTTTCCGGACAGTATTTCGACTTTCTAGACAGTATTCCGATTTTCTAGACAGTATTCCGATTTTACGGATAGTATTTCGACTTTCTAGACAGTATTTCGACTTCCTAGACAGTATTTCGATTTTACGGATAGTATTTCGACTTTCTAGACAGTATTTCGACTTCCTAGACAGTATTTCGATTTTACGGATAGTATTCCCCTTTGTTCAGACAGTATCTTCCTTCCCTGGGGCAGTTTCAACGATATTTTTTACTTAGATCGTATTTTAAAATCTAAAATCGTCAGGCACTTCCAGATACTTTCAGGAAGAGGCATCATAAATACAAAATCAGTCGGCGAAAAACGGTCGAAAACTGTTTTCCGCTGACTGATTACTGTAAGTATTTTATTTTAAATAGCTCAGTTTTAAGATTATTTATTCGATGATTGAAGAACGGCTTTTTTCTTTGATGCAAAATATCCGGAAACTGCAATCAATACAAGGACAACCCAAAAGATCAATTTCCATTCAAACGATTCCGGAAAATGAGGGTTCAATAATCCTATTTTTTCGTGAGATAATGTCAGCACAGCCAATTTTACCCCAACCCATCCGACAATCAAAAAGGCAGATGTTTCCAACCCCGGATACTTAGACAGTAGGCTTACAAAGGAGTTTGCGGCAAAGCGCATGATAATGACTCCAATTAGACCGCCCAGCAGCATGACGAGAAATTGTCCTCCATCAATGCCTCCGATCTGAAACCATCCAGATGGCTTAAGGGTAACAGCAAGCACAACAGCGGCAAGCATTGAATCAATCGCAAATGCGATATCAGCCACTTCCACTTTCAATACAGTCAACCAGAAAGACTGGCTTTTGTTTTTTTCTTTTACCTTTTTTTCTTTTTCTATCCCCATATACTTTTTCACAAGATAATGAACAGACAAAAATAATAAATAGGCTGCACCAATTGCTTGAATCTGCCATACATTAACTAAAAATGTAATCAAAAATAATGCCGTGAATCGGAAGATGAAGGCTCCAAACAAACCATAGAACAAGGCTTTCCTCTGCTTGTCCTTTGGAAGATGCTTTACCATAACAGCCATAACAACAGCGTTATCCGCTGCTAATATACCTTCCAGTCCAACCAATACAACCAACACCCATAAATACTCTAACATCAATGATAATTCCAAATAAAACCCCTCCCGCGAAAATGATCAACATTCCCATCGGCAGCCTCTCTTTGGAAAATCAAAAAGACCCTTGCCCGATGGGCAAAGGTCTTGCTGGACATGTTCATGCCAACAAAGCCGGTGAATTTCTTCACGAATTGACGACTTTGTTTCAAATGAGCGAAGAAAAGCTCATTTGATGCTACTCCCCTTTGACTATAAGCCAAGCATATGTTGTTGACTTCATTATAGTTTATAGGCAGCTAAAATGCAATGAAAAATTGAAGGCTATGCACGTTTTTTCTTCTTCGTGTTCATTTTCCTTGTTTCTGGATCAAATAGACTGTACACAACTGGTATAACAAACAGTGTTAGGAATGTACTACTGATTAAGCCTCCGATAACAGCGACACCCATAGGCTGGTTCATTTCTGTTCCTTCCCCAAGACCAAGTGCCAGGGGAACCAGCCCCAAAATCGTTGTCAGAGCAGTCATCAAGATAGGACGAGCTCTGTCTTTGACAGATACAACAAGAGCCTCGTAGCTGGAAAGACCAGCCGCTTTTCGCTGATTAATATAATCAACAATCACAATAGCGTTGTTAACGACAATCCCTGCCAGGATGATGACTCCAATCAATGCTGGTATACTGACCGGGATCCTCGCAATGATGAGTCCGATTGTTACCCCAATGACCATGAGCGGTACAGTAAACATGATGACAAAAGGATATTTAAACGACTCGAATTGCGCTGCCATTACAATGTAAACTAGAATGATTGCCAGTACAAAAGCCATCATCATATCATCGATTGAGTCTGCCAGTAATTCAGTTTCCCCGCTGAAGGTAATCTCCGTTTCATCCGGTAAATCAAGATCAACGATCGTTTCCTCGACCTTTTTGGACATATCTCCAATGTTTGTCTCAGTGTCATATTTCAAAGTAAATTCAACTGAATCCTGCTGATTGATTCTTTGGATCTCGACAGGTCCGCTGCCTGTTTTAATTTTTGCGACACCCTTTAATTCTACATATCCACCATCAGGCTTCTTGATCAAAAGAGTTTTAAGTTTGTCCATATCCCTGGTAATTTTTTTATCGTACTCGACGAAAACTCCGTACACATCAGAGCTGTCGCTCATAATCTGTGTCGCTTGTACACCTCTTGTCACATCATTCACTGCAGTGGCAATTTGTGCGGGTGCAAGCCCCACTTCAAAAGCTTTTTCCCTATCAACAGTGATTTGGATCTCTTCGACGGTATCGCTTGTACTAGTGGACAATTCCGTCACATGATTCAACTTCTGAAGCGCATTATAGATTTTCTCAGAGCTTTCATCGAGTCTAGATGCGTTCGTATCCCCGACATTGAATGTTAATGTCTGAGGTGCAATACCTGAAGCGGCATCCACATTGAATTTGATCGATGTTCCTTTTTTAATATCCTTAACCTTTTCTTCCAGTCTCGGTTTTAAGTCATCGACAAACTCAAATACAGACTTGTCCCTTTTATCTAAAGGCTTTAATTTAATATACATCTCAGCTGTATTGCTTTTGGATGTGCCCTGGAATGACGATTCCTGGGTAGAACCTATTAGACTGACATACGTATCAACGATTTTCTCATCTTTCAATTCACTTTCGATCGTTTCAACAACTTTTCCCGTTTCGGAAAGGGCTGAACCGTTCTCCAACTCGAGATTAATACTGAAGAATCCTTCATCTGTTGGCGGCAGGAATTGCATACCGACCGTGAATAGCCCAAGTCCGCCTCCAACGAATAACAGTAGTGAAGTAAACAAAACGAAAAAACGGTGTCTCAAAGACCAGCGAACAGCTCTATCAAGAGAATTCAACGACTTGGATCTACGCCTTCTTGCCTCATAATTGCCAGGCGGAACTTTCAGCCATCTGCTGGCAAACAGCGGAATAACTGTTAATGCCACAAATAATGAAGCAAACAGGCTGAATGAAATAGTAAAAGCGAATTCCTTGAACAACTGGCCAAGAAGACCGCTAATGAAAACGACCGGCAGGAACACAGCAACAGTTGTCAAAGTTGAAGCTGTAATAGCGCCCGCAACCTCTTTTGCCCCTTCTCTTGCAGCCGTCTTCGGATCTTTTCCCATGGACAGATGCCTATAAATATTTTCAATGACGACAATCGCATTATCGACCAGCATCCCGATTCCTAGAGCAAGGGCTCCAAGTGTCATAATATTCAATGCGAAGTCTGCAAAAAACATTAGGACAAATGTGACAATAACAGAGTACGGAATCGCAATACCGATAATAAGAGGGCTTTTGATATTCCTTAAAAATAGGAACAGGACTAGCATAGCCAACGCTCCCCCTATCACAAGTGAAGAAGCAATATTGCTAATCGCCATGCGAATATAGTCACCCTGATCAAAAAGAACATCCGCTTCAATGCCCTTAAACTGATCCTTCTTTAACAATGCTTTTAATTCTTTTTGAAATCCTTTAGATACGTCGGCAGTATTCGCATCAGATTCCTGTAAAACACTGAGGAGAACAGAAGGAAGTTCATTCGTTCTAGTGATCATTCTCTCATCTTGCTTCTGCTGTTTCACATCTGCTACGTCACGGATCCTAATTTTATCACCGGTCCGTGGATGAACTGTTATCACTAACTTTTCAATTTCCTTAGCTGAATGCAGTGAACTGACAATCCTTGTTGTTAATTCCTTTCCGTCAGTTAGGACAGTTTCTCCGGGCATAGAAATATTATTCGCCTGAATCAGATTGACGATATCAGATTGTGCTAGGTTGTACTGTTTTAATTTAGCCTGATCGAGAGTAATATTGATCTCTTCTATCAGTTTCCCTGTTACATTGACGTTCGCTACCCCTTCAACTCTTGTGAGCTCGGTGGTTAATTGATCCGCTAGTTTCCTCAATGATTCTTCATCCGTATCGGATTTTAGCGATAGTTGGATGACCGGGAATTGCGAAGGGTCAAATTTCAATAATCTTGGTTTGGATGCGTCAGAAGGAACAGAAGTTTGATCAATTCTCTGCAAAATATCATTCTGAACATCACTAATCTGAGTAGACCATGTGAACTCAAGGACCATTAAGTTCGAACCCTCTTCAGAAAAAGACTGCACGTTTTTGATACCTGGCAACGTTGACAAATTCGCCTCTAATGGCTTGGAAACTTTTTCAACTACTTCGGTCGGACTTGCGCCTTCATAATTAGTCACGACAACTGCGATTGGAGGATTGATTTCCGGGATTAATTTAAGAGGAATTTTTAACAATGATACGATCCCAAGGATGATGACGAGAAACATAGTCACAATGGTAAAAACAGGTCGCCTGATGGCAAAATGGCTTAAGTTCACGAACGAATCTCCTTTCGGATATAAAACGTTTTACTAACTGTTTATTATAACAGTTTTACATTTCAAATTTATGCTCCATGGTAAGGATTTGATTGTTTTCATCAACTTGTCAAAAGTTTACATCAATAAAGGTGCCCATTCGAGCACCTCTTTTTCCCCAAAAAACGTCAATCAATTTCCATTGGGTCCCGCAGCTGGATAGATGGGTTTTTATCCATGAACCAGCGCAAAGCAAAGTCGTTTTCAAACAGAAAGACCGGTTGGTCGAATCTGTCTTTCACCAGCAGGCTTCGCTGGCTGGACAGTGCTTCATCTATCTGATCGTCTTCTACCCACCTTGCAATCTTCGATCCCATAGGCTCCATAATGACGTCCGAATTGTATTCATTTTTCATTCGATGGACAAATACTTCGAATTGGAGCTGACCAACAGCACCAAGGATATAATCTTCCATTCGATAGGTCTTGAATAATTGGACTGCTCCTTCCTGAACAAGCTGATGGATGCCTTTATGGAAGCTTTTTTGTTTCATAACGTTCTTGGCCGTAACTTTTACAAATAACTCAGGTGTAAATTGAGGGAGTTGCTCATACTGGATGATTTTCTTGCCTTCGGCAATCGAATCACCAATCTGATACGTTCCTGTGTCGTAAAGACCAATAATGTCCCCGCTCACTGCTTTATTGACTGTACTTCTATCATCAGCCAAAAACTGCGTGGACTGAGATAATTTAAACTGTTTGCCTGTCCTTGCAAGAGTAACAGACATCCCTCTTTCAAATTCACCAGAACAGATTCGAACAAAAGCAATGCGGTCGCGATGGGCCGGATTCATATTTGCCTGGATTTTAAAAACAAATCCTGAAAAACCCTCTGAGGCTGGATCAATTTCACCTAGGCTTGAATTTCTTGACTGTGGGGCAGGAGCAAATTTCAAATACGTTTCCAAAAATGTCTGTACCCCGAACGTTGTCAAAGCACTGCCGAAAAATACAGGCGTCATCTCACCTTCATTGAGCTTTTCAATAGAAAATTCATTTCCCGCCTCATCTAAAAGCAAGACTTCTTCTAGTGCCTGATCGTATAGACCAGTTTGTTTTATCGAGTGTTCCCCGATGACTTCACCGTTTTCATCCAATGGGAGGTAGCGACTCTCATCATCAGTCCGGAACTGTTCGATTCTCTTATAATATCGGTCATAAATACCATAAAACTCTTTTCCCATTCCGATTGGCCAATTCATCGGGTACGTTTCGATATCCAATACCTCTTCTATTTCTGCAAGCAGTTCAAGAGGCGGCCGCCCCTGCCTGTCTAGTTTATTAATGAAGGTGAAAATCGGAATTCCACGCATTTTACAAACCTTGAACAGCTTTAATGTCTGTTCTTCTATCCCTTTAGCTGAGTCAATAATCATAACAGCACTATCCACTGCCATCAAGGTTCTATATGTATCTTCACTGAAATCCTGGTGCCCCGGTGTATCGAGTATATTAATCCAAAAATTATCGTATTGAAACTGCATGACGGACGACGTTACGGAAATGCCACGCTGCTTTTCAATTTCCATCCAATCAGATGTTGCATATTTTCCTGTTTTCTTCCCTTTTACTGTCCCAGCATCCCGAATGGCTCCGCCAAATAGAAGGAGCTTTTCAGTCAAAGTTGTTTTTCCCGCATCAGGGTGGGAAATAATTGCAAAGGTTCTTCTAGAATTCACTTCTTTTGTCAATTCGTTTGCCATCACTTAAATCCTTTCATTACAATCTCTTTTTAATCTTATTCCTACAAGAGCCGAATTGCAATCATCCTTTGACTAGAAAAAATCAAAACCACCAGTGTGAACTGGTGGTTTGCTCTGCGGCTGAAAGCCTCTC
>JAABNQ010000006.1:0-32734 GCA_009928435.1 Bacillus sp. HF117_J1_D
TTTTCACAAACCTAATTATACCAAAGGCTGGAGCCCTTTTTGTATTTAGAAACTAAATTTCACTTTCGTAATTCAGGTTTATATCAGATAAGATTTGATTTCATTTCTTTAATTTTAGAGAATGTATATGGCTTAACGAAAAACAGTGATTTCAATAAGAAAAATTATACTTTAATAAATAGTAGACATGATGAGCCCTTGGCTCTATATGTTAAGAACAGTATTAATCAGTACATGAGGACTATGCTAGACAATTGCGATGAGTGTATAAATGACGAAGAATCTGCTGTACTGGCACTTCTCAATAATTCAGAGATTGATGAGGATAAAAAAGAAGAGTATATAAGCTACTTACAGACAATAATTGAAAAAATTGAGACTGTTAAAAACGAAGAATTATGGAACGTATTATTACAGCAGGGGCTGGTAATTTATTCTGAGGATAATATAGTACATTATTTCTTCAAATTCGGATTAGATTCATTCTTGATTGATTTTATCAATAGCAAAAGTGCCGAATTAATATTTAATAGTAACTCAATCGATAGTGGCTTTGGTGAAGGTGCTACTAGTAATTTCTTTAATGCTATATTAACTTGTAACGAGATATCTAACGAAAGATATGAATCTATTTTAGAGCCGTTTAATAGATTTTATGGATCATTTTCAGAGACAAATATTGATGAAGACAAGGTACTAATTCTTATAAAACTAAACATAATACGAATGACAGGTTCAGCACTGATATTTATGAGAGAAAATTACCCTAACTTATTGATTGCTTTTGTCACCCATAATATAAAGAAATATACTGAAGAAGTAATTAATGAAGAGAACTTTGATATGCTAGAAATGCTTTCAGTTTTAGAAGAAAAAGTGGATGATAAATATAAGATAAAGTTACTTCAATTTGCAACAACCGAAATTTCATTAATAGAAAGAAGCTATTCTGTTCCAGTTAAGTTGTATATTCTAGAAAACAATCTAGATATAAATGATATTCCATTTTTACTCAGTTGTTATCCTACTGAAAGTGATAGAATAAAGAATGCAATTATAGATATTTCTATAGAGCGTATTGATGACATAATTACTGAGCAATATTCTATCCCGTTTGAACTTCAAGTAGAACTACTTGAATCTAATCACCTTCCCTTGGAAATGAAAAAAGAATTGTTTGCTTTATCTCTTCCGAACATGAGTGAGGAACAGGTTAAAGAAATTCTCTCAACTCTAGAAATGAACGACTTTTTAAGCTTGTTTAATAGAAAACGTCCAACATTTGAAATTAATGAGATTAACAAGAAAATATTGACCATCTTTAAAGAAAAGCAATGGATAACAAAATTTGAAGTAGATAAAAACGAACCTAATTTATTTAGAGCAATTGGGCGTCGAATTAACGAAGAACAAACAGAATTACTATAAAGCAATTGTGGAGTATTAGATTTTTAATCAAAGTATATGGGATCGTGAGGGAGGGGGAACAAAAGGGTAACGCAATCAAAAATATGGCTTTAAAAGAAATGAGAAATTGTACCAATAGAAAAAAACGCCTAACCCTTGATCATAAAAGGTTAGGCGCTTCTCCATAATATCGGGATGACAGGATTTGAACCTGCGACTCCTAGCACCCCATGCTAGTGCTCTACCAAGCTGAGCTACATCCCGGAAATGAACGACACTTTCATTATACGAAATTCACACTTATAAGACAATGGCGAAACGCTGCCTTTTCCGTAAGAAACGAGGATGGGACAAAACTAGTCGCACTTTAAAAAGCGCGAGAATCAATTTTAGAAACGTTGATTTCTCGCGCTTTTTTATTTTGCTTAAAAAACGACTTATGTCTCAGCCTTGTCGTTTCACCTTAAGCCTTTGGCTGCTGCTGGGTAATGCAGTGGATGTTTCCTCCGCCAATGGAAACTTCGCGTGTGTTCACAGCCACAATTTCCCGATCTGGGAACATCTCCTTGAAGATTTCAACGGCTTCTTCATCCTTCGGGTCGCCGAATGATGGAATGATGACTCCACCGTTGCAAATGTAGCAGTTGGCATAGGTAGCGATAAATTCAGTGTCTGCCGTACGATCGAAAGCGTCAGCGGCAAAGTCGATTTCTTGGCTTTCTTCCTCTGTGATGGCAATTTGTTGAGGCATCGGGAGTTTATAGATTTTCAGCTTTCGTCCTTTGGCGTCTGTTTCCTGCTCCAATTGCTTATATGCTTCACGAAGCACTTCGTAGTGCGGATGTTCAGTGTCGTCTGTCCAGCCGATGGCGACCTCTCCAGGACGCACATAAAATAATACTTCGTCTACGTGACCGTCTGTTTCATCGTCAACAAGGCCATCCTTGACCCAGATGATTTTTTCGATGTTTAAGTACTCTTTTAGTTTCTCCTCAACTTCTTCTCTTGACATGTGCGGATTCCGGTTTGGATTCAACACGCATTGTTCTGTTGTAATGAGCGTTCCTTCTCCATCAACGTGGATGGCCCCGCCTTCCAATACGAAATCTTTCGCATCATATCTGTCTATATTCTCAATCTCCATTACTTTTTGTTTGACAAGCTGATCCTTGTCCCATGGGAAGTACAGTCCCTCATCCAAACCGCCCCATGCGTTGAATTGCCAGTCTATGCCACGCACTTCACCTTTGTCATTTTTTACAAAAGTGGGCCCGATATCTCGCATCCAGGCATCATTGGATGAAATTTCAACGACTCTTATTTGATCGTCCAAGAGAGCGCGGGCATTTTCAAATTGCTCCGCATTGACACACACCGTAACCGGTTCAAATTGCGAAATCGCTTTCGCGACTTCCGCAAAAGCTCTTTGAGCAGGTTTAGCTCCAGATCTCCATGTATCGGTTCTCATCGGCCATAGCATCCATGTGCCTTCGTGCTCTTCAAATTCTCCGGGCATTCTAAAGCTGTCATTTCTTGGTGTACTATCTATCGTACGTGCCATGATAATCCCCTCCAATTATATTCAATCTAATACCATGCAAATTTTATGCCATATGAAATGAAGCAGGGGGTAGACATTTCCCCCGCGCTATTTAAAATCCATATTTTTTCAATCTTCTTAGATAGGAGGACTGTGTCAATCCTAAGGATTGAGCCGCCTTTCTCGTAGAAGGATACTTCATTTGCGCTTCCTCTATCAATCTTTTTTCGATCTTTTCCAGATACTCCGGGAGACTTTGGCTATTTAACTTGCGGATGGAATGATCCATGAATTCCTCGTATAAAATTTTATCCGGCAGGTCGGAAGGCGTAATTGTATTTTCCTTTGCTGTTACAATTAAACGTTCAATCATGTTTTCCAGTTCGCGGATATTTCCTGGCCAACTGTAGTTCTGAAGGTGTTCCAGAACCCTTTTGTCCAAGGAAGATTTTTTCATATATTTATCGTTAAAAAGGTTCAAATAATGATAAACCAATGGTGGTATATCCTCGTTTCGCTCCCGGAGCGCCGGGATTTGGATAGACACGACATTCAACCGGTAATATAAGTCTTCACGGAACTGCTTTTCTTCGACCATCTTCTGCAAGTCCTGATTAGTGGCAGCAATAATCCGGATATCCACTTCTTGAAGCTCTGTTCCCCCAACAGGAATAAACGATTTATCCTGGACCAATTGAAGCAATTTGGGCTGCAGGGACAAGGGAAGTTCAGCAATTTCATCCAAAAATAATGTGCCGCCATCCGCTTTTTCAACAAGCCCCTTTTTGCCGCTTTGGCTTGCCCCAGTAAAGGCTCCCTTTTTATATCCGAAAAGCTCTGATTCCAGGAGGTTTTCCGGAATGGCTCCACAGTTAATTTGGACAAAGCTCTTACCCTTCCTAGAACTGTGTTTATGGATTTCACCAGCTATCAGGCTTTTACCTACGCCGGACTCTCCTGTTAATAAGATGGTTGCGTCAACAGTAGCCACTCGGTTGACAAGATCTAACAGCTCCTCGTTGCTTTTGCTGTTCCCGATAATTAACTGGCTCGTTTTATCCCTCTGCTGGTTCTTCTTCATTGCCTGAAGCTCTTCCCAATACTGTTGCATCAGCGCTTCTGCTTTTTCCAGCTTAAAGGAGTTTTTCACCGTTTCTGTAATATCTTTTACTTGAACGAGAATGTATTCGGTATCATCTTCATCAATCTTTACAAGATGTCCAGTTGCCAGAAACTGCCTGTCTTTTGATGTTTGGACTTTAGTCACGACGATTTCTTTGTTATCCAATACGATTTTGGTAACAGAAGGGGTGAAAAAACCGTTGTTCTCCAAGTCATTTACATGCCTGCCAATGATTTTGGATCTTGGCGCACCGATCTGCTTCGTACTAGTATCATTACACCAAAGTGCGACGCCATTTTTATCTGCTATGAATATACCATCCTTTAAATGATTGAACACTTGATGAAAATGCCGATCTTTAAAAAAGTGTTTTTTCACAAAAAGCGCCTCCTAATCTCGTAAAAAGTGATTCGATTTCGCATCGTTACCGTTCACTTTCGGTGCAGATTTATTATATATTACTGTACGACAAAATGAAAAGGTTTTTATTTTAAAAGAAAACTAACTTTGGCACGATTCTTGCATTAATAAAATAAGTGAGGAGGATGCGTATGGAGAATACATTATTGAAAGTAAACAGAGAGCGTTTACTTGAAACATTAAAAGTAAGCTCTTCCATCGGGCCATCCGGAAATGGAGGAATGAACCGCCTGGCCTTATCGGATGCTGATAAAAACATGCGCGATATATTTGTCGATTGGTTAAAAGAGGCAGGTCTAGATGTTAGAATAGACGATTTTGGAAACATATATGGAAGAAGAAGAGGCAAAAGGGACGATGGTCCATCTGTTGCCATCGGTTCCCACTTGGATACGCAGCCTTGCGGTGGAAAATATGACGGCATTTTAGGTGTTCTATCTGCGCTGGAAGTGATCCGTGTCTTAAATGAAAACGATATCGAAACTGAATATCCAGTCGAAGTTATCAATTTCACCAATGAAGAGGGGGCTCGCTTCTCACCCCCAATGCTTGGATCCGGAGGAATCACAGGAAACTTTGCAAAGGATTTTATTTACGGCATCAAAGATGATGAAGGAATATCCTTTGAACAGGCTTTAAATAAAATTCATTATTCGGGGTCTATTCAAAACCGTATTACAAACGTCAAAAATTTCATTGAACTGCATATTGAGCAGGGTCCTATTTTACACGAAAAGGATATAACAATTGGTGTTGTCCAGGGGATCCAAGGTAATGATTTGTACACGGTAAAAGTAACCGGAAAGACAAACCACGCAGGTCCAACACCGATGGAAAACAGGTGCGATGCACTTGTGGCTGCGTCCAAGATGATTATAAAAGTGAATGAGATGACAGATGAAGTTCAAGGTTTAAAAACAACCGTTGGAAAAGTGAATGTAACACCCAACGTGACAAACGTGATTCCTGGCGAGGTGGAATTCACAATCGATATCCGCCACGAGGACAATGATTTGAGGTCCCACGCGTTCGAAAGATTAAAGGAACAGCTTAGTGCCATTGCATTGATGAGTGAAGTGGAATTGACGATTACAACTGATTGGAATTCGGAGACAACCTTGTTCTCATCGGTCGTCAAGGATGCTATCCAGGAGGCGGCAGACGAATTTGGATATTCCAAAATGGATTTGTTCAGCGGCCCAGGTCATGATGCTAAATATATGGCAGGCGTGTCGGATACCGGCATGATCTTCGTTCCAAGCGTTGATGGCATCAGTCATAACGAACAGGAATTGACGCTTGATGATGATATTGAAAAAGGGGCGAACGTCCTTTTAAATGTTGTTCAAAAGCTGGCAGAAGCTAAATAATTATTTTTTATAAAAAAGGAGAGGTTTTTAATGAGCCAACAAAACGAAGCATTATTCAATGAGTTATCTGGACTTGATAAAAAACATATTATTCATCCATCCACTAATCCAAAACTTCATGCTGAAATCGGTCCAAAACTGATTTTTGAGAGCGGAGAAGGGATTTATTTAAAAGATATGGGAGGCAAAACATACATCGACGGTGTTTCCATGCTTTGGAACGTGAACGTTGGCCATGGTGTGAAGGAATTGGCTGAAGCTGCCTATGAGCAAATGACGAAAGCGGCTTACACAACTACTTTCTATGGATATTCGAATGAAGCGTCCGTACGTTTGGCTGAAAAAATTGCCAAAGTCACACCTGGAGACCTAAATGCCATCTTCTATACGTCCGGCGGGTCAGAATCCAACGATACAGCTTTTAAATTGTCCAGATCTTACTGGGACATAAAAGGTAAAAAAGACAAGAAACTCATTATTTCCTTAAGAAGAGGCTATCACGGAGTTACAATTGCGACTCAAAGGGCAACTGGAATCGATGCTTACCGGGAATTCTCCGGATCAGGGGATCCTAATATCGTAAACGCGAAACCTCATTTGACTGAGTGTGAGCTTGGCGACAAGAGCCATCCTGAGTATGAAGGCTCCATCAGAAGCATCATTGAGAGAGAAGGCGCTGATAAAGTTGCGGCTGTCATCGTAGAGCCAGTCCAAGGAGCCGGCGGCGTACACGTTCCTCCAGAAGGTTATTTGAAAGCAGTTCGTGCACTTTGTGATGAGTTTGACATCCACATGATTGCCGATGAAATCATTTGCGGATTTGGCAGAACTGGAAAAATGTTCGGTGTAGATCATTGGGATGTTGTTCCTGATTTCATTTGTGCAGCAAAAGGGATGACAAGCGGATACGTGCAGCTTGGCGGCGTCATCATGAGAGAAGAAATCAGAGATACGTTCTTCACATATGATGGCATGCTACCACATGGATTCACATACAGCGGACATCCAACAGCTTGTGCAGTCGGATTGAAAAACCTTGAAATCCTCGAGCGCGACGGCTTAATTGAAAACGCAGCTGCTATGGGAGAAGAACTGCAAAAAGGTTTGAATTACTTGGAAGACAAGTATTCATTTGTTGGAAACGCTCGAAGCAGAGGACTTCTTGCTGGATTTGACTTGATGGAAGATCCAGCAGCGGGCAAACCATTTGAAACGATCAAAGCTGCTGCAACAGTTGTTGAAGAGGCCTATAAGCGTGAACTGTTAATCAGACCATTTGACTTCACACCTGGAATGAACATCGTGGCGATTGCCCCTCCACTCATCGTACAAAAAGACGAAGTGGAAAAAATCATCACAATCGTGGACGACGCACTGGGAGCATTTGGGAAGACGTTGTAAGAAGAAAAGGGGAGGTGCCTTGATTAGCCCCGACAAGCATAAGACAGGCGCTGAAGAAGGCGTAGTTTGCCTTCAAAAGCGATGGGCTTATGACCTCGAGGGGCTAGGCACCGTAGCTGGATCATAGAAAAGCGAAAACGCTCGTTAAACAGAGTACAGACTATGCAATTCCTGCCGATATAAAGGAAGTATGCCGATAAGGTGGATGCGGGAGAATCGCTATTAATAAGGGGTTCGCACGATTATCCAGAATATCGCACAATGATCGACTGTGAACACACAATCCCAGTGCGAATCCCAGTTCTAACGTTTCACCGCACAAGAATCCATTTTGTCGAAGCCTACAATGACTGGCTGAACGCTAGCCAGTCCACTTTTTAAAAAAGGGGATGGAATGATGACTACTAGTGAAACTTTGGCGCTTCATCCAAAGGTAAGCGAGTTTTTAAACGGTCCAAAAAAATTATTCATAGATGGCGGCTGGCATGAATCTGTCGATGGCCAAACCTTTGAAACGACCAACCCTGCTACGGGTGATGTATTGGCTCATGTGTATGAAGCTCGCGAAAAAGATATTGATAAAGCGGTTGAAGCTGCAGCAAAAGCTTTTGAAGAAGGGCTCTGGTCGAAGATTAGCGCATCTGATCGCTCCAAGCTGATGCACAAGCTAGCTGATTTGATGGAAAGGGATTTTGAAGTCCTAGCTCAGTTGGATACCTTGGACAATGGTAAGCCAATCCAAGAAATGAGAAAGGCCGATTTGCCTGGTGCGATTGAACAGCTTAGGTATTTTGCTGGCTGGACAACAAAAATGACTGGACAAACCATTCCGGTATCTAATTCATTTTTCAACTATACTCGTCACGAAGCTGTGGGAGTCGTTGGACAGATTATTCCTTGGAACTTCCCGATTATGATGGCATTGTGGAAAATTGCTCCGGCACTTGCTACTGGCTGTACCATCATTTTAAAGCCGGCAGAGCAGACACCTCTTTCAGCGCTTTACCTTGGTAAACTAATTGAAGAAGCGGGCTTCCCTGAAGGGGTTGTCAATATTGTTCCTGGCTTTGGAAAGTCCGCAGGTAACGCACTTGTTGAACATCCAAAGGTGAACAAAATCGCATTTACCGGTTCTACACCTGTAGGAAAGTCCATCATGAAAACAGCAGCAGATACGATGAAACGTGTAACGCTCGAGCTTGGTGGAAAATCTCCAAACATTATTTTGCCTGACGCAGACTTGGATAAAGCGATTCCTGGTGTATTCAACGGAATTATGGCCAACCAAGGAGAAGTATGCTGCGCAGGTTCCAGAGCCTATATTCCAGAGCAAATGTATGACGAAGTCATGGAGCGTCTTGCTGATTACGCGAAGAACGTTAAGCTCGGAAATGGTCTTGCAGAGGATACCCAAATGGGTCCGCTCGTCTCCAAGAGACAGCAGGACATTGTTACTTCTTATATCCAAAAAGGGGTCGACGAGGGCGCGAAGCTTTTGGCAGGCGGAGAAAGTTTGGACAAAGGTTATTTTGTTCAGCCTACTGTCTTTTCCGCAGAAGACCATATGACAATCGCAAGGGAGGAAATTTTCGGTCCAGTCGTTGCCTGTATGCCGTATAAAACAATCGACGAGGTCATTGAACGTGCAAATAACAGCCCTTATGGACTAGGAGCAGGACTTTGGACTGAGAACCTAAAGAACGCCCACGTTGTGGCCAGTAAGTTAAAAGCTGGGTCCGTATGGGTTAACTGCTACAACCTAACAAACGCTGCCGTTCCATTTGGTGGATATAAACAATCCGGAATCGGACGTGAAATGGGCTCCTATGCTTTGGAAAATTACACAGAAGTTAAAAGTGTATGGGTTAACTTGGATTAATGAGGGGCAAGCCCGGCAAAAAGCCGGGCATACCTCCCTGTTGAAAGTAGGAAGTTGACTGCATGCTGAAAACGTATTCAAGATTTAACCTGAGAGGTCTGATTTAATGGAACAAAGCAATCATATTGAAAGAAAGCTAAAGTTGATCCACGTTGTTGCTGTTGGGTTGGCATATATGTCTCCAATGGCGGTGTTTGATACTTTTGGTATCGCCTCAGATGTTTCGTCCGGCCATGTGCCAGCTGCATATATAGTTGTTTTTATAGCGATCCTGTTCACGGCATTGAGTTATGGAAAGCTTGTCCGGCAATTTCCGACAGCAGGATCAGTTTATACGTATACAAGAAATATTATCAATCCTTACTTGGGAGTCATCGTCGGTTGGGTAACCTTCATTGCTTATATAGCGCTTCCAATGATTAACGCCTTGTTAGCAGATATTTATCTTTCCGCGGGGTTTCCTGAGGTTCCAGGATGGGTTTGGATTGCAGGCTTGCTTGCGATTATCAGCTTTTTAAACATTTTTGGTGTAAAATTGGCGGCTTCGCTTAACTTGCTGCTTGTTGTATTCCAAGCATTAGTCGGGATTATTTTTACCTACCTTACGATCCGTTCAATTGTCAAAGGCCCTGAAAGCTTTATTACGATTGGTGAGATCTTCCCTTCAGGTGATGAAGTGTCCGGTCTGTTTGGGGCAGCTGCTCTCCTGGCTCTGTCGTTTATTGGATTTGATGCGATTACTACACTTTCAGAGGATACAATTAATCCAAAGAAAACGATACCAAGAGCTATTCTGCTCGTAGCAGGAATTGGCGGTATTTTCTTTTTCGGGGTTACCTATTTTATGCAATCTCTTTTTCCGGACGTGTCCATCTTCAATGATATTGAAGGAGCCTCCCCAGAAATTGCTGTGATGATTGGTGGAAATCTATTTCTTTCCTTTTTCCTTGCGGGTGCCTTATTTTCTGTTTTTGCATCAGGTTTGGCTGCACAGGTCAGTGCTTCCAGACTTCTGTACGCGATGGGGAGAGATGGAGTGTTGCCGAAACGTTTCTTTGGATATTTGCATCCAAAATATAACTCTCCGGTAGCGAACATCCTATTAATTGGTGTCTTGTCGCTTTCGGCTATTTTCTTAAACCTTGAGGAAGCTACTTCGCTTATCAATGTGGGAGCGTTTACCGCTTTTTCATTCGTAAACCTTTGTGTACTCTTTAACTTTTTCAAACAAAAGGGTCCGCGTTCGTTTCGTTTCATCGTTGGGAGCTTTATTTTTCCAGCCATCGGATTGGCGTTCGTTGTATATTTATGGGCTAGTCTCGACATTTTTGCGATTGTTGCAGGACTTGTCTGGGCCCTGTTGGGAACAGTGTACCTTGCGATATCGACCGATTTCTTCAAAAAAGAACCGCCGCAGATTGCCTTTGATGAATTAGAGGCTTAATGAGTATATGGATAGACAGGAATCATTTTGAATTCCTGTCTATTATTTTTGCCCTGGAAAAAACTGATCGAAACGGGTTGTCTTGTTGAATCTAAGCATGGTAACATATTATTTATTTCAATTTTGTGGATATTCTTCATCTCAATGCATAGTTTTTTTCAAAGTCACTCAAGGGGGTGAGCATGATGTTCGTTCATGTAGTAGATGAAGAGATTTATCTGAAGCTCGTTGATCAAAATGATGCGGTGCGGCTTTTTGAGCTGACAGATCGCTCAAGATGTCACTTGAAGAAATGGCTGCCGTGGCTTAATGACACGAACAATGTGAACAATACAAGGCAGTATATTAAAGAAAGCCGGGACAGCTTTGCTAAGCATAAGAGTATGAATACGGCCATTATCTATAAAAATGAGATAGTTGGGGTGGCAGGGTTCAATGAATTTGATTGGAATAATCGAGCTGGATCGATTGGGTATTGGCTAGATCAACATTATTCTGGCAGAGGCATTATCGTTCGTTCCGTAGGGGCGCTAACCAACTTTGCCTTTACTGAGCTAAAAATGAATCGTGTGGAAATTAGAGCAGCTAAGGAAAATATAAAAAGCAGGGCGGTTGCGGAGCGGCTCGGGTTTCAGTTGGAAGGCTTCATAAGGGACGCGGAATGGTTGTATGACCACTTTGTTGACCATGCGGTTTACGGGATGCTTGCCAAGGAATGGGAAGGGTTTTAAGGTGGCGAACGATCTCTTTTCCATGATGAAAGGAGATCGTTCTTTTGTCTTATATTCACTTCAACCATTTGACAGATGGAAAAGGGAGCTCTACAATTCAATTGTCAACCATTTTATAATAATAGTTAACAATAGGGGGGTGAGGAGGATAGAGAGAAATAAATCGCAAACATACTACAGCGTGAGAATGAGAGCTGCCAAGGGCGGGTCACATGAACAAGGCGGAAAGCATATTTCCGGTGGAGAACAGATTTCCACCTTTGATGGGATCACGCACGCAGTGAACTTTTTATTGGAAAAGGGACTGACCCATTCCAAAGGAAGTCCGGATTTTATGCAAATCCAATTTGAATGTATTCATGATCCCGTCCGATTGCTGAAGCCTTTGGACATTCAATCACATCAAGTAGCGTCCGTCGAGAAAGGGCAAGCATTGGCGAGGCAATTATTAAGACAGGCTGGGGTTCCAAAAAGCAGCATAGAGACCCTAGGTCAACTGTTGCCCGGATATTCGGGATTAGGCGGTGCTGTATTATTCGATATTCATTCAGGTCGTCCAATAGACGAAAGCGGTATTCGGGTGTCCAGGATGGATTGGCAACCGGATAACTATGAACAGTGGGCGGCATATCATGGGGTGCCCGGAAATCCCAGAATGAAAGAGGCGCTGGTCCTTGCAACAAAAGTGACCAGTCATCCCGCTGCAGTAGCGGAATTATGCTGGTCAGACGATCCGGATTATATTACAGGATATGTGGCGAGCAAGCGGTTTGGATATCAACGCATTAACAAACTAAAAAAATTCGGAGATGAACAGGGCTGCCGCATCTTCTTTGTGAATGGCAGGGAAGATATAGAATCTTACATACATTATCTCAAAAAACAGCCTATTTTTATCCGATGGGAGGAAGAAGAATGACACAAAACTTGATTGAAAAAAGCAAAGCCTGTCTTTGGCTGCCTTTTACACAAATGAAAGACTATGAGGAGGCCCCGTTAATCATTGAAAGTGGAGATGGAATCAAAGTCAGGGACATTGACGGCAAGGAATATTACGACGGATTTTCTTCCGTTTGGCTCAATGTGCATGGGCATCGCAAAAAGGAATTAGATGAAGCTATCAAAAAACAGCTAGATAAAATTGCCCATTCAACATTACTTGGTATGACAAATGTTCCGGCTACGGAACTGGCTGAAAAGCTCATTGAGATAAGTCCTAAAAACTTAACGAGGGTCTTTTATTCGGATAGCGGAGCAACAGCGATGGAAATTGCTCTGAAAATGGCTTTTCAATATTGGGCGAACAAAGGGAAACCGGAAAAGCAAAAATTTGTTTCCATGATAAATGGTTATCATGGTGACACGATTGGGGCTGTTAGTGTCGGGGCGATTGAACTTTTTCACCGGGTTTACGGACCACTCATGTTTAAAGGCTTCAAAGCACCGGTTCCATACGTATATCGGTCCGAAAGCGGCGACCCAGATGGATGCCGTGAAGGGTGCCTGAAGGAACTGGAGCAGTTGCTTGCCAAAAAACATAAGGAGATTGCGGCTCTTTCTATAGAATCCATGGTCCAGGGAGCTGCCGGCATGATTGTGATGCCAGAAGGATTTTTGTCCGGAGTACGTAAGCTTTGTACAAAATATGACGTCCTGATGATTGTCGATGAAGTGGCGACAGGCTTTGGCCGGACCGGAAAAATGTTTGCCTGTGAACATGAAGGGGTGCAGCCGGATATTATGGCGGTTGGAAAGGGCATCACCGGAGGATATTTGCCGCTTGCCGCGACTCTAACAACGGAAGCAGTCTATCAAGAATTTTATGATGATTATCATCATATGAAGACCTTTTTCCATGGACATTCCTATACAGGCAACCAGCTTGGCTGTGCAGTAGCACTGGAAAATCTGCGTCTGTTTGAATCCGAAAAAATCGTCGACAGCGTGGCCCATAAAGCAGCTGAACTAAAGTCAATCCTTGAAAAGCTGCAAAATCTCCGTCATGTTGGAGAAATTAGACAGCTCGGTTTCATGTGCGGAATCGAGCTCGTCGAGTCAAAGGAAACAAAAAAGCCATTTCCAGCTGAAGAACGAGTGGGATACGAGGTTTCCCTGAAAATGAGGGAGCTGGGAATGCTGACAAGACCACTGGGCGATACAATCGTATTCATGCCACCGCTTGTAAGCACAATAGAGGATCTTGAAGCAATGGCTGCGATTATAAAAGAAGCCATTCACGAGGTAACACATGCCCTCGCTTGATAGAGACTTAAATCAGCGTTTGAACAAGAGAAAGGCTGCTGGTTTGTACAGGAAGTTGAAAGTGATGGATACCGCTATGGGCGAGAAAAGGGAGACCGTCTTTTCATCCAATGATTATCTTGGTCTGGCAAACGATATCCAGTTGGTTCGCCAGGCTGAATCCGTCCTGCATGATTTTGGGGTGGGAAGCAGTGGCTCACGGTTAACTACCGGCAATACCAGGTGGCATGAAAAGCTTGAAAAAAGAATCGCAGCTTTTAAACAGACGGAAGCCGCCCTTTTATTTTCAAGCGGGTATTTAGCCAATATCGGCGTGCTGTCATCCTTACCTGAACAGGGGGATGTTATTTTAAGTGATGAATTGAACCATGCGAGCATAATCGATGGGTGCAGGCTCTCAAGGGCCAAGACCATTGTGTATAAACATGTGGATATGGATGATGTGGAGGAAAAATTAAAACAAACTCAATCCTATCATCGCCGTTTTATTGTGACGGATGGAGTATTCAGTATGGACGGAACGATTGCTCCTCTTGACTGGCTCATGAAGCTTGCAAACCAATATCGGGCTTATGTGATTGTTGATGACGCACATGCGACAGGTGTTTTGGGAGAGAATGGCAAAGGGACAAGCGAGTATTTTCATGTCTTTCCTGACGTGGTGATTGGTACCTTAAGTAAGGCTGTTGGTACGGAAGGCGGGTTTGTTGCAGGGTCCCATCAATTGATTGATTTTCTCTTGAACCATGCTAGGACATTCATATTTCAAACAGCCATTCCTCCATCCAGCTGCGCGGCTTCATATGCTGCCCTGGAATTCATTGAAGCGGGCAAGGAAAAGCGGAGAGGGCTTTTTTCAAAAGTAAAGAAGGTCAAGTCTTCGTTAAACGATATGGGTTACCAGGTAAAAGGGGGCGCAACACCCATTATCCCTATCTTGATTGGGGAGGCGGAAAAAGCTGTACTTTTTTCACAAAAGCTTCAGGAAAATGGCATTTACGCTCCCGCCATCCGTCCTCCGACCGTACCGGCGGGGAAAAGTCGTATTCGCTTAACTGTTACAATTGCTCATTCATCGGAAGAGATAAATCATTTGCTAGAATCATTTAATGTAATCGGAAAGGAATTGAACATGATTTGAAAGGTTTTTTTGTAACAGGAACAGATACTGATGTTGGAAAAACGATCATATCCTGTGGCCTTGCAGCAGTTTTGAAAGAAAGAGGGGAAGATATTGGGGTGTTTAAACCGCTGTTAAGCGGTATTTCACGCGATGACCCAAGCAGTGATACGAGCCTGTTGAAGCAAATGTCCCAAACTTCTCTGTCACATGAAGACATTACCCCTTTTGAATTTAAAGAGCCGCTCGCCCCTTATGTCGCCGCAAAGCTTGAATCCAGGAATGTCGGAATAGAAGAAGTATTGGAACATTGGAATCAAGTGAAAAACAGGCATGGCTTTTTCATTGTAGAAGGGGCTGGTGGAATCTCTGTTCCGCTTGGAGAAGGCTTTTTGGTCAGCGACTTAATAAAAGCTCTGCATCTTCCTACTATCATCGTTGCTCGGCCTGATCTGGGTACTTTCAACCATACTTTTTTAACTGTTCAATATGCGAAGAGCCAAGGAATAAATATTGCGGGAATCATCATCAACGGAATCAGCGATCATCCAGGTACGGCTGAACAGTCCAATCCGGAGTTAATCGAGGAATATTGTGGTGTTCCAGTTTTAGGCATTGTTCCCAAGCTGAAGGATGTGAAGAAAGAAAGTGTACAAAAAGCGGTAGAGGATCATGTTGACATCACATTTTTGCTAGACAGATTAAAAGTCTAGGACGTTCACTGTAAAATAGATCATGAAAAGGAAGGAAAACATGGTTATACAATCAAATCAATCTATGTCAATTTCGCTTACCTCTGACGAGTTTTTGGAAGATCCTTATCCTTTTTATGATCGGATGCGTTCCGTTCATCCGGTCTATCAAGTCAAATCCTTCAAATATCCTGGATGGTATGTCACTGGATATGAGGAAGCAAAAGAGATTCTTCTGAACACGAGATTTCAAAACCGAATCCCGTTACCTTCTGCCACAAAGAAATATGGTCACTTGAAAGACATTCAAAATAATATGCTGCTTTTTAAAAATCAAGTGGACCATCGGCGCATTCGGGGGATAGTTGGCAAGGCCTTTACACCGAAAAAGCTGGAAGAATATAGACCATTTATTGTTGAAACGGTTAATGATTCGATTCATCAGGCAGAGGTCAAGAGAGAAATGGACATCGTGTCAGATTTTGCTTTTCCTTTGACCAGCCTGGTCATTGCCAAAATATTAGGCGTCCCAGCTGCGGAGCGGTATCAATTTAGGGAATGGTCCGCCGGCTTACTTCAGACTATTGACTTCACTCGAACAAAACGCGTTTTGGAAAATGGTAATGAATGGACTGCCAAGCTACTAGCTTATTTTAAGAGATTGATCAAAGAGCGGAAAAGCCATCCTCAAAATGATCTCATTAGCCTGTTAATCAAAGAAGAACAGCAGGGAGATCAATTGACCGAAGAGGAACTATTGGCCACCTGCATTTTATTAGTCATTGCGGGGCATGAAACCACTGTAAATCTGATTAGCAATGCCATACTGGCTTTGTTGAACCATCCGGAGCAATTCATCATGCTGAAAGAAAATCCGGAGCTGATTGAAACAGCGGTCGAGGAATTTCTCCGCTATGAAAGCCCGACCCAGATGACAGCGCGGATAGCTTCAAAGGATTTGCAGATAAATGGAGCGACGATCAAAAAAGGTGAACATGTATATATCTTTCTGGGGGCTGCCAATCGGGATCCGAGCAAGTTTGAGCGCGCCCATATACTCGATATTACGCGGAATCCGAATCCGCATCTTGCCTTTGGTCATGGCGTCCACTTTTGCCTCGGGGCTTCACTGGCAAGAATAGAAGCCCAAATGGCCATTTCCGGACTAATACAGCGTATTCCGGATTTTAAAATAGCTTTGGATCAGCTGCAATGGCGGAAGCTTGTAGGCTTCAGGTCGCTAAAGGAACTTCCAATTATCTTTTAACAAATCAAAACCGCCTTCCCTTCAATGGAAAGGCGGTTTTGATTTAAAAGGTAAAGTCGACTTCTTTTTTCTCCTGCTCTTCGTAGCCCTTCATATAGTTGATTCTTCTTTGGGCAGAGGTGGCGTTGACTTGTTCGTCAGCGTGATAAGATGAGCGGACAAGCGGTCCGGCCTCACAATGACTGAAGCCTTTGGACAAAGCGATTTGTTTCAGTTCTTCAAACTCGTCTGGGTGATAATAGCGTTCAACCTTCAAATGTTTTTTCGTAGGCTGCAAATACTGGCCAATTGTCATGATGTCTACGTCATGTGCAAGCAAATCATCCATTGTTTCAATGATTTCTTCTTTCGTTTCTCCGAGTCCCACCATGATACTTGATTTCGTTGGTGTCTTTGGTGAAATTTCTTTTACTCTCTTCAGCAGTGTTAAGGAACGGTCGTACATGGCGCGTGCACGAACACGACGGGTCAGGCGCCTGACTGTTTCGATGTTGTGGTTGAAAATATCAGGAGCGCTTGACATGAGTGTAGAGAGGCTCTCGTAATCACCTTTCATATCGGATGGAAGGATTTCGATCGTACAACCCGGATTTCCTTCGCGGATTCGTCTTACTGTTTCAGCAAAAACGGCAGCTCCCCCATCTTTTAAATCATCCCGAGCTACAGCAGTGACAACAACATGCTGCAATCCCATGATTTGTACTGATTCCGCTACACGTGCTGGCTCTCCCCAATCCAGCTCCGTCGGAAGTCCCGTTTTGACGGCACAAAAACGGCAGCCTCTTGTGCACGTATCGCCCAAGATCATGAAGGTGGCTGTTTTTCGCTCGCTCCAGCATTCGTGGATATTCGGACAGCGAGCTTCCTCGCAAACCGTATTTAGACTCTTGTTACGCATCAATTTTTTCAAGCTAGTGTATGATTCATTCGTGTTAATCTTGATCTTCAGCCAATCGGGTTTTCTTATGTATTCTTCATTTTTTGCCATCAGCCAACACTCTCCTTCGATAATATAAATTCCAATCATCTGAACGGTATTTCGTTTCGGCCAGTTCATGTACCTCGTTCCACTGTTCCTCTGACAGCTTAAATGGAACCAGCTCAAGATTTAAGCCCTTCTCAAACCCTTCTTGAAAAGCCCTTTCAGCCATTTCATAAGTGACAGGCTGATTGGATGCCTCGTTGATCGTTATCGCTTTTTTTGAAAAAGCGGAACGCTTCTTGTCCCTTGTCTCTTCATCTGAGAAAAAGAAAAGGTCAAACAGCATCTGTTTATTCATGGTGAAAGGAATGGAGCCGTGCTGTAACAGAACACCCTTTTTCCTTGTTTGGGCATGTCCTGAAATTTTTTTGCCATCTACCAGCATCTCATAGTCTGATGGCCTTTCAAAGCAGACAGCCGTCCGGTCCGTGAATCGCTCTTTGGGGATGGAGTAGTCTGCTTCAATTTCCAATTGTTTGAAGCCTTCCATAATCCCTTTTGACAATTCAAAGTACGCTTCCCGGATTGATTGGGAAATATAAGACTTGGATTCTGAAACAATCACACTGTAAGTCAGTTCATCGTCATGTAAGACAGCGCTTCCGCCTGTCTGGCGTCGGACAAATTGGCATCCATGCTTCTTTACTCCTTCAAAGTCAATCGTCCGGTCGACTTTTTGAAAATGTCCAATGGAAAGTGTTGGGGTAGACCATCCGTAGAAACGGAGAACAGGAGGAATCTTCCCTTCACTGTGCCAGTTCAGTAATGCTTCGTCCATGGCCATATTGACTGCTGCATCATCGTGGCCTGAGTGCAATAAACCCCATGTATCAATCATTTGACCAACTCCTACAGGAATACAATGAAATGTTGATTTTATCTTAACGAACCCTGGTATATAAGTAAAGCCGACAGGCTTGAAGGATAGAAAGGATACGGGAAAAAAGTATAAATAAAGGGAGGGTGGTAAATACAGGTAATAACTTTTTAAATGGAGGTAGCGATATTGAAGAAATTAATGGGTCCAACTATGATGTTGCTGTTGATTGTAGGTGCATGCAGTAGTAATAAAGACATTGTCGAACCAGGGAAGCAGAAGGAGGCGGCACCGGTCAACGCGGAAACACCGATCAATATTCCTTTGATGAATGCTGAAGGTGAAAAGGTTGGAGAAGCAGAGCTCTCTGAGAACTCAAAAGGTGTGGTTATTCATGTGAGAGCAGAAGGACTGGAGCCAGGGAAGAGGGCAATCCATCTTCATGAAACCGGAAAATGTACACCGCCTGACTTTCAGTCTGCAGGTGCACATTTTAACCCAGGTCATAAGGAACATGGATTCCATAATCCTAAAGGGTATCATGCTGGAGATCTGCCGAATCTGGAAGTAACGGCTGAAGGAAAGGTAGATGCAGTAATCAAGACTGCTGACGTTACCTTGGAACGCGGTAAGCCAAACTCGCTGCTGGACAAGGACGGAAGTGCCCTCGTCATTCACACCGGTGAGGATGATTATGTGACAGATCCAGCGGGAAATGCAGGTGACCGGATGGTGTGCGGGGAGATTGTGAAAAAAGGAAATTAATGTTCACATAAGACTGTCCGAAAATAACATAACAGATAAAAGTAAACCAGAACCCAAGAATAACATTCTTGGGTTTTGAAATATATGCTGCGTCCAGCTCCGGCGCCTATCGACTAGCAGACTTATTCATCAATCATTTGATTAAAGCCTGCCGATTCCGGGAAAGCCGCTCCCTGATGGGAGTGGATGGCTTTCGGCCTTCATCCCTTTGTTCCAGACAATTTTTCGATCAAACGTTTGATTAGAAACAATAAGTCAAATTCATGCTTTCTCGTCCACTCTGCATATATAATGTGAGGAGTACCTTTGTTCAAAGAAAGGATATCTACAATGAAACAGCAGGATTTTACCGTTGGGCCAATTGGAAAACAGCTCCTTGCTTTTTCGCTCCCTATTTTGATTACTAATCTTCTTCAGACTTCTTATCAATTTATCGACAGTCTATGGGTTGGGAATTTGCTTGGAGCCAATGCTCTTGGGGCTGTAGCGATTTCGAGCACGGTTATTTTTACTGTTCTTTCTTTTATCATCGGGGTAAATAATGCGACGCTGACAGTTCTGTCTCAGCTTAAAGGAAAGGACGACGAAGCCAGACTGAGAAGTTTTGTCAATGCATTTGTTGTGATTTTAAGCGGTATGGCGATCGCTCTTGGTATTGCAGGGTTTATTTTTGCAAAGGCTATTCTCGAGTTCTTAGGCACTCCTTCCTCCATGATTGCGGAGGCTGTTCGTTATTTGCAGATCAATTTTCTTGGAATAGCATTTTTGTTCGGTTATAACTTTATCTCGACTGTTTTCAGAGCGCTTGGAAACAGTAAAACACCTGTCCGATTTGTTTTGATAGCCGTTATTTTAAATGGGGTTCTTGACCCTTTGTTTATTTATGTCTTTGGTTGGGGAATCGAAGGAGCGGCTTATGCAACCATTGTCGCGCAGGGAGTAGCTTTCTTTTACGGTTTGATCGTGAGCATTCGATTCAAGCAGATCCCTTTTTCCATTCCCAAATTTCCGAAAAGAGAAGAAGCATCCATTATTTTGAAACAGGGGATTCCTTCGGGTCTTCAAATGATGGTCATTTCTGCGGGACTTGCGGCGATTATGAGTGTTGTCACTTCATTCGGTTCTGATGCAGTGGCTGGTTTCGGAGCAGCACAGCGTCTGGACAGCATTATCATGCTACCGGCACATGCACTCGGGACGGCGGTTAATAGCATGGCAGGTCAGAATATTGCCGTCAAACAATGGGATCGGGTAAGGCAGATCACAGTGTATGCCTTACTTTTGAACATGGCGGCAATGTTTTTGGCAGCAATGTTCATTTTTATTTTTGCCAGATGGGGTATCCGCATGTTTATTTCAGATGAAGGAGCGGTTGCCTTTGGTACGAATTACGTGAGAATCATCGCTTTTTTCTATCCGTTCCTTGGTCTTAACTTCGTATGGAACGGAGTCGTTCGGGCATCAGGTGCCATGTTCCAGGTGCTTGTGCTTAATATGATTTCCTTCTGGGTCCTACGGTACCCGCTTACGTTTATTTTTGCGCAATTAATAGGTGAGAAAGGCATTGGCGTCGGCATTGCCACAAGCTTTGTCATCAGCAGTATTCTTGCGTTTACCTATTACCGATTTGGTAAATGGCGAGAAAAAGAATTATTTAGCGAAAGGGCCTCATGAATTTTTTTCTGGGAACGATTGTTCCAGGCATTCGGAGCTAAAACTCGTCGATTTTGTGTCCTGCTACAGCGCCTAGCACTTTACTGATGGCGGAAAATTGAGACGAAAATTAAATTTTAAATTAAATTTTGAAAACTTACTGTTTCCAAATGCTGTATAACGATGTAATATGGAACTATAAATATTCTATGAAAGCCCGGATTTTGAAAAACTAATCCGGGTAAACTTTTAATGCGGTTAAAAAAGGATATCAGATGGGGGACGGAAAAGAATGGGAGCGTCAGTCATGGAAACGCGAGAGGAAAAAGACTTTTTAGGAACAAAAGAGGTACCCGTCGATGCTTATTACGGGATTCAAACGCTCAGGGCTGTAGAAAATTTTCCAATTACGGGCAACAAGCTTCATGAAGAGCTGATTAAAGCATTGGCCTTCGTTAAAAAAGCTGCAGCCATGGCAAATACTGAAGTAGGCTTGCTGTCAGGTGAAATCGGGCAGGTAATTGTTGAGGCTTCTCAGGAGATCATTGAAGGAAAGCTACACGATCAATTTATTGTGGATCCGATTCAAGGCGGAGCCGGTACATCGATGAATATGAACGCCAACGAAGTAATCGCCAATAGGGCACTTGAATTGCTGGGTAAAAAGAAAGGCGACTATGCCACTATCAGCCCTAACTCTCATGTGAATATGGCTCAATCAACAAATGATAGTGTTCCAACAGCTATCCATGTGGCAGTGCTGAATGTTCTTGACGGATTATTGGTAGTCATGGAAAATATGCGGACCACCTTTGAAGCGAAACAGAAAGAATTTGACCATGTTGTAAAAATGGGAAGAACACATCTTCAGGATGCTGTTCCTATCCGCCTTGGCCAGGAATTCGGCGCCTACAGCCGGGTCATAGGAAGAGATATCAAACGTATCCGTCGCTCAAAAGAGGGACTTTATGAAGTAAACCTAGGAGCAACTGCGGTTGGGTCAGGTTTAAACGCTGATCCCAAGTATATTAAACTGGCTGTTGAGTATCTTGGAGATATTAGCGGATTGCCAATGCAGGCAGCGGAGAATCTGGTCGATGCAACGCAAAATACAGATGCTTATACAGAGGTATCTGCAGCGTTGAAAATTTGCATGACAAACATGTCCAAAATTGCAAATGATCTCAGATTTATGGCATCAGGGCCGAGAGCGGGACTTGCGGAACTCAATCTTCCTGCAAGACAACCGGGTTCTTCCATCATGCCTGGAAAAGTGAATCCGGTTATGGGTGAACTGATCAATCAAATCGCCTTCCAAGTCATTGGAAATGACCAAACTGTAAGCCTTGCATCAGAAGCAGGTCAATTTGAATTGAATGTCATGGGTCCGGTTCTCGTCTATAATTTGATGGACTCCATCACGGTGATGACCAACGGCTTCAGAGTGTTCACTGAATACTGCGTATCGGGCATTACTGCCAACGAAGAAAGAATGAAACATTACGTAGAATCAAGTGTAGGTATCATTACTGCAGTTAACCCACATATTGGCTATGAGACTGCAGCGGCTATCGCACGGGAAGCTATCGAAACCGGACGTTCTGTCCGCGAGCTTTGCCTTGAACTCGGCGTATTGACTGCGGAAGAGCTGGATCAAATTTTGGATCCATTTGAAATGACCAACCCGGGAATCGCTGGTGCGACTTTATTGAAAAAATAATGAAGAAATGCGGAACCTTCAGTTTTGGCTGGAGGTTCTTTTTTCTGTTAACATATTACGTTCTGCGATTGGTTGACGTACTCATATAAGTGCTCCTTTTTCACTTTTGTCATACTGCTTGATAAATCTATCCACAAAATAACTGTATAAGAGTTAATCCACATTAAAAATTGAGTAAAAACCAGGGTGAAACGTATTTTATCCACAGATTCAGCATAGGGTTATCCACAATATCTGTATAACTTTCCTGTGATGTCACAATTAAAGGAAAAAACGTTTCCTAACTGTGGATGACGAACATATAAACAAAGCAAATAACAGAATAATCCACAAGAATATCCACAGTTGGGAATAAAAAGGACAGAGCTGAGCTCTGTCTCCATCTATTAATCAATCAAAAATCCAACTTTTCCAAACTGCTCGGCCTCTTCCAAACGGTTGAAGGCTATTTCATATTTGCTTAATGGAAAAATGGCTTCGATTTCCGGTTTGATTTTATGTTTTTCTACAAACTCAATCATTTCCTTGAATTCTTCAGCACTTCCCATGGTGGTGCCGAGCATGTTGTACTGTCCGTAGAAGAAGGTGCGGAGATCCAAGTTAATGTCATCTCCAGCTGAAGCGCCAAAAGTGACAATGGTTCCGCCAGGACGAAGCTGGCCAAGAGATTTACTGAAAGTAGCAGCTCCAACTGATTCAATCACTAAGTCGACTTTTTCGCCGCTTAGCTGTTCATTCCAGTCACCATCACTGTCGATTGCTTTGTCGGCTCCAAGTTCAAGGGCGCGCTGCCGCTTTTCTTCCGAACGTGACGTAACATAAACAGTCGCTCCAACCGTTTTGGCAAACTTTAAAATAAAGGTGATGACGCCGCTTCCAACTCCAGGAAGAAGGATCGTCATATCTGGTGTGATTTTTCCTCTTGTAAACAATGCACGATAACCTGTAAGGGCAGCAAGTCCAAACACTCCAGCTTCTTCCCAAATTAGATGTTTGGGTCTTGGGATAGCATTTTCTGCTGGAATGACAATGTATTCAGCAAATGTACCATGGCCTGGAAGTCCAACAATATCAAATCCTTCAGGCGGGGCATCACTTTTTTCTTTCCAGCCCAATCCGGGATTAATGATCACTTCATCTCCGATACTGACAGAGGTGACACCTTCACCGACAGCATCGACAATCCCTGCACCGTCAGAGCCAATAATAAGTGGTGGATCCGTTGGTTTATGACGGTGAAGAACGAATAAATCCCGATGGTTCATCCCGGCTGTTTTTAACTTTACTCTTACTTCACCCTCGCCAGGCTGGCCGACTTCCATTTCCTTTAACGAGAGACCTGCCATTCCTGCCTTACCTTCATGAACAATCGCTTTCAACAAAATCCCCCCAGTTTGTATATATTCCAATCATTCTCATAGTCTATCATATGGGGAGAGATTTCGCGTCGGATAAATCAGATTTTTATATTTTGGGATTATTTTTGCAAATAAAAGGAGATTTTGGTGCGGAAGGGATAATCGGAGAATTCTTGAACTGGTATAATATACTTGAACATTTAAAAACGAATTTCCCGAGAATGAAACTTTCATAAAGCCATTTCGTATTTAACAATAATAAGGTAAACGGAGGTAATCGTGATGGAAAGAGATGAAGCTAGTTTGCAGTTGCTGAATGAGCTGAAAGAACTGAAATCTAGAGAGGAAACAAATACTCAATTATTAAATGAAGTAAAAGAAATGAGAACCAAGATGGAAAAGCTGGAACAGGACATCGAAGACATCAAGTTTTTTACGCCAAAACCGATTGTAACTCCTGCGATGATTGGACAAATCGGTGGTCTAATTTTGGGAGCCCTTGTCATTATCGGGATTTTTTGGCTGTAGATGGATAGATACTTGATTAGCGGGGGATTCAGGGTTGGAATCCCCCACCAGTCTTCAAAAAAAGCAGCCTGTCCTACGATAAAGCTCGCTCCACTTGATACAGGCTTAAGTCCATACTAGGTTCTTCCCCCAACGCTAACCGCGCAAGCTCTGACCCAAGGTAAGGTCCTGCGGTTAAGCCGGTTGCCCCTAGCCCGTTTCCAATGAGGATGTTTTCAAATCCAGGCAGTTCTCCAAGCACCGGAATCGATTCGGGCGTATAAGGCCTGAAGCCGACCCGCGTTTCCAACAAGCTGCTGTCTCCAAGGCCAGGCGCTACTTCCAGTGCTTTTTCTAAAATTTCATGCACCCCGCCAGCCGTTACGCGCAGATCGAAATTGGTAAAGTTTTCATAGGTGGCACCGGCGACAATCCGGCCGTCTTCAAATGGAACGATGTATTGACTTCCCGGCGGTATAATCACTGGCCAATTTTTTGTCTGTGTATCAGGCAGTTTCATATGTACAATCTGTGCTTTTAAATCCTTCGAACGAAAGCTAATGCCAACGGACTGCATCAAATCACTAATCCAGGCACCGACTGTTACTACAACTTTTGCTGCCTCATAAAAATCGCCGCCAGCTTTAACACCTGTCACCTTTTTTCCTTCTGTCACAAGCTGTGCGTCACCGTATATGATCTGTGCCCCTAACCGCTCCGCTGAACGCAATAGCGCGTCACGCAGCGCCCGGCCATTCACACGTGCCGCGCCGCTTACATACACAGAGCTGTAGTTTTGAGCTAAAGGGGGAAATAGGGTACGAGTTTCCTCTTCATCCAGAAGCTGGATCTCGCCTATTTCCGGGGCGTCCGCCAGTCTTTTTAAAGCTCGATCTTTCATTTCCATCAGTTTTTTCTGGTCCGTATGCAGGCTGATCGCTCCAACTCTCGCATATCCAGTTTCCGTTTCTCCCGTCTTTTCGAGTTCGGCAATCAAGCCCGGATAAAATGCTGCTCCTGTTTTTGCCAGCCTGTACCAATCTTTATTCCTTCGTTGTGAAAGCCAAGGACAAACAATACCTGCAGCGGCATCTGTTGCCTGTCCCTTATCTTTGCGGTCAATGATCGTTACATTTACTCCCGCTTTGGCCAAATGATAAGCAGTAGAGGCACCGAAAATCCCAGCGCCAATGACAATGAATCTTTCCATTCGATTACATCCCTTTTCCATGGTTGTCCTTATTCGAACTCATTCAGCTGAAGTCTCCCACTTTTGTAAGTGTTGAGATGAATGAGTATTGGTATTCCATTCAGTCAAACGACGGCTTCTCAAATTCTTAGAACACCATTTATAAGTTATCATAGCTCATGAAATAACGCCAAATCAGCCTATTCATTGTCTTCTCATCTACCAGATATAAATGACAGCGGTATTCCAACTCGTCATATACTCGGGGACAAGTTGGTAATACCACCGCTGGTTTACCGGCTTCTATGAACAAATAATTAAGAACTGGTTGGATGTTTAGAATGCCATTAGCTTTCTTGATCTTTTTCGTTACCTCTGACTCCGTTCTTACCCTTTCCTGGAAATGGATGAAATGTAAAGGGAATTCCAATCATTTTCGCTGTCATCTCATCATAGGAAACGAGATCTTTTCTCGATAATTCGCTCAAAGAGCTCTTTCCCATCGCTCTCAATGCCATTTTTATTTCTTCAGTACTAGAGGTAAGGAACTTTTCGGCGCCTCTTGTTCCTTCCTTTATGTCAAACTGGTCTTTAAACTTCCCTTGGTGCCAAACGACTTGTGTGGGTGGTTCGAAGGGAAGGGCTTTTGTCACCTGAGTATGCGCTAATGCAAAGAGAATAGCCGATCCCAGATAGACAGCATCAGCTCCAAGCGCCAGCACTTTTAAGAAATGACCGGGAACAAGAAGTCCACCTGAAACAATCAAGCTGACTTTCCCTTTCATTTTTCTTCTCCGCAAATGATTAGAAGCTCGAATAACGGCATGCAATGTCGGGATGCCGAAATCATCGGCTAAAATAGGTGCACCTGCGTGAGTAGATGCTTGACCACCATCAATAGCGATATAATCGACTCCCATTTCAAGCAAGTGGTCGATATCTTCTTCGATCTTACCTCCGGCTCCCATTTTGGCCCCGATTGGGACGCCGCCTGATAGATCGCGAAGTTCATTAACTAATTCCTTTAAATCCTTCAATGTCTGGTTTTCAAAGAAATGCTCATAAATAACGGCATCCTCATCTTCTTTCAACCCCATGATCTCCCTGGCTTTCCCTGTGAGGTTTTTTGGCGAAAGCTTCGCTCCCATCCCCATTTTGGCACCTTGGCCAAGCTTGATTTCAATCATGTCCGCCCGTTTCATAAATTTTTCGTCCTTGCCCCACTCGGTTTTGGAAAACTGAAGAATATACTTTCCAGCGGCATCCAACTCCTCATCTAAGATCCCGCCTTCCCCGGAATTAATAGCAGTCCCGGTATTATTTGCTGCACCTGCCAAAGCGATTCGGGCCTGTCGACTCAGACCCACACCATAGGCCATTCCACTAATCATAAATGGGATGTCAATTTTCATCGGCTTCTTTGCTTTGGGCCCTATTGTGACACTGACATCAACATCATCTTCGCTTGAGACCGGAAAAGGTGATGTTTGAACAGGTATAAATGTGATGCTATCCAAATGTGGCCATGTTTTTGATGAACCAAGCGGCCGATGAAGCAGATCTCCGCTTTCAGAGCGTAAATTATTTTCCAGCACATTTTGAATCCCCATATGTTTTAAGCCGGGAATGATTTCAATGATATTTTCCTGATAACTATCAGTAAAAATAATTTTGGTTGTGAGCTTGACAATCCTTTTCATAATCCAACGCCAACCAAATAATGCAAACAAAAAAACGATCAATAAGAAGACTGTGATTCCAAATGTAATATAGGACAAAACTTCCGCCATGGTTGTCCTCCCATCTCTTTTGTCTTGTCTTTATTGTGGCTCAGATAGAAAAAACTATGTCCCGGCGTTGAAAAATGATGATAAGGGATAGAAGGCAAGTAATAAGCACAAATTATGATTGAAAGGAGACGAGACCATGGACATATATAAAGAAGTTGAGCATCGATTGCTGCCATTGCCTCCAAATAATTGGATCATGCGACAGACATGGCGCAATACATTATTTCTACATTGGCCTGTTCAGCCTGAACAACTCCGCCCTTACATACCGTCTGTATTGGAAATTGATACATATGATGGATCGGCCTGGCTTGGAATTGTGGCATTTGAAATGGAGGGAATTTACATCCGAGGCCTTTCTTTTTTTTCTGTGGTTGCTCCTTTTTCTGAAGTGAACGTTCGAACATATGTTAAACATAAGGGAAAGCCTGGCGTTTTTTTCATTTCTCTTGATGTAAATGACTGGGCTTCTTTGTTGATTGCAAAAAGATGGTATCACCTTCCGTATCATTCGGCAGACATTGCCATACGAAAGGAAGGCAAGGTTATTTTCTATGACTCTGCACGTAAAAATTTGCCTGTTCGCTTTGATGGAAGCTGTACACCAAAAGGAAATCAGTTTTTCTCGAGCGATGGCACACTCGATCATTTCCTTACAGAGAAATACTGTTTTTATACAACCCAAAATAAAAAGGATATTTTCCACGGAGACATTCATCATCTGCCTTGGCCTTTACAAAGGGCGGATGTTCAAATCCAAAGAAATACCCTTTTCTCACCTTTAAATCTAGATTTTTCAGAAGAACCGATTGTCCATTTTTCCAAAGGGGTCGATTCGCTTATGTGGAACGTCAAAAAGCTGGTTCATTGAAAAAATTCATGTCAATTTATGGGTTCCTGTATAAAATGCTCCAATTGTAGAACGATAGGAACAAAGGTAAATGTTTGAATGGGGGGACTAGATTGATAAGGAATGTGCAAAAATTATTAAAGAAAAAACAAAAAAAGCAACCAGTAGTTCAAACACAAAAGCCCAAATCCCAGGAAACCCTGTATAAAAATTTTAATCAAAATGTGGAGCTTTTTCGCTCTATTTATAATCATTGTTCAGATGTCATTTTTCGTTCTTTCTTACTTTTTGGGAAAATAAAAGCGATGATTATTTATATTGAAGGGCTATCAGATACAGAAGGACTTGATAAAGAAGTACTAGCTCCACTTATGAAGGAGGAAAATAATTCTCAACAATCAATAAAAGAGCTGCTTGATAAGGAGATATCGGTTTCCAAGGGGAAAAAAATAGATTTAATAGCCGATTGCATTGAATCTATTTCAAATGGAGACCCCATTCTACTTATAGAAGGAGAAAGTACCGCATATTCCTTGGGCTTGACCAAGTTTGAAAAACGAAGTATCGAAGAACCGCAGGCCGAGAAAGTCATACGAGGACCGCGCGAAGGATTCATTGAATCCCTGCAGGTGAATACATCAATGCTCCGGCGCATTATAAAAAGCCCCGCGCTTAAATTGAAATCAATCAAAATAGGTGAATATACAAAAACGAGCGTTGCACTTGCTTATATCGAAGGAATCGCAGAACCCGAGTTGATTAAAGAGGTTGAAAATAGGCTGCAACGGATTGAAGTCGACGGGATTCTCGAAAGTGACTATATTGAGGAAATGATTGAGGATAATCCTTATTCGCCATTCCCGCAAATTATGTCAACGGAACGACCGGATGTCGTGAGTGCTCAGTTACTGGAAGGTCGTGCAGCCATTTTGACAGACGGAACGCCGTTCGTGTTAATCGCACCTGTTTCGATTTTTTCGTTGTTGCAAGCACCCGATGATTATTATGAGCGCTATATTATCGGAACGATCATCCGATGGCTGCGGTATGCTTTTGTTTTCATAGCTTTAACGCTCCCGTCCTTTTACGTAGCCGTTACCACATTTCATCAGGAGATGATACCGGACCCCCTGCTTCAAAGCCTTGCCGCTGCAAGGGAAAACGTTCCCTTTCCTGCTTTGGTGGAAGTGATTCTTATGGAGCTGATGCTGGAAGCGTTGCGGGAAGCCGGTGTAAGGCTGCCCAATCAGATCGGTGCGGCAGTTAGTATTGTCGGTGCTCTTGTAATCGGTCAGGCAGCGGTTCAGGCAGGACTAGTGTCCGCCCCCATGGTCATTGTAGTGGCTACAACGGGAATCGCCTCTTTCCTGACTCCCCGCTATATTATCGGCTATTCCATACGATTTCTCCGCTTTCCGATCATTATCTTGGCTGGTACTTTAGGACTGCTCGGAATCATGCTTGGTTTAATAGCGATCATTATTCACCTATGTACACTAAGATCCTTTGGAGAGCCCTATTTGTCCCCGTTGGCGCCGTTAAGCAAGAGGGGTTTGAAGGATGTTTTATGGAGATCGCCTTTTTGGATGATGGATAAACGCCCTCACTTTAATAAGGAAATGAATATGCAGCGACAGGCATCAAATCAGAAACCCGGACCGCTGCGGGGCGGAAAAACGGAGATTTGACGGAAGTGAGGATAGGATGATGGAAGGGAAGAACAGCTCATCAATAAAAAAGATCGTCATGTTTGCCGCCATTGTCGGAATCGTCATTTTGCTGGGAGGCTGCTGGGACCGGATAGAAACTAACGACTTGGCTATTGTAACTGCAGCAGGTATTGATAAAAGCAATGACGGGCAAGTCGAGGTTTCACTCGAAATCTTCATTCCCAAATCCATGAGCGGTGGAAGTCAGGCTGAACAAGGCGGTAGAGGAGGGGGAGAGACTACGCTCATCATCTTTCATAAAGGAAGAAATTTAGCAGAAGCTCTCTCGAAGCTTCAAGCTGAAATGCCCCGGAAAGTCTTTTGGGGTTCATGTAAAATATTTATATTCGGTGAAAATATCGCAAAAGATGGAATACAAGATCATGTGGATTTCCTGCTTCGCCATCCCGCACCAAGGGAAAGAGCCTTTGTTTTTGTAAGTCAGGGGAAGGCAAGGAAATTCTTAGAAGTGAAAACGGCCTTGGAACGATATTCGGCTGAAGCTATTCGAGAAGTTGCTGATCAGGGTCATGGCGTGGGTGTCACTCTTCAAGACTTAGATAAAATGATGGCTGCCACAGATCAAGGAGCTGTTCTACCTTATCTGAAAATAAAAAAGGAAAAGTCTGCAGGAAAACCATCTGAATATGCAGTGATGGCCGGGACAGCCTTGTTTAAAAAGGATCAGATGGCTGGTACCATCTCCGAATCGACAACAAGGGGGTTACTATGGTTAAGGGACAAGATGAAAGAATATACTGTTACTGTACATCCCAAAGGTGTAAATGGGATAGTGAACATGTTCCCGGTATCGACCAAAGTGGACTTGACGCCAAAAATTCAAGACGGGGAATGGAAAATAATTGCAAGTATTCATACGGAAGGAACAGTAGTGCAGAATACCACCAATCTAAATCTTAACAACCGAAAATCAATAAAGAAAGTGGAAGAAGCTTATCGTGAAAAAGTGAAAGGCCGAATTTGGAGGGCTATTGAACAAGCGCAGGAAATGAATGTAGATGTGGTGCATTTTGGCAAAGAATTTAGTCGGCATTATCCCGATGAATGGAAGAAAGTTGAAAAGAACTGGGAAGAGGTGTTTCCGGAAGTCAAGGTGGATTTCCGTATCGATGCACATATTCGCAGGCAAGGTTATATAAATAAACCGGTTAAGTCAAAAGAAAGGTGAAAGAAAAATGGAATGGAAATCATTCTTTTTCACGGCTGCGGTTGTTGCGGTGATTATTTTCCTGCAATGGCCGAGAATGAGCGAGAGTCCAGGAAAAGATAAAGGGGCATTTATAGTGCTTCTTGTGATTGGTTTGGTACTGTCCATGTTCGATCTTCAACATATGAAAGGACCCGCTACATTGGAAGAGGCTATTTTTAAACCAGTTGGACAGTTTTTTCTAAAAAGGTAAGAAAACATAAAATCTGACTCAGTCTTCTTTTTGACAAGTATGCGTTATGTCTAGCTTCGCCGTACAGAAGGCTGCGCGCCTTTAAAGTGACATTTCTTTTGAATTGAGCGGAAAAGGAAGTGGAAATGATGGAGAAGGGTAAAATTTCAGCTTTGCAAATGGCCATGCTGCTGTATCCAGCAATTATCGCTACTGCCATACTTTCGATCCCGAGTATCACTGCAAAATATGCTGGAAACGATTTATGGCTATCTCCCATCTTTTCTTCTTTATCCGGTTTTTTGGCTGTTTTTATTGCTGTCAAGCTTAGCAAGTTATTCCCAGGAAAAACGATCATTCAATTCAGTGAAGACATCATTGGACGGCTGCCAGGGAAGGTGATCAGCTTTATTTTTATTTTTTTCTATTTAGACATCACCGGCACCATGGTCCGAAACTACAGCGAATTTATTGTCACTTCCTTTTTATTCAGGACACCGCAAGTTGTAGTCATCGCCTCAATGATGTTTCTCTGTGCTCTTTGTGTATATAGCGGATTGGAAGTTATAGCAAGAGCTACTCAAATATTGTTTCCATTTTTCATCATACCGATTTTTGCATCAGCTATTTTTCTGGCTCCGGACTATAGCTTCGACAATATCTTTCCCATTCTTGATAATGGGATAATGCCGCCCATCAAAGGTGCGATTTCACCTTCAGGATGGTTCGCGGAGTTTTTTTTGATTGCCTTTTTACTGCCTTTTTTATCAGACAAGGAAAAGGGGATGAAGTATGGGTCGCTGACAGTTTTATGTGTGATGTTGTCACTGGTAATTGTCAATCTAATTGTCCTGTTTGTATTGGGCGAATCAACGGCCAATAAAATCTATCCCCTCATGAACGTAGGACGATATGCAAGCGTTGGCGGTTTTTTTGAAAATATGGAAGCTGTAATCATGGCAGTTTGGATTGCAGGGGCATTTGTCAAAATTTCCACATTTTTTTACGTGACTGCTTTGGGAACAGCTCAATGGCTTAACCTTTCCCATTATAAGCCAGTTGTTTGGCCGCTAGGTATTTTGATCGTTGTATTTTCCTTTTGGGCGACGCCGAGTCTGATGGAGTTGAGCCATTATGATTTTCAAGTATTTCCATTTTATTCAAATTTTGTTCAAGTCCTTCTCCCCCTTCTGCTTTTGGTCATTGCTTTGATTTGGAAAAGGAATAAAAAGAAAAATGCCTCTTGATGAAGTGAGGCAAGCTATTTCGCTGGGATAGTATTTCTGAAAAGTGGCCAGTATTTCCGAAAAGTGGATAGTATTTCAGGAAATCGGCCAG
>JAABNQ010000006.1:32828-99977 GCA_009928435.1 Bacillus sp. HF117_J1_D
GGCCAGTATTTCCGAAAAGTGGCTAGTATTTCTGAAAATCGGCCAGTATTTCCGAAAAGTGGATAGTATTTTTCGAAAATCGGCTAGTATTTCTGAAAAGTGGCCAGTATTTCAGGAAATCGGCCAGTATTTCCGAAAAGTGGCTAGTATTTCAGGAAATCGGCCAGTATTTCCGAAAAGTGGCTAGTATTTCTGAAAATCGGCCAGTATTTCCGAAAATCGGCCAGTATTTCCGAAAATCGGCCAGTATTCCCGGCAATCGGCCAGTATTTCGATAAAGCAGTTGGATGGCCGCCCTTATTCAACTGTTCCAGTACTTCTGATCTTTGCGTCAACGGTTACATCAAAAGTCATATTCGGATAGATCCCCTGCCACTCCTTATATCTTTTCCCGTTTTGGATCCTCGTTGCTTTATAACGAAGGCCGAAGCCAAGTGGGTCCAAGTTCTCCTTCTGTAAAAATTTCAAAGTCTTCAAGGTCTCTTTTTTTGTATGTTTGGCTGCCATGCTGCTGTATGTGGACAACTCGTTTGGAGTCATATCGAAGGATGACTCTTCAACAATACCACCAACGGAAATTTTCATTTTTAGGACAGGATTCTCGTTTGGAGAGGTGATGATCTTGTACTTCACCTTTGCTGTATCCACTGACATGGTGAAATTCTTTCCCTTGTTTTTTACTTCTATGTCCAGTTTATTTGTGCGATTCGCCATCAAGCTGAAAAATTTCGTCTGCATTGAGGTGAGCTGAACAGGCTTTTGATGAGGCGAAAAAACATATGAATGATTGACCATCAGTCTTGAATGGTCTTCATTTGTTCTGATAATCGGAATAGTAAGATCGATCCCGCTTTCCGCAATTTTTCTTCTTGCATCAAAAAGAAAGGTTGAGGCGATATAGGCACTCTCAACACCATTGCCTGAGAAAAGGTTGGTGAGGACAGTTGATCCGGCCATTTCGGATTTAGGCTCGACTTTCAACACCTCCTCGGCGGAAGGATCTCCGACCGCCACCCATGAGATCATCTGAATATCTCTTCTTCTTATGAAGAAATCTAATGTTTCCCTCATGTCCTTCGCTAAAATTTCCTCATCGAAAATAAGCGCCCTTGTATGGACGAAATCAATCTCTTTATCCACATGTGTTTTCAAAAAGCGAATGGCGCCGGACAGGGTTGAGTCTTCCTTTGTTAAATAAGTGTACTTGGTACCAGCTTCCTTTAGTGAACCGGAAGGAACAGCCAGCTTTAAAGTCACTTTATAAGGCTTTTTTTCGTTGCCGGAATAATCCACTCCGATGGCCTGTACGAAAATTCTTTTATCGATATCTTTAAAGCCGCAGCTTGATAATAAAAAACACACGAGGCATGCCGCAAGTATTTTTAAAAAAAGTTTCCGCTTCATCATTTTGCCCTCCTTTTTATGAACCAAAAGCTGAAAAAGAAAAGAAGAGTGAGCGGCGGTATCAGATTATAAAAGTATCTGGAATATAAAAGCAGGGTGTATTCCGAGAGAGCGTTTACCAATATTAAAGTAATGATCCAAAATACTATGAGATACAGATAGGCAGTTAGATTGTTTTTTTTCCATTGAAATTTTTTAAACCAAATGACATTCTTGCATGTCTCAATGGCTACATGCCAATGTATCAGGAGGTTCAAAAAAGAAATGGCTAAAAACAATGGCAGAAACAGATATAGTACACGCTCAATGATCCCGAATTTCATCCGTAGTGTGTCGCTTGTTGAGATGGCGGGATAAACAAGATGCTCGATCTTTTCAAACCCATTCAATCCTATCGGAGCAAGGTACAGTGCTGCTAGTACGAACGTTCCGATGCCCCCAATAATGCACATTTGTTTCCATGTGACACGGGTTTTTGCTTGCGTGAATGCTCGATTAAAAATGATCATGTTTGAAACGCCGGTAAATATGAAAGAGGCAGCCGAGAATGCGCTGTAGTTAGGAAGTTGATTAAAATGCATGATCGCCTCCCTGACAAAATCCCATTCAAATTGTTCGCTTGAAAAGGCTTTGTATATGAGAAAAAGAACAAGGGGCAATGAAAATATAAGCACATTCTCCACTGTATATAAAACACTTCTTGTATTCATCAAAATGCCGAAAGAAATCACAATCAGAAAACTGGAAGCAATCCAGGTAATCGGCATTTCTGGTGTCAGAAATCGCTTAAGCATGAATGAGTAGGTGACCAATGTCATGAGACCGGCCGCAAACCATACGCTTGCAATCAACAGAGTAAACGGCCGGTACATCCAGGAAGGAGTATATTCCTTCAGCAAAGCAGGGAAGTCTTTGCCTGGAAATTGATTGAAAAAGTTGCCGCTTATGTAAAAAAGAATTAAACCGAACATGACAGACAGCAGAATGGAAACAACCGTACCGGCCATTCTATGGTCCAAAAGAATTTTCGGAACAGCAGAGATCATATTTGCGGTCATGTTGACAAATATCAAGTAGTACACAAAACGATTCATGTTTAGTTCCCCTTGATCTCTTCTTTTCGCCCTTTATAATAAAATTTCAAATAAGGCTCACCAAAGCTTCTTTTGTTTGTCAAATACATAATAAAGCCGATGAAGCTTAGCATCAGACCGGCCAGTCCCGAGAGAGTGGAAAAAAAGAGGATGACATATCTGAATACCCTGATGGCTAGGCTCATCTCATTAATGGGAATGACAAAGGTAGAAATGGCCACTGCTGAAACAATGATGATCATGACATTGGATGTCAGAGCAGCCTCCGTAGCCGCTGTACCCAGAATAAGACCGCCTACAGTGGTAGCTGTTGCACTCACGGCTTTCGGTAGACGGATGCTCGCTTCTGTCAGAAGTTCCATCACAAATAGCATGAACAGGACTTCAATATATGAAGGATAGGGAACCCCAATTCGGCTTCCCGCAATCGAGAGTGCCAGCTCCGAACGGAAGACATCCGGAGTATAAGAGATGACAGAAACATATAACCCCGGCAGAATCAGACAATTGAAAAGACCGATATATCTGAGCATGATGGCAAACCGGGACACCCAGTATGTATGATAGCTGTCCTCGATGGAAGTCATGAAATCGAAAAACACAGCCGGAGCAATAATGGCATTTGAATCACCGTCCAGAAGCAGCACGATTTTTCCGCCTGCTATATTATAGACGATGCGATCCGTCCTTTCTGTCATCATCATGCTCGGGAATAAGGAAAACCTCTTATTGTTTATTAGGAACAGCAGCTCCGATGTTGATTGGATAATGTCTCTGTCAAGGGACTTGATCCTTTGTTTCACTTGTTCAAGCACGTACTGATGTACATCGTCCCGATCATAAATCAGCGCAAGTGATTGGTTTGTCTTTTTTCCAATCGTGAGCATTTCGATGGTGAGAGAAGGCTGATGGTAGCGTTGTCTGATCAGATTTAAGTTCGTCATGATGGCCTCGCTCATAGCATATTGCGGCCCTTGAATCGTAGGTTCAATATTGCTTTCGAGGACGTTATCATTATTCACCAAAGTAAAATCAAATAGGAGCAGTGAGTCGTTGATATGGATCAAAACGCTGCCTTTTGTCATCTCCAGCAAAATTTGCTCCTTCGATTCAATTTCAATCTGATTTGGCAGGGAAGAAAAATAAGCCTCTACTTCTCCAAGTGAAGGCAGCTCAAAGAAAGGTTTGATGAGGCTTTCCTGTAGCCTTTGCCCATCTGCGACTGTTTTAATATATAAAAGCATCATCCTTTTATTGTTGATCTCAAGTGGTTTATGTACAAAATCAAAGGTTTTGATTTCATTCTTTAACCATTCAATCGTTTCGGATGGGGTGTAGATGATGGGAATTTTTTTGCGCATAGGTTCGTCTCCTTGAGATTTAGGTGTGTAATGGCACATTGTTGTGGATCGATCCTGTGAAAAATAATGAATGATGCTAATCTTGAAATTGGTCACTTTTAGCCGGAAATTATGCTGTTATTTAGCATGTCACGAATGAAGATGGAATATGCAGGAGTGTCTGAACCTCGAAGGTGCAATGTTCTTGTTAAGTGAGGAAGGCTAGCAGAGTTTTCTTCACACAGTAATATGGAAAAGCACTTCAGAATGGGCTTCTGAAGTGCTTGCTTTTGAAAAAGTGCAGCTGTTTATTTCACCGTGCTGGCAATTTTGGCTTTTCTTCCTTTTAACGGGTTCGTTTGTTCAAAGGCGTAGCCTGCGTTCAGAACAGTACTTTCACTGAATGCCGGGCCGATGATTTGCAATCCGACAGGCATTTCATCTTTCAATCCGCACGGCAGGGTCATGGCAGGAAGTCCCGCGAGATTGCATGGTCCCATAAAGCGGATAAAGTTATCAATGAGATCGACTTGTTTTCCGTTCAAGTCAGCGAAATCGCTTCCGATATCAGGCGGCATGACAGGCAGTGTCGGCGCCATTAGTACATCCACATTTTCGAAAGCTTTGCGGAAGTCCTGCTTCAATTGGCGGCGAAGCTGCTGTGCCTGCAAGTAGTCGACAGACGAGAAGAGTTCTCCAAGCTCAAAGAGCAAGCGGATATCATCGCCGAAATCGTCAGGCCGCTTTTGCAAATCCTGATGGTGGATCGCCGAAGCTTCTGATAAGGAAGTGACAAGTTCTGCATATTCAGAATATTGCAGGGCAGGGATCTCAACCTTCTCTACTTTTGCCCCTTGTTTTTCAAGTGTTTTGATTGCTTGTCGGACCAAGTTTTCAACGCCAGCGTCTACATTTTTGAAATAATACTCTTCGTTGATTCCGATGACGAGGTCTTTTACATCTCCGGTCAATTTGGAGGAGTATTCTTCTGTTGGAGCATTGACGGAAGTCGGGTCATTCGGATCGTAGCCCGCAATCACTTCCAACAAGCCAGCTGCGTCTTTGACAGTCTTCGTCATTGGACCAATATGATCCAGCGACCAAGCAAGGGGATAGCAACCGTATTTACTGACCCGGCCAAATGTTGGCTTGAGGCCGATGATTCCGCAAGAGGACGATGGGATACGGATGGATCCCGCTGTGTCTGTTCCAAGCGTGGCAACGGTCATGTCAGCTGCTACCCCTGCACCAGAACCGCCGCTTGATCCACCTGGAATTTTTTCAAGATTCCACGGGTTTCTGACAGGGCCGAAATGCGGGCTGTTATTTGTGATGCCCCATGCATATTCGTGCATGTTCAATTTTCCGGTAAAAACGATGCCGGCATCTCTCATTTTCGAAATGACGGTTGCATCATAATCAGAAACAAATTCTCCATGGATTTTGGAACTCATGGTTGTCACTTCATCTTTAAAATAAATGTTATCTTTTATTGCCATTGGAATACCGTGATACATTCCTTTATAATTTCCGGATGCAATCTCTTTGTCTGCCTGCTCCGCTTCCTTTTCCGCCTTATTGCGCCGAAAGCTAACATAGGCATTGATTGTATCGTTGAGGGCTTCGGCATGGTCCAGTACTGCTTTTGTCAATTCAAGCGATGACACTTCTCTCTTCTCAATGAGCGGCGCCAACTCTTCCACTGATTTAGTTACGAGCTCTTTACTCAATGTGGTCACCTCCGGGAGTGTTGCGAAGACTTATGTCTGCATCGTCAAGATTCGCACTGTCAATGTTCTTCTTCAAATCCTGAATGGCGTCCCAGCGTGTTTGGAGCAGAGGAAGATGTCCTTCTTTAACGGTAATCCCTTTATCCTCCAATTTTTCTTGAATCGATAACTTCAACCTGAATCCTCTCCTTTTTTAATTAAGTAGAAACGGATTGAAACTTATGGAAAAAGCAGTGCTGTTTGCGCCTCCTTTCACTTAAAAATTTTGCAAGTTCCATGCCAAGACAAAAGGCTAATAGGAATGAGGTTCTCTTTTTTTCCTGTCTTAAAAAAGGACATATTAATTGAATTATTAGAAATTTAGGTATATTATGAAGGCAATATTAGGACATGTCCGATATTGAGACGATTTTCCTAAAATGGGACATAGGGGGAGAAGATGATTTGCGAATGAAAATCGGGCTTCTTTTTTCTTTGACAGGAACGACGTCAATCACGGAAAAAGGGCAGTATGAGGCTGCCTGTTTTGCCATCAGTGAGTTCAATAAACAACAGGCTGGAATCGAAGTTGTTGTCCGGGATATTTGCTCAGATCCAAGGAAAAGCGCTGAGGAGGCGGAAGCGCTTGCCCAGGACGGAGTTCGGATTTTTATTGGCTGTTACACCTCCGCCTGCCGGAAGGCTGTTTTACCAGTCGTGGAAAAGTATGACTGTCTCCTTGTGTATCCAACCCTTTACGAAGGACAGGAAGATCACCCCCATGTTTTTTACACTGGAGAAGTCCCCAATCAACAAGTCCATATATTGATTGATTATTTCATGAGCCATTATGGAAAGCGTATTTACTTGGTTGGAAATGACTACATTTATCCGCGGGAAACAAATGAGCAGGTAAAGGTCTATGTGAATGAGAAGAATGGAGAAGTGGTCGGAGAAACGTATGTGCCCTTTGGCAATCAGGAATTCTATGAAGTGATTCAGGACATCATTTTAAAAAAGCCGGATGTTATTTTTTCAACCTTGGTAGGGAAAAGTGTGCCGGCGTTTTATCGCCAATATGCTCACATGCGTCTGTCCCCGGAGTCCATTCCCATTTTTAGCCCAATTACGAAAGAAACGGAAATCGAAGCAATGGGAGCGGAATTCGGATCAGGACATTACAGTTCAGCCAGCTATTTTCAATCATTGTCCAATCCTCTTAATCTATCCTTCATTCAACAGTTTCATCGTTTTTCAGGGAAAAAAATGCCCGTTTCGTCTGTCATGTATAACACTTATTTGGGAACAAAAATTGTGATGGATTCAATAGTGAAAACAAAAGCACTGGACCGAAGGGAAATTATTCGGAACATAGGAGGAAAAAGGATGGATACGGCATGCGGGACACTGCGTGTAGACGCCAGAGGCAGACATCTTTCGAGACCAGTGAAAATAGGAAAAGCACAGCCCAACGGCCAGTTCGACATAGTTTGGGACTCAGATAAAAATATAAAGCCGGAACCTTTTAAAATCAGTACAAAGAAAGCGAGCCGTGTAAATGAAATTGTCCTTGAAGCATGGGGGCAGATCAGTGAGGAAGCGATCATTGCTTTGTCTGAAAAAGGAACGATTCAATATTTGAGCCGAAAGGCTTCCGAACTGACAGGGCTTGAAAAAGGGAATAAACTAACAAGGAAAATGATCGGGCAGCTTTACAACTCCTTTCAAGTTATTTCTCATGAGGCAAAACGGAAGCATCTGTTATTGCTCAAGCCACGAATAGGCAGGAGCACAGTTCCTATTATGACGTTTGGCCGGGTGAGAACAAGAAACGAGCAGTATCAGTTCGAATTGGAGACTGCCCAAATTGCTGCGCAGTCTACCGCGAATGTACTGATTTTAGGGGAGACTGGGACTGGAAAAGAAATGGTGGCTAAATCCATTCATGAAATGAGTGACCGGAGCAGTGGGCCTCTTGTCTCGGTCAACACTGGACTTATACCTGAGAGTCTTGTTGCGAGTGAATTGTTTGGATATATGGAAGGTACGTTTACGGGGGCTAGAAAGGGGGGCGCCATTGGAAAATTTGAAGCTGCCCACAGTGGAACACTTTTCTTAGATGAAATTGGCGACATGCCAATGGAGTTGCAGGTTATGTTGCTGCGGGCCCTTGAAACAAAAACAATCGTCCGCCTTGGTGATACGAAGGAGAGGGAAGTAGATATTCGGATTATTGCGGCAACAAACCGGAAGCTGGAAGAGGAGATTGCTTACGGACACACATTTCGCTCAGATCTGTTTTATCGCCTGAATGTGTTGTCTGTTACCATTCCGCCGTTGCGGGAACGACCTGAGGATATTGAATTGCTTGTCATGGAGCTTCTTCAGGAATTGGAAAATTCATATGGAGACGGTGTGAAGCAGGTAAGTACTGAGGTTATACAGCTCCTTGTGGAATACCCTTGGCCGGGAAATATACGGGAGTTGAGGAACGTCATGGAACGGGCTTATCTGCTCGTGCGAAGGAAAGACCAGGAAATCAAGGTAGAACATTTGCCTCGGAATGTGCGAGGTTATTTTTCGAGAAAGGCGGGACCACAACTTTCTTTGAAAGAGGCTGAAAGAGAAATGATTGCGAAGGCGCTCCGCGAAACGAAAAATGTACTGGAAGCAGCCCGAAAGCTAGGGATTGCAAGAAGCACTCTCTATCGAAAAATAAAAGAATTTGGAATCAGTGTCTAAGAGAATAGTAGATTGACAGCGGATATACACTAGTTTATAATTTTTCTGAAAATATTCATTTTTAAAAAAGGATTTTATTAGAATTGGGGGTTAGTAGGATGAGGTTTAAAAAGAGTCTCCTTTCTTTAGTCGGCGCCATTTTCGTCTTAGGCGCTTGTAGCAGCAACTCTTCTGCGCCTGAAACAAAGCCGGCTGATTCAGACGGAAAGGAAAGCAAGGAGACATATGCGATTGGTGTCACACAATTAATGGAACATCCGGCGTTAAACCAGGCGACTGAAGGCTTTAAAAAAGCGATTGAGGAAGCTGGGCTTGATGTTGAATATGACATGCAAAATGCCCAAGGGGATAACAGTGCGAATGATACAATAGCCTCCAACTTTGTTGGCCAGAACGTGGACCTTATTTTTGCGAACTCAACACCAAGTGCTCAAGCTGCATTGAGTAAAACAACGGAAATTCCGATTGTTTTTACATCAGTTGTCGATCCAGTTGGAGCAGAGTTGATCGACTCTATGGAGCATCCTGGCGGCAATGTAACGGGGACAAGCCATCATCATCCAGAGTCCATTCCAAAAGCACTGGAATATTTGAAAAACGAACTCAAAGCGAAAAAAGTCGGTACGATTTACAATGCGGGAGAGCAAAATTCGCGCGCTCAAATTGATAAAATTAAAAAACAGATGGAAGAATACGGATTGGAATTGGAGGAAGCGACGGTCTCCACAAGTGCGGATGTTAAGCAGGCGACGGAATCCATTGCGGATAAGGTAGATGCCATTTATTGTATTACGGATAACACGGTAGTCTCGGCTTTTGAGTCAATTGCCGATGTTGCAACTACACAGAAAGTGCCATTATTGGCAGCGGATCTTGATTCGGTTCCAAGGGGGGCTTTTGCTGCGTTCGGAGTGGACTTCTTTGAAGTCGGGCATGGAGCGGGTGAAATGGCTGTGAAAATTTTAAATGGGGAATCCAAGCCCAGTGAGATTCCTGCCGAGCCGCCTAAAACATTGAAATTTATGGTCAACAAGGAAGTGGCCGATGTAATCGAGGTGGAAATCAAGCCGGAATGGGAAGCGGAAGTTTATGAATAAAGCAAGTGTTTAGCGGTTGAAAAAATGTGAAGACGCATCGATCAGACGGATAAAAGAGTGACAGGATTGGCACTAGCATTTCTTTTCCTTCGAATTCAGGAATCGGCAAGATACCTCGGATAAAATGTATGAAAAGATCTCCTTTAGAGAAAATCTCTCTGAAAGGAGATCTTTTTGTGTAGAATTTTTATGTTTCCTAGATGAAGGAATCAAAATGACGGAGAGTGTACCCATAAACATTAAATACAGCCGCGCTTTTTATCTTCTTTTTCTAAAAAACTCTCGGACTAAAAATGCGGACTGCGGAAAGTGCAGGCCTAGTTGCCAGGATCCGACTCCCCGTAGCTGATAATCGACGGCCAATTGAAATTTTACCGCTCGTGCCCGGATATCTTCAAACCAGACAATGTGTCTCCTGCCATCTTCATCCCAGTAAGTGTAGTGAGGCTGTTGATCTTCAGTGGAGTATTCGATAGGTACCTGGTATCTCATCGCGGTCGCATAGGCATTGGCTACGGAAAAGGCTCTTGCACTGACAACAGACCCATTGTTCATAGTCCAATTATATCCGTAGCGTGGGACGCCCAGTACAATTTTATCCCTCCCCATCTTTGTCAGGGCATAATCAAGTGTTTTCCTCACTTCAGTAATGGGAGCAACTGGTCCGGGGGCACTTCCAGCCTCATGCCAGTCGTACGCCATGATAAAAACAAAATCGACAGCTGCTCCGATTCCCCCATAATCAAACCCTTTCAGCCAGGGGATGTCGTCAGAACTTTTTGCGGGCACGGCCGCGGAGATGGTGAACCCCTCCGGTTTCAGGCGGTCCCTAAGGGCTGCTAAGAATCCACTATATAAATCCCGGTCACTTTCGAGGACTTGCTCAAAATCTACATTGACCCCGGCGTAATTTTTCCTCTTAACTAGATTATAAATATTATTGATTACTCGCTGACGAAGTGAAGGGGCATTTAATATTCTGTTAGTCAATTGTGAGCTAAAGCCACTCTCTGTCAGGTTCGTAATGACTACAATTGGAATCGCATCATTCTCTCTAATGAGCGAAACGACCTGCTGATCATCCAGCGTACTTAAACTACCATCTTCCAAAATGTGGTATTCGAACACACCAAAATTCGAAGTGATTGGAGCAAAGGTTTGCACATTTAGCCGGTTTTGCTCAGGGGTGGAAGGAGTCAAATAACTAAGGCCTTGCTCTGGGTGCTTTTCCCTCGGGGGGAAATAAAGCTCCATCCCGACGGTTAACTCATCAGATTGAAGCCCGTTATATAAGCGAATCGTCTCTTCTGGAATAAAGGCAATCTGAGAAATGGAATAAAGAGAATCGCCAGGCTGCACAACATATACATTCGATGGAACCAGCAAATCCTGACCGGGAACAAGCCGGTCCGTTCTCAAACCGTTAGTGATGCGAAGGCTGTCCATCGAAATTCGATACTTGGCCGCGATTGAAAACAACGAATCCCCCAATTTCACAACATAAATAAACATATGGCACCCCATTTCATCATTAGCGGATGGTCTTTTATTAATATATATGTGGGCATGTTTTCTCTTATGTATGGGATTGAGGGGTCTGACCCCCATCACATTAAAGTAGTAACGAATTAACGCGGTGGGGGTCAGACCCCTTATTACCCAGCTACATTTTTCTAATAATGAAATGATCCTCCAATAAAAGCCAATTTTGTGGAAAAGGGTAGCCCAGTACCCAATAGCTCACGCCACGCAAGCCGAATTCTTTGACCAAATCAAACTTTGCCCGGGCACTGCGGGCATCCTCGAACCATACTTCATGGCGGCGCCCCTGTTCGTCTGTATATCGGAAAAACGGGGATTGCGCTCTCTCATCGTATTGAATGGTAGCACCATATTTCAATGCCCGGCGGAGAGCCTCTTGCATATCAAAGGTTTCAGCTTCCTGTCCTTGAACGTGGGGAATAATCCAATCACGCGCGTACAATTGGAAGCCCATCAAAATTTTATTACGAGGAATGACAGTGACGGCATAATCGAAAACACGCCTTATCTGATTAAGTGGTGAGATGGCTTGCGGAGGACCGAGGCGGTACCCCCATTCATAGGTCATTAACACAACGAAATCGGCTATTCTTCCATGAGCTTCATAGTCATGAGCTTCATATAGAAGCCCTTGTTGCTCACTGCTTGTTTTAGGTGCCAGTGCCGTGGAGAAAAAGTAACCGAGCGGATGCAGGCGGTCAGCTGCTCGCTGTAAAAATTGGTTGTAGGCTTCGCGATCTGTTTGCCTGACATTCTCAAAATCGATGTTCAATATGCGGTAATCTTTTTCGTCCATGATATTGATTGCGTTGGTGAATAAACGCTCTTGAAGTTCAGGGTTTGATAGGATTGTATGAGCCAAGCTGGTGCCTGGGTTTGTAGAAGAAAAATTAGTAATGGACATCATAGGGACAACATGGGTTTCTTGAGCTGCTTTAATAATTGGGCCATCATTGATGGGGTCGAGGCTCCCGTCTGTTTTCATGATATAGGCGAAAGGAGTTACATACGTAAGATACTGGCCCACTTCCCGGACTTCTCTGGCCCCGGTCTCGCTCAGGTTGATGGTATAGGCATTCACATCGATGACCGGTTTCGGAAAAGGAATCGTGAGCACGGAGCCAACTGGAATGAGATTCGGATTTTGAATTTGATTCACTTTTACAATTTCCTGAACTGTTGTTCCGTAACGTTGGGCAATCTGCCAAAGGGTTTCGCCGGCTTGGACCGTATGAACACGGGCGGGAATGACTAAGACGGTACCAAGCTCAAGCATATTAGGATTTGCCAATTGATTCAGCCGTATAATCGCATCTAGTGAAACACCGTATCTTTGTGCGATCTGCCATAGAGTTTCCCCACTCCGAACAATATGCTGCTGGGCGGCAAGCGGAATAACAAGGGCCTGACCAATGATGAGCCGGTTCGGGTCAGGCAATTCATTCGAAGCTGCAATTTGTGAAACATTGCTGCCGTAACGGCGAGCAATCTCCGCTAAAGTCTCTCCGCTGCGGACAACATGAATAATCATAGACATCCACTCCTAAACACGTCATATGACTTAGTCTATGCGTGGAAAATGGTGGAAAGAATAAAATCCGGATTAAGAAAATGAAAGGGGTCTGACCCCCACTGCTTTAACGCATTAACGTGGTGGGGGTCAGACCCCATAAAAATAGAATTCCTTTATTAAGTTAATCATCCTCCGTACCAACGGGGATAGGTATCTTTTCTTATCGTATGCTAGATACACAGTCCTAGTGCTGTCGACGTCACGAATTTCCTTGGTATGAAAAGTCCCCTTTTTTGAATATTTTATATAATTTTCTGGCACTACGGTGATTCCTAATTCATTTTCTACTAGACTGACGGCCGTTTCTAATCTTTCTATCTCAAACTGAATGTTAGGCTGTATGCTGGCTTGACGAAAAACGTTTAAAACATCTTCTCGGGTTTGAAACCCTTCTTTGGAGATGATGAAAGGTTCATCCTTTAAGTCATATATCTCTAAGTCGCTTTTTTCACTTAAAGAGTGGGTTGGAGGCAGTAGGGCGACAAATCTCTCTTCATATATTGGGATCGTTTGTATATCTTTGCTATTGATATATTGATTGGTTATAGCAAGATGAATATCAAAATCATTCAATGCCTTTATGACATCTTTTAGGCTTAAAACTTCCAGTAAGCTTATATGAGCATCTTCGAATTCTGCTTTGAAATGTTTAATTACTTTTGGAACCCAAAATATTGAAGACTCAATAACTCCAATGGCTAGTTCTGGTGGCCCATGCGTTTTAATCCGCTTCATTTCATCTGACACGTGTTCAAAGTGTGTCATTAATTTCTTTGCTTCCTCATATAGGATTTCTCCCTCCGTAGTGAGTTTCAAGCCTCTTGTACTTCGATCAATTAATATTAGGCCAAGTTCATTTTCAAGTTTTTTTAAAGCTGTACTTAGTGAAGGCTGAGATATATGTAATAGTGACGCTGCATTGGTAAAGGTAGATTGTTCAGCAATTGTGACAAAATACCTTAGTAATCTTAAGTCCAATTTCCACCCTCCATTTATAGTTATTAACTATGGAAATATAGAAAATAGATAATAGTAATTATATACTATAGGAATTATAATTTTATATAAAGTTACTAGTTTTAATTTTTGCAAAAATAAAATGTGTACCGAGGTGATTTCTATCTATACGTTACCAGATGAAAATAATTGGAACGGGAGAATCGATGATGCTGGAAATCCATTAAGCTTTCGATTCCACCAGGTTGTTAGACTCAAATCAGTAAAAGAGTTGTCAACATTTACCGGTAAAAAAACGTTCGGTATGATCGGCTTTAAATGTGATGAAGGAGTGAGGAGAAATGGAGGAAGGATTGGGGCGGCTGCAGCTCCGGACGAGATTAGAAAGCAATTGTCCAAGCTTCCTTATCACATGAAGGCTGAAATAGTAGATGCAGGAGACGTTGTTTGTGAAGATAAAGAATTAGAGAAGGCACAAAGTGAGCTTGGTCATTGTCTTAATAAATTATTTGCTCATTCCTATATTCCGATCATTATCGGGGGAGGGCATGAAACTCTTTATGGGCATTATTTAGGAGTTAGGCAGTTTTTTGGGGCCAATAAATCACTGGGAATTATTAATATTGATGCTCACTTTGATTTAAGAACCGACGATACTCCCTCGTCGGGAACCATGTTCAGGCAAATACTTTCAGAAGACGAAAATGCCGGTTATTTATGTTTAGGAATACAAAAATTCGGTAATACAAAACAATTGTTTGCCGAGGCATCTAAGTATAATGGCAAATATGTCAGCGAGGAAGAGATTACACAATACGATCGTACGTTTCAAGTGATTGATGAGTTTTCAAGTCAATATGACTATGTCATTGCCACTTTATGTACTGACTCAATTTCTTCGTCCGAGGCACCTGGAGTTAGCGCACCGTCGCCATTTGGACTTGATCCACGGGTAGTAAGAACAATACTTCGATATATTATTGAAAAAGATAACACGCTGAGTTTTGATTTATCAGAGGTGAACCCTTTATTTGATATAGATGATCGAACGAGCAAATTAGGTGCGTATCTTTTAGCAGAAGTGATGGAAAGCTTTGATAAAAAATGTGGGAAAATCCACTCTGAATAGCTTGAAAATGTTTCATCATTCTTGTTTCAATGAAGCCCTTTAAAATTGGGAGAAAGCCAACTCAAGCCATGAATAGAAAGTAGTTCTCTTCTCAACAGTTTAGCTGATAGCGCACCGTATGACTTAAAAGGAGCAGCTCTGTGTTATTTGAAGTTCAAATCATGGCAAAAGGAGACCAAAAAGGTGAGCCCTTTTAAGAGACGTGAAGCTAGACAGAACGCATATTTGTCAAATAGAAAACGCTATGCTTCTTACCTTTCAAAAAAATAATGCGGCATGTCGATTTACAAAGAATCAACATGCCGCATTAATTGGTTTATTTGTTCTGGTATAGGAAATGATAAAAATCTATGCTTGCGTATAACTTGTTTATCAGATTTTGCTGCGTCCAGCTCCAGCGCTTATCGACTAGCAGACTTCGCGCCTCCGCCTGCGATAAGTCAACATCGGCTCCGACGTACAGGAAGTACTAGTGCAAGCGAAGCGACAGGACGTCGCGTTTTGAGCCTGCCGACGGACAGGACGTCCTAGTGCAAGCGAAGCGACAGGATGTCGCGTTTTGAGCCTGCCACTGCGCTTCGCGTGTTTCCTTTATCTCGTTGGAGTCACTCCAGTCTGTACGTCGATGAACAGGCGCTTCCGCTTTTGTTTTTTCACCCGATCAGTTTCTCATTAAACGAAAGCTACTTCAATTCTGTAGTCAATTGGACCAAGCCAGAGTTCCCTTTTTCCATACAGAGTGAACGTGATTAACGCCAAATAAATATTGTAGTTCCTGATAGTTTTTTACGTTCCAAAGGACAATGTCCGCTTGTTTTCCGACTTCCAATGACCCAACTTGTTCTTCGCGTTTTATGGCACAGGCCGCATTGTAGGTTGCGGCAGTAAGTGCTTCGGCAGGAGTCATTCTCATTGAAATACATGCCAGGTTCATGACGAGCGGCATTGAAGTTGTCGGAGAAGACCCAGGGTTGCAATCTGTAGAAATGGCAACTGGAACTCCTTCGTCAATCATTCTTCTTCCTTTTGCAGCTTCTTCACGTAAATATAGGGCAGTTGCTGGTAGAAGGCAAGCAATTGTACCGGCTTTTGCCATTGCCTTAATACCTTCATCTGAAGCTTTCAAGAGGTGTTCAGCCGAAATGGCTCCTACTTTCGCGGCTAGTTCCGCTCCGCCATAAGGGACAATCTCATCTGCATGGATTTTAGGGGTTAGCCCATATTTTTTTCCCTCTTCAAGAATACGCTCTGATTGTTCCGGAGTGTATACGTCTTTTTCGCAGAAAACATCATTGAACTCCGCCAATTTCTCTTCTGCCACAACTGGAAGCATGTCATGGATGATATGATCAACAAATTCGTCCTCTCGACCTTTGTATTCTACTGGAACGGAATGCGCTCCCATAAACGTTGGTACAATCTCAACAGCGTGCTTATCTTTCAGGTTTTTCATCACTCTGAGCTGCTTCAATTCAGTCTCTAAGTTCATTCCGTAGCCACTTTTACCTTCCACAGTTGTCACGCCATGTTTGAGAAAGGAGTCGAGCCGAGAGATCGTTTGTTCAAGGAGTTCTTCTTCGTTGGCTTCTCGGGTCATTCGCATGGTTGCGTGGATTCCTCCACCTGCATTCATGATATCCATATAAGACGCACCTTCCAGGCGCATTTCAAACTCCTGGGCACGGCTGCCGCCAAATACAATATGAGTATGAGGGTCTATAAGCCCTGGTGTAACCAAGTGCCCAGAGGCATCGACAACCTCAGCAGCATTTACTTTATTTTTATACAGCTTTTCAATTTCCCTTGTTGTACCGACAGCTTCGATTACTCCATCCTGAATCCATAGACTGCCATCCTCGATGAGGCCTAGCTCTCCCATTGCTTCTTTTGAGCGAGGACCTTTCATTTCTGAAGCCAGTGTAGCCAGCTGTGCAGCATGTTTGATCCAAACGGGTTTTGTCATGACTTGTCACCTCTATCCAGCATTGGCATATGGATGCCTTTTTCCCGCGCTGTTTTCTTCGCAAGTTCATAACCTGCGTCAGCATGCCTGACAACGCCCGTGCCTGGATCAGTAGTTAATACGCGGAGAATACGAGCTTCGGCTTCTTTCGATCCATCTGCAACAATGACTACGCCAGCATGCTGGGAATACCCCATGCCTACGCCGCCACCATGATGAAGAGAAACCCAAGTAGCACCGCCAACAGCGTTGACCATCGCATTGAGAAGCGGCCAATCTGACACAACATCTGAGCCGTCTTTCATTGCTTCGGTTTCACGGTTAGGGGAAGCGACTGAACCGGAGTCAAGGTGGTCTCTGCCAATAACAATTGGTGCTTTCAATTCACCGCTGGCAACAAGATCATTCAGGATTTTGCCAAAGCGAGCCCGCTCGCCATAGCCTAGCCAGCAAATGCGGGAAGGAAGACCTTGGAATTCAATCTTCTCTTGAGCCATACGAATCCAGTTGCAAAGATGCTCATTATCTGCAAACTCTCGCAAAATGGCTTCGTCTGTTTTATAAATGTCTTCAGGATCTCCTGAAAGGGCAGCCCAGCGGAAAGGACCTTTGCCTTCACAAAATTGTGGACGAATATAGGCTGGCACAAACCCAGGAAAATCAAATGCATTTTCAACGCCCTCATCTTTTGCAACCTGTCGGATATTATTTCCATAGTCAAAAGTGATCGCACCTTTCTCCATCATTTCCAACATCGCTTTTACATGAGTGGCCATAGAGGCTTTGGATAATTTCACATATTCCTCTGGATTAGACTCACGAAGCTGTGCAGCTTGTTCCATCGACAGCTTAGATGGTACATAACCATTTAGTGGGTCATGTGCAGATGTTTGATCTGTTAAGGCATCTGGAATAAAGTTAAGTTTGATCATTTGTGGCAAAATATCAGCTGCGTTGCCGACCAGACCAATGGATAAAGCCTTTCCATCTTCCTTCGCTTTCTCAGCTAAAAGAATAGCTTCTTCCAGTGAATGGGCTTTCAAATCGGTATAGCGCGTTTCGATGCGGCGGTCAATTCGTGTTTCATCGACATCAATAGCAATGACAACTCCGCCGTTCATTGTTACAGCCAATGGTTGAGCGCCGCCCATGCCGCCAAGACCTGCTGTAACGGTTATTGTGTTTTTCAGTGTACCGTTGAAGTGCTGTTTCGCTAGCTCTGCAAATGTTTCATATGTTCCTTGAACGATTCCTTGGGAGCCAATGTAGATCCAGCTTCCAGCGGTCATCTGTCCATACATCATGAGCCCTTTTTTGTCCAGTTCATGGAAGGTATCCCAGTTTGCATAGGCAGGAACAATGTTGGAATTTGCAATCAATACGCGTGGAGCATCTGTATGTGTTTTAAAGACAACGACAGGCTTTCCGGATTGGACAAGTAGGGTTTCATCATTCTCCAGTTCTTTTAACGTGTCTACAATCGCATCAAATGACTCCCAGTTACGGGCTGCTTTTCCTATACCTCCATAAACGACGAGTTTGTCCGGATGCTCTGCCACTTCAGGGTCTAAATTGTTCATCAGCATGCGAAGAGCTGCCTCTTGCTGCCAACCTTTTGTATGTAATTCTGTCCCTCTGTATTGCATGACCTTATTTTTCGAAATTGCCTTCATATGATTTACCCTCCTCACCTTGATAATTTAATTTTATAGTAAATATTTCAAAATAATATTACGTATTAGTTTTATTTTTATAAAATATTGATAAGAAAGGTGGTGTTTTTGTATTTTTTATAATATATTTCATTTATTTTTTTCAGAAAATAAAGTTGATCAAAAAAGCTTACCGTTCAGGAAAAGAACCTTTTTTCATAGTCCTGAACGGTAAGCTGAAGGGGTACAGCCTTCAAGTTGTTTGAATTTAGCACTAAAGTAAGTTTGATGAGAGTATCCGCTCAATCGTGCAATGTCAACTAAAGATAAATCTGTTTCGATTAACAGACGTTTTGCCTCCCTAATCCGTACATGATGGAGCGTGTTCTGGAATGAATACTTTGCCTCGGCTGCAAAGCGACGGCTTAGAGTGCTCTTGTTGACTCGAAGTGTATCAGCGCACGCAGCAAGGCCCCATTGAGCATCCCAATAATTGGATTCGATTAATTCTTTGGCCTTTTCAACAAGCTCAAGTTTTCTCTCTTGCTCGCTCTCATGATTCTCAGTGAGCAATCCTGTCGTAAACTTGATTAGCTCTTGGATAATATCGTAAATAATCGGGCTTTTGACAATTTGATGGAAAACATGATGGTAGGCTGACTCCCAAGATGGTGTATGAATATTGTGGGATTTCATATAACGTCGGATTTGCGCAAGTACGCTTGTCAAACGAACGCGAATAACTTCCGGATCCGGATAGGGTTCATGAAAAGTCAAGAATTCGCTTTCCATCCATTCACGAATGTCCATTATGTTTCTTCGCTCAAGCATTTCAATCCACTTCCGCTGCTCTAATGGTGTAAGAAATGGATCCATCTCCTGATAGATGATCTCTTCTTCGGCTGTTAAGATAATGTCGTATCCCTCGAAAAAGACTCGTCTAATTAATTGCCGTGTTTGCTGATAGGTATGTTTTAAAGAGTCTTCTTGAGTTGCCTTTTTAATAATGATGGCAAGGGGCTCGACCATCATTTCTTTCCAACGAGTAAGAAATCTATGGCATTCCTCTTGAAATACATCGTTCTCCTGTGTTTCCCGCACGCATAAAATAAAATCAGATAATGCAAATGTCCAGTAGTTTCCTGTAAATGGATATTGCTTCAACTCGTCTAATATGACTGGAAGGTTTTCACTTTTAGGGGTTAAAAAAGCAGCTACCATATATGAAGTGTGGTATTTTCGTCCGCTCAAAAATAGATCAGTGTAATCAACGGACAAATTCTCGTCATTTTTTGAAATTTGTTCTGACGGGTTTTGCTGCCTATTCCTTAGTTGATAGCGCAATTGCTGAATCTGTTTGATTAGATCCATTGGAGAAAAAGGCCGAAACAGGACGTCCTCCGCCCGAAAACGAAGTGCTTGATAGACGGTTTGAAAAATCCTTTCAGATGAAAGACCCAGCCAGTGGATATTTTTTCTTTGAAGAATCTCACCAATACTTTGGCTTTCATCTTTCCAGCCATCCATATCTAAAATAATCAGGTCTGGCTGATGATTGATTACACCAGCTTGAAACTCTGCTACGTTATTCCACGCAATGAGTTGAACACCAGTAAGATGAGACGTTACCATCCATTGTATTCCTTGTGCCTCTAGTTCATTTTTCGCTATCAGATGGATCTCCATTCATTACACCTCCTCTTTTTTGCCATATTCCTATTATCATAATAAAAGATAGTAGCATGCAAGAAAAAACTGTTCTTCTAGTTGGATAAGGGCATACATAGTGGGCAGGTTCAATCAGTAAGTATGGCATACGTGTAGGGTCAATTTTTTGCCAACAGGGGGAAAAGTTGATAACTGCTCCTCGTTCAACTGTTTATCCCATTGCTGTGGGGAGCGTTTTCTTTACAAAGGTTTCCTCGGAAGGAGGCATCCGCCTCCAACCTAAAAGTCGCGGGAAACCCAGTAAAAAATAGCCATCTAGGTGAATTATGATCATCCATTTGGAATGATCCACTGTTGTTGTCTCAACCAATCAAATCTTGGCAATATTCTCTAATTAGTCGAGAAGCTTTTGTTTGACTAATACTTAAATCGCTGGCTACCTTCCTTGAAGAGCGATGTTCTAAATATGATTTTCTTATTAAAATTCTCGTTGTATCAGCCAGGGCTTTATCAAGGGTTGTTGCTTGCAAAAGCTTCGGAGTTGGTCCAACGCTGTCTTTTATCAAGTCTGGAAGATCGTCAACTTGGATAATAGAATTACTGATCACTACTAGTCGTTCCATTAAGTTTTCAAGCTGGCGGACATTTCCCGGCCAAGAATATTGAATAAGAATATCCAAACACTCTTTTGAAATAACCTTATTTTCGTTGTATTTTTTATTGAATTTATTTAAAAAGCGGTATGTTAGCGGAATGATTTCTTCTTTTCTTTCTTTAAGCGGCGGTAAATGAACATCAACAACGTTTAAACGATAGAATAGGTCCTCACGAAACTTCTTTTCTTGCACCATTTCCAATAAATTCCGGTTTGTAGCTGCAATAATCCGAATATCCACTTTTCTTGTCTCATTACTTCCTAGTGGAATAAATTCTTTGTCCTGGATTACTTGAAGCAATTTTGCTTGAATACCCAGTGGCATTTCTCCAATCTCATCAAGGAATAAGGTTCCACCGTCTGCAGCTGCAATTAACCCTTCTTTTCCTGCACCTTTTGCTCCGGTGAAGGCACCTTCTGTATATCCGAATAACTCAGATTCTAAAAGTTCTGCAGGAATAGCAGCACAATTAATATTCATGAATGGTTGACTTTTTCTTTTACTAATTTGATGGATATGCTGAGCAAGGACGCCCTTACCTGTTCCAGACTCTCCTAAAATGAGGACTGTGGAATCTGTTCTTGCAATTTTTGTACAAAATTCAAGGATTTTCCTCATTTTTTCACAGTTGGCAATCATTTTCCTGGAACTTGTTTCGGGTTCTTGCTCATTTCTATTTTCCGATTCACCGTTCTTTAGCAGCTTATATCTCTGGAGCTCGGAAGAGGTGATAACAACTAATTCAATTTCATTTTCCTCATTTAAAATTGGGATAGCAGATGACATTAATTCTGTTCCAATATAGGTCTCTTGCTTCATGTAACAGGGCTTTTTCGTCTCGTACACGTCCGGAACAATGGAGGGCTTCCAATATCCTTTGTTAAATAAGTCGAGATTTAACCTTCCAATGATTTCAGAAGGTTTCAATCCATAATGCTTTTCACAGGTTCGGTTAACATAGACAATTCTTTGCTCCCCGTCCAATACAAAAATCTCATCCGAAGAATAATCAAGTATTCTCAGAAGAGCCTCCATTGTTATTTCTAAAGTATTATCCTCTGTTTTTTTGCTCAAATAAAGCCCCCCTTATTTAAATGAATCAAAATTGACTCAACCTTTCGTTGATTTCGAGTTTAATATAACTCAAAAAAATGAATTTTGCACCTATTTTTTTATTTTAGCTGAACCTTATACGTTTTTTAAGAGATGGCATGGTAGTTGCATTAAATAAACTTAAGCTTTTAACTTCATTCATCAGAAGTCTCCCACTTTTGTAAGTGGTGAGATGAATGAGTATTGGTATTCCATTCAGTGGGGGTCCAAACTCCGGCTGAATCAAATTAAAGCCTCTAGCGGATGCCACAGATTTTCAGAGGAAATGCATTGAGCTTCGCTTGATAAAATCTAGGCGCCATTACGCCAGGCGAATTTGATAAAAAAGAATACCTTTTAGTTTAGATAAGAGGGGGCTTGCTGATGGGAACACAAATAAAAGAATATGATATTACGGTTATTGGGGGAGGCCCCGTAGGGTTGTTTACCGCATTTTATGCGGGGATGCGCAATGCTTCGGTAAAAATTATTGAAAGTCTGCCGCAATTGGGTGGCCAACTGTCTGCCTTATACCCAGAGAAATATATTTATGACATTGCTGGTTTTCCTAAAGTCAGCGGACAGGAATTGATTAATAACTTATTGGAGCAAGTGAAGCAATTTGAAACAAAAGCTTGTTTAAACCAGTCCGTTGAAAGTATCGCTCGATTGAATGAAAATTTGTTTGCTATTACAACGAACAAAGAAACTCATTATTCCAAAGCTGTGATCATTACAGCAGGGAATGGTGCCTTTCAGCCTCGGAAATTGAAAATTAAGGGCGAAGAAAAATTTGAGAGCACGAATCTCCATTACTCTGTGCAAAACTTAGCGCAATTCGAAGGTCAAGAAGTGGTTGTTTTTGGTGGAGGAGATTCAGCTGTAGATTGGGCTTTGATGTTGGAACCGGTTGCAAAGAAAGTCACAATCGTTCATCGCAGAGATAAATTCCGGGCACATGAGCACAGTGTGGATTTATTGATGAAATCAAAGGTCGAAGTTTTAACTCCATATGTGCCGACAGAGCTTGTTGGTGATGAAAAAATTAAAAAAGTAGTTGTTGCAGAAGCCAAGGGTGATAAAGAAATCGAATTGAATGCAGATGCTGTATTAGTGAATTACGGATTTGTTTCTTCACTAGGCCCAATTACGAATTGGGGACTAGAAATCAGCAAAAATTCAATTGTTGTTAATTCCAAAATGGAGACGAATATTCCAGGGATTTATGCGGCAGGCGATATTTGCACGTACGAAGGAAAGGTCAAACTGATCGCAAGTGGTTTCGGCGAAGCACCGACAGCAGTGAGCAATGCAAAAGTTTATATTGACCCGACTGCGAAAGTGCAGGCTGTCCACAGTACAACTTTGATGGAAAGCAAAGATAAAATTTTAACTTAATTCGGCAGAAATCCCCTGCTTCTGTAAGTGGCGAGATGAATGCTTGTTGGTAGGGGGTTCAAACGTCGGCTGAATCAAATTAAAGCCTCCGGCGGATGTCACAAATTTTCAGAGGAAATGTATCGAGCTTCGCTTGATAAAATCTGGGCGCAAATACGCCAAGGCGAATTTGATATTAAATGTCAACAAACAGGGAGGTTTTCAGATGGCAAAATACACATGGGTAGATCAAGAGACCTGCATTGCATGTGGAGCTTGTGGAGAAACAGCACCAGACATCTTTGATTATGACGAAGAAGGCATCTCTTATGTAATTTTAGACAATAATTCTGGAGAGTGCCAAGTGCCGGAGGAATTTGAAGATGATTTAGAAGATGCACATGATGGATGTCCAACCAGCTCGATCAAGGTTTCTGAGGAACCACTTGGCAAAGCTGAAAAGGCAAGCTGAATTTTATTTAATATTTAACATCATTTAGCAGAAGTCCCCGACTTCTATAAATGGTGAGATCAATGCGTATTGGTTTTCCATTTAGTGGGGGGTCAGACCCCGGCTGAATAAAGTGAAAGCCCACAGGTTTTCAGCGGATTTCGAGTGGGACTCAAGAAAATCTGAGCGCAAATACTCCAGGCGAATTTGATAACAATAAAATTAGGGGGAATTATTTATGGCGTATAACAAGGTAATTAACAAGTCAAATCGTACATTCGAAAGAACACTTTCTTATGATAAATACACTGACCCAAAAGTATTAGAAAAAGAAATTGATGTCATTTTTTCAAAAACGTGGCAAAAGGTTGGCCACGTCAGCCAATTGGAAAAGGAGGGATCATTTTTTACAACGGAAGTTGCTAATGAGCCGATTATTGTGGTTCGCGGACAAGACGGTGTCATCCGAGCTTTCTATAACGTTTGTCCTCACCGTGCTACAAAACTAGAAAAAAATGAATCTGGTAAAAAAAGAATTTTACAATGTGGATACCACGGTTGGACTTTCAAGCTAGACGGAAAATTAAATAAGGCACCTAATTTTAGAGGGGAAGATGCAGCCTGTGTCCAAGATGCGTGTTTGCGACCAGTCCGAATGGAAATTTTGGAATCGCTTATTTTTGTTAACTTGGATGACGATGCGAAACCGTTATCCGAATCTTATGGAGACTTCTTTGGGCATTTAAGCAAATTTTCATTCCTGAGTGAATTAAAGAGAACAAAAGTAAAAACAAGGCATCTTAAAGCGAACTGGAAAGCATTTGTGGATAATTATTTGGAATGTGATCACTGCCATGTGGCACATCCAAGTTTTATTGCAACTTTGGATATGAATGCGTATCAAATCATGACCTGTGATAATTACTCTTACCAAGCGTCCATCGTGAAGCCGGATAAGAATTATGGCTCTATAGAACTGGATGAAGCTGAAATGCAAGGAGGCTCCTTCTATTGGTTATGGCCAAACTTGATGTTAACTATTTATCCAGGTCCGGGAAATATGGCTACGATTCAATTAAAACCAATAGACCATGAAAATACATTAATTGAGTACACGTATTATTTCCGTGATGAGGAATTGACTCAAGAAGAGAAGGATTTAGTTGCCTTTGCAGAGCAAGTTCGTCAGGAAGATATTGACCTAGTGGAGTTAGAGCAAGTCGGGTTCCGCTCACGAGCTTTTGAGCATGGCAGATATTCTTCTTCTGAACAAGCTATTATACAATTTCACGAGATGGTATTGGAGGCTATTGATGAGTAAGGTTCAAAGTGATGTGAAATCAGAAAAAAGGTCGTTAATCATCAATGGCGAGCGGGTGGCAGCATCGAGCTACACCCCTCTCTATTCTCCCTATTCGGGTGAAGAGATCGCTCAAATCGCGGCAGCGAGCAAGGAGCAGACGCTGGATGCAATCAATAGTGCCAGTAAAGCTCGTTCAATCATTAGCAACATGACTGCTTTTGAGCGGGCGGAAATTTTGGAAAAGGCTGTCTCTATTCTAAGAGATAAAGCAGATGAAGCAGAAAAAATCATCGCTTTGGAAGCAGCAAAACCGATTGTTTTTGCCAAAGCTGAAGTAGCGAGAACGATAGAGACATATAAGTTTGCTGCTGAAGAAGCTAAAAGAATTCATGGAGAAACGATTCCGTTTGACGCAACGGAGAGCGGAGCAGGCCGTTTTGGTTACACCGTAAGAGAGCCTATCGGAGTGGTTGGAGCGATTACGCCGTTTAATTTTCCGATGAATTTAGTAGCGCATAAGGTGGGACCGGCGATCGCGGCGGGAAATACGATAGTTTTAAAACCTGCTTCACAAACTCCGTTATCTGCTCTCTTTATTGCTGAGGTTTTTGAGGAAGCTGGACTTCCGGCAGGAGTACTAAATGTAGTAACAGGTTCTGGAAGAGTGGTAGGAGAGGCCATTGTTGAAGATGACCGTGTAAATATGGTTACGTTTACCGGTAGCCCGAGTGTTGGAATTGGTATCCGAAATAAAGCCGGTTTGAAAAAGACAACTCTTGAGCTTGGATCCAATTCAGCACTCATTATCGATAAAGGTGTAGTGATAGATTCCATTATTGATCGATGCATTATGGGGGCATTCTCCAACCAAGGGCAAGTATGTATTTCCTTGCAACGTGTATATGTTCATGAGGATGTGTATGAAGAGTTTGTATCAAAATTTGCCGAAGCAGCAAAACAGTTGAAAATAGGAGATCCACTTGATCCCGAAACAGATATTTCAGCTTTAATCTCTCAAGATGATACAGATCGTGCATTGGCGTGGATTGCTGAAGCAAAAGAACAGGCGACTATCAGGACCGGTGGAAAGCTGACTGGTAGAATACTTGAGCCAACGATTATTACGGATGCCGCTTCTAGTTTAAAAGTATCCTGCCAGGAGGTATTTGCACCAGTCGTTGTGATTAATAAAGTAGGGTCTGTTGAGGAAGCTATCGGCTATGTCAATGATTCCCGTTTCGGACTTCAAGCCGGAATTTATACTAACCATATAACAAATGCCATGCAAGCAGTAAAAGAACTGTATGTTGGCGGAGTTATTGTCAATGATGTACCGACATTTAGAGTGGATCAAATGCCGTACGGCGGCGTAAAAAACAGCGGAACCGGCCGTGAAGGCGTTAAATATGCGGTGGAAGAAATGACGGAAATGAAACTGGTTGTTTGGAACCAAAGTTAAGAATGAGGGATAGGCATGAAAACTTATAAAATAGCGGTAATTCCGGGTGATGGGATTGGTCCGGAAGTCATCAATGAAGGTGTTAAAGTATTAAATAAAATAGCCGAGCTTGATTCAAGCTTCGAATTTGATTTCACATACTTCCCGTGGGGATGTGAATTTTACACGAAGCACGGAAAAATGATGGATGATGACGGTATTGATCAGCTAAAGGACTTTGATGCCATCTATTTAGGGGCAGTCGGGTTTCCAGGCGTCCCTGATCACATTTCTTTATGGGACTTACTGTTAGTAATTCGTAAAAGCTTTGATCAATACGTTAATCTTCGTCCCGTTCAATTATTGCATGGAGCTCATTCCGCTTTAGCCAATGTTAAAAGCGATGAAATCGATATGTTGTTCATTCGCGAGAATACCGAAGGAGAATACGCTGGGGCTGGTGATTGGCTTTTCAAGGGTCAAGATAACGAAGTTGTATTGCAAAATGCTGTATTTTCCCGTAAAGGGACAGAACGCATCATCCGTTATGCTTTCGAAGTTGCTAAAAGGGAAGGAAAGACACTTACCAGTATTTCCAAAGCAAATGCTCTGAATTATTCGATGGTTTTCTGGGACGAAGTGTTTGAAGAAGTAAGGTTGGATTATCCAGAAGTAAAAACAGCCTCTTATCTCGTTGATGCGGCGGCGATGCTGATGATAACTGATCCGAAACGATTTGAAATCATCGTTACTTCCAATTTATTCGGTGATATCTTGACTGATGTTGGAGCAGCTATCGCCGGTGGCATTGGACTTGCCGCAGGTGCCAACATCAATCCGGAAAGAAGATATCCATCAATGTTTGAACCGGTCCACGGATCAGCTCCTGATATAGCAGGGAAGGGTTTGAGCAATCCGCTGGCAACTATTTGGTCTGCTAGTCAAATGCTAGATTTCTTTGGATATAAAGAGTATGGAAAAGTAATCGTCTCCGGAATTGAAGAGTTGCTCTCCACAAAAGAGTTTCTCACACCCGATATGGGAGGAACGGCTACTACTTCCGAAGTAGGAGAGAAGATGGTGGAAATTTTGACTTCTCAAATAAAGAGAAAAGTATTAGGATGAGGAAATATTCAGATCATCAAGAAAAATCTGTTTAAAACGTTCTTTCAATGCGTTGAAAATTTCGTAATAGTCAACCTGAATGGAAGCTTAATTTAAACTTTATTCAGCCGAAGTCACCCACTTCTATAAGTGGTGAATGCCTATAGGTGTTCCATCCAGTGGGGGTTCAAAACTCGGCTGAATAAAGTGAAATCCTCTGGCAGATGCCACAGATTTTTAGAGGGAATTTATCGAGCGACGGCCCGAAAAAATCTGGGCGCAAATAGGCCAAGGCGAATTTGATTAAGGGGACGGAGGTATTTCTGCCATCTTTGAAGTGGGTTCGGTATTAATGACCTTTATTGGTGGGCCAATCAAAATGGCTTTTTACCTTGAAGAATAGAGGCCATTTTAGAGGAAGTAGACTGAGACGGTCATCGATTTCGCAGTAAGTTTACCGCGATTGGAGGAAATGATCTTGGTTGGCCATTTATCTTAGAGAAAGGCTCTCATAAATGAGTGGATCTGATCAAAATCGTTTCGAGGAAAAGTGCCCCTTTTTACAGGAAGCGGTAAGAATGATCCCAGCCAATTTAATTAAGCTTTCTGGGTAGCTTTATAAAAAACTTACCTATACTCTTTATAACTAAAGATTTGTTCGTAAACGCTTACAAATATTGTTGTAAGCTTCGTTTAACTTCATTCAGCAGAAGTCTCCCACTTTTGTAAGTGGTGAGATGAATGCAGCTGATTCCATTCAGTGAAGAGGTGAACTCCGGCTGAATAAAGTGAAAGCTTCTGGTAGATGCTACAGATTTTTAGAGGAAATGTATCGAGAGGGGATTGATAAAGTCTGGGCGCAAATAGGCCAAGGTGCATTTGATTAAGAGGGAATATATAAAAACAATAGGAGTGTTAATATGAAGGGAAAGAAAGCAGTCTTTTATATCTCATTAGCTTTCAGTCTATTTTTGATTAGTCTTGGTGTATTTATTCCAAAGCAGGTGGAGAGATTTTCCACTTCATCGTTATCGTTTATTTATAATAACTTGGGTTGGTTTATCTTAGGAAGTGTATTTGTATTTTTTGCTTTCTGTATGTACGTAGGGCTTTCAAAGTTTGGTCATATTAGATTAGGAGAAGACTCTGATCGCCCGGAATATAAAACAGCAACTTGGGTTGGAATGTTATTCAGTGCTTCAATTGGAATCAGCTTAGTGTTTTGGGGAGTAGCTGAACCCGTATCCTATTATATTCACCCTCCATTTGGACATGGTTCCTCAGAGGAATCGGCTAAGCTTGCCATGCAGTTTGTTTACTTACACTGGGGCGTATCCGCATGGGCCTGTTACGCATTGGTAGGAGTATCTCTAGCCTTTTTCCAATATAGAAAAAAGCTTCCTGCTTCATTAAGTTCAGTTTTTTACCCTTTGGTTGGGGACAAAATTTGTGGGAAGTTCGGTAAAACGATTGATATTATTGTTATTCTTTCTATTGTAATAGGAATTGCAACTTCCCTGGGTTTCGGAACATTGCAAGTAAACAGTGGAGTCAATGTTCTTTGGGGATTACCTGTCAATTTTAGCGTGCAAATATTCATTGTTCTGGCTGTTACATTGATCTACGTAGGTTCAACGGTATCAGGTCTTCAAGGCGCAATGAAGCATCTATCGAATTTAAACATGTTATTGGCGTTTGCTTTACTTGGATTAATCTTATTCCTTGGGCCGACTCAAAGTGTTTTTAAAATATTTTTCCAAGGAATTGGCGATTATGCACAAAATTTCATTGGCATGTCTTTCCGAACAGAACCTTATAATGATGGCTCTTGGATTGCGAGTTGGACATTATTTTACTTCGGCTGGTGGATTGCATGGGCACCACTAGTGGGCAGCTTTGTTGCCAGAATTTCAAAAGGGCGGACGATTAAGGAATTCATGATGGGAGCAGTATTCATTCCGGTAGTTGGTTCATTCTTCTGGTTTGCGACTATGGGAGGATCTGCTATTCACCTTATCCAAATTGATGGAGCGACTGAACTTGCAAACGCGGTGTCTTCAGACGTCACGTCTGCTTTATTTAAATTCTTCGAGTATTTCCCGATGAGTACTTTTCTAAGTATCCTCGCAATGGTGCTTGTACTAATTTTCTTCATTACATCAGCGAATTCGGCAGTCTTCGTTTTAGGAATGATTAGTGAAAATGGAAATCCTAATCCAAAAACTAGGACAAAGATTGTTTGGGGAGCTGTCATTGCAGGCATTTCAATTGTTCTTATCGTGACAGGAGGATTGCAAGGGTTGCAATCTGCACTCGTCGCAGCAGCTGTCCCGTTATCCGTTATGATGTTAGTTATGTGTTATTCAACCTATAAAGGATTGAATAACGAGCTGATTTTGATGGGAAATAGCGAAAAAGAAGGAAAGGAACTTGTAATAGATTTAGAAGAGCAACAGGCAAGGAAAAAAGCGTAAGGTCAACATAGAAATAAATTAGTAAAAGGTCTGATCGTGGTTACATAGTTCAGGCCTTTTATTTATGTGTGTCTCCATTCATGGGTTACTTAAAAGAAAAAAGTAGCCTAATGGTATTTGATCGACATATGGAAATCGGCAATTCTAGTGTTGTGGTTACAGTGTGAAGAAATAAGAAATTCTCTTAATAACAATTGCACATGCTTAGATTCAGTTCCGTAATTAAAGATTTTCGCTCACACTATAATAGGATATGAAGATACTGTCCAAAGTCTAGAGGTTACTGTCCATGATCCGAAAATCATATCCGAAAACCTAATGCATCTTTTTCCAATGCCTCTATAAAGTCGTGATCAGATATGAATACAAACACAGAAAAAGACTGTACAGGTCATCGGTTTTACTGAATCACTGCACAGCCTTATTCTCTTCGGCGCTATTTAATGTTGATATAAATCACTAAAATAACCGCGGCCAACACAACTCTATAAATGGCAAAAGGCATCAATTTAATCTTGCTGATTAGAGCTAAGAAAAAGCGAATGGACAGCCAGGCAAAAACAAAGGCGCTGATAAATCCGACCACAAAGAATGGAATGACATCTACAGTCAGAAGGTCCATTTTTTTATATAAAGAGACAGCACTTGCTCCGAACATGATCGGGATTGCCATGATAAAAGTAAAGTCCGCAGCAGCCCGATATTTCAACCCAAGCAAGACCCCGCCTGAAATGGTAGACCCAGATCTGGAGAAGCCCGGCCATAATGCGATACATTGGAATAGGCCAATCAAAAAAGCCTGCTTAATGGAGATGTCATCAAGGCTGGTTTTTTCCTTCGCTGTTGAACTGGATCTTGCTTTCCAATCGGCTGCCGCCATTAAAATGGCTCCTCCTACAAGTCCGACTAATACCGTTTCTACAGAAAATAGATATGTATCAATAAAATCCTCTAATGCAAATCCCAGTATGATGGCTGGAATCAACCCGATGATGATGTGTGTTAATCGAAGACGAGAATGGCCTTTTTCAGGTGCAGGAGAATTCGCCGTACGAATTCCGAACAAGCTCAAAATCCGCTCCCAAAAAACGATGGCTGCTGCTAGAACGGATCCCAATTGGATCACCACTTTAAACGTATTGGCGATTTCCTGGGATTTTAGTAACTCTGCTGATTTTAATAAAATATCATCCACGATGATCATATGGCCTGTCGATGAGACAGGAGCGAATTCGGTCATCCCCTCAACAAAGCCTAATATTAATGCGACAATGAATTCCCAAATGCTCATTTCTATTATTTCCTCTCTTTCAAATCAATGGGTTTATTTTACATGTAAAAGGCGAGAAAGAAAACAGGAGATTTCTGAATGTCGCCTTTAAGACTTGTCCACTCTTATTAATATACGTGTTATTTTTCACACTTACTACACTCTCGTAGAAAAACTTTAACGAACTTTTACATTCTTGGATCAAGAGTGTCAGCTTGGTTCATTTCGTCAGCTATCAAAAGTGGCGATTACCCAAGAAGCCCTCACTCCAACCAAAAAAAGGATGATAAGAGGTCGGTAGGTAGTTCACTATATGAACTTGAGAAAACGTATAGTATAATATTTGATAAAAGGTGTGTTCGGCTGTTAGGTCGACAGGCAATCTTAATTCTTGGGAGGTGTGCGCCTTTCTTTGAAAGGCGAACTATTTGGACGTTGCCAGTTTACTCTTAATCGCACTATTAATTGCAATGACCGCTTTTTTCGTAGCAGCAGAATTTGCTATTGTAAAAATTAGAAGTAGCCGTGTGGATCAGCTAATAGAAGAAGGAAAGCCGGCGGCTAAGTCAGTAAAACATGTGATCACACATATGGATGAATATTTATCAGCATGCCAACTTGGGATTACGCTTACAGCCCTTGGCATCGGCTGGTTGGGTGAACCAGCAGTTAAATCATTGTTCGACCCATTATTTGAAAAGTTGGAGCTCGGACCGTCTGTCACTCAAATGTTGTCCATCACAATTGCTTTTTTGATCATCACTTTTTTTCACGTAGTCGTTGGTGAACTAGCTCCAAAAACAGTGGCTATTCAAAAAGCAGAGGAAATCTCCTTGATGGCTGCGAAGCCGTTGATTTGGTTTTACCGAATCGCGTTTCCTTTCATCTGGATACTCAACGGTTCTGCTCGCTTACTGGCGAAAGTATTCGGTCTTCATTCGGTATCGGAGCATGAAGTCTCCCATTCCGAAGAAGAGCTTAGAATCATACTGTCTGAAAGTTTTAAAAGCGGTGAGATCAATCAATCTGAGCTGACATACGTAACAAATATTTTTAAGTTCGATAACCGAGTAGCCAAAGAAATAATGGTACCGCGGACAGAAATGATCTCTTTTTCAACAGAAGAAGAAATTGAAGATTGGGTAAACGTCATCCAGGATGTAAAATTCACACGTTATCCGATATATGAGGGTGATAAGGACAATATTATCGGACTGATTAATATTAAGGATATTTTGCTGGAGCAAATTAAAAATAGGGATTCGGACAGCGAATTGGAAATATCGGCATTTATCAAGCCTGTGATTCATGTGATTGAGACGATCCCAATTCGGGATTTGCTGCTTAAAATGCAGAAGGAACATACACATATGGCGATCCTGCTTGATGAGTACGGTGGAACTTCGGGTCTTGTTACGGTCGAGGATATAGTAGAAGAAATTGTCGGGGAGATCCGGGACGAATTTGATACAGATGAGGTGGAAGATATCACAAAAGTAGGGGAAAACCACTTCATTTTCAGCGGAAAAGTCCTGATTCCGGATGTCAATGACCTTCTCGGGACCCATCTGTCAGATGAAGACGTTGACACACTTGGCGGATGGATCTTATCTAAGAAATTTGATGTAGTAGAAGGGGAAACTCTTCATTCCGATGACTTTGCATTTAAAGTCACAGAGCTGGACGGGCACCAAATCCACTTTATCGAAGTCTTCAAAGAGGAGAAAGCGGAAGAGGAAGAAGAAGTGAATAAACAATGAAAAAGCGCTGAGGCGCTTTTTTTAATGTCTTTTTGAGGGGACGCCTTTTTGAGGGGTCTGACCCCCGACGCGTTAATGCGTCACAGTGTGAAATAGAATAGAAAATAAAGCAGGAATAAGTTGAAAGGTGTCGAATTGTCTTAAATAGCAATCAAAAATTAAAGTAATAAGGGGTGCTGCCTATGGCGAGAAAAATAAGGGTTTGGTTTCCTGGCGCTATCTACCATATAACCAAACGTGGAAATCGACGTTCTTCCATTTTTTATGACGATTCGGATCGGCTAACCTATTTAAGAATGTTTAAAGAAGTCCGCTCCGAGTTTCCTTGTATACTCCATTCTTATTGCCTCATGTTTAACCACATTCATCTCCAGTTGGAAACAATAGATCACCACCCAAAATATATCATGCAAAGACTCAATTCTCGTTACGCTATTTACTTTAACCAAAGACACTCACTGGACGGCCATTTATTTCAAGGTCGTTATGGATCAAAGCTGATTCTCTCAGAAGATTATTTCCTCAAAGTAAGCAAGTATATTCACTTAAATCCTGTTGAAGCCAACATTGTCTCTTCCCCCGAAAAATATAAATGGAGCAGTTGCTCAGCCTATTTTGCCCCTCAGGATAACCCATACATCGATAAAACTCGCACGCTATCGTACTTCCCTGACCCTCCTGAAAAACACTATCAACGCTTTATTGAGCGGGAACAAGAGGAGGGACTTTAACGCGTTAAAGCAGTGGGGGCCAGACCCCCCACTTAAGACCCCGACCATGGGGCGCCCACCACTTGACTTCATATATGATTTTACATATGATGTATGTATGATGAAGAAAGAGAATAAACAACAAAGAGCTTATCGAATTATTAAGTCAAGGATTGTAGAGAAGATTTTTGGACCCGGACAAAGGATTGTGATTGATCAGCTGGCAAGGGAATTACAGACGAGTTCTATCCCGATCAGGGAAGCGATCCGCCAGTTGGAGGCGGAAGGACTGATTGAGTATAAGCACAATATTGGACCTGTTGTTTCCTCTATCAATGAGTCCGAATATTACGAGAGCCTGCAGGTTCTTGCTGTGCTTGAGGGCTATGTAGTGGCATCCTGCGCACAAAACTTCCCAGCAGCCAAGATCATGAAGCTGAAAGAAAAAAATAAACAGATGAAGGAGGCTTTAGAGAATTTTGATATTATTGCGTTTGCCAATTTGAATACTGAGTTTCACCATCTGATTAATGAAGAAAGCACGAATAAAGTCTTGGTTGAAAGTATTCAAACACTATGGAAACGTCTGGACTCCATCAGAGGGATCGGATCAACGCTCTATTCTGTTAGGGTAAAAGAATCAATCAAGGAGCATGAAGAAATTATTTCATTGCTTGAAAAGAAGGCAGACCCGCAAAAGATTGAAGAATTGGTTCGCATGCATAAATTCCGCACAGCGGAGGATTTTGAAAGACGTCGTTCGATCAGAATGGAAAATACATCAGAGAGTTAAGAAACAGAACGCTAAAAAGCTGTTTCTTGCTTTTTTTTCAAAATGAAAGCGGTTACTAAATTTAACTTCATTCAGTAGAAGTCTCCAGCTTCTGTAAGTGGTGAGATGGTATTTCATTCATTGGAGGTTCAAACCCGGCAGAGTAAAGTTAAAGCCTCTAGCGGATGGCAGCAGTTTTCAGAGGATATGTATCGAGTTTAAGCTCGATCAAATCGGGGCGCAAATATGCCAAGGAGAATTTAATTCCAAAATAATATTTGACATAATATATATAATCATATATGATTTAATTGTTTAGAAAATTAATCAGCATTCAAAATAATTTTTTATATAGGAGGATGAATATGTCGTTTAAAGAAGCAAAAGAAAGACTCAAAGGGTCGATTGCTCCAGTAGTTACTCCTTTTAATGAAGATGAAAGCCTTGATTTGGAAACGTTTAAAAGTCTGATTGACTGGCAGATTGAAAGTGGAAGCCACGGAATTTCCGTAACAGGAACAAGCGGTGAGCCCAGCTCCTTGACCACGGATGAAAGAGAGATTGTTATGGAGACTGCAATGAAAGCGGTCGCAGGACGTGTGCCTTTCGTTCCGGGAACAGGATCCACGAACCACAACGAAACAATGAGACTTACAAAAGCTGCTCAAGAAATGGGGGCAGACGGTGCCATGGTCATCGTCCCTTATTATAATCGACCAAACCAACAGGCACTTTATAAGCACTTTAAAACGGTTGCTGACTCTGTTGATATTCCCATCATTTTATACAATATCCCTGGTAGAACAGCAGTAAACCTTGAAGTTGAAACAATCAAGCGTCTTGCGGAAGACTGCCCGAACATCATTGGAATTAAAGAAGCGAACAAAGATTTTGAACATGTGAACCGTGTGCTCCTAAAAGTGGGACGCGACTTCAACTTGTATTCCGGAATCGAGCTTCTCTGCTACCCAATGCTTGCAATCGGCGGAGCCGGACACATCAGCGCCACCTCCAACGTTGCACCGGGACCTGTAGCTGAAATCTACAATGCATGGGCGGCAGGCGACGTGAAAAAAGCACAAGATATGCACTTTGAAATGATGGAACTGAACGATGTTCTATTTAAAGATACAAACCCTGCAGTGGCAAAAGCTGCTCTTGGCATGATGGGTAAAATCAAGCCGGTATTGCGCAAACCAATGGATATCCCTTCAGAAGCTCTGCAAAAAGAACTGCGTGAAGTCCTTGTAAACTATGGAATTGAACTGAAAGACGAAGTGAAGAGCTAAAAGCGTTTCGAGCTTAATAGGTCTAAATGAAAAAGCTCATTTTATAGATTAAAAATGTTTTGCACAGCATGGAAAAGTAAGATGACTACAGGATTCGGCTTGCCTTCAGTAAGCCGAAGCTGAAATGGAAGCGGGAATCTTAAAGGAAGGTGAATATTTTGGCACAAAATACAGCAGAACAGACGAGAGTTCGTGAACATACCCAGCAACCTGATATCAGCCTATTTATCAATGGCGAATTCACAGAGGCCGAGAGCGGGGTCTACTACGATAACCCAAGTCCATTCACAAACGAGAAGATTAACCGTGTAGCAGAGGGAAGAAAAGAAGATATAGATAAGGCTGTTCAAGCAGCTAAAAAAGCGTTCAAGGAAGGCCCTTGGGGTAAAATGAAAGTTTCCGAGCGCATGAAATATATTGAAAGAATTGCAGACTTGATTGATGAAGAGGCTGAGGAGCTTTCTTATCTGGAGTCGCTGGATACAGGACTTCCAATCGCACAGACACGGAACATGGCGGCGCGTGCTGCGGAGAACTTCCGTTTCTACTCTCGCATGGTGCAAATAAAACTGCACGGGGAAGCTTACATGCAAGGAAGCGAATTCGTCAACTACACAGTGTATAATCCGCTCGGTGTTGTCGGATTGATCACGCCATGGAATGCCCCATTCATGTTAACAACATGGAAAGTTGCCCCAGCGCTTGCGACTGGGAACACAGTTGTTTTAAAACCGGCAGAGCTTTCACCGCTTACAGCAAATAAACTGGCTGAAATCATTCAGAAAGCAGGGCTCCCTGAAGGTGTATTCAATATTGTTCACGGATTTGGGGAAACAGCAGGAGCTTCACTTGTAGCTCATCCTGATGTGGAGGCAATTTCTTTCACAGGGGAAACAGTAACAGGATCCATCATTATAAAAAATTCAGCTGACACGTTGAAGAAGACTTCTATGGAGCTTGGCGGGAAATCACCGTTGATCGTCTTTGACGATGCCGATTTTGACCGTGCTCTTGATGCGGCTGTATGGGGATTGTTCTCTTTTAACGGAGAACGTTGCACAGCTAACTCTAGAGTGTTCTTGCATAAGAACGTCAAAGATAAATTTGTCAATGCTCTAAAAGAAAGAGTACAAAATATCAAAGTCGGAGATCCGATGGATTCTTCTACCCAATTGGGACCACTTATTGATAAAGGCCACTTTGAAAAAGTGAAAAGTTATATTGAAATTGCCAAAGAAGAGGGCTGCGAAGTCATCCAAGGTACAGTTCCAGAGGAGTTCAAAGCCGGAAACTATGTACCTCCAACACTGCTCTTAAATGCTACAAACGATATGAGAGTTGCACAGGAAGAAATTTTCGGACCGATTATGGCTGTCATTGAATTTGAAACAGAAGAAGAAGTGATCGCAGCAGCAAACGACGTCAAATATGGGCTTGCGGGCTATGTTTGGACGAATGACATCAAGCGAGGACATCGCGTAGCGCAAGCAGTAGAAGCAGGAATGCTGTGGATCAATGCCCAAAACGTACGCGATCTCAGAATCCCATTCGGAGGGACGAAAGCCAGCGGTATCGGGCGTGAAGGTGGCCATTATGCCATCTTGGAATTTTATACAGAACCGAAAGTCATTCATGTCGCCATCGGCGATCACCACATACCTCAATTTGGGAAATAATGATAAGGAGAGTGAATCTAAATGCCAGCAAAAACAGGGAAAGAATACTTAGAACGACTAAAAAAAGCAAACAATAACATTTACATTCATGGAGAAAGAGTTGACGACGTAACGGAGCACCCTGCATTCCAGGGCGTAACAAAATCGATGGCAAGATTGTATGACCTGCAATATGAAAAGCCTGAGAAAATGCTCTATACTTCACCAACAACTGGAAACAAAGTCGGCATGACTTATAAAATCCCCGAAACAATTGATGATTTGATTGCACGCCGCGAGGCCATTCAAGAGTGGGCTCGTACTTCAGGAGGGATGATGGGACGCGCTCCAGACTATATGAATGCCGAAATCATGGCAACTGGTGCTGCAGCTGACTTCTTCGCTGAAGCAGATCCCCGATTTGCTGAAAATTCAAGAAAATACTATGAATATGCTCGGGAAAATGACTTGAGCTTAACGCATACCTTGATCCATCCGCAAGTTAACCGTGCAAAAGCGCAAGCAGAACAGAAAGATGCGAACGTTGCCCTCCATCTTGTGGAAAAAAGAAGCGATGGAATCATTGTGGACGGTGTCCGTTTGCTGGCAACACAAGGCGGCATCACAGACGAATTAATCGTCTTTCCGTCCACTGTGAACAGATCTGATACGAAAGACGACCCATATTCTCTAGCATTTGCCATTCCGAACAATACGGAAGGCTTGAAATTCCTTAGCCGTGAGGCGTTTGATTATGGCAAGTCGAGCTGGGATCATCCACTTGCTTCCCGCTTTGAAGAAGGGGACGCGATCGTATCATTTGATAACGTATTTGTCCCTTGGGAACGCGTATTCGTTTGCGGAAACGCCAGCCTTTGCAATAGGACTTTCAAAGAAACAAACGCTGTTGTCCATATGTCACACCAAGTTGTTTCTAAGAACATCGTGAAAACAGAGTTCATTCTTGGTGTTGCCCTTAGCATCATGGATGCCATCGGAATCGATCAATTCCAGCACGTACAGGATAAGGGTGCTGAAATTATGCTCGTACTCGAAACAATGCGCTCACATATGTACAAAGCAGAGCATAATGCACAAATCGATAAATGGGGCATGATGACGCCTGACTTTGCGGCACTTGATGCAGCACGGAACTGGTATCCACGTATCTATCCACGCCTTGTTGAAATCGTCCGTATCCTTGGCGCATCCGGTTTGATGGGAATACCGACACAGTCTGACTTCGAAAATGAAGATATCGGAGCGATTCTTGACCGCGGACTTCAAGGCAAAAACCTTAATGGTTACGAACGTGTCCAACTGTTCAGATTGGCATGGGATATGACTTTGAGTGCATTCGGTGCAAGGCAGGCACACTATGAGTACTACTTCTTTGGCGATCCGATTCGCATGGGTATGACATACTTCGATGGTTATGAAAAGGACCAATATAAAGATTTCATCTCAGAGTTCCTGAAAAAGGAACCTTCCTCCAAACCGCATTTTATCAAAGCATAAGGAGGCAAGTCTGATGGACTTTAATATCATTCGTTGCGCGCGTACAGTCCTACATGTAACTGACCTAGAAGCATCCAGAAAATTTTATGTTGATATTCTCGGTTTTATTGAAACAGAATCAGATTCAGGGAACCTGTATTTAAGAGGATTGGAAGAACATAATCATCACAGCATCCATTTGAAAAAAGCTGAAAAGCCGGCTGTGGAAGCCCTTGGCTATAAAGTGGCTTCTGATGATGACCTGGATGCGCTGGATACATTTTTTACAGCAAAAGGATTTCAGACGAAATGGTTGAAAGCAGGAGAACAACATGCCCTGGGACGTACACTTCGTGTGCAGGACGTCTCGGGCCTGCCTCTTGAATTCTTTGCCAAAATGGATCATGTGGAGCGTCTCCTTCAGCGTTATGACCTGTATAAAGGAGCGCGCGTTCAAAGAATCGACCATTTTAATTGCATAGTAGAAGATGTGGAAAAGGCACAGGACTTTTACATGAAAGATTTGGGCTTTGCCTGCTCGGAGTATACGGATACGAAAGAAGGCAAAGTATGGGCAACCTGGCTGCATCGCAAACAGACTGTTCATGACCAGGCATTTATGAACGGCGTAGGTCCGCGACTGCACCATATCGGATTCTGGCTTCCTGATCCACTTGCTTTGATCCATGCGTGCGATGTGCTGGCAGCTTCCGGGTACGGAAAAAGCATTGAGAGAGGGCCAGGACGTCATGGATTGTCCAACGCATTTTTCTTGTACTTGAGAGATCCAGATGGACATCGGATTGAGTTTTACAGCGGTGACTATTTGACAAGTGACCCAGATTTCAAACCAATCCGCTGGGATATCGATGACCCGATGCGTCAGACATTCTGGGGGCATGCAGCGCCAGATAGCTGGTTCAACGAAGCGTCTATAGTCTTGGATGTCAACAGCGGCAAAGAAGTGCCGACGAAGAAGCCGAAACTTGCTCAGCGCAAGCCTGAGTTTGTGATATGAAACATAGAGAAAAAGAAAAAAAGGGGGAGAGCGGAATGGACGATCGTCTGTTTAGAACAGCAATGGGGAAATTCGCAACGGGAGTTACAGTCATTACAACAAAGATTGGGGAAAATGTTCACGGCATGACAGCCAACGCATTTATGTCAGTGTCCCTGAACCCGAAGCTCGTCCTCATTTCCATCGGAGAAAAGGCGAACATGAACCAACTCATCAAAGAATCAGGAAAATTTGCCGTCAGTGTGTTAAATGAGGGACAGCAGGACCTGTCTGCATATTTTGCTGGCCAGATCAAAGAAGAAAGAGACGTGGGGTTCGATACATTTAACGAAATGCCAGTCATCAAAGATGCGCTTGTGAACCTGACGTGCAATGTGCATGAATCCGTGATTGCAGGAGATCACACACTATATATTGGCGAAGTGACTGACCTTCGCGTGACAGATGGAGAAGCGCTCGGATTCTTCGAGGGTAAATATAGAAAAGTTGTTTAACTTCATTCAGCAGAAGTCCCCACTTCTGCAAGTGGTATTGGTATCCCATTAGTGGGGGGTGAATCAAGTTAGAGCTTCCGGTTTAGAGGAAATTTATCGAGCGAAGCTCGATAAAATCTGGGCGCAAATACGCAAGGCGCATTTGATAAGGGGTCCCGCCCGTCTTCATGATTTTTCGGAAGACGGACGGGATGTTTCTGGTGGTAAAGCGGGAGAGGATTTTGAAATTTGGATAGTAATTCAGGAATTTGGATAGTATTTCTGAAATCCGGATAGTATTTCAGAAAATTGGATAGTAATTCAAGAATCCGGACAGTATTTCTGAAATCCGGACAGTAATTCCGAAATCCGGACAGTATTTCTGAAATCCGGACAGTAATTCCGAAATCTGGATAGTATTTTTGAAATCCGGATAGTAATTCAAGAATCCGGATAGTAATTCCGAAATCCGGATAGTAATTCAGGAATTTGGATAGTAATTCCGGAACCTGGACAGTATTTCTGGAATCCAGACAGTATTTCCGGAATCTGGATAGTATTTCAGAAATTTGGATAGTATTTCTGCAATTTGGACAGTATTTCCGAAATCCGGATAGTAATTCCGAAATCCGTACAGTAATTCCGAAATCCAGATAGTATTTCCGCAAAACCGGATAGTATTCTCTTTCATACTGAATTGTATCGTTCAGGGCACCGCCCCCTTTTTCCAATAAATGGACAGACCCTGATAAAAGATTTTCCACCAAAAAACGAGGAGTGAGAACATGAATCGAGTAAAAGCGAGCCTCCATGGGCTTGGCGTTTGGGATGAGATCCAGGTGGATCCTGCTGAAGCAACGGTTGAATGGCGTGGTCAAAAACGGTCTATTACACACGTATCCTGGAATCCTCCTGTAACCGGAACCGTTTATGGCGTGCTGCTGAACTACCAGGGAGAATACAATGAATTAAAAGAGCAATTCAATGAGGCACCATATAAACAGCCTCCGAAGGCTCCAATTTTATATATCAAGCCTGCGAACACATTGTCAGGCTGTAATCAGCCAATTCCGCTTCCGAAAGGGGAGGAAGAGCTTGTGGTTGGTGCAGCGCTTGCGGTCGTAATTGGAAAAACAGCTACTCGCATCAAGGCGAAAGATGCGTACGAATACATTGAAGGATATACGATTGCGAATGATGTCAGCATTCCTCATGAAAGCTATTATCGCCCTGCCATCAAGCAGAAGGCGCGTGACGGATTCTGCCCAGTCGGGCCGTGGATCGTTTCCCAGGACGACGTGACGGACCCGGGGCAGTTGGAAACCCGCGTGTATATTAATGGAGAATTGAAGCAGCAAAATCATACAAAGAATCTGATTCGCTCAATTTCGACTTTACTAGAAGACGTGACCGAATTTATGACTCTTCGAAAAGGCGATGTCTTGCTTGTTGGTGTTCCAGAACAGCCACCGCGCGTAAAAGACGGTGATGAAATCCGCATTGAAATTGATGGAATCGGCGTTTTGGTGAACCAGGTTGTATCTGAGGAAAAGCTGGCTGAAGGAGGTCATGCATTATGAAACAGGCACGGGTAGCTTGCTTTGGTGCAGTGCACGATGCTGTTGAAAAAGATGGGAAGCTTGAACTTTTGGATGGCCGGATTGTTTCTGAAGATGAGGTTGTCTGGCTTCCGCCAATCGAACCGAGAACCACGTTTGTTCTAGCGTTGAATTATTCCGACCATGCCGGCGAGCTTGCTTTTAAAGCTCCTGAAGAGCCACTCGTCTTTTTAAAGGGGCCGAATGCATTCATTGGCCACAATGCACAGACACGACGGCCGGCAGACGTTACATACATGCACTATGAGTGCGAGCTGGCAGTTGTAATCGGGAAAAAGGCCAAAAATGTGAAACGTGAAAATGCCTACGACTACGTCAAAGGCTATACCATCGCAAACGACTACGCCCTCCGGGACTATCTTGAAAATTATTATCGTCCCAATCTTCGGGTGAAAAACCGCGACACATGTACACCTTTGGGGCCGTGGTTCGTGGATGCAGCAGATATCGAAGATCCAATGAACCTAAAGCTTCGTACTTATGTGAATGGAGACCTGAAGCAGGAAGGAACTACAAAGGATATGATTTTCGACGTTTCTTACCTGATTGAGTACCTGAGCAGCTTCATGACATTAGATGAAAATGACATCATTTTAACGGGAACACCGAAAGGAACAGTGGATGTTGTTCCTGGTGATGAAGTCATCACAGAAGTTGAAGGGCTGGGCCAACTGAAAAATACCATTGTTGGGGATGAAGTTTTTTCCATCAAAAGCAGCTCTGGAAAAAGCGCAGTCAAATAAATGAGGAGGTGGATTAGAGTTGCCTCATGTCATTGTTGAATACACGGACAATATTAAAGAAGAAGCCCAAATAGGTGCTCTGTTGAATAAAATAAATCAGTCGCTCATTGATAGCGGCGGCGTGTTTCCGATTGCGGGAATTCGTTCACGGGCCATCGAATTGAAGGATTATGTTGTCGCGGATGGGTCGGAAGACGATGCGTTTGTTCATGTTGCATTGAAAATCGGTGGCGGCCGTTCTGAACAAGAACTGACGGCAGCATGCGACAAACTGTTTGAAATGATTAAAGACCATTTTGCTGACCTGTTTGCAAAAAGGTATCTTGCTTTATCCATGGAGGTAGAAGAATTTTCAAGACCTACCTATAAACAGAATAATATCCATAAGCGGTATAAAAAATAGAGTTGAGTAAGGTTGGAGCGCAGGCAGCTGAAATGGCGGCCCTGCGCTCTATTTTTTATCAAGCCTCCAAACATCAAAATCACATTGGATTGCAGTTAAAAAGACCGACTGCGTGACAACAGCCGGTCTTTACTCAAACTCTTTTTCTTCGGTGAAGCCCCAATTCTCTTCGCTCTTGGCGAAGCGCTTTGTAGATGGACAGCATCATTAATATCATGATCAATGAAAAAGGGAACGCTGCAATAATGAGCGCGTTTTGCAATGCTTGCAGTCCACCGCTATATAAAAGAATAGAAGCCATCGCCGCGAGGAAAAATCCCCAAACGATTTTCACACTGTTTGGCGGTGTCAAAGAGCCGTAAGATGTCTGCATACCAAGCACGAATGTGGCTGAATCGGCAGATGTAATGAAAAAAGTTCCGATCAAAATGACAGCAATCACTGATAAAATGGTCGAAAATGACATTTCATTAAAGACGGCAAAAAGCACTTCTTCTGTTGCATATTTGGTTAGGTCGACAGCTCCAGCCAGTTGAACGTCAATGGCTGTTGTCCCAAAGACAGCAAACCAAATGAAACTGACGATGACAGGGAGGATTAAGACACCGATCATGAATTCCCTTATCGTCCTTCCTTTGGAGACGCGGGCAATAAAGATCCCGACGAACGGAGCCCACGAAATCCACCAAGCCCAATAAAAGATTGTCCAGCCATTGATCCAGCCACGGTGGCTCTCATTAAGCGGTGCAATCCTGAGGCTCATTTGAATAAGGTTTTGTACATATGCTCCAATTGTGTCCGTAAACAGATTCAGGATCAACAAGCTAGGGCCTAGAATGAAAACAAGCGCCAACAAGACAACGGCTAGAATCATATTTGTATTGCTCAAATATTTGATTCCTTTGCTTAAGCCTGACCACGCTGACATGAGAAACAAGGCGGTGGCGATGAGGATAATGAATAGCTGAACAGTGAAATTGTTCGGGATTCCAAACAAATAGGCAAGTCCTCCATTAATTTGCACTGCCCCGAATCCAAGGGTTGTTGCCACCCCGACAACAGTCGCAGCAACGGCGATAATGTCGACGAGCATGGCAAGCCTGCTGTGAGCATATTTTCCTAAGATGGGGCTGAGCGTTGCACTAATCAGACCTGGGCGTCCTTTACGGAAATTGAAATAGGCGAGACAGAGACCGACTAATGCATAGACAGACCAGGCATGGATCCCCCAATGAAAGAATGTGAAACGCATGGATTCTTTGATTGCGGCATCCGTTCCTGGATCAGCCATAGGAGGGGCAATCGCATAATGGGAAAGAGGTTCGGCTGATCCCCAGAAAACAAGCCCGATTCCCATGCCTGCGGAAAACAACATGGCAAACCATGTCGGCTTTGAATATTCGGGTTGATCTTCCTGCTTCCCCAGTTTCACGGATCCCACTGGGCTAAAGATAAGAAATAGACAAAATGCAACAATGACCGTGACTAAAATTAAATAATACCAGCCAAAACCAGAGGTGATCACTGACTCAACTTTTGATGTAGCTGCCTCAAACCCGTCGGGGGCGGCCACACCGAAAACGACAGCAACCATCAAAATGGCAGCCGATACCCAAAAAACACTTGAGACTTTACTCCACAAATTAAATACTCTCCTTCCATAAATGGAAATCGATGCGATAACTTTTCAACATGCCTAACCATAACAATGATAGCGAAATGATTCAAACATTTAACATACCTTTTAAAAAATATCCATAAAATAGGAGGTCAAAATGAGGGGTCAGACCCCCATCGCGTTAAAACGTTAATGCTTTAACGTAACGGGGGTCAGACCCCTTCAATAAAAAAAGCCGCACCAACCGGCGCGGCTTTTCATCCTTCAGATTTTTTACTTTCAATCAGATCGCCAATCAAGATGTAGCGGTCTGGTGCATCACCAATATAGCGGAACGGATAGCAGGTAGTGACGGTTAATGTGGCGCGAGGCTTCGGAACGATTACAGTTCGATCATCCGCATCCACAATCCGGACTTTCCGAACTTTGTAGGTGAATTCACCTTTGGAGGTAGTGACAATCAGTAAATCACCTTTTCCCACTTCTCCAAGCTTTCGGAAGACTGTATCCCGGTGTCCAGACAGGACCGAGTTATCCTTCTCACCGGGAAGTACGCTGCCAGCATAATGGCCGACACCTTTCTCCAGCTCGTCTTCATCTGTTCCGTGATAGATGGGCAATGTTGCATCCAACTTGGGGATGATCAAATCACCGACGATCTCGCCCTCTTCAGGGCGTTCGTCATAAACAACTGTTTTTGTATCTCGCTCAACTTTTACGGGAGGAGGTGTTTCTTCTTGTATGACGGGTGCAGGTTCTGAACTGGCTTTATTCACGGTAAAAATCATATACCCCGTCAAAAATTTAAAGGCATTCGTCCCGGAAAGCCAAGTACCAAATCCAATCAATCCAACTGCCGCTGCAAGAAGAATGAATCGTTTCATCATGCACCTTTTACGATAAATTTACGGAATAAGAAACCGCCTAAGACAATAAGTGCAAGTCCCGCAACAGCCTGAGGAAGGTAGCCTCCTGCTGTATTTGGAAGTTTTCCGCCATTAATGGTCCTGACTACAGGCTTTTCGCCCTTAACGGTTTTGATGACAGGTTTTTCACCTTTAATCTTTTTGGCTACTGGCTTTTCAGCAGACGTTTTCACAGCCGCTTCTACTTTGTTTATTTGTTGGCCGGTATTATTTAGAATATCAGAACCGAACATCTCTTTTGTGATCAGTAGGTCGGCTAAGAATTGTCCATCTTTGGAATAAATTTTTATAAGCAAATCAGCACCGTCAACAGTATCCATTTGGATTAATGCCGATAAGGAAATCGGTGTTTCAATACCGTCTTTAACTAAATAGTAATCTACTTTTAGTTGAAGGAGATTCAAGAACCCGTCCCAAATGCTGAGCAATTCAGCAATCTGACCTGGAGTTAGCTCAGAAGCACTATCAAATTCTGGGAAGGACATCAAACGATCCCCTAAGTTCAAGAATTTGGCTTTAAAAGCTTCTTCATCAGTGTTCTCTGTTACTTTATCCAGGTGGGGTACCAATCTTTGTATTTCGTCAGTTGTAAGACCAAGCCCAGCAAGGGCTTCAATGACAGCCTCTTCGTCAATTGAGTCAACAGCCAAATAGTAGATTTCAACCTCTAAATCTTCTATAAAAACAAAATCATTCAAGGACATTCCGTTTTCCGCAAGAAGCTGTTCCAATTCTTTTTTTGTCATGCCGTAATCAGCAAGCAGGGCGTTCAAGTTCTCTTTATTTATTGGTTCGCCCAAGTATTCTTCTATCTCTTTAACAGAATCGAAATCCTCTAGCGTGAAATCGTGGACATCCTCAAAATATGTAATAAAATCTTTCTCGGACATTCCGATTTCTTTTAAGTATTTTTGAAACTCTGGATCTTTCGGATCCACCGCCGCGAAAGCGGATGATGGCAGTGCCCAAATAGCAAGGATAGCCGCAAGCACTGCAGACAATAAACGCTTCAAAGATATTCCCCCTTAAATTGTCATTTCTCAAACAATTATATTAGAAAATTTGCTCTGTGGATAGTGTTTTCTCATTCAGTTTCTGCTCACTTTTTAAAAATAGATGTATAACAGGTGTTGACATTTATAATCTGTTATAATACAATGTATTCAACAACAACAAAGGAGGCCATCAAAAATGATGCCAATTGAATTTTACAGAAATATTTCTGCCAAAGAATGTTGCCAGTGCGGTGAAGAAATGAATGAAATGCATGAATGCTATTTTAATGAGTGTGAGCGTTGCCTAAGTAAAGCAGAGGAGTAATAAAAATTGAAAAAACGATATAAGAAATTCCCATGATCTGCCTGTTTCAGTTGAGACGGTGCAGATTATTTTTGTGTTAAAAAAAGAAAAAGCATTCGAGAAGGCCGAATGCTGTTAGTGTGATATATAACAGATTGATCAATTTAAATTCCACATTCATTGACTTCAGACATGCTTTGCATGAACATGTGATCCTATACATTTTCACGAACAATTTGTACAAGTGCCTCGCCAAGCTGTCTTACATCCTCAACTTTCGTTTCCCGTCCAAGCGTCATTCGGATGAATTCTTTTGCTGCTTTCCCTTCAACGCCAAGTGCGACCATTGTCTTTGATGGTGTCTGCATGCTCACCTGGCAGGCGCTTCCTGTCGAGATAGCAAATCCGCGTAGGTTTGCTTCATTCATGATCAACTGACCTTCCAGTCCGGTCACTCTCATGCCAATCATTGAAGGCAAGTCAGCCTCATAGATGATGCACTTGTCCAGGATAGGATCAAGCGATTTGATCAATTCTTTCCTTAAGACATTGTAATGTTCACTGTAAACATCCAATCGACTCACCGCTTTTTCTGCAGCGGCTGCCATGGCTGCAACCCCCGGAACGTTCACTGTTCCAGGACGAAATCCCCCCTCGTGTGTAGTACCAGGAACATAGGGATCCCATCGCAAAGCAGGATTCAGATATACTGCTCCAACTCCTTTTGGTCCGTAAAACTTGTGGCTGGAGATCGTCAGGGCGTCAACGGAATGAGCGATCGTATTCAAATCCATCTTGCCGAAAGATTGGACACAGTCACTATGAAAAAGTATCCCGTTTTCCCGACAAATCTGGCCGATTCCTTCAATTGGCTGCAGCGTTCCGATTTCGGGGTTGGCATGCTGTATGCTCACTAAGACTGTATCTTCGCGGACAGCATCTAGGAAGGCATCAACGTCAATCCGGCCGTCTGAAGCTAAGGGGAGCATGGCGATGTCCCAGCCTTGCTGTCGCAGTTTTTCCAATGAGTTTAAAACAGAGGAATGTTCTGCCATCCCAGTGATGATGTGTTTCCCTTTTTTTTCACTGCTTGTCAATAATGTTTGGATGGCCAAAAAGTTTCCTTCAGACCCGCTGCTTGTAAAAAAAACCCCGTCTTTTGATACGTTGAAAAATCGGGCGAACTGTGCCCGGCTGTATTCCAAAAGCTCATTTGCCTGATCACCTATATCATGAAGGCTGCTTGAATTTCCGTAGTACGTGGATGCGGCTTTTACATACACTTCTGCTGCTTCCTGATCGAGCGGGCAAGAGGCTGCATAATCGAAATATTTCACATGGCAAACCTGCTTTCTTTTATTTTTAAAAATAACTCTTGTCATAAGTGTAATTCTATGTAAATATAAGTGTCAAGACACCTGTAAATACCAGGAGGCGTATGATGAAAAAAGCGGATGTTCTTATTATCGGAAGCGGAGTGGCCGCTTTGCAATTGGCGAAGCGCATTCGTGACGAAAAGAATGTGATAATTATCACAAAGTCGTTTTTAAAGAATGGAAATTCCAACCTGGCACAGGGAGGAGTAGCCGCTGCTATTGGAAAAAATGATCATGTTGACAGTCATTATGCCGATACACTAGAAGCCGGACGATTCCATAATGACCGGACCGCAGTGCTGAAGGTGGCAAAGGCTGCGCCTAGATTGGTGAAAGAGCTTTGGGCTGAAGGCTGCCGGTTTGATACAGATGAAGAAGGCAGGTTACTGCTTGGAATGGAAGGGGCCCACAGTGAACATCGAATCGTTCATGGAGGTGGAGATGCAACAGGTCAACGCATCATGGAGCATCTTGAGTCCGCTGTAGCAGATAAATTTACAATCATCGAAAATACATTTGTATTTGATTTAATCATAGATTCCTGTAACCGATGCATCGGGGCAAAAGGAAAGAGTGCAGATGGAAGCATCGAATCGTTTTTTGCGGATCATATTGTTCTAGCAACAGGAGGGTGCGGCCAATTATACCCTCACACATCCAATGCCGAGACTGTTACGGGTGATGGTGTTGCACTAGCATATAAAGCGGGGGCGGAAATCGCCGATATGGAATTCATCCAATTTCACCCGACTCTTCTTTATTTAAATGGGAAAACTCAAGGCTTGATTTCTGAAGCTGTCCGAGGAGATGGCGGGAGTCTCGTTACTGAGGATGGCCTCGCGATTATGGAAGGCGTCCATCCGATGGGAAACCTTGCGCCGCGACATATCGTTGCCCAGACGATTTACGACTATTTACGTGAAGAAAAGCAAATTTATTTGGATGTATCGACAATAGAGCATTTTGCTGAGCGGTTCCCGACGATTACCACCTTGTGTGAAAGAAATCACGTAGATTGGAAGAAGCAGATACCCGTTGCACCTGGAAGTCATTTTTTAATGGGTGGTGTGAAAACCGATCTCATTGGACGGACAAGCATCAAAGGGCTATATGCTATTGGTGAGGTGGCCTGCACAGGCTTGCATGGGGCAAACCGATTAGCGAGCAACTCATTGCTGGAAGGACTTTTTATGGGGGAAAAATTGTCCGGATGGATTAATGAGAACCGCAAACAAGATGAAATGGATCTTAGGAACGCTGAATTTCCGGAAAACAGGCGTCCGCTCACCAAGATCAATCATCATGACATGCGGCTGCCGGAAATCAAAGATATCAAACGAACCATGATGGACAATGCAGGAATTGTCCGGACTGAAGAGGGATTGCTCAAACAAAAGCATTGGCTGGAAAGCTTTCAAATAGAAGAATGGCTGAATATGGACCTTGGGCACTTCACGTTCGAAGAATTGACGCGGGTGTCCATGTTGATTACATCATGGTTGATCACAGATGCAGCCATAAAAAGAACAGAAAGCAGGGGAGGGCATTTTCGCAGTGACCACCCTTGTGAAAAAAATCACGACTGGATTGGCAGGAAAATCATCCAGAAAAGGAATGAAAATAATGAACAAATTGAAACTGCGGTTGCAACTTGAGCAATTTTTTCTTGAAGATATTGGAGACCGTGACGTCACGAGCCAAATATTTGGAGATGGGCAGCGAGGTGAAGTCCATTTTATTGCAAAAGACAACGGCATATTTTGTGGGGAAGAAATCATCCGGACAGGTTATCAGCTTCTAGATTCGGAACTGCAAGATGAAATCTTTGTCTGCGATGGAGAGAAAATTGAGAAAGGGCAGGTGCTTGCAACCGTAAAAGGATCGGTATCCAGTTTGTTAAAAGGGGAACGAGTTATTCTGAACCTAGTTCAGAGAATGAGCGGTATTGCAACGAAAACGAAGCAAGCCGTTGAAGCGCTGGACAGTGAGCATACGAAAATTTGCGACACAAGGAAAACAACCCCAGGTTTGAGGATGCTCGAAAAATATGCTGTCCGTTGCGGCGGGGGACAAAATCATCGCTACGGTTTGTACGATGGGGCCATGCTAAAAGACAACCACATCGCATTCGCCGGATCAATCGCTGGCGCAGTGGCGGCCGTTCGGGAAAAGTCGGGACATATGGTCAAAGTCGAAGTCGAAACCGAAACGAAGGAAATGATGCTCGAAGCGGTAGCTGCCAAGGCGGATGTCATCATGTTCGATAACAGGACGCCAGAAGAAATTCAGGAGTGGATCGGACTGATCCCGGAAAACATTGTGACAGAAGCCTCCGGTGGAATCACAATGGAAAACCTCGCATCATATCGCAACACGGGCGTCGACTACATCTCTCTCGGATTTTTGACCCATTCCGTTTCTGCGCTGGATATAAGCGCGAAAGTAAAAATCGAAGACTGAGCGGTGGAGCGCTATGTCAGGGATGAAAAAGCCCGGAGATACTAAAATCACTCTTCGGAAATACTCCTGAGTTTGTGTATATAGGATCCGAAGTTCAGCAATACTATCTGGATTCCGGAAATACTGTCCGAAGTTCGAGAATACTGTCCGAATTTCAGAAATACTATCCAGATTCCAGAAATACTATCCAGTTATCTAGAAATACTATCCAGATTCCGGAAATACTGTCCGGATTTCGGAAATACTGTCCAGTTATGCGGAAATACGATCCGGATTTCGGAATTACTGTCTGAATTTCAAAAATACTGTCCGGATTCCAGCAATACTATCTGGATTCCGGAAATACTGTCCAAAGTTCGAGAATACTGTCCAGATTCCGGAATTACTATCCGGATTCCAGCAATACTGTCCGAATTTCAGAAATACTATCCGGGTTTCGGAAATACTGTCCAGATTCCAAAAATGCTGTCCGAATTTCAGAAATACTATCCAGCTTTCGGAAATACTGTCTGGATTCCAGAAATACTGTCCGAAATCCAGAAATACAATCCGAAATCCAGAAATACTGTCCAGTTATCCGGAATTACTATCCAAAATTCAAGAATACTATCCATTTTGCGCACTTTACTATCCGGCAGAACCGCCGGACCGTTTCAGGGGAAAGTTTTATCATCAAACTACCGCGGAGCAGCGAAGCCTGCTTATTTTATAATGAGGGAGGAATATAGAGGTATGAGTATTTTTCAAACGTTGGAAAAGCAGACAAACGTACTACCGGAAAAGTATCGAAACATGTCAACGGAGGAGCTTGAGAAGAGGGTGCGCGCCGTGAAGGCTGAACTTGGAAACAAGTTGTATATTCCTGGACATCATTATCAAAAGGATGAAATCATCCAATTTGCCGATGCTACCGGTGATTCGCTGCAGCTTGCACAGCTTTGTGGACAGAACGAGGAAGCGGAACACATCGTATTTTGCGGAGTCCATTTTATGGCGGAGACGGCGGATATTTTGACAACAAAGGAACAGAAAGTCTATTTGCCGGACATGCGAGCAGGCTGTTCAATGGCGGACATGGCCGACATTTATCAGACTGAGCGTGCGTGGGAAAAGCTGACTGCCATATTTGGAGACACGATTCTTCCACTCACTTATGTCAATTCGACCGCTGCAATCAAGTCGTTCGTTGGGGAAAATGGCGGTGCAACTGTCACTTCGTCCAACGCAGAAGAGATGGTTCGCTGGGCTTTCGAGCAAAAAGATCGAATCTTGTTTTTACCGGACCAGCATCTCGGACGAAACACAGCATACAACTTGGGCGTAGGTCTCGATGAAATGGCCGTCTGGAATCCGATCACGGATGAACTGGAGTTCGACGGACCTGTTGAGAAAATAAAAGTTTTGCTATGGAAAGGGCATTGCTCTGTTCATGAAAATTTTACAGTGAAAAATATCGAAGATGTTCGGAGCAAACATCCCGAAATGAAGGTACTTGTTCATCCGGAATGCTCACGTGAAGTCGTTGCACTTTCAGATATGAATGGGTCAACAAGCTATATTATCAAGGTGATCGAAAATGCGGATCCGGGATCTGCCTGGGCGATTGGAACAGAGATGAATCTGGTGAACCGTCTCATTAAGGATCATCCCGACAAGCAGATCATTTCATTGAATCCGCATATGTGTCCATGTTTGACGATGAATCGGATTGACCTCCCGCATCTTGTTTGGTGTCTTGAGACGATTGCCGAGAGCGAGGAGCACAATGTGATTGAAGTAGATGATAAAACAGCAAAATTTGCAAAATTGGCGCTCGACCGCATGTTGGAGCTTTCATAAGATGGAGCTTTATTCAGCAGAAGTATCTCACTACGGTAAGTGGTGAGATGAATGCATGTTGGTATTCTACTCAGCAGGGTTAAAACCAAAGCTGAATCATGTTAAAACGTCCGGCGGATGCCACAGATTTTCAGAGGAAAAAATAGGAATAGAGGGCTTACTTAAGTATTGCTTTCTAGCGGAAACAATTTTCATACAAAATTATCGAGCGAAAGCTCGATAAAATCTGGCCGCAAATACGTTAAGGCATCTGATTCTGAAAAAACGCCGGGAGGCGTTTTTTCTTTTTCCTAAGGGGAACGAGGAGTAACGAACTTGCTTGTGAAATTTGCACATTTTTCTAGGGGAGTGGGCCATTTTTCCAGAGACTGGTTTGAATGGAAACTCGCTTTTTTCATAAGATTCCCCCGCATTGCGGTAAAAGGTTTCGTTTGATGTAACCGAAGAAAGAACAGCGGCAAACCCCCGTGTCTTTGTCGCTTATTTGTTATTCCCCTTCCAATTCCGGATGAAACTACAGAGAGCTTTGACAAAGCACAATGCGTGTATTAAGATAGCGTATTATTCGTATCAATATTTTTCAACCAAAAATTATTCGAAATTTCATAATAAGAGAGGAAGAAGACGGTGGGCAACCCTTTAATACTTCAATCGGATTTTGGCTTAGGTGATGGTGCGGTCAGTGCCATGTATGGAGTGGCTAATTCTGTGAACCAGAACCTGAAAATCTATAATCTCACTCATGAAATTCCCCCATTTGATATATGGGAGGGTTCTTATCGGCTGCTGCAGACAATTGCTTATTGGCCGGAAGACTCAGTCTTTGTTTCAGTCGTGGATCCAGGAGTGGGAACCGACCGCAACAGCGTTGTCGCTCGAACTGCATCCAATCACTTTGTCGTTACGCCGGATAACGGGACGCTCACGCACATCAATAAAGAAATCGGGATTACTGAAATGAGGATGATTGATGAAAAGGTCAATCGTCTGCCGAATTCTGGCGCATCCCATACGTTTCATGGCAGAGATATTTATGCCTACACAGGGGCGCGGCTTGCTGCGGGAGTCATCAGCTTTGAACAGGTGGGGCCGCAGATTGATCTGGAAAACCTTGTTATGCTTCCTTCTATGGATGCCAGCATGTCGGATGGAGTGCTGCATGGAATCATTGATGTTCTCGATGTGCGTTATGGAAATGTGTGGACAAACATCAGTCGCTCTTTACTGATCGATCTGCAGGTCCAGTATGGTGATTTAGTAAAAATGACGATCGAACACGAATCCGCCATCGTATTTGAGAGGGAGATGATCTATGGGAGATCCTTTGCCGCGACTGAAAAAGGGGAGTCGTTGATTTATATCAACTCACTTGATAACGTCGCAGTCGCCATCAACCAGCAATCCTTCGCCCAAAAATACAAAATCGGAACTGGCGTCGATTGGAAAGTTTTTATAAAAAAATCATAACTCGAAAAAAGGGAAAACCGGACGCGGGGCGTCCGGTATTTGATTACTTCATATTTTTGGGGTCTGACCCCCATGACTTTAAAGTGGTAACGCGTTAACGTGGTGGGGGTCAGACCCCCGCACTGACCCCCGCCCTCTTATTTTTCGAATATTTTTTTCACTCGATCTACTGCCGGCTTTGAACCACCCCGGCCCAAAACGTCTTCGACCATCATGGCCACTAGCATGTCTGGTTTTTCTGTATCATAGGCTACGAAGAAGCCATTCTCTTTTCCTTTTTCACCTTGTTTTGCCTTCAATTCGGCAGTGCCGGTTTTTCCAGCAATCCGCTTACCGGAGATTTTCGCATCACGTGCCGTTCCTTTCGGGTCCTCGACAACTTTCAGCAAGGCATTCTGAATATCTGCTGCCGTTTTTTCACTCATAACGCTTTTTTTCCAGATCGCACCATCTGTTTCGCCTTTTACTAAGATGGGCTGAATCATATTTCCTTTATTCATGAGGGGGGTGTATGCTGTTGCCAAATGGACGATGTTCATTTCAATCTGTCCCTGTCCATAGGAGGAATCAGCCAGTGCAATATCCGTATCGATTTTACCCATTTTCGATTGTTCCAGCGGGAAAGCATAGTCCGGGATATCCTCTTCGAACCCGAATGTCTTCAATCCTGCCACAAACTTTTCTTGACCAAGGTCTAATGCCGTCCTTGCAAAGAAAATATTATCTGAGAGTACAAGCGCTTTTTCCAGATTAACCGCTCCGTTCGTGTCAGAGACTCTTGTGACGGAATAACCTCCCCACGAAGAATCTTTTTGCCAAGACAATCCCTTAATATCATATGTTTTGTTCCAATCAACTGCGCCTGCTTCCAGTGCGATCGCTGTCGTGATTGGTTTCATCACAGAACCCGGTGCGTAGCCATTTTTGAATCTGGTCATTAGCGGGTCTTTCTTATTCTTTTCAATTTTCTCCCAATCCTTTGCCGTCGCACCCAATGACAATGCATTAGGGTCGAAGCTTGGGCTGCTTACCAACGCGAGTGTTTCACCGCTTACTGGGTTAAGGGCGGCAGCCGTTCCTGTTTCGTCTTTTAATTCGTTAAAAATTGTATTCTGAACACCGGCATCAATTGTCAGCTGAATGTCTTCACCATCCTTGACTTCTTTTTCCGCTAACACTTCTTCCGTCCCATCTTTCTTGTTGATGACAATTTTCACGCCATTTTCGCCTTTCAGCTTCTTCTCAAAAACCTGCTCCAAACCTCTTTTTCCAATCACATCCGAGCTTTGGTATTGACTATCTGCTTTTTCCAGCTCTTCGGCTGTAATCGGCCCCACATATCCAATCAAATGGGCAGCTGCTTCCCCAAGCGGGTAAACCCGTGCTTGGACAGTGCGATTATTGACAGAAGGGATGTCTGTAAGTTTTTCCAATAAATGATTGGCATCACCCGGAATTTTTTTGATGGGTACAAAGTGTTCCGGTTCAACCCAGGAGGCAGAGAGGTCATTTGTGATCTTTTCCTCGCTCAATCCAAGCAAGTCGGCAACCTTCTTGATGATTTTTTCTTCATCGTCGCCCATCTCACCAGGGATTATGCCGATTTCGGTCACTTTTCCAATCACAGCAAGGCCTGCCCCGTTTTTATCAACGATATCGCCGCGTTTAGCTGGAGTAGTCGGGAGACTGATTTTGTCGCCTTCTTCCAGATTTGGAAAAATAAATGTCGTATCCCAGTTCACAAACCAGCTTTTAGCGTCATCCCGCTCTTCTTTTTTCAACACAGCGGTATGGTCAAACGCGATTTCGCCTGCAAGACTGTCCATTTTTACATGAAAAGGAAATTTGACGATTCCATCTTTTTCCTCCACTTCTTCAGGAGCCTTGAAGTCCACTTTTAAATTTTTTATCTGCAAATCGCTGTAGATTTTTTTATATCTATCCGTAAAATCTTTCTTTGAAACCTTTTCCTGCGCCTCTTTGGAGAGATAATCATACATCTTATCAAAATTCTGCTTATTCCATTCTTGAACATAAGCTGTGTAACGTTCTTCAGGCTTCGGCTCCTTGTTGCAGCCGGTGATTAACACAATACTAATCAGCAATAACAACATTCCGAACCATTTTTTCATATGTACGCGCCTCCTCACCTTGTCATTTTAACACTAAGATACCTTGATATGTTAAAATAAATATTACCTCAGAAAACAAGGAGTAGAGTCATGGAAAAAATTCTCATTTTTGGTCACAAAAATCCTGATACAGATTCCATTTGTTCAGCGCTTGTCTATGCTGATTTAAAAACAAAATTAGGAGAAAATGTTGAACCTGTCCGCCTCGGAGCAGTGAATGGCGAAACAGAATATGCACTTAAGACGTTTAACGCGGAAGCGCCGCGTGAAGTGGGCACAGTGTCGAATGAAGTAAGCAAAGTCATTCTGGTTGACCACAACGAACGCCCGCAGAGTGTAGATGACATTGAAAAAGTCCAAATTGTCGAAGTGATTGACCACCACCGTGTGGCTAACTTTGAAACAAGCGAACCACTTTACTTCCGTGTGGAGCCTGTTGGCTGTACAGCGACTATTTTGAAAAAAATGTATGAAGAAAACGGTGTGGAAATTGAAAAAGACATTGCAGGACTTGCATTGTCAGCCATCATCTCAGATTCTCTTCTTTTTAAATCTCCCACTTGCACGGAGCGTGACGTTCAGGCTGCCCGCGAGCTTGCTGAAATCGCAGGTGTAGATCCGGAAGAATACGGAATGAATATGCTGAAAGCGGGAGCGGACGTTAGCGACAAAACAGCGGAAGAATTGTTGTCACTAGATGCGAAGCCATTTCAAATGGGACAAGCCAAAGTTGAAATTGCACAAGTGAATGCTATCGGTGTTGAGGAGATCCTTGCACGCAAAGCTGAAATTGAAGAGGCGATGGAGCGTGCAGTGGAAGAACGCGGATTGGACCTGTTCCTGTTTGTCGTTACAGACATTTTGACAAACGATTCTACAGCCATTGTCAGCGGAAAAGCGGCACAAAGCGTCGAGCAGGCATTCAACGTATCATTGGATCAAAACCAATGCGTATTAAAAGGTGTCGTCTCTCGCAAAAAACAGATCGTCCCAACTTTGACAGACGCACTAAGCAAATAAAAAAGTGGAAAGTTCCGGTTGTAAGCCGGAACTTCTTTCTAATAAGGAACTATTTCGAGATAGGGATGGAGCGCAGGCAACTTGCAATGTCGTGTGGAATTATTCTTATAGATCGGGCTGTGAATGGCTTGTTCAAGAAATTCATACAGAAGGGAACCCGAGCATCACCTGCGCAATTTAATCCAGGAAATCGAGTGGCTGAGGAAGCCCTTCATTATGAGTATGAGCATGTGTACTAGGCGCAAATTTGAAAAACTCCCGCATCAGTACTCGTGGAATTCGAGGTTCAGTATGACGATGCTGGCTAACTTCTGGAAGAACTCATACATAAAAGTATGAATTTTATAACATTATCTGGTTGAACGCTTGCATTTGCCTCACCTCTTGATCATGTAATGAGCGGATGCGCTAGTCACTTTTTTCAAGAATCACAGCTTTATCAGGTTTCGTAAGATGAAGGAGCTTGAGCAGGAGGTTTCTCCATTCAATTTTTCATTAAAGGGGTATTTAAGTTGAAGGTTGCGTATTTAGGTCCGAAGGGGACTTTTTCAGAAGAAGCTGCGTTACGCTTTTTTCCGACTGATGGCACGGAGCTCGTGATGTACGACGGGATTGTCGATGTGCTTGAAGCGGTGGCGGAGCATGAAGTGAATAAGGGGATTGTACCGATTGAAAATGCGATTGAAGGCACAATCACCATGACAACGGACGGTTTGATTCATCATGATGTATGGATTGAAGGGGAGGCTATTTTACCAATTGCCCTTCATTTGCTGACGGTAGAAGGGGCAGATGTCGACGATATCCGGGAAATCTGGTCGATTGGCCCGGCTCTTGCCCAGTGTAGGGATTTTACCCGGAAGCTCAAGGCGAAGACGAAGCATTTCAGCAGCACGGCGAATGCGGCGGAATCTCTTGTTAAAGCCAATGATAAAAATGCGGGCGCCATTGCGTCAGAATTGGCAGCAAACACATTTGGGCTTGAAATTGCCAAAAGGAATATCCAAGATTTCGAGGGCAATTCAACTAGGTTCGTCATTGTCACGAACGAAAAACCTGAAGCTTCGAATTCCCTCAAATCAATGCTGCTGATCACGCCTGGAGAGGACAGACCGGGTTTGCTCGCCATCATTCTAAACGTCTTTTCATCGTTAGATATCAACTTGTCGTGGATCGAATCGCGTCCTACGAAGAAGAAGCTTGGAACATACCGCTTTTTTGTTGAAGCTCAAATGGGCGTGCAGGAGGTCAATATGCAAAAAGCTATGACCATTTTGCGGACTTATGGCCATAATGTGCGCGTTCTGGGAAGCTACGATGCAAAAAAATTGTAGGCGGACTATATTTAAGATACGCTTCTTAAAAAGGGGTGCTAAATATGAAAATTGAAATCTGGTCAGATTATGCCTGTCCGTTTTGTTATATCGGGAAGCGGCGGTTGGAGCAGGCTTTGGAAAAATTTCCTCATCGAGAGCAGGTAGAGGTCCAATTTAAGAGCTATGAGCTAGATCCAGACTCTCCGCGGAATGTAACTCAAAGTATTCACGAAGTGATTTCAGATAAATATGGTGTGAGTGTTGATGAAGCGAAAAGAATGAATCAAGGGATCGGTCAGCAGGCTTCAGAAGTAGGCTTGACATTCAATTTTGACAAGATGATTCTAACGAATACTTTCGATGCCCACCGCTTGACTCATTTTGCTAAAACCAAAAATATGGATAAGCAGCTGACAGAAAAATTGCTGCATGCACATTTTACTGAGTCTAGACATTTAGGTGACCATGAAGTGCTTGCAGATATTGCTGAGGAAACAGGCATGGACCGTCATGAGGCACTGTCATTTTTAGCCGATGAAACAGCTTTGGCTCAAGAGGTTCGCGAAGATGAACAGGTTGCTCAGCAAATGGGCGTTCGAGGAGTCCCGTTTTTTGTCATTAACCAAAAATATGGAATTTCCGGTGCGCAGCCGACTGAAACGTTTCTGAGCGCACTTGAAAAAGTGTGGCAAGAAGAACATTCCACACCTGTGCTACAGGATCTTTCGGGGAGCGATTCACAAGGTGCAGCCTGTTCGGATGGAAGCTGCGATCTTCCTGATAAAAAATAAAAAAATATATTGACATGACGGACAAATTTTTATATTATCAATACAATCAAAATGAACGATTGAACATTGAGCGTTGACGAAGAAGAGTACCCTCCGTGAAACGAAAAGAGAGCTGGTGGTTGGTGCAAACCAGTGTGGAGCGTTAGGGGAATGGGCTTCTGAGCTTTCAAACCGAACCTGATTCGTTCAGCAGTAGGCTTTGACGAACATCCCGTCGTTATAGGGGAACGCGCATGGAAGTTTCGTGCGTGCTTGAGAGAGCTTTTTATGAAGCTAAAAAAGGTGGCAACGCGGTCCCTCGTCCTTTCGGATGAGGGGCCTTTTTGTTTTTTTACGAAAATTTAATACAGCTATCGCGTTGAGCAAGAGGAGTACGCCTGAACATTTTCGCATACAGAGAGCCGGTGTTGGTGTGAATCCGGTGCGCAAAACTCGGGCAGAATGGACTTGTGAGCTGTTTCCTGAACAGTAGTAGGGAAACACGGAATTCCACCGTTATATGGATAGGACATCGGAAACGTGTGGGCATTTTTCCCGTGTCTGAATAAGATGGAGAGAATTCATTCTCCAATACGAGGTGGTACCGCGGTTATGATCGCCCTCGAGCAAGCAACATTGCTTGCTCGAGGGCTTTTTCCTTTTTTTGGGGGGTCTGACCCCCACTGCGGTAACGCGTTAACGCGCTGGGGGTCAGACCCCAAAATTTTAATAGAAGGGAAACTGAACATTGAATACTACAATGAAGAGTACTAACTTGAAAATGACAAAGCTAAATGCAGATGTGTTAACGCCAATTACAGTTTTTTTACGGCTGGAAGGAACGAAAAAGTTCTTGCTGGAAAGCTCTCTCAAACATAATGAACAGGGGCGCTATTCATTTATCGGCGTCAATCCGATCAAGGAATTTACAGCGGAAGGTGAGATGGCCAAGGTCATTTCTTCAGATGGAAAGGAACTGTTAAAAGAAGCGGGCCTGCCGCTTAAAACACTGCAGAAGGTCCTGCCAAAGGTTAAAGCGGATCTCCCGTTTCCGTTTTATGGAGGTGCCGTTGGTTATGTAGGGTATGATGCGATTCGGCAATATGCAGATATCGGAGGAGTCTTGGAAGACGAGATCGGGATGCCGGACATCCATTTTCTAGTCTACGAAGACGTCATTGTATTTGACCACCTGGCACAGTCGATCTATATTCTTGCTATTGATTTGGATGGAAAGCGTTCGGACAAACAACTCGAATCACGGGTGGCAGAAATCGAGAGTCAAATTTTTCAAGGGAAAGTGGATGAATCCTTGGAAGCATACGAAATTGAATTCCAGCCGCAGCTAGAAAAAGGAGAATTTATGGCAAGGATCCAAAAGGCAAAAGATTACGTTTTGGCTGGCGAAGTGGAGCAAGTTGTCCTTTCCCAAAGGATGAGCGGAGAAGTGAAGGCAAATCCCTTTCATTTTTACCGGGTACTCAGAAACTCCAATCCCTCTCCATATATGTTCTTTGTCGATTTTGGAGAGTATGTTGTCCTAGGTGCTTCGCCCGAAAGCTTCATCAAATCGAAAGGACAACAGATGAGCACCAATCCGATCGCCGGAACTCGGCGGAGAGGACGGACCGAGGAAGAGGATAAGGCGCTTGCCGTCGAGCTTTTGTCCGATGAAAAGGAGCTATCCGAACACCGTATGCTCATCGATTTGAGCCGTGAAGACATGGAGAAAATTTGCGTCCCGGAAACCATTGAGGTCGTTAAAGAACTGAAAATTGAATTCTACCGCCATGTTATGCATATCGTCTCTGAATTGGAAGGAACCTTGAGCGAAGGCAATACCGGACTTGATGCATTAATCTCATGTTTGCCAGCCGGAACCGTTTCTGGTTCACCAAAGGTGCGGGCTATGCAAATCATCAATGAATTGGAAGACGTAAAGCGAGGCGTATACTCCGGCGCACTCGGATACGTCAATGCCAATGGGGACGTCGACTTCGCGCTTGCAATCCGCTCGTTGGTGATCAAAAATGACCGTGCTTATTTGCAGGCGGGTGCCGGAATTGTCCATGATTCAAAAGTGGAACTGGAATATAAGGAAACAATTAACAAAGCAAACGGGCTGCTGAAGGCGCGCCCAATATAGGAGAAGGGAGGGGCGGCTGAGCTCGCTCCTCTTTCATGGTATAAGAAATGATAAAAATCTATGCTTGCGTATAACTTGTTTATCAGATTATGCTGCGTCCAGCCTCCAGCGCCTATCGACTAGCAGACTTCCTCTTCCTTCCTCCGATAAGTCAACATCAATTCGCCTTCGGCTCATCGTGTTGTCCAGCTGCGAGTGCCATCGGCTCGAGGTCATAAGCCAAACGCTGTTGAAGGCAAACTACGCCTTCTTCAGCGCTCGTCTTATGCTTGTCGCCGATAAGCAGGCACTCTCCGCTTTTCTTTTTCCTTTATCTCGTCAGGAGTCGTCCAGTCTGTACGTCGATGAACAGGCGCTTTCGCTTTTGTTCTTATTCGCTGTCCCAACGTCTCTTTACATATAGGAAAAATTAATTGGCACGGAAATTGCGATATTTACATATTGAATGTACCAATTTTGAAAATTTCGATAGGAGGAGAGGAAATGACGCTTTCAGCAACAGTCAGCATAACAGAGCAAAAAGCCAAATGGATGTATGAAAAAATGTGTGAAATCCGCCAGTTTGAAGACAAGGTCCATGACATTTTTCAAACGGGGGTACTTCCGGGATTTGTGCATTTGTATGCCGGCCAGGAGGCAGTGGCTGTCGGGGTATGTGCCCATTTGGATGATAAGGACAGCATTACGAGTACCCACAGGGGTCATGGACATTGCATTGCCAAGGGCTGTGATTTGGATGGGATGATGGCTGAAATTTATGGAAAAGCAACGGGCTTATGTAAAGGAAAAGGCGGTTCCATGCATATTGCTGATGTGGAAAAAGGGATGCTTGGAGCGAATGGAATCGTCGGCGGCGGTTTTCCTTTGGCTGTCGGAGCTGCCTTAACGGCAAAGACGTTGAACACCGATGCAGTAGCAGTATGCTTTTTCGGAGATGGCGCCAATAATCATGGGACCTTCCATGAAGGGATCAATATGGCTGCCATTTGGAAACTGCCTGTTATTTTTGTTGCGGAAAATAACGGCTATGCGGAAGCGACACCTTTTCATTATGCCTCTAGTTGTACAAATATTGCCGACAGGGCAGCTGCCTATAATATGCCAGGGGAAAGAGTGGATGGCAAAGATGTTATGGCTGTTTATGCAGCTGCGGAGCGTGCAGTCAAACGCGCTAGAATTGGTGAAGGACCTACATTAATTGAGTGTGTCACTTATCGGAATTATGGTCACTTTGAAGGGGACGCTCAGACTTATAAAACTGCTGAAGATAAGGACAAGCATTTAAATGAGTGGGATGCCATTGCCTTGTTCCGTGAGTATGTCCAGGCAAACCAGTTGATTAGCAAAAATGAATTAGACCAAATTGACAGCCAAGTAAAAGAAGCTGTGGAAAAAGCCGTTAAATTTTCAGAAGAAAGCCCTTTTCCTTCAGACGAAGATCTGTTAAAAGATGTCTATGTTTCTTATTAAAATGATGGAGGTGGATAAAAGATGACAAGAAAAATATCATATTCAGACGCTATAAATGAAGCAATGAAACTCGCGATGAGACGGGATGAAACGGTTATTTTGATGGGAGAAGACGTAGCAGGTGGCGCGGAAGTCGATCATTTGCAGGATGATGACGCATGGGGAGGCGTCATGGGGGTTACGAAGGGTCTTGTGGCCGAATTCGGAAGAAACCGGGTGTTGGATACACCTATTGCGGAAGCTGGATATGTCGGTGCTTCTGTCACAGCAGCAGCTACGGGACTTCGTCCAATTGCAGAATTGATGTTTAACGATTTTATTGGAAGCTGCTTGGATGAAGTGATGAACCAGGGGGCGAAGCTCCGTTACATGTTTGGAGGAAAAGCAAAGGTTCCGCTGACCATTCGGACAATGCATGGAGCCGGGTTTAGAGCGGCGGCCCAGCATTCACAAAGTCTTTACGCTCTTTTCACCCATATCCCAGGGTTGAAGGTGGTTGTGCCTTCTACTCCAAGAGATGCTAAGGGACTTTTATTGGCCTCTATTTTTGATGATGACCCAGTCATCTTCTTTGAAGATAAAACGCTCTACAATATGAAAGGGGAAGTGGAAGAGGACTTCTTCACCATTCCGCTTGGAAAAGCGGATATCAAACGTAAAGGGGAAGATCTCACCATTGTTGCTATCGGAAAGCAAGTTCATACCGCATTGGAAGCGGCGGAGAAGCTTGCGGAAAGAGGAATTGAAACTGAAGTGATTGATCCGCGAAGCTTGTCTCCGCTTGATGAAGATACGATTTTAAACTCGGTAGCGAAGACAAACCGCTTGATCATTATTGACGAAGCAAATCCAAGATGTAACGCCGCAACAGATATTTCTGCGCTTGTGGCGGATAAGGGCTTCGATTATTTGGATGCTCCGATTAAAATGATTACGGCTCCACATAGCCCTGTACCGTTTTCACCAGCGTTAGAAGATCTATACTTACCTTCTGCAGAAAAGGTTCTGCAAGTTGTAGCTGAGATGATCGGTGACGAAACAGTTGCAGTACAATAGTTGAAAATCAGTTCGCTGAAGCTTGTAAATGAATTTTAAAGCTGTGCGTGCTGTGTGATCGAAAAAAACAGCGCGCCTTTTTCTATATCAATACGAGGAGGGCGGAATATGGCTGTAGAAATTATCATGCCAAAGCTTGGAATGGGTATGAAAGAAGGAACGGTTGTTGAATGGCTTAAAAAGAAAGGCGACGAGGTGGAAAAAGGGGAAAGCATCGTGGTGATCAGTTCAGATAAAATTGAAAAAGATATCGAAGCTCCGGATAGCGGGGTCCTTTTAGAAGTGGCCGCGCAAGAAGATGAGACGATTGCGGTGGGAGAAGCGATTGCTTATATTGGTGAATCAGGCGAACAAATTGGTCCAGCGGCCATAAGTGAAAAGCAACCTATTACCACTGTCAAGGAGACGGCTGTTGCTGCGGAAACGACCACTGAACGTCCGCCAATCAATATGCAGCTTAAAGTAAGGGTTTCACCAGCAGCTAGAAAACTGGCAAAAGCAGCTGGAATTGATGTGAATACTATCAAGGGGACCGGGCCACAGGGAAGAGTGACCAAAGAAGATATCGAGAAAATAATTCAAAAACAAGAGCAAGCACCTGCCGAATTAAAATCAGCAGAAGTGAATGGAAGTGAGGCTGTGACGACCAAGCAGGTCACTGGAATGAGGAAAGTCATTGCCGAGAGAATGATGTCCAGTATTCAACAAAGTGCTCAGTTGACCATTCATATGCGTGCGGATGTGACGGAAATGCTCGCGTTGCGCAAAAAGATTAATAATGGACGTGAAAGTACTCCATTGACTGTGACTGATTTTATTGCAGGGGCTGTAGTTCAGGCACTTCAAAAACATAAAAATATGAACAGCACCTTCGAAGATAATATCATTCAAATCTATGATTCTATTCATTTGGGAATCGCAGTAGCTTTGGATACCGGATTAGTAGTTCCGGTTATTCGGCAAGCGGAACAGTGTTCAATGGAGGAAATTTCCAATCAAATGAAAGAGGTAAGCAGGAAGGCAAGGGAAGGGTTGCTTGAAAGTGACGAAATGAAGGGTTCCACTTTTACGATTACAAATCTTGGAGCGTCAGGGGTTGAGTTTTTTACTCCCATCTTAAATCCGCCGGAGGTTGGGATACTGGGTGTTGGTTTAATAGTGGATACTCCTGTATTTGTAGGGGAGGAACTGAAACGGCAGTCGATGCTTCCGTTGAGCTTGACTTTCGATCATCGTGCAATGGATGGAGTTCCGGCAAGCGAATTTTTGACGACGATCAAAGAGCTGTTGGAAAACCCTTATGAAATGCTGATTAAATGATCCAAATCTTTAAATGGGAAATATGAATAGTTTGTGACAATAGTTGCTGAAATGTGTCGAGTTTTGTATAATGAATGTTGCATGCAACGACATGTATGCTTGAGCAGTTTAATGTTGCTCCATACATAACCTTTTACTAACGCAGTGTTTCGTTCCATTGACGGACGAAGCACTGCGTTTTTCCACTATTTAGATGTCAGGATATAGCTTTGAGCGTTGCCGCCGTTGATATGAGTGAACATGGAGGCAAGTGATTCTACAAGTTTCTGCGCATGATGTAATTCTATCTTTGGTGAAAGATAGGCGATTTGAAGAGCAGTCGTTGTACTTGTTGTGACGGCCGTCCTGGTTGAATCCACAAATGGGCTGCCAAATGGCCCGGCATCATCGGCTGTGATAAGTAGATTTTCCGCATTATTTCTTCGCCCGTTCAGCCCCTCATACTCTTCTTCTGGCATCCCTTTTCGAAGCTCGATATCACCTTTAATTTGATTTTTGTCATAAATGCCTAACGGAATTCTGTACTCGAGAGAAAAGAAATTATTAAGGTCTGTTGCAGAATTCAGTGATGGAAGAAAGGTTTGTTTTTTCACCCTTCTATAAAGTGCTTCTGCTGAATGTCTGTAGCGGTTGGGATCTTTGCCAAGCTTTTTGAAAATAGCTCTCCACTCCCTGATTTCTTCGTAATCGGTTATGCTCTTATCTTCAAACTCGAAGTAGGCGTTTTCCTGAAAAAGACGCAGTCTACCTTTTAACATTTGCGGCGAATCCCCAATTGTAATATTCTCATATTGTATAACGCCGATCTTGAGGTCAGGTATGATATCGTATAGTGATGAATCTACGGTTACTTCCAACGTTTTCACCTCCAAATTTCGTTTCAATTAGTTTATCATATAGTTGCGGTTATGACAGTTGGGCCAAATCGTTTTTTTTTATTATAGTTCCATCCGAAAGAGCCAGCGCAAGTTTCTGTGAGAAAGAAGTCACATAGTGTTCGAGCTATATCCGAAAAAAGCGGGACATTCATTTTAACTTCATTCAGCAGAAGTTTCCCACCGGAATTATATCGAGCCAAGTCAGATAAAATTTGGGCACAAATACGACGGGCAGGAAAGGAGGTAGCGTTTATTTATGGATTATGAGGCGCTGAAGGAAGAGATTATTGCTTATAGTAAGAAAATCGGAATTAGCAAAATCGGTTTTACAAGTGGTGATCCTTTCATTGAAATGAAAAATCGGTTGATAAGGCAGGAAGAGTTGGGCTACCAATCGGGCTTTGAGCATAAAAACATTGAAGAGCGGACACATCCCGAGCTCATTTTTGACGAGCCCCGTTCCATTATTGCTATTGCCCTAGCGTATCCTTCGAAAATGAAAGATGCTCCACGTGGTGAACGCGGATCGAGACGGGGCATTTTCTGCAAAGCATCGTGGGGAGTAGACTATCATGTGTTAGTTCGTGAAAAGCTGGAGCAATTGGCTTCCTTCATTGATAGCAAAGCTGATAACGGCAGGTTTAAGCTGATGGTTGATACAGGCGAGCTGGTTGATAGGGCTGTGGCAGAACGGGCAGGAATTGGCTGGAGTGGAAAAAACTGCTCGATTATTACTCCTGAATTCGGATCATATGTATATCTTGGAGAAATGATAACAAATCTTCCTTTTGCTCCAGATGAGCCGATACAGGATCAATGTGGTGAATGTACGAAATGTCTTGATGCATGTCCGACGGGGGCGCTAGTGCAGCCAGGGCAGCTTGATGCCCAAAGATGCATCGCTTTCCTTACTCAAACGAAAGGTGTCCTGCCAGATGAATTCCGTGATAAAATCGGAAACCGTCTGTATGGATGCGACACATGCCAAACGATTTGTCCTAAAAATAAAGGGGTTGATTTCCATTTAAGAGCGTGTTCAAAAAGCCCTCAATTTCCGATAAAATAAAAAATGCACCTATAGC
>JAABNQ010000079.1 GCA_009928435.1 Bacillus sp. HF117_J1_D
AGATTATCGCACGAATGACCTATGATTAGAATGTGGGCTGTATTTGACGCTTACAATAAAAAAGTAAAAGGATTCTCACTTGGGATGAAACAGCGTTTAGGAATTGCCCAGGCGCTATTGCATGAACCGAAATTATTAATTTTAGATGAGCCTACAAATGGTTTGGATCCAGAAGGCATTATTGAAATGCGTTCACTCATTAAAGATTTAGCAAAAGGCGGAACAACCATCATTGTTTCAAGTCACTTGCTTTCGGAGATTGACCAGATTGCCACAACGATTGGTGTCATTGCAAAAGGAAAACTCATTTATCAAGATGATATTCAAACGATGCGTACTTTAGCAAAGCATCGTTTGCGTATGCGTGTGAGTGATACACAGCAAGCCCAACAAATTGTAGGTGGCGAAATAGAAGGGAAATGGTTGTACTGTGAGCCGCGTACGGATGCCGAGGTGGCAGAGGCCATTCAAAATTTAACTGAACAACATATTGGCATTTATCGTGTAGAAGAAGAGCAACGTTCATTAGAGGCGATTTTCCTCCGGATGATAGAGGAGGCGTCTTAAATATGATGACATTAATGCAAGCAGAGTTTGTCAAAATTAAACGCAAAGGGTTTCTAGTGCTTGCCTTTCTTGGTGCATTTGGTGTAGTCGCTATGCAAATGGTGAATTATGGCTTTCGAAAAGAGTGGTTAATGCAACAAAGCCCGGATTATTGGGGTTATTATTTAATGAATGTTCAAGGATTTATTCCGCTTGCCATTGTACTTGGCAGCGTCATATTAGCTGTGCAAATTGCAGGAGTGGAAGAGGAGACGAATGCATGGAAGCAGCAATTAGCATTGCCATTATCGAAAAAAGGGTTATATGCTGCGAAGTTTTTTGTTGTCCTCAGCTATATAGTAGTTGCATCTGTACTGTTAATGATTTTCACAATTGCTTATGGACTATCTTTAGATTTCGATCAAGCAATTCCATACGAAAAAGTGGTTAAACAAAGTGCATTGCCTCTGTTAGCCGTTTTACCCATTCTAGCACTGCAATTATGGATTTCTGTTGTGAGTAAATCACAAGCCGTTGCAATTACTGTAGGGATTGTACAGTTTTTAATGACGTATTCCGCATTTTCATTACCGGATTGGACGCCTTGGAAATGGATTTATTTACCGAACCCAACGTGGAACGTAGCATTGGGTATTAGTGTGGGTGTGGTTATTTTTCTTATCGGCATGTATGATTTTTACCGAAAGGATGCGAAGTAAATGTTTGTCTCACTACTTGAAGCGGAATGGTATAAACTCAAGCGTAATAACATTTACGCATTACTGGTAATTGGCCCGCTCCTCACACTGTTTATAGGTGCGATAAATCCGGAGATGTCACAAATGGAAGGCTTCAATCCATGGTATATTTTATTTTTATTTATGAATTTGCCCTATGCTTTATTATTCCTTCCTTTAATCACTGGAGTGTTAGCAGGAATTATTTGCCGCTATGAGCATCAAGCGGGTGGTTGGAAACAGCTTGCTGCATTACCTGTTACACGCTCGCAAATATATATAGCGAAATTTGTCTTAATCGCCATGCTCGTCTTAGCGATTCAACTGATGTATGGCATCGTCGTTTATGCTGCGGGTATGATCAACGGATTTGAAGAAAGTTTCCCATTGATCGTGATTGTTAAATTCATTTTTGGTGGATGGATTGCAACATTTCCGATGATTGCTTTGCAACTTTGGGCCGCGATGCATTGGCGAAGTTTTGCAGTAGCTTTCACCTTAAATGTTATTTTTACATTACCGGGGATTTTAGCGATTAATTCAGAACGTTTTGGTCCTTATTATCCTTGGGCGCAACCATTTTTTATGATGTATGCAGAAGAAAGTATGTCAGGGATGTTCTTCGTGCCAATAAGCCAAGTGATTCTCGTCACAGGTGGAAGCTTTATCATATTTTTGCTGTTAGGTTTAATGAGTTTCAAACGTAAAACAATTTAGAAAGGGCGAGCAAAGCTCGCGGAAAGCGTCCCATTGGCAGACGATACCAATCATTTCAGCAGAATCAACAGTAGCTATATCTGTAGTTTGTTCTGTAGCTTTCTTTACTGGAGGTTCTGCGTTATTTAAAAAAAGAAGGAGTTTTTTTCGTACAGGATAAACCTGTACGTTTTTTGTTTCAGATGCCTTCTCTTGACCTTCATTTAATATAGCATTTTTTTATACATTATTCTGCCAATTGAGTTATACTATTAAAATAGTAAAGGTTGATATATCACCGTTTTTATGAGTTTTATACAGGTATTTTCGCTGAAATAATATGATATATTCTAATAAGGAGCCCGCCATGAGTTCAAAAGAAGTGGAAAAGAAAATTATCAATAGTTATCGTAAAGATGAGAAAATGATGATACTCGTATTTGCACAATGGTGCATTAATCATGATTTGATTCCTGAACAACTATATAAGAAGGCCTATCCAGAACAGTCGGAAAATCAGGCTTTGAAAGAGGCATTAGAATTGACAGTGCCAAAGGAAGAAGCTGGAGTTATAGCGAATGATACTTTACTTGGAGTGCTTTCCATGTTTGGAAATGAGGATCTGGCTTTCGTTGTGTCGGAGGAAATCCGAAGGAATCAATTGCTTTAAAGGAGGTGGGCATGATGTCCCATGATGAGAAAAATAAGAATAAGCTTAAAGTCATTCAATTCGATAAAGATCAAAATACATTGATTGAGTCGATGCAGCCACAGGAAACCTTTGATGATGTCGGTGGTATGGAAGATGTAAAGAAAAAAATCCAAATGAGTTTTATTTTACCGTTGCAAAATCCTGAATTCTTCCAAGCTTATGGCAAGGAAGCAGGCGGCAGTCTGCTTTTATACGGGCCGCCAGGCTGCGGGAAAACCTTTTTGGCAAAGGCGATTGCAGGAGAAATCAATGCAAATTTCTTACATATGGAATTACAGGCCATTTTATCAATGTATGTGGGTCAAAGTGAGCATAATCTTCATGACCTTTTTGAAAAAGCGCGCGAACAAAAGCCTTGTGTACTCTTCATTGATGAATTGGATGCACTTGGTGGCAGCAGGCAGAATATGAGGCAGCACCATGAAAGGATGCTTGTGAATCAATTACTTGTCGAGCTGGACGGACTCAGTTCCCACAATAACGGCGTGTATGTTATCGGAGCAACCAATACTCCATGGTATTTAGATCCAGCCTTAAGAAGACCCGGGCGGTTCAATCAATTGATTTTCATTCCGCCTCCAAGTGAACAGGAAAGGGAATTGATTTTAAAATTAAAGCTGAAAGACAAACCACAGGCTAAATTGAATTTGAAAAAGCTTGCTAGCAAATCTCAGCATTTCTCCGGGGCAGATCTAGAGCAGCTTGTAAACGATGCAATTGAATCTGCACTTCAACGTTCATTGGAGACAGGCCAATTGCAGCCGCTAACTGACAATGATATTAATCACTCTCTAAAAGGGCGAAAACCGACAACACTGGAATGGTTTTCAACTGCGAAAAACTATGCGACATTCAGTGATGTTAATAGAGACTATCAGCATGTGCTGGATTATATCAAGGATAATAAAATTCGTTAGGAAGTGAGCTTCGTTGAATGAAAGTCTCCAATACTCACAGTTTGAAAGGGCGGTTCAGCTCTTAGAATGGAATCGGTATCAAGATTCTATTAAAGAAACAGAAGCGTATATAAAATTGTACCCGGATGATCCCGATGGTTATGCGTTGTTGGGGAAAATTTATTTGGAAATAGACGAATACAAAAAGGCTCTTCATTGGGCCGAGGAAGCGCTGAAAAAAGATCCCGAAAATCCACTGGGGTGGGAAGTTAGAGCAGGCACGCTTTATACCCAGCAGAATTGGAAGGCCGCTAAGAAAACCATCACGGAAGCAATCAGCCTCTTCCCTGAAAACAGTTATTATTATTTTTTAGATGGGAATATTTACAATCAGCTAGGAAAGTTTCATCAAGCCAAGGAAAGCTTTGAACATGCTTTGAGATTAGATCCGCATAATGCTTTATACCTTGCCAATTATGGCTATGTTCAAAGTTTGCTAGGGAATAAACAAGATTCTATTGAAATAGAAAAGCTTTCATTGGAATTGGATCCCGATAACTCTTTGATCTTCTTATATTTGGGCTGGGCAGCAGATCAAAGAGGCGAGTATGAGAAAGCACTCATGTTTTTAAAAAATGCTGTTCGTCTTGATCCCGAAAACCCACAAACACGCGTCGAATACCTGGAAGTGCTGCAAAAACAATATAAAATTTATCGTTTTGTTCTGTTACCATCCAAGCTTTTTTCAAAACTGAAGCCATGGGCTGCCATACTACTTTGGATTTTTCTGTGGATTGTCTTCAAACCCCTTGTTCTTTTATTTATCATTTTGTATGGGGCGGCTTATTGGAGCACCAAATTGATTGTTAATTACAAGGTTTTTGGAACGGCGTTTGTGAGAAATGAAAAATAAAGGGTGATACAGTGGATGATTGATTTGAACTTGATACGCGAAGCCAGGGAAAGAATAGCTCGCAGTGTGAAAAAAACCCCCATCATGACTTCAGAAACAATTTCCAAAGAGCTTGGTAATGAATTGTTCTTCAAATGTGAGCATCTCCAAAAAACCGGCGCATTTAAAATCCGCGGCGCCTCTAACAAGGTCATGTATGAGGCACAGAGAAATACGAAACATGTAATTGCCGCCTCATCCGGAAATCATGGCCAGGCGGTGGCATACATAGCTAATCAGCTTGGAATTTCTTCTACTATCGTCGTACCTGAAGATGCGGCCACTTGCAAAACGGATGCCATTAAGGCTTATAATGGAAACATTGAATTTTGCGGGACCACATCAGAAGAGCGGATTGAAAGAGCCAAACAAAGCTGCGAAGACGGAAATGGTGTATTTATTCCCCCATACGACGATCCTTTTATTATGGCAGGGCAGGGAACCGCTGGGTTGGAAATTGTGGAGCAAATGGATGGAATTGATGAAGTATATGTTCCGATTGGAGGCGGAGGTTTGATTTCAGGTATTGCTACTGCCATTAAAGAATCGAACCCAAGCATCCGAGTCATCGGAGTGGAGCCGGCTATCGCCAACGATACCTATTTATCACTTAAGGAAGGAAAAAGGATCCGTATTGGTGGAAGTTCAACGATTGCTGACGGATTAAGAACTTCTATACCAGGTGAATTGACATTCCCGATTGTTCAACAGTATGTGGATGATATCGTGCTGGTTGACGAAGAATCTATCAAGCAGGCTTTTACCTATGTATTAGCGAGAATGAAGCAGTTGATCGAACCTTCCGGCGCGGTCTCAGTTGCAGGGGCGATGAAAAGGAACCCTGAAGGCAAACGGATGGTCGCGCTAATTTCGGGAGGGAACGTTGATATTGAAGTGATTCCGAGTCTTTTGAAATAAGAGGAGGGAAGTTCAATGAGCGAAGGAGGTCAGCTCCATATCAAAGGTTTAGCTTTGATTGATCAAATTGAAAAAAAGCTAAACCACTTTTGATTTCTGTAAGCGTCAGTTTACACCTCAAAGGAGTGTAAACTGACGCTTACATCCCTCTATTTTGGGAATACGATTCATATAAATGGGCTCTTCGTTATCGCAGTTGCTAGTATTCCACTGCTTTTCTATTATTAATTTTCTTGTAATTTGAGTGTAGTGATTATATAATAAATTCATAATCTGTTATACAACAATGGAACATCCCTTTTCGACAATACCTTACTGGTTGTTGTTTTTTATTTATATAAGCGTTTACATTTATTTGGGAGCAGCATTTGCTTAGTCCTTAATTCAATGAATTGAAATTTCATAAAATAATAGATTGAATGGTCGATTGGGGAAAATCTTCACCATTGTAGAAAGAAGCTAGAAGAAGAAATGGGAGGAAAAAGTGCATGGATCAAAAAATTGCAGTTGCAAAAACCGAGGACTTTACCAATTATCCGCAACAGCCACATGGCGGAAAGCTGGTAGACAGAGTATTGAGAGGCAAAGAGCGAGAGGAAGAGCTAATCAGAGCCAGAAAGTTGCCCACTATTATGGTTGATTTAGAAGCTGTCATCACTCTTGAAATGATCGCTACTGGCGTTCTATCGCCCAATGAAGGTTTTATGAACGAGGCAGACTATAAATCAGTACTATATGAAGGCCGATTAAAAAATGGAGTAGTCTGGCCAGTTCCGCTCAGCTTTGCACCGATTGGAAACAGAAATAAAGAAGTTGTTGCTTCCCTTTCTGTTGGCGATGAAGTAGCATTAGCTGATGAAACAAAAGAGCCCGTGGCCATCTTAAAAATAGAAGATCTTTTCTCTTATAACAAAGAAGAGCGAGCTACCCAATTGTTCGGAACAACAGATCGCAACCACCCAGGTGTAGATTCGATTTTCCGCAGAATGGGGGACGTAGCATTAGGGGGACCTATCACGCTTTTACGCAGAGTAGATTGGGGACCGTTTGAAAAAATTCGCTTGGAACCAAAGGATACATGGAGAATTTTTTACGAGGAAAAGAAATTTCGTTCAGTAGGCGGATTCATTACTGGTGCAAACCCGCTTCATAGAGGACATGAATATATTCACAAGAATGCCCTTGAGACCGTTGATGGCTTGTTAGTGCAGCCATTAGTAGAAATGGCCAAACGTGAGTATACGAGAAATGAGTTCCGCATGCTCTCTTACCGCAGTGTTTTAGATACTTATTATCCAAAAGAGAGAGTCTCGCTTGCTCCACTAAGGGTTACGTATATTTTTGCTGGACCGCGCGAAACGGTCTTACATGCATTAATTATGAAAAACTTCGGTTGCACGCATGCACTCATCGGCCGTGACCATGCTGGTGTCGGGGATTATTATGATAAATACGCGAGTCACTCGATTTTCGATCAGTTTTCTCCAGAAGAATTAGGCATTAATATCCAGTTGTACCATGAGGTTTTCTATTGTACTCGTTGCTCAAATCATGCAACTGAGAAAACTTGTTTCCATGATGATCGTTTCCGTCTGAAAATATCTGGAACCGGTATTAGAGAAATGCTACGTCACGGCATCATGCCGCCAAAAGAAGTAGTTCGCCCTGAATCAAGCCGGATTGCTATGCAGGGAATACAGCCTAAAGGCTTGGATGAGGATCAAAGATCTATCTCTCCAGTGGGTAAAACAATTAAAAGCATGTTCCCATTCTATTTAGAAGCTACACGGCTCGGTGGAACATACCGTCGGGAGAACCTCACAGCAGAGGAACTGACTATGCGCGATTTGGAAGCGGCGACAATGGATGTTCGCTTGAACGCAGATCGAATTTATCAGGATATTTATGAAGAGTATACGTATGTCGGTGATGCGGATCGTGATATTCAGAGACAATGGATTACAGAATCCCGCGAAGCCTTGCGTCAACAGCAAGAAATGGTTGTAGAAGATTTGGAAGAAAAAGTGAAGCAGGCTCCTGAAACAGCATCTGACGAATTTTTATATCAAGACAAAGAAGAATCTCAACGGGAGCTTGAAGTTGCTCAAAAAATTCTTGAGGATATTCCTCCGGCGCTACGTGCTGATAAAATTGAATACCGTGTATGGAACCCACTGCCATATAATCGTTATCGCGGTAGTGATGAACCTGAAGAAAAATAAAATATCAAATGAAATTGAAAACGTCTTCGTATGTATTTGAGGAACCACTAAAAAAGTCCTAATATACAAAAATGCAGAAACCCTTCATAAGCAAAAGGGTTTCTGCATTTTATTGGGACGATTTTCAATATGGATACGTTCAACTGGATGAAAGTTGTAAATTACACCAGACTTTGGTCATGTTTATCATAATCTAGTCGAAAATTTGAATCTATGGATGTATAATTAATAGTTGGAACAAATTATACATGGAGAGGAGACCCTAACTTGATGGAATGGACATTGGGGGGCTTGTTTGTTGTTTCTGCCTTATTGCTGATAATGTCGGGGATTAAAGGACGCAAGGCCTCTAAAGAAGAATTGAAAGAGATTGATATGATTCATATATCCACTATGAATGAGATAAAAGATATTAAAGATTCAATTCGGAAAATGGAACTTGATATAGAAATTATTACAAATGAATCTAACTTTCCGATTTCCACTGAGGAAAGAATTTTCAGGCGTGAAGTGTTGGATTTGTACAATCGGAAATATTCAATTGAAAACATAGCGGGTCAAAAAAAGGTATCAGAAAATGAGATCAGGCAGATGATAGCTCCTTACATAACAGAGAAGAACGAAAGGAGCAAGGTTACAAATGAAATTTAATCCTTTGGCCAGCTTTGCGGCCGGAGTTCTTCTGGCCACCACCGTTTCCAGTGCTGCCTATTTTTCAGTAAAAGGCGAAGCTTCAAAAGCTCCTGCAAAAACAGCAGAAAAAGTAGAGATTAAGGAAAGCAAGCCATCTGAAGCAGAGATGATCACTGACCTGGAGTCCTCCGGCTATATTGTACAGACGGCTGAAGAGTATAACAAAAATCTAAAAGAAGCAAAAGCAATTGTTGAAAAAGAAGAAAAATCTGCAAAAGAAAAAGACAAGAAAGAAGTCGTTTACCGCGTAGTGATTAATGTCACGGATGGAATGACTAGTATCGATGTGGGCAAAATGCTTGTGAAAGCCAAAATCGTTGATGATGCATTCAAATTTTCCAAAGCGGTTGAAAAGAAAAAAGTGGAAAATAAGTTGCGTCCGGGATCCTATGAAGTGGATAGCGATATGTCTCAAGACGAGGTCATTAAAGCGATTTTTAAATGAGGCATAAACACCCTATATCCAGCTCTAAACAGCTGGATATAGGGTGTTTATTATTTCCCAATGAAATTTTCTGTATAAAAGGGTCTGGAATCAGAATCAAAAGCGACACCAACTCCTAAGGCAGTATAGTCAGGGCTCAAAATGTTTTTCCGATGCCCCATAGAATTCATTAAACCTTCATGGGCAAAAATACTGCTAACCTGTCCTGTTGCAATATTTTCTCCAGCCGTTAAATAGGAGATACTATCCTGATCCAATCGATCGAAAGGGGAGAGACCCTCTAAATTCTCATGATTGAAGTAATTTTTATCAGCCATATCCGTACTATGTCCGCGTGCAGTTAACTTTACATGATCATCCCAGGATAGAGCTGGGAAGCCGTGTTTCACTCTTGCTGCATTAGTGAGATCGAATAATTGGTACTCAAAGCCACTCTTTAATTCCTGGGTTCCCGGAGCAAAGAAATCTTTCCTCTCTTGTTCAAGGCGATTGCTGATGATTTGTATAGCTGTCACTGTATTATTTTGATGCTGATCAAAAAACACTGTCACATAGCCATTATCCTGTTCATAGAGGTTATATTCGCCATTATTTTGGACTTGGTACGTGACCAGTCCTTTTCTGATTCCTTTTACAGGCTCTCCGAGCTTTTGAATAACAGACTCTTTTGAATCATTTAGCTTAACTCCAAGCTTTGATGAAACCAAGTCCTGATTTGTATATAACCCGACAACTTTTCCCTGTTCATCATAAGCAGCCATGAAGAAATTATGATAGTTTTCATGGTAGGTGTACCATTTGACTCCATATTCATTATAAGATGCCCGATTTTCTTTCCCCACCTGTTTTTCAACCTTAGCCTTTGTATCGCCAATTTCGATATTGTGTACTGAAAATGTTTGTTCCTCAGGTGCTTTTAACGAAGGGGGATCTACTTGCGCCTGTTGATCCTCACTCTCTATGCCCTGAATTTCTTTTGTTAAGGATTGAAGACGATCTTTTATTTGAGCAAAGGTATTAGCAATTTCAGGCTCCTCTTTGATTTGCTCAACGGATGTGTGGACATAATTGATAACAGATTGAACAGTCGCCACAACAAGCTCATTTCCCTGTTTATATAAAATGAATCCTGCAATGAGCACAAATATAAATAACGTTCTAAAAAGCTTCAAACAGGAACCTCCTAACATTGTTTCAAAGATTTCCATGATTTTAGCCGATGCGAAATGGTTCGATAACTCTATTTTATAATGTAAACAAAAGAAATGGAAATGAGGCGCAGCTGGTAGATAAAGGATTTTACTAGTATGGTTAAGTAAATATTGTATAATATTCCACAAAGACTATTTTGATTAAGGGTGAAATTTTTGAGGAAACATAATGACAAAAGAAACGAAGATCTGGGAGCCTGCTTATTTTATTGTGAACATTGCAGGTTTGAATTTGAAGTTGAGTGGATTGATATTTTCGCACAGCAGGAAGCGACCCATGGGTTTGTAGGCTTTCACTTACATGAAGAATATATCGCCTGTCCTAAATGTGGAGAAAATACTAACAAGGAAAAGGTGGGGGAGAATTCAATTAAATTAATGGACGGTGATAGAAACATTTTGTAAAAATGGTATAATCTTAATATAGTTGCATATAAAAAGCTGGGTGGGCGGCCAACACTCCTTCACTTCTTCCTATCTAGGACAGAGGGGAGGTGAGGCCCCATGACTGTGATTACTGCAGATATAGCAAACGTCATAATAGGGTTTGGCATCTTTGTCCTAACATTAGTGATGGTTGTAATTATGCTATTGCAATTAAAAAAGTAATCACCCCTCAGCTTCCCGGCTAATTGGGTGATTACTTTACCTAATGTGCTGGCCGCTCTTCATGCGGGCGACTATCCTAGACGCGGGTGCTGTAACACCTGCGTCTTTGTTTTATGATACCTTTATTATAGTATAGTTATACTTAATAATCAAGAACCCATTTATATTGAAAACGCGAACAAACATTTGGTATAATTATTGGAACATCTCAAGTCCTTGCAAAAAATATTTTTGGAAGGAGTTTGATGCTAATGAGTTATGTATAAGCACGGGGTAGAAATGAATCGAAAGCAATTTTCGGGTCAGCCTCGCAAGCATCAGGTAGATGAGTTTTTTTTCAGGACATGGTCCCATGAAATGGCATGGGTGTTGGGTCTGTTCATAACTGATGGCCACGTAAACTCACGCACTCACAGCATTGTATTTTCTCAAAAAGATGAAAGGATATTACGCCTAGTAGCAATATGCATGAAGGCTGACTATGTTTTGGGATCCAATAGAGTTACAAAATCAACTCCGTCGTTAATTATCAATTCAAAAATAATAAAAAAAGACCTTAAAAATATGGGGATAACCTCTAATAAATCCCTAAATGTTCCTTTTCCAGATGTTCCGCAAGAGTTTTTGCCCTCCTTTATTAGAGGTGTAATTGACGGGGATGGTTGGGTGCAAGATACTGGTTATGTGATGAACATTACAACTGCAAGTAAAGTATTTGCAGATGGATTATACCGAGTATTCCAGTCATGGAATCTCCGCTCAGAATTAACATCCGAAATTATTAAATCCAATAAAAATCACTAGCGTTGCATGAAAAAATAATTATGAAGTCAACCATTTAATTTTTGACTC
>JAABNQ010000080.1 GCA_009928435.1 Bacillus sp. HF117_J1_D
AAAGGCTGGAGCCCTTTTTGTATTTAGAAACTAGATTTCACTTTCGTAATTCAGGATAAATGAAAAAACCGTAATTTATAAAAAATAGCTGTTCTTAAATAATATTTTTTTAGAACAGCTATTCCTACGATTTTATATCATATATACTTCTTTTGCATAATCAATAAATTGCTGTACTGTCCACAGTCGATCCCTATGGGTCTCAGGATAATGCTTGTGATACGGCGCTGGAACGACTAATGTTAGGTTTTCATCTTGCATTTCATCCAATTGGTTTGCAGTGATGCCCTGTTGTAGTGTTAAAAGGTGTTTATGTGGGATTCTATTGGCCTCATTTAATACTTGCCTCCACCTATCCTTACAGGTAGTCTTAGCACCTAAGAAAATGAGTTTATTAGTATCATATAAAACATCTGAATAAGCAGAATTCGAAGGGAGAAGAAAATCAGGCTTTTTATTTCCTTCTGTTTTTCCAGGGTGATCAAAAGGCAATGGAACCTTTTTAAATAAGTAATCTATATGATGCTCCAGTGATTTCCCGGCCCTGCTTTTCCTTCTATTTAAAGCACTATTTGCAAATTCAAGAAGAGGTTCCAGTGTTAAAAACGGCTTCGTTAAAAAAGGACTGTAAACATTTCTTTCAATAGCACGAAACACGCTATATTCTGTCTCTACCCATTTAAGTAAGTGCTTGTCAGGATCAATATGAGTAACTTTATAATAGCTATTAAATATCTCCCGTGAAAGGTTAGCCATTGTAATTGTGTCTGGGAAATGATCAAAACCTTTGGCATTATCCTCTATCATTTCTTCAATGGATTTACTTAGTACTGTAGTCTGTCCTTTTGTGCTCGTGTATGTAGCAACATTGTTCACAAGCGATAATGAAAAATGCTCGATGAAATGATCAATTTCTTCTTCCGTGTCTAACAAAAATATCTTAAAGTTTTCGTGGTCAAGGGGAATAAAAATAATCAAATCACCAACATGTTCCTCTTTATTGTATGGGCTATTTGTCCAAAATCTAGTAATCCTGTATTCGTTTCTTGTTCCTTTGCCATAATAGACAAGTCTGCTCTCAAAAGGATAATAAGAATCAATGTGAACTTGGATAAATTTTTCGATGTTCGTTCCTTTTTTTCTTTCTTCTTCTGGAAAGAATATATCCCAGGCTGACAAGGCCAAGTATATGCCTTCTTGGTGCGCTCTAGTCAACCCCACGTCATTGGCAGAAATAAATTTGCAAAAAAAGCGACCAGATTGCGTGGCCGCTACGATTGCTTGATCAATTTTAGTTTTAGGCTCTTGCATACACTAATCCCTCTTCCGACTCTTCCTTTAGAGGCTGGTTCTGCTCAATTGCGTAAATCATATTTTCTGCAATCAGGGACACAACTGGTACAGCCACACTATTTCCAAACTGTTTGTATGCGGCAGTGTCACTAACCTTAATCTTAAAGGACTCTGGGAAGCCTTGCAATCGAGCACATTCCCTTGGTGTCAATTTTCTCGGGTTTTTCCCGGGTTGCGGTATCAGGATTTCACTGCCATCTTTATAATATCTCGCGGACAGAGTTCTACTATGTGATTTAATATCTGCGAGCCCGTACCCAAATCCATTGCCTTTTGCCTCGTGCTTTGCTTTGTAATTCTGCAAGTAATTCCATAATTTATCTGAAAGTGTGTATTTATCGGGAACTGACTTTTCTAGAATTGATTCAAGGGCAGGTCCGTTTTCAGGAACTTTTGGAAACTCAAAGTGTATTGCATTCTTAAAGCCGACAATATAAATACGCTCACGGTTTTGAGGCACAAGCCCTTTGGCATTAATTACACTGTCATAAACTGTGTACCCTAGTTCATTTTCCAGAACGTCTTTCATGATCTTATACGTTTTTCCTTTGTCGTGACTTCTTAGGTTCTTAACGTTCTCTAGAAGAAACGCTTGAGGTTGTTTTTCTTTAATTATTCGAGCAATATCAAAGAAAAGAGTTCCTTGTGTTTCATCTAAAAACCCGTGATTTCTCCCCAGAGAGTTTTTCTTAGAAACTCCGGCTAAACTAAAAGGTTGACATGGAAAGCCTGCCAATAAAATATCGTGATCTGGTATATTTTTTTCGTGAATTTGTGTGATGTCGCCATCTGGTTTGTGTGCAAAATTTATCTCGTAGGTTTCTTGGGCACGTTTGTCCCACTCAGATGAAAATACACATTCCCCATAGGGCTCGAAAGCTAGCCGGATTCCACCTATACCTGCAAATAAGTCAATGAATGTATACAGCAAAATCTCCACCTCCGAACATTTGTTCTATAATTATATCATAAAAGTTCAAATAATAAAAACGTTATGGTATAATGTCAACGCCGTACCTTCTTACGATATAGTAATAAGAGGAGGTTTTCAAGTGAGTAGTGTTGCTATTTATTACAAAATGGATGCAGAGCAAAATTCTGATGAAGTTATTAAAAAGATAGAGCGGATCATACAGCAAATTGATGAGGGCGTTGCGGGGGTCTACATAGATGCGTATAACCAATTTGATGAGCTGATAAATCTAATAAGTACTGACCTGTCAGTTATTAATACCCTCTATTTAAATAAAGAATTAGAACATGATTTTGATAGAAAGATTATCAATGAGCTGGCAAGAAGTCAGCGTTTTTCAATAGTTTACTTTCATGAAATAGATGGCGGTTTTTAGTTTCCATGGACTGGTCACTTGAGTATTAGGCTATCACTCAATATTTTTCTTCGAAATAGGAGAAAAATTAACCTTCTTCTTTTGGCAGAAGTCCATTATGTGCTTGGGGTGTTCCTTAGCATTTCCATATGCTTCTAATGTGCAAGATCTCTGATTTATCGACACAGAGATGCTGATAAAAACCCTATTTACACATAAGAACCTATTCTACCCCTAAATGAACGAAGTATATCCAAAAGGTGGAGCGACATGTCTATCCATTCCACCTTCTGTATTAATGAAGTGCGCTTTTCCTCTCAAAATGCCAATGCAGTCTATATTCGCAGATTTGTTTTGTCCACTTATATAGTTTGCTTCGATAATTATCTTCCATACGAATGTTTATGTTAAATTGGTCATCTTCAAATTCCACTATCCCATTAGAAGATCCACTCCACTTAGTCATTGGCATTCTTGCAATTAAGGAAGCTACTTTTTTCTCGTTATAGACCTCCATCTGTTTTGCTTCTTTTCCGGAGAAGTCTATGCGCTTTCTATATTCTTTGGACGTTAAGTAGTCATGAAAGAAGGGAGCAGCTTCTTCAGGAGTGATAGGGTCGATCCAATGGATATCACCTTTGGACAGCATGTAGAGCAGGACAATCATTTTATAGCTTTTATTCATGGCTGTCTTCTCAACTTCTTCAAACCAATCCTTGTATGTTAGATAAGCCTCTGTTTCTGTATCATCCAATTCATTGATCGCATGCAGAAATCCTGGGTACGATTTGTAGAATTCTTTTATTGCCTTACTGTCAGCATTTGCTTTCAGGTGGAATTCCAGATAAGTAGGTCTTCTTCCTAGTTCCAGTTTGAGATCTTCGTATGCAAATAAAAGCTGGTCTTTCCTCGGATTTTTCTTCCGAGTCATTTCTTGCAGAAGTTCGACAGCTTGCAAGTCAAGCTCTAGGATACAGTTGGCTGGCACTGATGGTATGACCGATCTTTTTCTTCCCTTTGTGTTCAGCTCATTATCAAAGACCTGCAGCTTTACATCCGCATGTCGGTAGTTTCCAATTAAATCAATGATGACGCAGTGGCTTTTTCCATCGGCAATCCGAAGCCCACGACCGATCTGCTGGGTGAAAACGGTCAGGGATTGTGTCGGGCGAACGAATAGAAGTGTATCGACAGATGGAATATCGACACCTTCATTAAACAAATCCACTGTAAAAATGATATCCAATTCGCCGTTATCAAGAGCCGCGATGGCCTTCTGACGTGAACGGGAATCCATTTTTGAATGCAGGGCAATCGTTTTCCGGCCTTTACTATTAAAATGACGGCTTAGGAAATCAGCCTGCCTGATGGAAGAGCAAAACCCTATTGTTTTGGTTTGCTTATGTTCCATCCATGCGGATTCGATTGTTTCGGCCATTTCTTCACGAAGTTGGACTTGCAGCAGTTCCTCCTCGTCATATCTCGTACCAAGCCAGGTTAGAGTCGAATAGTCGGTATCGTCATAAACACCGTAATAATGAAAAGGCGCCAGCCATTGCTTTTGAATAGCTTCGATAAAATGAATTCTATATGCGACGTTTCCATTGCAGATGCTGTAAACATCCTTGTTATCCATCCTGTCTGGTGTAGCGGTGATGCCAAGAAGAAACTTTGGCTGAAAGTACTGCAGTATTTTTTGATAAGAGTTCGCAGCAGCGTGATGGAATTCATCAATGATAATCAAATCAAATTCACTTGTCTGGAAGCTGTGTAAATGTTGATTCAATCCCAGGGTGAAAACTGAAGCAAAAAGCATATCCGTATGTACTTCTTTGTGGTCGGCGTTTAAAATGCCTGCTGTTTTATCAGGAATGACATGCTGAAACGACTTTTTCGCTTGCTCTAGCAATTCCTTTTGATGGGCAATGAATAAGATTCGTTTAAAGTTTTGGGCGAAAAAAGCAGCTAAGTAAGTCTTTCCCAGCCCTGTTGCCATGACAACCAATGCACGATCATATTCCTCTTCCATCGTATCTTCAAGAGTCGCGAGTGCTTCTTGTTGGGCTGGACGAGGCTGGAGTGTCGGTGGCCGTTTTGTTTCATAGGTTGACGGTGGGTCCGCAATTAAATCTGCTTGATCTTCAGGTTCCGCGAACATGACTTCCGTTTCTTCTGCTTCAGTCCAAGTCTGGTCGACAGAATGTTCTTTGTGGAATAGCTCATATTTTTCTTCATACGCTTTAACGGTCTCATGATTTATCGGGATGGTAAAATCGTGATAAAAAAGATGGATAAATTCATTAAGTGCGTTCTCGAAAATATTCTCATCAACTGTATGTGGTGCATGTAAATTCCATTCTATTCCGACTGTGAGAGCCGAGGCTGACATATTTGAAGATCCGACAATCACATGACCTTTACCATCGACTTTAAACAAATACGCTTTTGGATGAAAGGATTTTCCCCCGCTTTGCCACATCCGTATCTCTGCATGAGGCAGTTCGTTGGCTAGTAATCGCAGTGCTTTCGGCTGGGTAATATATAAATAATCACCAGTGATAAATTTTATTTCTGATCCTGCCTCCGCTGCTTTCTTTAATGCCGGGAGAACCTTCTTAACGCCGGAATACATAGTAAAAGACGTTAAAATATATATTTCTTCAGCTGTATGTGCCAGGTCGTTGATCGTATCAAGCAAGTTTCCAGTGATTAGCTTTAAATCAGTCATCCTCAACCTCAATTAGATAAATCCGTTCTTCAAATCCTCCGCGTTTGTCAGCCTTTTCCTGTCTAAGTGTTTCCAGCTCTTCAAGCGTAGCCCCATGAATGGCCGTTGCTGCCTTAATAAGCTCCAGTAAATCAGACAGCTCTTCCAATGCTTCCTTATCGTTTAAGGCTTCTTCATATTCCTTTAGTTCTTCATGCATTTTCTTTTTTAATTCAGTCTGATATTCAGCTTCATCAAGAGTGCGTGTATGAAATGTTTTTCCGGCCTTCTCAATGATTTCAGGAATTCTGTCCCGGACGAGTTTATTATGTATTGGCATGGTAATCTCCTTAACTAGTTTTGTAACTATTCTACCAAATATTTGTTACCACGTACCACCGCTTCATTCTCTCCCTACTTCACAGGTAGTGTTGAAACTATCAAATAAACTAGCCTGCTCATCCGCACAAAGTCAACAGTTTATGAGCAAAGGCGGCTTTCGGCATTATAAGCTATTCTTGCCTATCTAAAGTGCATTTTCGGGCAAAAAATCAATCTGAGGGAGCAGAGTGGAAAATGGTTTGCATAGTTGCTATAGGGGAGAGTTTTCGGAATTAAGGTAATTTAATATTCCCTGAGTTCCGATATAGGAATTTTAATAATTATGTGGGAAAAGAGTGGGATCTCATAGAGAAAATATCATAATATAATGAATGGTCAATTGGTGATTGATGTATATCTTCTTAGAAAATTAAACAGCCCAGAAGATCAGAAAAAACTGATATTCTGGGCTCATTATTAAACCATTCCTATTTTTTCACGCTTGGTGCTACCTGGCAATGGCTCGTCAGAGATGAACTTCTTCAACACATTTTCCGTAAGTTTGGAAATGTTGTTGTCATAGTTGTTATGTGACAGGCTGCCGCAGTAAGAGATGGAGCTCGTGGAGAACACTGCTCCTCCGTTTGGTGTCGGATAGTAGACCATTTCCGCTCTTACCCTTGGGTTCTCATCTCCTGCCATACCTGGGACGTTAAAGTACAGTTCCTCGGCTACAGGCATGTAGACGCTCGAATGGTCTTCCGAAGATGCGATGATGACGGCGTGCGGCGGTGTCCCAAGTTCGTTGTCGTAGATGTCCAGCTCGAGTCCCGCAGCTCCGCCCCCGACTAGACCGAAGTCACCGATTTTTTCATCTTCAATGCCTTCAAAGATCCAAGAGACGCTTGGGTCATGGCTGTCTTCCGTTCTGCGGAAGTAGGAGGATACTTCAAAGCCTTGGACTGCATAGCCAGTACCACCGATTTTTTGCGGAGCACGACCTCTGTGTTTCCAGATGGTGCCGAATTCACCCGTCAGGCTCAGATGCACTTCTCCCGGTCATGCTTTCCATGCGTTGTTCCCGAAGTTTTTCCGGACTTCCATAATGCTTGGGTTGTTCGGGTCGAACGTAACAATCCAGTAGAATCCGTTGGAGCCCATATACATAAAGCGTCCACCGCTGGCCTGGAAGTCCTCGATGGCATTCATCATCGGTCCGGAGTATATTCAGGATGTATCCTGTTAGGGCAACATTATACTGGTTTAGTAGATCCGCCCCTTCAAAATGTACGTCCTGATCCGTCACGACATCAAACTTGAAACCTTTTTCGGTCAACCAATCGACCAAGTGGTGGTCCGCATTAAACTGCCACAATGACGGAGAGAGAGTATGCCGGTATTTGGCCTCATGTTCAAAATCGGAAGCAGGTTAGAGGAGAAGCAGACGCCCGTTCCGTCGTTATGGAAATCGTATGTGGATAGTCCATATTCGGCGCGCTCACCCAGGTACATGTCCTCTTGTTGGACAACTGGTGCCCTTCCAAACATGACCTGCGCCAATGGGACATTCTGGAATCTGTTATTTGCATAGGCCAGGTAGCTTGCCGTTGGCAGGATAAGAACTGCTTTTGCTGTAGGCTTTCCTTTTTTTGGTCTGACGAAGAAGGTATTAGAAGATTTAATTTTATGAAATGGTATAATATTGATATGGTAGAAAGGCTAAAAAGTAATAATTTATCACTGAAATGGAAAATATAAGTAGAGAATACATTATTTAACTATATAAACTTTATAGTACAATAATCATGTCTGAGTTGTTGACGTAATTTTATATATACATTGAGTTAAATTAATAAGGAAATTATTATATAACAAAATTACTGTGTGTGTAATATACAATTTACAGGGTTAAAGGCGGAAAGTAGAGAGAATGAATAAAAGTACTTTAAGAACGACTAAGTTAAGCGGTCAGAGTCGAAGGGGTTATAGATACTACGCAGGATTCTCAGAGCACTTTGTAGAAGATATGCTCGATATTTTAGATTTAGATAAAGGTTCTTGTATATTGGATCCATGGAATGGAAGCGGTACTACAACGTTTATATCAATGCTTAATGATTATAAATCTATAGGTGTTGATATTAATCCGGTTATGGGAGTGGTGGCTAAAGGAAGGACTTTTTTAGATTATGAGAATATAGATGTAGAAGGATTATTAATAAAATCTCGAAGACTGAGAAAAGGTGTTAGAAAAAATGATGAATTGTTAAAGTGGTTTAACGATAAAACCGTAAAAATACTAAGAAACTTAGAAAGAACTATTTTAAATGGAAAGTACTTGAGTGAAAGCCTTGAATTGGGAACAGAATATAGTACAGAACAATATTTTTTATGTGTAGTGCTCTTTAACTCATTAAAAAAATTGGCTGAACCTTATAAAACTTCTAATCCAACTTGGTTGAAAATGCCTCGTAAAGAAGAACGCGGAGAAATTCCTCGACACAAGATTGAAAAAGTCTTTGTAGAGGAGTTAAAAAGATTAAGCGTCTCAGAATATAAAAAAGAATGTAAATTTTCCCCGGAAATTATTGTTGGAAACTCTATAAAAATGACCTTAGAAAATGAATCGATAGATGCAGTAATCACTTCACCCCCATATTGTACGAGAATCGACTATGCTGTAATGACAGCATTAGAGTTGGCCATTTTTAATTTGACAAAAGATAGATTCGTTGAATTAAGGGAAAACATCATTGGTACTCCAATGATAACTAAATCTGATTTGGATGTTAAAAAAGAATGGGGAAAGACATGTTTGGAAACATTAAAGCTTATTAAACAACACCCTTCCAGAGCCTCATCAACTTATTACTATAAAACTTATTTCCAATACTTCGATTCTATGTATAAATCTATGGTTGAAATAAATAGATTGTTAAAAAACAAGAGCTATTGTGTAATGGTAATACAAAATTCTTATTATAAGGATATTTTAGTAGACTTAAAAGAAATATTTACTGAAATGACGAATAACCTTGGTTGGAAATTAAAAGAGGTTTATGTTTTTAACAATAAACAAAGTATGGTTGATCTTAATAGTAGTAGTAAAAAATATAGGAAGCGGTCAGTTGATAGTGAACAAGTGATAGTACTTTTAAAGGAGTGAGGAGAAAAGTGAAGCAAAATGCAAGTGAACAGTTGCGACTTTTAGAGCTTATAGATAAAAAAATAGAACAAGTGAGGACTAACTCCCTTGATTTATCTTTTAACGAAATATTAGACATGTATCGTGAAGGGGAATTTGAAATTTCCCCAGAGTATCAACGTTTATTTAGATGGTCTATTGAAAAAGAATCTCAATTTATAGAATCTTTAATACTTGAAATGCCAATACCACCAATATATGTAATAGAAAAAGAAGAGAGTGTTTATGAGTTAATAGATGGTTTGCAACGCATTTCAACATATCTTCATTTTAGAGGCCAATTAGTAGAGACTGAGAATGTAAGTGATGAAAAAAGAGAAGCCTTACAATTAGAAGGTTGTGACATTGTAAAAGAATTGAATGGGCTGACCTATGAAGATTTACCTAAAACACTCCAAATAAGACTGAAAAGATCGTTTGTACGTGTTGAAATTATTAGAAAAGATAGTGATCCAAGACTACGGTATTATATGTTTAAAAGATTAAATACTGGTGGAGAAATCTTAAGCGAGCAAGAAATTCGAAACTGTACTGTACGTCTCTTAGATGACACTTTTAATGAGTTTATTATAGAGTTGAGTGAAAACGAAGATTTTAAAAATACGATGCAACATTTAAACCCTGCGAAATTAGAGAAAAAAGAAGACCAAGAATATATTTTAAAGTTTTTTGCCTATAAAAATGATCGTGCCAGTTATCGTAAAGATATTACGCCCTTTTTAACATCTTTTATGGAAAAAGTTGCGGACACTACGGATCCAAACCATATAGAATTAGATTATCCGAAAGAGCGTGCTATTTTTGAAAAAACTTTTAAGCTATTAAATAAAACTTTAGGAGCCAGATCGTTTGATAAAAAGGGAAAAGTGGGTAATTACATAAAAGGTGTTACATCTACCCATTATGATGCGTTTACAGTAGGAATTCAGAAATATATTGATGCTATATCACTAGAAGATTCAAATTTGATAAAAGGAATCGAAGTCTTATTAGACTCTATTAAAGAAGACGACAAGTTTCTAGCTAATGCCTCAGGAGGTGGAAAAAACACCTCTACATATTTAAACAAGCGGATTGAGATAGTAGAAGAAAAAGTTGGTGAATTCTTGGATGGAAGACCATAAGATTTTATCAATAATAGAAGAACTTGAGTTGAATTGGACAGAAAGAGAGCAAGAATTAAACTTTTTGAAAAAACAACTTACACTCATTGAAGATAATGAACAAAAAAAAATATATAGAAAATCCCTTGTACTTATGCTTTATTCTCACTATGAAGGTTTTTGTAATTTTGCATTTAATACTTATATTATGGCAGTAAATGAAGAAAATCTATTAAGAAGAGATGCTCATGAATGCTTAGTGACAGCATCAATGCATGACACTTTTACTTTATTTGAAGATGAAAATCACAAAGAAAACAGATATAGACAAATGTTTGGTAAATCCCTTCCAAATGATAATGATTTAAAGAGAATTGCAAAACGAATTCACTTAGTAACTTCTTTTGATGATCTATTAAATGAAACTTTGAAAATTCCTGATAAGGTCATAAACACGGAAAGTAATCTATGGCCAAAAGTTTTAAAGAAGTTATTGTATAAAGTAGGTTTACAGTATGATACTTTTAAACAACATGAAGAAACTATAAAAAGTTTGCTTAATTTAAGAAATGGTATTGCACACGGTGCTCATACTCAAGGTGTGGATGGGCAGGAATATTTTAAATTGGAAGAAGCGACATTTTCTATTAACCGAACTATAATAAAGTTAATTAGGGAAGCACTTATTGAGAAAAGTTACTTAAAATAAAAGTAATTATTTTATTCCAACCTTTATTAGGAAAACAGAGTTAAGAATCTATATCTATACGCTAATACATAGAAATTTGAGAAGGTAAAGACAAAGGAAATTCTACATTGAATTTCCTTTGTCTATACGACATGAATCAATAATTGACGCTCTCTTTGACACAGGACCAGCCGTAAATGTGTTGGCTTGTGTTACCAAAAATCGCCCAAAGAGTAAAAGGCAAGTGTTGGACAAGCTTTTTTTATTGGATTGTATCATACATTGCCTTTTTCCATTCTGAGGAAGTTTATCTTTCTCCTTCAAATGAATATGGGGAATTAGCTCAGTTTTTTTCGTGATTAGGTCCTTGATCGGAAGCCCCAATCAAACAACGTCTATTTATATCATCTTGTTTTCATCTCACATGAGGACCACTGACACCCGGCTAATGCGTTTTATGTGTTTATATTCAACAAGACCGGAAAAGAAAGCGCATGTTAAACCAATAAACTAAAAAACTGCTTCGTTATCGGATTATAATAAATGATTTTCTTTTTCACATTGCTTCTAAACTGAATCCTGAATCCGTGACGTAGTTTGTTAAAAGCTTGAAAAGCAGGCTGATTTTACCCA
>JAABNQ010000081.1 GCA_009928435.1 Bacillus sp. HF117_J1_D
TAGAGCATATATGAAATCCCCATCTGAATACAGGTGGGGATTATTTGACGCTTACACTGCTTGTAAATTATAATTTAAGGAAATTGGCAAAAGTTTTAAAGCCAGATGATCTGTTGAAAAGAAGTCATGATCTTTGGCGGTATCATGAACTACTACCTGTTCAAAGCGCTAAAAATATCATATCTCTGGGAGAAGGGATGACGCCTTTGCTTCCAATGAAGAAGCTAGGCTCAGATATGGACATTACCCACCTGTATATGAAGGATGAAGGAATGGCTCCTACAGGTACGTTTAAAGCGCGAGGAGCTGCGGTTGGAATCTCAAAAGCGAACGAATTAGGCGTCAGAGGATTGGTGATGCCGACGAATGGAAATGCAGGAGCCGCTTGGTCACTCTATGCTTGTAAAGCAGGCATTCAAGCTGTGATCATCATGCCAAGGGATGCGCCGGCCCTAATACGGTCAGAAGTAGCGTCGGCAGGTTCCCATTTGTTTATCGTTGATGGGGTGATCAGTGATGCAGGTAAAATGGCAGCGACGGCTGCTGTCGATTTTCATTTATATGATGTATCAACATTAAAAGAGCCGTACCGAATTGAAGGGAAGAAAACGATGGGCTTTGAAATTGCAGAACAGTTGAACTGGGAAACGCCTGATGTCATCCTATATCCAGCGGGTGGCGGTGTCGGACTTATCGCTATTTATAAGGCGTTTAAAGAACTGCAAAATCTTGGGTGGATTAACTCTAGGAAGATGCCTAGGTTTGTAGCTGTTCAGGCGGAAGGGTGTGCGCCGATTGTAAAAGCGTGGGAAGAGAAGAAAAAAGAATCCGAGTTTTGGCCTGATTCACGAACGCTGGCGTTCGGAATCAATGTTCCAAAAGCTTTGGGAGATTTTCTAGTTCTTCAAGCTATTCATGAAACAAATGGGTGCGCACTGGCAGTTAAAGATGAAGAAATTATAAAAGAACAGAAAAATATTATAAGAGAAGAAGGAGCCTTCGTATGTCCGGAAGGGGCTGCTGCATTTTTTGCGGCACGGAAGCTGCGAGAGTCCGGATGGATGAAAGAGGATGAGAGAGTGATTATCATCAATACCGGGATGGGCTTGAAGTATATGAACAAAGAGGAGATGGTTCAGCCTGTACTTCAGCCTGGTGATTCCATTAAAAGTCTCTCAGTATTGCCATAATGTTCTTCCCTCACGACAGCAATACGAGGAGGGCTCGATATGAAGCGAAACTTCATGTTTCAGATTTTGGCAGCTTTTGTTCTTGCTATTATTGTTGGAATCGCTTTTGGAGAAAGAGCGACGATTATCCAGCCGCTGGGTGATCTGTTTTTAAGGCTTATTAAGTTTATCATTGTTCCTTTGATTCTTTCGACAATCGTGGTGGGTGTGACGAATGCAGGAAGTATAAAAAAGCTCGGTAATTTAGGCGGAAAAGCAATAGGATATTTTCTTGTGACGAGTTTCATTGCCATTGCACTGGGCTTGTTTGCCGGATTTGTCTTTCAGCCGGGAGCTGGTGTAGAAATTGCTGTTCAGGGAGAAGCTGTGGATGCCCCTGAAACTGAGGGTGTTATTACAACATTATTAAATATTATTCCAACAAACCCAATTGAGGCATTAACTACAGGAGCAGTCCTGCAAATTATTTTCTTTGCTATCTTTCTTGGAATCGGTATTTCACTTGTAGGTGAAAAAGCACTTCCGGTTCAGCGATTTTTTGAAGGATTATCTGAAGTGATGTATAAAATTACAAACATGGTTATGAAACTTGTTCCGCTTGGAATCTTTGGCTTGCTTGCACCGATTGTCGGGACATACGGACCTTCCGTCTTGATGCCGTTGATTAAAGTGATCATTGCCATGGTAGTTGCAGTTATCGTCCATGTGGCACTTGTATATTCCGCAGCGGTTAAGTCATTCGGAAAAATGAGTCCTTACTATTTTTTCAAAGGCATTTTCCCTGCAGCATCCGTTGCTTTTGCTACATGCAGCAGTTCGGGGACGCTTCCAGTTACGATGAAAAACACTCAGGAAAATTTGGGGGTCTCAAAAGGAACGAGTAGTTTCGTCCTTCCGCTCGGAGCGACAATCAATATGGATGGAACGGCTATTTATCAAGGGATTGCAGTCATGTTCATCGCGCAATATTTTGGGGTGGAATTAACAATGGCCCAGATCTTGATTGTTGCGTTGATGGGAACGCTGGCTTCCATTGGAGCAGCAGGGGTTCCGGGAGCAGGGCTGATTATGCTGACGATGGTGCTGACAGCTGTTAATCTGCCATTGGAAGGAATTGCGCTGATTGCAGGGATCGACCGAATTCTTGATATGTTAAGAACGTCAGTAAATATTATAGGAGATGCGTCGGCTTGTGTAGTAGTGGAGGGTGGAAAATCTGAGATGGTCGTTAAAAAAGGAGCCTAATAAAGGCAAAACATGCGCAGGGATTTCTGAGGCCCCGCGCATGTTTCGTTTTTGACTATTCATTTGATAGGTTTAATGCCTCTAATAATTTAAAGAAAAGGCTAAGGAGAATGGCAACTACAGTTGCTAGTCCCATTCCAGCCAGCGTGACAGGTCCGATGTGTAAGGAAGCTCCGCTTACACCAATTGCCAGAACTACACAGGTTAAAATCATATTATGAGAGTTACTATAATCAACTTTTGATTCAACTAGCATGCGAAGCCCGCTCACAGCGATGATTCCAAATAGAAGAAGCGAGATGCCTCCCATAACCGGTTGTGGTATGGAGGAAATCAAGGCAGCTAACTTCCCACAGAAAGAAAGGACGATGGCAATGACTCCGGCACCACCAATGATCCATGTGGAATAGACTCGCGTAATCGCTAATACCCCAATATTTTCACCGTATGTCGTATTTGGCGTTGAACCGACAAAGCTGGAAATGATTGTGGAAATCCCGTTACTCATTAAAGAGCGGTCGAGTCCCGGATCTTTTACCAGATCTTTTTTGACGATATTTCCGGTAACAACTAGGTGGCCGATATGTTCTGGTACCAGAACCAGCGCTGCGGGAAGAATGAGAAAGATATCCGCCCAATTGAATTTCATCGCGTAGTATGTGGGAGCGGAAATCCAAGCGGCATCATGAAACTGCTTTAAATCGACAATCCCTACAAAGAAAGCGATAATATAGCCTGAGACAATACCGATCAGGATAGGAATAATCTTTAAAAATCCACGCAGGGTGACCCAACAGAGGATGGTGATCCCCAGTGTTAATAATGAAACCAACATAGTATCCGGATCTGGTTTCCATGTCTCCAGTGCACCTTCAGGTTTTACTAATCCAGCCATTTCACCAGCGACCGGGAGAAGCTCCAATCCAATGACAGCTACGATAGCCCCCATTGCTGCTGGAGGAAAAATGAAATCGATCCAGGCGGTACCAACAAGTTTGACAATCAATGAGATGATGACGAGGATCACACCGACAGCAAGAAAGCCTCCGAGTGCATAAGCATATCCTTCTCCACCTGTATATTTGGACAATACTGCAAAAACGGGTGAGATAAATGCAAAGCTTGATCCCAGATAAGCTGGGATTTTGCCTTTAGTAATAAAAATATAAAGCAGTGTGCCAAGACCGTTCATTAATAGGATGGTGGCAGGATCGACTTTAAATAAAAGTGGCACTAGGACAGTGGAACCGAACATGGCGAATAGATGCTGGAAGCTGAGCGGAAGGCTCTGCAGAATAGGCAAACGCTCATCCACTTGGATTTCTCTTTGGTTCATCTTTTTCTCTCCAATACAAGTTAGTTTGAACATGAAAAGCACCTTACCTGAAGGCAAGGTGCTTGGTTACATTTCCATAGCAAAATGAACGCGCAGCTTGACGTGCGCGCACCTTGTCAGCCTCACAGGACTGGTTTAAAGGTATTTTTAGATATAATTATCAAAAATATTATGTCAGCTGCCAAATTGAAAGTCAATCATTTTTGTCAAAAATATAAAATTGTTGTCAAAATATGGACGGATTTTATTGGAACTTTTCGGCGCGCTCTTCAAACAGCTTCACAATTTCCACAATCGTCTGCACTGATTTTTCCATTACATCGGCTGAGGCAAATTCGTATGGGCCGTGGAAGTTTTCTCCGCCGGTAAAAATATTCGGAGTGGGCAGTCCCATGAAGGAGAGTTGAGATCCGTCAGTTCCGCCGCGGATTGGCGAGATGTCCGGTTTGATGCCTAATTTTTTCATCGCGTCAGAAGCTATTTCGACAATTTCTTTCACGGGCTCGATTTTCTCTCGCATATTGTAATATTGGTCTTTCAACTCCAGCTGGATCCTATCTGTTCCATATTTTTCTCCCAGCTCTTCGGAAATCTGCTGCATAAATGCTTTCTTTTTCTCGAACTTTTTCCGGTCAAAATCACGGACGATATAATGAAGGATTGTTTCTTCCACATTGCCTTCAAACGAGAGAAGGTGGTAAAAACCTTCATATCCTTCAGTTAATTCGGGTACTTCATCAGCGGGAAGGCGGTTATGAAATTCAATGGCAATGCTTTGAGAGTTGACCATGATCCCTTTCGCTGTTCCAGGATGAATATTCGTCCCTTTAACAATTAGTTTGGCGCTTGCCGCATTAAAACTTTCATATTCAAGTTGGCCAATTTTACCACCGTCAACAGTATAGGCGAATGAAGCATTGAATACTTTGACGTCAAATCGATGGGGACCTCTTCCAATCTCCTCATCAGGGGTAAAAGCTACTCTTACTTTGCCATGCTTGATTTCAGGATGCTTCAACAAATAATCCATAGCCGTCATGATTTCTGCAATTCCCGCTTTGTTGTCTGCACCGAGAAGGGTTGTTCCATCTGTTGTAATAAGAGTATGTCCTTTGCAATCCAACAGAGACGGGAATTTCTCTGGAGACAAGACGATTTGCTTCTCTTCATTTAGTAAAATATCCTTGCCATCATAGTTTTCCACAATCTGAGGTTTGACGCCTTTGCCCGTAAAATCTGTCGCTGTATCAACATGTGCTAAAAATCCGATGGTGGGTACCTTTTTTTCTGTATTGGCCGGGAGGGTGGCCATGACATACCCATTTTCGTCGATGGTTACTTCTGCCATGCCGATGGATTCAAGCTCTTTCACCAACTGATGGGCTAATGTCAGTTGCCCAGATGTTGAAGGGCATGTGTCACTGTTCTCATTGGATTGTGTATCTACTTTTACATAAGATGTGAACCTATGAATGATTTTATCCTTCACTTATAAAAACCCCTTTCTCTATAATGATTTATATTAGTGGAGCATACTACTCAAAATAAAGATGCCGACTGACTCTTTTGGAGCAATCGGCATTTATTCAGCAGGGTTTTCCACCCATTGTTCGGCCCATGAAGCAATTTCATTCATAATCGGTTCGAGTGCCATCCCTTTTTCGGTCAAAGAGTATTCGATTCTGACCGGTGTTTCGGGATATACCTGTCTTTTTACAATTCCCTCTTTTTCCAGATCCTTTAAACGCTCAGACAGGACGCGCGCACTGATCGGCATGGCTGCTTCCACCGTACAAAAGCGTTGCGGGCCGTTTAGAAGCTGGTAAATAATGAGCCCGGTCCAACGCTGACCCAATATACTCATGGCTTTTTCCAATCTTGGACAAGTGTTTCCGTTCATTTAAGTTCACCTCGATATTATAATTATATCACTAATTGTTTCTTCTTGACAGATGAAATAAACTAATATATATAGTTGCTTACATAAAGTAAGTTGGTAAAAAGGAGGAGTGGCTTATCGTTAAATCCGCCGATCCTGTCATTGGCACAGTAACATTGACGGTGCAAAACATCAAGCGGATGCTTGCATTTTATATAGATGTTCTCGGGTTCCGAGTGTATGAACAGGGATAAGAGAAAGTGTCACTTACAGCGGATGGAAAAACTGTTTTATTAAAGCTTGAAGAAGATAAAGGGGCAAAATTCCGACCTCCGCATACGACAGGTTTATATCATATTGCTTTTTTACTGCCGGAGAGGGCTGATTTGGCGGATGTTATCAAACATTTGGCTCAGATCCGCTATCCGCTTCAGGGGGCGTCTGATCATGACGTTAGCGAAGCCCTGTATCTTGCGGATCCGGAAGGTAACGGATTGGAAATTTATGCGGACAGAGATGCAGACTCATGGGAATGGGAGAAAGACCAAGTTTTCATGACGACAAAGCCGCTCGATATAGATGATTTGTTAATGGATGCCTCTGGGACCGGCTGGAATGGAATGCCGTCTGAAACTCTAATTGGGCATATTCATTTGCAGGTATCCAATTTAGAGGATGCTAAGAGATTCTATTGTGATGGGATTAGCTTTGATCCGGTTCTTCGGTATGGAAGCCAGGCATTGTTCATTTCATGGCACAAATATCACCACCATATCGGGCTCAATACGTGGAATAGTGCGGGTGCGGGACCACCAGAGGAAAAAAGCACAGGCTTGAAGCACTTTACCATATTATTTTCTGATGAGGCTAAAAGAAGAAAGGCTGTCGCCCGGCTGGAAAAGCTAAATGCTTGGATTATAGAGGAAAATGGAGCAATAATAACGAAAGATCCGTCAGGAATTTATTTGATTTTGGAAGTTTAATGAAAAGGAGAATGTCAACATGATCAAAACAGAACAGGATTTTTATACAGCCGTCAAGGAAAGATGTTCAATTTATGGAATCAGCAAGGAATCACCGATTTCTGATGATAAGATTGAAGAAATAATTGAGCATGCCATCAAACATGGGCCAACTGCTTTTAACTCACAGAGTGCCCGAGTAGTGCTTCTTCTTGGGGAAAATCACGACAAACTTTGGAACATTACTGAGTCTGCTTTAAGAGAATTAGTTCCAGAAGATCAATTTGAGCCGACTGCCCAAAAAATGGAGGCATTCCGAAATGGTTATGGTACAGTCCTGTTTTTCGAGGACGATAATGTTGTAAAAGGTTTACAAGAGCAATTCCCACCATACGCTGACAAATTCCCGGAATATGCCCAGCAATCATCAGGAATGCTTCAATATATCGTTTGGACAGCACTGGAGCTTGAAGGCTTTGGCGCTACTTTGCAGCATTATCAGCCACTGATTGATGAAGCTGTTCAAAAAATCTGGAATGTTCCTGAGAACTGGACTTTAATGGCACAAATGCCATTTGGAACGCCGACGGCTGCACCAGGAGAAAAACAATTCCAAAGCGTGGATGAACGGTTTAAGGTTTTTAAATAATTGGATCGAGGGGCTAGCTTAAACCAGGTCAGGAAGAAATTCTGGGCCATAAGTTGAAAAGCTAATTGATTTTAGTACAAATCGTGAAAATAACACCGCGAGAAATCAGTTTGATTTCACGCGGTTATATATTTTAAACGCCGAACCTTCCTGTTAATGACACAGGCGCTTTTCTATTCGAATTGCTCGATATCATTCAGTTTGATCTTCTCTTCTTTGGTAAAGGAGCCGGAATATTTCACATAACCAAACGGGTCTTTATCTGCAAAATCCCTATCTTGGACATTCGAGTTGATTGTGACTGAATCATACGTATAGTTATTGTCATTCAAATGTTTTTGAATGGTTTTCATCGTTTGAACTATATCTTCTTTTGTTTTGCCTGCGGCATCCGTAATGATATGGATATACATTGGATTTTCGAGCTTTAAGTCCTTGCTCCACTTAGTTTCGGCATTATATTTCCCTTTTAAAACTTCCACCTGTACATCAACGTTCAACAGTTCGGGAACATCTTTTTCAAGGAGTTTGTTAATTTCCTTGGATGCTTCTTTCCCCCATTTTTCAATCAACGGCTCATCGAGATTGGCATAGTAAATGGCGTCATAGGAAACTGTCGGAATCAAAAAGCCCGTGACTTCGAATTCGTATTCCTTTTCGCTTCCAATTTGAACAACATCATAGGAGTATCCCCCAATTTTAAAATTGTAGAACCCTTCTTTGATCTGATATTCCTTATCGGGATAAGTGTTTTCCAAATGCTTTTTTAAAGCGGAGGTGGAAAGCAGTTTGCTGACTGGGTTGCCGTTAAACGCATTATAGAAAAACAATACCGGGATGACGATGATAAGGATCAAGATTAAGTACATCCATTTTTTCATTTAATTCCCCTCTTTCTTGAATTTTATCAGGAGGAAAGCGACCAAGCTTCCGATGATGGCAAACAGCAGGTGGATCAAGGCCAAAAATAAGGCCCCCGAAATTGTTTCCAGGATTGAAACAGTCTCGTTCACTGATTGAGCCCACGACCAGATAAATGTTGGCAAAAAAGCAATGGTGACCACTATTATTATTCTTTGATAGAAGAAGTAAGTGACAAATCCCAAAATAGTATACGTTAAAATGAATCCAAAGCTCTCATTGAGAAGGGATGTTTTCATGGCGAAAAAAAAGGAAAGGGCAATGAAAATAATTTGATAAACAGACAGTTTCAAGTTTATTTTTGCGAACATTTGATCATTGTCCACGGATGAGCGAATCGTCTCCTTTTGAACAGGATCTTTTGACAGGTTCGATAGTTCCCGACAGCTTTCGCATGATTTTAAATGCTCCTCTAACCAAGCAGTTGTTTCGGCCTGGAGCAAGCCCTCATGGTAAAGGGGAAGAAGATCCTCCACAATATAACAATCTCTATTCATCACTCACCCTCATTTCCTTTTTCAATCTGATTTTGGCCCGGTGAAATGTCACCCTTGTAAAGTTCTCACTTTTACCTATAAGACGGCCGATCTCCTTAAAGGATAGTTCGGCATAGAGTCGAAGAATCACAATCTCCCTTATTAGGGGAGGCTCCAGCTTGTTAATATGTGCAACAAGATCCCGGCTTCCTTCCTTTAAAATATAAATTTCCTCCGGTGACGAAGGGATAGGGGATTCTTTATTTGAAAGCTGCTCCGTCAAGCCGGCGGTGTATTTTTTTGAACGGAAATGTTTTTTTAATCTGTTTTTAGCAATGGAGAAAATCCATGTGCTCAAAGACGAATCTCCTGCGAATGATGGAAATCCTTTGACTGCCGCATAAAAAACATCATGTGTTAAATCCTCAGCCAATGCTCTGTCACCTAACTTTATATAGAAAAAGGCGAAAACCTTTGGCTGAATGTCTCTATATATCTTCTCAAGCTCATTCATTATGATCATCCCTAAATATCCCTTTGTCTTATTAGTACCTTAAAAATTCGTTTTGTTACAGAAAAAGTTAAAAATAATTGTCAACTTTAATTTTTGTAATGTTGACATTTCAGCTTGATATCAAGTATCCTCTTAATATATTAAACAATAGAGGTGAAGGAAAGTGGGCAGTGAATTAGTAAAAACAAAAAGCAGACTAAAGACCTTGGATATGGTGTATATCAGCTTATTTTCTGCCTTGATGATGATTGGGGCAAATATCACTTCTTTTGTTCCATTTATGGTCATTGGGGGAGTACCTATCACGCTCCAGGCCTTCTTTGCCGTTTTGGCAGGAGCCTTTCTCGGGAGTCGTCTTGGGGCCATTTCAATGGCAGTTTATGCTTTTATTGGACTTGCGGGAGCACCGGTATTTGCACGTTTTTACGGGGGAATCGGGCAGTTGCTCAGTCCTACGTTCGGATTTATCATTGCATTTATTTTTACGGCATATATTACAGGGAAAATTATTGAAAAGAACAACAAGCTCCATTCGTATGTCATCGCGGCTTTGCTGGGAACAGCTTTCAGCTATTTATTCGGAACGAACTGGATGTATGCCGCATACAAGCTTTGGGCAGCAGCGCCAGATGCTTTTTCGTATAAGGTGGCATGGATGTGGATGGCAGTTCCGCTTCCTAAAGACATATTGCTTGCCATTTTAGCAGCAGTGTTTGCGCATCGGATGCAGGGAATTGTAAAAAAATCTAGTTGATTGGAGAGAAGAGTATGAATGTATATGATGTGATGGCGGAAACTTCATTAGCAGGAAAAGAGCTGACGGATGAACAGGCTATGGCAGTGCTTAACTGTCCGGATGACGAATTGCTGCTCCTATTGCATGCTGCGTATAGGGTAAGAAAGAACTTTTACGGGAATAAAGTGAAGCTGAATATGATTATCAATACAAAGTCAGGACTTTGCCCTGAGAATTGCGGCTATTGTGCGCAGTCGATTGTATCGCAAGCTCCGATTGAAAAATATTCAATGATGAAAAAGGATGAGATTGTTGCAGGAGCTGCTCGGGCAGCGGAGCTGAACGCCGGAACATATTGTATTGTGGCCAGTGGGAGGGGACCTGCGAACCGAGAGTTGGATATCGTTGTGGACGCGGTAAAAGAAATCAAAGATAAGCATAAAGGCATGACCGTTTGTGCCTGTCTCGGTATCTTAAAACCTGGACAGGCAGAGCTTTTGAAGGAAGCAGGGGTTGACCGTTACAACCATAATATCAACACATCAAGTCATCATCATCAAAATATCACCACTTCCCATACATATGATGACCGGGTCAATACTGTAGAGGCGGCAAAAGCATCGGGAATTTCTCCCTGTTCCGGCGTCATTGTCGGCATGAAAGAGTCGAAGGAAGATGTCGTTCATATGGCACGCAGCTTGAAAGTGCTGGATGCAGACTCTATTCCGGTGAACTTTCTGCACGCAGTGGATGGGACTCCACTTGAAGGGACTGACGAGCTTAATCCGCGTTATTGCTTGAAGGTGCTTTGCTTGTTCCGTTTTATCAACCCTACAAAAGAAATCCGGATTTCAGGTGGAAGAGAAGTCAATCTCCGCAGTCTTCAGCCACTTGGCTTGTATGCGGCCAATTCCATTTTTATCGGTGATTATTTGACAACGGAAGGGCAAGAGGGATCGCAGGACTGGAAAATGCTTGAAGATATGGGCTTTGAAGTGGATTTAGAGCCTTTAAACCGTGAAACAGCAAAGGCTTTGGCGTGAAATCAAACCGGGCAGTCATCTGTCCGGTTTGACTCATTGTATAGGAAATTACACTAGCGTTGCATGAAATTTCCATTCAAAAGTCAAGTGATTTAACTCGTGGAAT
>JAABNQ010000001.1:0-15042 GCA_009928435.1 Bacillus sp. HF117_J1_D
AGCGCCTATCGACTAGCAGACTTCGCGCCTCCGCCTACGATAAGTCAACATCGCTCCACTGCGTTTCGCGTGTTTCCTTTATCTCGTTGGAGTCACTCCAGTCTGTACGTCGATAAACAGGCGCTTTTCGCTTTTGTTTTAACATTATACTTCCATGATAATTGGCAGTATCATCGGCCTGCGTTTAGTCTGATCAAATAAAAATTGGTTCAGCCTATCCCGGATGTCCTGCTTGATTCCCGCCCAGTCGAATGAACCTTCGGATATAGCTTGTTCAACAATCGACTTGACAATGTTTGTTGATTCCTCTATCAGCTTTTCTGACTCCCTTACATAAACAAAACCACGCGAAATGATTTCAGGTCCCGATGCAATTTTCTTATTCTTTTTATCCAGTGTCACAACGACAGTGAAAATTCCATCTTGCGAAAGCAGCTTGCGATCCCGCAAGACGATGTTTCCAACATCCCCGATACCGATTCCATCAATTAGTATATTTCCAGCAGGCACTTTGCCTCCCACTGACATTTTGCCGTCTTTGTATTCAATAACTTCTCCATTGCTAGGAATGAATATCTGATTCTTACTTAAGCCTTTTTGTTCAGCCAGCTTTGCATGCTCAAAAAGCATCCGATATTCTCCCTGAATCGGAATGAAAAATTTAGGCTTCATCAAATTGAGCATAAGCTTGAGATCCTCTTGACTCCCATGCCCCGAAACATGAATTTTAAAATATGGCGTACTGACAACTGCACCCGCCCTGTATAAAAGATCAATCGTTTTGTACATGAAGGTTTCAAGCCCTGGCGAAGGAGTAGCTGTAATTAAAACAGTATCTCCTTTTCTAATATTGATCTGCTTATGATTTTGTCTGGCCATTTTTTGTAGTGCTTCAAAAGGCTCACCCATTGTTCCCGTTGAAATAATCACAATTTCGTTATCTTCATACTTCGGGATGTCGCTAATCGGTACCATAAGCTCTTCAGACGCCAATGAAAGATATTTAAGCTTAAGGGCGATTTCAAAGCTTCGCTCAATGCTTTTTCCGACCACTGCCACTTTTCTTCCATTTTCATGTGCTGCATCCAATGCCTGCTGGATCCTTATGAAATTAGAGGCAAAGCAGGCAACAATAATTCTTCCTTGCGCAGTGTGAAATGTATTGGACAGCTCTCTTTCCGTGACCGCCTCCGAAATCGTAAAGCCCGGGTTTTCTGCTTCAGTGCTGTCAGATAAAAGGCAAAGTACACCGGAATCACCGATACTCGCCATTTTCCCAATCTCTGCACGATATAATTCCGTAGCTGCCTGATCAAATTTAAAATCACCTGTATGAACGATTTTTCCTTCGGATGTCTGTATAGAAATCCCAACTGAATCCGGAATGCTGTGAGTTGTATGGAAAAATGTAACCACCGTGCGTTCAAACTTTATCCTGGAATTTGATCTGACGGTATGAAAACGACTGGATGTCTTCAGTCCGAATTCTTTCAACTTTTCCTTCGCCAGTGCGATCGTTAATTTCGTACCGTAAACTGGAGCACTTATCTTCTGCAACACATAAGGTAGTGCTCCAATTGCATCTTCGTGTCCGTGCGTTAGAAAAATTGCTTTGACCCGATCTTTTTGTTCCTCCAGCCACGTTGTGTCCGGTATCACAATATCGATGCCAAGCATTTCATTTTCAGGAAACTTCAACCCGGCATCAATGATGAAAATGTCCGTATCAATTTCGATGACATACATATTTTTTCCAATCTCCCCTACTCCTCCAAGTGGGATTATTTTTATGTTGTCATTTATTATTTTAGTCAAAATATTTCTTCCTCCTATGGTGTATGTATTCCCGATCTTCATCAGTTACACTCCATTATACTTGATTGTGAATTCCATGTTCAACCAATACGGAAATTGGGAGTGAAAGCAAAAATAGTCTTAAGCTTATTATAAAAAACAACCGTAAAATGTGATACAATTTTTATAATTATGCGAACTCATCATAAAAAAAGGAGACTCTGCATGAACAAAGGAAGCCTGCTCCATGAACTAGAAATTTATCGTTCATTTATCCAATACTCAGATATTCTTTTCTCGTTTCATTCAATCAATGGAGATTTTTCATATGTGTCCCCTACATCAGATCCTTTGCTTGGGTATAAGCCTGAAGAACTGCTAGACACCTCCCTTTTCGATTATTCCCATCCGAGCGACAGAAAAAAATTAAAGGATATTTGCTCGTCTCCATCGTATAAAAGAGTAAAATATCGTTTCTGTCGAAAGGAAGGAGATTATATATGGCTTGAAACCACACTAATACCGTATTGTGAAGATAATGAACCAAAAGGCTTCTCCACGATTTCTAGGAATGTGACCAATCAGATTGCCACTGAAGCACAGTTGGAGGAGAATAAAGAAATGTACCGTTTGCTTGTTGAAAATTTCCAGGACACTGTCGGTATCATTACAAAAAGCGGTCATTGGATTTATATAAACGATACGGCCAAAAAGCTGTTCGGTGTGACACGTAAACAAGAGGTCATTGGCAAGTCAATCTTTGATTTTATTTTTCCTGCCTCACATGGGGAGGTAAGGCGTCACCTTATGCAAAATGGTATGAATGGCACATTTGAGATCACTGTTTCCAGACATGACGGATTGAAAAAATATGTCCAAGTCAAATTAATTCCGACTATTTATAAAGAAAGAGAAACATTTCAAATTTTGATCCGAGATTTGACTGAACAAAAGAAAGCGGAAGAAATGATGCACAGAACCGAGAAACTGTCTGTTGTCGGACAATTAGCTGCTGGTATTGCTCATGAAATCCGAAATCCTTTGACAGCTATTAAAGGCTTTACCCAATTATTAAAAAAAGAAAATCATCATGACTATCTTGAGGTTATGTTAAACGAATTAGAGCGCATCGAGGATATTGTTAGTGATTTACTGATTTTGGCAAAGCCGCAGCCTTCCAAAATGGAAGAAGTTGATATCGGCATTTTGTTGGAGGAGACTGTTGATCTTTTTCGTTCAGAAGCTCTTCTTCATAATGTTGAGATGAAATTGGATATAGATCTGGGCGATTCACTTATAAAAGGAGAATCAAACAAATTAAAACAGGTTTTTATCAATTTGCTAAAAAATGCAATCGAAGCAATGCCGAACGGAGGTGGAATCACGGTTAGCGCCATGAGGACAAGCAATGGGGAAATCATGACGAAAATCCAAGATGAAGGTATGGGAATCCCGGAGGAACGAATATCCAATTTGGGCGAGCCCTTTTACAGCACAAAAGAAAAAGGAACTGGGTTAGGTTTGATGATATGCAATCGCATTATTAAGAATCACGCTGGAACAATAAGCATTGAAAGCAAAGTCAATGAAGGAACTACTATCAATGTACTTTTTCCCGCTTTCAGCCCTTCTAAAACAACCGCAAACAATAAATAATCCCCTGGTGAAAAGATGCCACCAGGGGATTTCTTTAGCTTTTGGAGGTTGCTTTTACTGCATTCAATACAGCTTGCAAATCCAATCTTTCCTCTTCGGATAAAGGAACAAGCGGCAAGCGCACAGATCCTACGTCCAATCCTGTAAACTGCAATGCTGTTTTAATTGGTCCAGGGTTAGGTGCCTTGAAAATTCCCTTCATAAACGGAAGCAATTGCTGGTGTATAACCGCAGCCTTTGCATAATCACCATTTAAGAACAATTTTACCATGTCTTGCATTTCTTTCCCGATCACATGGCTGGCAACAGAAACAATTCCCACACCGCCAATGGAAAGCACAGGTAATGTTAGAGCATCATCCCCGCTGTACAAGATAAAATCATCAGGCGTATTAGCGATAATTTTTGCCATGGCATCTAAGTCGCCGCTAGCCTCTTTAATTGCAATGATATTATCAATTTTTGACAGTTCAATAACAGTATCAGGCAATACATTTATCGATGATCTTCCCGGAATATTGTAAAGCATAACAGGCAATTTTGTGGCGCCAGCAATTGCTTCGAAATGTTTAAATAAACCGGCTTGGTTTGGTTTATTATAATACGGTGCAACTAACATGATTGCATCGACACCAAGCTCCTCGGCCTTTTTGGTCAATTCGATGGATTCATACGTATTGTTGCTTCCTGTACCAGCAATAACAGGAACACGGCCAGCTGCTTCCTTGACAACATGTTCAAAAAGGGCTAGCTTTTCTTCAGTCGTCAAAGTAGGAGATTCACCGGTTGTTCCGGCCACGACAAGAGAGTCCGTACCATTATTTATCAAGTGATTTACAAGTTTAGATGTTTTTTGGAAATCAACATTTCCTTTAATATCAAAGGGTGTCACCATTGCCGTTGATACCCTGCCAAATTGAGCCATACACTTACACCTCAATCATATAATTCATATTCAATTTTTTCATTTTGCAATTCAAACGCATCATGCAATACATTTACTGCACTTTCCAATTCATTTCCTTCAACAAGGACCCAGATGGTTGTATGGCTGTCAGCCGATTGAAGAATTCGGATTTCCCTTTCAGCCAAGGCAGTTACAATTTTCGCTGTAACGCCCGGAACCCCTGTGATCCCAGCACCAACAATGGACACTTTCGCACATTTTTGCTCCACAATCGGATCATAACCTACTGCATTCAATTCAGCAACAGCACGTTCGACAGTATCTTCAGGAATCGTATAAACTACTCCTGTTGGTGAAATATTGATAAAGTCGACGCTAATATTTGCATTAGCCATTGCTTTAAAGACTTCGGACTGGAAATTATACTGTCCTTTTTTTGCTGTAACTTTTATTTGAGAAATATTTTCCAGAAAAGCGATTCCAGTGACCAACTGGTCGCGCACTTCACGCTGTTCGATTTTGCGATCCAACGTTGTAACAAGGGTGCCTGGTGAATCGGAATAAGTCGATCTGATTCTAAGTGGGATTTTAGCTTGCATAGCAATTTCAACCGCACGCGGATGAATGACTTTCGCTCCCTGGTAGGCCATGTTACACACTTCATCGTATGTAACAACTGGAAGCGGACGCGCTTTTTTAACAATTCGCGGATCGGCTGTCATCATTCCTTCAACATCAGTAAAGATATCAATGAATTCTGCATTCAATGCCGCTCCAAGTGCTGCTGCTGAAGTATCGCTTCCCCCTCGGCCAATCGTCGTAACATCAGAGTTTTCCGCTGCTCCTTGGAAGCCAGCGACGACGACTACATCGTATGTCTTCAGTTCTTCCTTAAGCCGACCACAGTTCATTTTCAAAATTTTGGCGTTTGTGAAATCTGCATTCGTAAGGAATCCTGCCTGTGCACCAGACAATGCTGTTGCTTTAATCCCTTTCTCATTTAACATATGTGTGAAAACGACACTTGAGATTGTCTCGCCGCAGGATACGAGCATATCTTTTTCTCTATTGGTAAGGGTTGTTAATTTATCGCCAATCAAACCTAATAATGTATCTGTTGCATATGGGTCCCCTTTTCTCCCCATCGCTGATACAACGACAACTACCTTGTTGCCATTATCAAGAGCTTTTTGTATATGTCTCTTTGCATGAGCACGTGTTTCACTATTTTTTACGGATGTTCCACCAAATTTCTGAACTACAACTTTCATTCTAACACCCCAAATTTAAAATTTAACTGTGCTGCGGCGTTGATACTAATCCCAACTTGACCAGGCTCTCTGCAATTTGGACAGTATTCAGAGCAGCCCCTTTAAGCAGATTATCAGATACAATCCACAAATGAAATCCTGTTTTTTCATCCAAATCTCTGCGGATCCGTCCTACGAATACATCGTCTTTTCCGACTGCCATAGCCGGCATCGGATAGATTTGCTCATCCGGATTGTCCTGAAGCGTCACACCTTGTGCTCCTGAAAGGACTCGCTTCATATCTTCAACTGTCACATCATTTTGTCCAATTTCAATATAGACTGATTCAGAATGTCCAGTTTCAACGGGAAGCCGTACACAGGTTGCTGCAACCTTCAAATCTGGAAGTTCCATGATTTTTTTCGTTTCATTGATCATTTTTAACTCTTCTAATGTATAACCATTGTCAGAAAATTGATCGATTTGCGGAATGGCATTAAATGCAATTTGGTAATGTTGATCTGCTCCACCCACTGGTAGAATTTCAGGTGTAAACTCTTCTTCATCAATAATAGATTTTGTTTGGTTATTTAACTCTGCAATCGCTTGAGCCCCTGCACCAGAAACCGCCTGATAAGTAGAAACGATTACTTTGTTCAGACCAAATTCTTTTCTGATCGGCTCAAGGGCTGCAACCATCTGAATAGTTGAACAGTTTGGATTGGCGATAAGCCCTTTATGATTTCTTACAGCCTCTTCGTTCACTTCCGGAACCACGAGTGGAACCTCAGGGTCCATTCGGAATGCACTTGTATTATCTATAACAATTGCCCCACGCTTCACCGCTTCAGGTGCGAATTTCTTGGATACGCTCCCTCCTGCACTGAATAAGGCAATATCTACTCCTTCGAATGATTCTGGAACAGCTTCTTCAACTGTGAGAGTTTCCTCTTTAAATTGGATTTGTTTACCTGCTGAACGTGCTGATGACAGCAGCGTCAACTTTCGAATCGGAAAGTCCCTTCTTTCCAAAGTTTTTAAAATTTGCTGTCCCACTGCTCCAGTCGCACCCATGATGGCGACGTGATAACCTGTAGTTTTTTCCATTTGAAAGACTCTCCTCCTAATCCCAACTGCCTGTGCTCAGGCTCATAAGGATCATTTCAATAATAACCATTTTAACACACTTTACAGTGCGATCGAAATCATTTTCTTCGAAATATTGAATTGACGGAAAAAGGTAGATCATTGCATCCACCTTTTTCCGTAAATTAAGAAAAGTCCCTGAACCTCTCGACTATCACTGGTTGTATCTGATATCCGTTGATCGCGGCTTCCACTGTATCAGACAGCATTTCCATACGGGCAACCATCGAAGTTGGCTTTTTTTCTGGATCGTCCTGGCCGTATGGAATAAAGTATATATTCTTGGCACCCATGAGTCTCATCAAGTTTACACCATTCAATCCGAGAGCATCATTGGTGGAGATTCCTAAAACGACAGGTTTTCTATTTCTCAGGGTGGCCTTCGCAGCCATTAATACAGGGCTATCCGTCAACGCATTGGCAAATTTACTCATTGAATTTCCCGTCATTGGGGCAATCACCATACAGTCAAGCGGCTCCCTCGGTCCGAGTGGTTCCGCATCCACAATTGAATCTATGACTCTTCTTCCTGTTGCATTTTCTATTCTGGCAATCCAATCATCACTCTTACCAAACTTTGTATCTGTGCTTTTGACGGTATAAGTGACAACTGGAACAACTTCCGCTCCAGCACCAGCCAGCTTTTCAATTTCCGGAATGACAGCATCATAGGTACAATGCGACCCAGTTAAACCGAAACCGATTCGCTTACCTTTTAAACTCATTTTGTTATTTCTCCTTTCGGCTTTCCAGCTCATCTGCCAGCAATTGTGACAGAACATTCGCCAAAATTTGTCCTGCTGTTTTAGGTGCAACAATTCCCGGCAGACCAGGAGCAAGAAGCGCCTTGATCCCCCGCTTCTCCGCATAGCGGAAATCTGTGCCACCAGGCTTCGAAGCCAAATCAATGATTAAGGTATGTGAAGGCATTTGGGCAATAACCGAAGCATTGACTATTGGATAAGGTATAGTATTAATACAAATATCTATATCGTTCACTTCATTCCTCAGATCATTTATATAAAATGGCTGTAATCCCATTTCAGTTATCCTGGCAATATGTTTGCTCTTTCTTGCCCCAACCTTTACTTTGGCTCCTAGCAAAGAAAAAGTCCGAGCAACACTCATTCCAACTCTCCCTAGTCCGAGTACCGCAATGGATGACTGGTGAATAGTGATGTCCGTATTTTGTATGGCCATCATGATCGTTCCTTCAACAGTGGGAATCGAATTATAAATGGCTACATCGTCTCTTTCAAACAGATTGACAAGCTTACGTTTCGATTTTTTTATGATGTTATCCAAGTAGTGGTTGCTAATTCCTGAATAGACCGTACAATGCGATGGTGTTTGTTGCAGAATTTCTTCTGTTAACACAACTTTTTCACTGGAAAATATCGTTTCTACTTCTCCTTCCAAGCTCGTTCCGGGAACAGGTAAAATAATCGCATCAATCTTTGAAAAATTTAGGTCATGGAGCTTCTCTTTTACAGCGCCAGAAAAGGGCTGTTCCAATTGTCCAAAACCAGCAAGGTATATTTTCGCATCCAATTCTGTCAGCTTTTTTATGATTTCCAATTGTCTCGCATCCCCACCCATAATCACAATCTGCATATCTGTCAACATCAAGTTCTATCACCTTCTTTCGCTCCTGCTGAACCCTTTACCACCTTATTGTATGTTTGCATAAAAAATAGAGTGCTTGGACGATTTCCAGCACTCTAAAAAGAAAAGAACATTCGGTTGATATTGGCATACAAAACCAAGAGAAGGAAATATCCGGCCCCCACTTTAGGGTGGAGTGCCGGATATTTAAAAGAAAATGCTATGAATCAGGAACTTCCAGAATAATCATGTCTGTACCGATTGTTCTAATATTTCTCCACGGTACCCTGATTTCTCCTCCATTTTTTCTAATCCATTTTCCCGTCGGAATAATCAAATGGTTAATCTCGCCTGTATTGCTGTTGATTTCAAGATCTGTCTGCCCAAGGACCCCCATTCGTTCGGCCTTTTTAAAGTCCACGATTTCTTTGCCGCCAAGCTCGCTTAATCGCATTGTGTGCCTCCTTATTCAACCTACTTTTTGTACAATATATAGCCTGTTTCCAAGATTTAGAATAACAAAACCTCTTTTCGTAAATGAAATAACAGAACTAAAAAAGCGATTCTTCACTAAAAAGAACCGCCAAACTCTTCATTCCTTGTAAATAACACTGCTATCCTGGAAAAAACTTTCCACATCCTGATCAGAAAAATCGGATAAATTTTTATAGATGTACTGGGGCTTTCTATCCTTATCAATCACGACGGATCGCACACCTTCGAAGAAATCTTCATGCCGTAAAAAGTTTTTTGCCAGGATAAGATCTGTGGCAAAGCACTCTTCTGCTGATTTTTCTTCTCCATCCATAAGCTGTTTTAACGTAACTTTTAATGAAGATGGTGATGTGGATAGGAGTATTTCCTTTGTTTTTGACGCAAATTCGCTTGGATCTGTCTCTAATGACGCAAGGATCTGTTCAACTGTATGATGTGAAAAGTGTTGATCGATTTCAGTTTTTATGGAGGCAAGATAACTATTTTCCAATGGACGACTTGAGAATTCAGCTAATAATTGGTTTAAAGCCCCATTCACATCATGCCCATGCCAATCTGTCTGCTCAATGCGATGAAGGAGCTCAGGCAGTTTTCTGCTTTCCATATAATGATCAGCAGCATTCGCAAATAGAACGTCCACAGCCGGGATCATTGATGCTGTTAATGCTAAATAGCGTCCCACAAACCCTGGTGCTTTATTTAAGAAGTAAGCAGCTCCAACATCCGGAAAGAATCCGATATTCATTTCCGGCATGGACCATTTTGTCCGTTCCGTGACGACACGATGGGCAGCACCATAGGTTAATCCCACTCCGCCCCCCATGACAATGCCATCCAGGCAGGCAATAATCGGTTTTGGATAGGAATAGATGGCCAAATCTACTTTATATTCCATTTCGAAAAAGGTTTCTGCTTGTTTTAACAATTCCTCGCTATTCCTGGCCTTATAAAGCTCCTTGATGTCACCGCCAGCACAAAACCCCTTCTCTCCTTCTCCTTGTAGGACAACGACCTGGATTTGTTCCATTGTTTTCCATTCTTTTAATCTCTCACCAATTAGCTTCAGCATCTCATAGGAAAGCGAATTTAAGGCCTTTGGGCGATTTAGCGTAATGAAGGCCGCCCCACCAGCACTAACCGAAAACAATACTTCGTTTTCCACATTGAATCCCCTCCCTCTTAAGAGTGTTTAAATTGCGGCTTTCTTTTTTCAATAAATGCCTGAACTCCTTCCTGGGCATCTTCCGTTAAAAATAGCTCAGCAAATCGCTTTCGCTCCCTTTCAAGCCCTGATTGAATATCTTCTTTCATTCCCTGAACCACACACTCCATTGTACGTGATACACTTGTCATACTTTTTCCATCAATGAAGGAACGGGCAATCGTCTTTGCCACCGGTAGAAGCTCCTTCGGCTCCGTAACCATTTGAATAATGCCCAGCTGCAGCGCCTCATCAGGGCTCAATTGCTTGCTTGTTAAAATTAAATTTAATGCCGTCGCTGTATTTGTCATTCTGCTCAACCGTTGTGTGCCGCCGAATGTTGGGAGGAGTCCAAGCTTTAATTCCGGCAAACCAAGAACCGCCTGATTAGAAGCAATCCGATAGTGGCAGCTTAATGCCAGCTCCAATCCTCCACCAAGGGCCGGACCGTTAATGGCCGCAATAACCGGCTTTTTCATGGCTTCGATCTCGTCACAAATGGCTTGCCCCGCTTCAGCCATTTTCAATGCTCTCTCCTGATGTCCAAAGGCAGAAACGAATTCCTTAATATCAGCTCCAGCTACGAAAAATCGACCGGAACCGGTAAGGATGATAGCACTTGTTTCCTCATCTTCCGCCAGCTCCTGAAAAATATAACGCAGATGATCAATACATGCAGATGATAACGTATTTGCCGGGGGATGGTCCACTTTAACGATCTTAATCGTACCTTCCTTGTTTACAGTCGCAAATGTATCTATCAATTGCTTATTCCTCCTTTGAAAGATCGATCATTGCCGCAAAGATCACAGCACTTGCTTTCTGGTACAGTGGGGCTTTTGTATATTTGCAACTCACTTGCAAGCTTCCCTGTACCAAAAGCCCCAAAAAATTAGCCAATCATTGAAACCAGCGTTCCGTCACAACTTTTTTACGTGTATAAAACTGCACGCCATCCTTTCCATTTGTTCCAAGGTCACCGAAGAACGAGGCTTTGTTTCCTGCAAAGGAGAAAAAAGCCATAGGGGCCGGGACGTTTACATTCACACCAATCATACCGGCATCAATTTTCTCCCGAAAAATCTGTGCACTTTTACCGCTCTCCGTATAGATTACAGCTCCATTTGCGAATCTAGATTGATTCGTAAGGCTGATACCGTCCTCTAGATTTTTGACTCTTACCACGCTTAGAACAGGTGCAAATATTTCATCTTGCCAGATTTTCATATCTGGTTTTACATGGTCAAAGATAGTTGCGCCCACGTAGTATCCTTCTTCATCCGTATCTGTGTCTCTTCCATCAACCAATAAGGAAGCACCTTCTGCAACACCTGTAGCAATGTACTGCAAAACCCGGCTCTTATGGACATCACGGATTAAGGGCCCGACAAAGTTTTCTTCAGAATGCCCATCCCCCACCTTTAATTTTCGCGTTTCTGTAACAAGGGCTTCCAAGAATTCATCCGCAATTTCTTCCACTACTGCCACGACTGAACAAGCCATACAACGTTCACCGCTGCTTCCAAAGGCTGCTCCGATGACACCTTGCACTGTCTTTTCCAGATTACAATCCGGCATCACAACCGCGTGGTTCTTTGCTCCTGCAAGAGCCTGAACTCTTTTTCCATGGGCAGTGCCTGTTTGGTAGATATGTTTCGCAACGGGTTCGGAGCCTACAAAGGAGATCGCTTTAATGTCGGGATGCTCTAGCAAACTATTGACAGCCTCTTTTCCGCCATGCACTAAATTTAAGACACCTTTTGGAAAGCCAGACTCATAGAAAAGCTCCACTAGCTTTCCTGCTAAAATGGGCGTTCTCTCTGATGCTTTCAGGACAAATGTGTTTCCGCATGCAATGGCAAGAGGAAACATCCAAAGGGGCACCATCATCGGGAAATTGAACGGTGTAATCCCTGCAACAACTCCAAGCGGATAACGCCAAATAGATCCATCAATACCCTCTGCAATATTCGGCAGCGCTTCGCCCATCATTAAATTTGGCGTTGAGGTAGCAAGCTCCACCACTTCAATGCCGCGCTGCACTTCTCCGCGAGCATCCTTTAATGTTTTACCGTTTTCCATTGTAATCACTTGAGCCAAATTTTCTTTTTCTTCCTGTAAGAGTTGCAGATATTTATATAAATGGCGTGAACGGTTTGGAACAGGCGTTTCAGCCCACTGTGGATAGGCACGTGCAGCTGCCTTAACAGCGAGGTCGATGTCTTCTTTTCCAGATAAAGGAACGTGTGCCAACAGCTTTCCATTTGCCGGATTCGGAACAGATTCTGTCTTTGTACTAGACGAATTGACCCACTCTCCATTAATATGGTTCTGTAATTTTTGAGCATCAGTTGCAATCATCTTCTCAATCTCCTTTTCTAATAGTGTGTACTCAAATAGCAGAAACAAAAAGGAATATATGCTCTACAAAGGTTTTCCGCTGATTCTCTTTTATAAAATAGAAGTCTTCTGTTCACTGATTTTTTTAAAAACGACCGCCATATCTTTTTCTCCAAAACCGCTCTTCTCAGTTTCCTCATACATTTGAAACAGTACCTTGCTGATGGGTAAGTCCAGCTGGTGTTGTTCAGCTAGATCTAACGCAAATCCAAGATCTTTCCTTAATAGCTTTAAGGCAAAACCTGGCTCATAGTTATCATTTGCTATGAAGCTTTTATAATTTCGTTCATAGATCCGGCTTTGCCCGTAGCTGACATTTAACATATCGAATAATTTCTCCAAATCTAAATTGCTTTTTTTAGCTAAATTCAGTGCTTCACCGACCCCGGCTGTATAAAATCCGATTAACAAATTATTTATTAGTTTCACAGCCGTTCCGCTGTCTACGCTTTCACTGACATGAAAGATATTTTCTCCGAGAGCATCAAACAGAGGCAACGCACCTTCGAATGCTTGTTTCGAGCCACCTACCATAAAGGTTAAAGTTTTATTGACTGCGCCAATGACCCCTCCGCTGACAGGAGCCGCTAAAAAGTACATCCCTTTATTGATGACAGCTTTTTCAATTTTTTGATTCAGTTCGGGAGCAACAGTACTCGTATCAATCAACACAGTACCAGGTTGACTGTTTTCAACCATCCCCTCTTCACCTAAATAAATGGCTTCAACTGCATTAGTTGATGGCAGGCTAGTAAAAATGGTGTCACAAAGTCTAACAAGATTTGAAATGGAAACGCCAATGATGCCTCCCAACTGTTCAAATTTCGCTTCTGCTTCTTTATTTAAATCTACACCGTAAACGGTGAAGCCAGACTCCAGTAAATTTCTAGACATGGGCAAGCCCATATTGCCGAGACCAATAAATCCGATATTTTTTTTCATCTTGTTTCACATCCTTCATTTAATAGTTCTCGGATTATTGACGATATATTTCGCAATTTCTCTTTTTTTCATAAAGAGATTTCGATAAAGTGGAATGGAGAATTGTCGAATTTCATCCAATTGTATTTTTCGCTTTTGTTCGTCTGGTTCAGCGGCCGAAATAATTTCGATTGCATATTCTTCCACTCTCCGATAGCCTTCTTCGCATAGGACCTCTGTCATCCAGAGCTTATTTTCTTCCTTTACTGCACCATTTTTCCTGCGAGCCTTTTCTGTTCTCAGCAAAGCTGATTCCATCACGTAGACTTCCTTGGCCATGTCAGCCAATAGACGCATATATTCTTGTTCATGTTCCAAATCAATCTGCAAATTTGACATCGTTTGTAAAGTGATCTTCAATAAACGCTTGGATAGCTGCACGTATTGATCATTTCTTTCCAATTGCTGATAGGATGAAGAGAAACCTTCAACAGACTTATGCTGCGAATATCTTTTTAATAAGATTTTCGAAATAGTTAATCGGTTAATTTCATTTGTTCCCTCAAATATGCGGCTAATCCTTGCATCACGGTATAATCGTTCTACTTCATAATCCTGCATGTACCCGTATCCACCATGGATTTGTACCGCTTCATCCACAATATTTCCTAATATTTCTGAACAATGGACTTTATTGAGTGCGCATTCTAGAGCAAAATCCGAAATTTTATTGGTGATATCGTCCTTTTCGATTGAATCGATGACATCATCCAATTCCCCTGCGGTGCGATAAGCAGCACTTTCTGCACCATAAATTGCAATTGACATATTCGCGAGTTTTTCTTGAATCATTGTGAAATCGACTAAAAACGTATTGAATTGCTTGCGTTCTTTCCCATAATTTACAGCGAGTTGAAGTGCTTGCTTGGAGGTCCCGATATTTGAAAAAGCCAGTTTAAGGCGAGCCACATTTAGAATATTCATCGCAACTTTATGACCCTTCCCTACTTCTCCAAGGACATTTTTCTTCGGGACTTCTACGCCCTCTAAAATTAACGTAGCAGTGGAAGAACCTTTAATGCCCATTTTCTCCTCTTCCGGTCCTACAGAAACACCTTCAAAAGTACGCTCCACAATGAATGCGGTTATACTCTCGCCCGTTTTGGCAAAGACGACAAAAACATCAGCCAGCTGAGCATTTGTAATCCATTGCTTTTCCCCATTTAACACCCACGTTGTTCCATCCTCATTTAAAACGGCATTCGTTTTTGGTCGAAGAGCATCTGAACCTGCTTCTGGCTCTGTCAGGGCATAGGCTCCAATCCACTCTCCTGAGACCAGCTTTGGCAAATATTCCTGCTTTTGCTCCTCATTTCCAAAATACACATAAGGCAAAGTACCAACTCCAGCATGAATATTATAGGAAACGCTAAATGATCCGCCAAAGCCCAGGCCTTCTGCAACAATTCCCGAAATTTTCTTATTGAGTCCAAGTCCGCCATAAGCTTCCGGTACTTCAATGGCGAGCAGCCCCAGTTCCCCTGCTTTTTGAAATAATTTTCGTGTTATCTCATGCTGTTGCCTTTCAATCGCTGGGACACTGGGCGTAACATCCTGTTTTATGAATAGATCTGCCGTCTTAGCGATAAGCGCTTCTTCTGCTTGA
>JAABNQ010000001.1:15052-242713 GCA_009928435.1 Bacillus sp. HF117_J1_D
TCTTCCGGTGTAAATAGACGAGCGATTCTATCATCATTTAGTAAAAATGCATCATGCATAAATCCGTACTCTATTTTTTCCATACCGGTCCCTCCCTGTATGGTCTGCTAATCCCATTCTTCCTTTAAAGAAAAGCGCAAGGCGTGCAAGCACAAGGCGCATTTTAAGAATCAATTTTTTCAGTAAACTGTGACCACATTTCCGATTGAGCGCTTGCTCAGAATTAGAACATCAAAAATGATATTGCCTCGCTTCGACAACTTTCATCTTCTCTATGAATTGTCAATCCTTTTAGCTTAAACTTGCGTGACGCCCTCCAGTATAGTTCACACGCGGCCGGTAAAGGCGATTATTGGCATGCTGCTCTATGACATGAGCACATAGACCAACAGTTCTGGAGCTGAAGAAAATTGGCGTATATAGCGGAATGTCAATGCCGAGCATCCAGTAAACAGGTGCCGCGTAATAATCCAGATTTGGATAAAGCCCTTTTTCTCTTTCCATCACCTTTTCCCCGGCTTCACACATTTGCAACAGCAGGTCGTCCCCTTTTAAGTCTGACAGCTGCTTGAGTGCTTCTTTGAGCATAAGAGCTCTCGGGTCCATCTTTTTCATGTAGACTCGATGTCCGAATCCCATAATTTTTTCCTTGTTATAAAGCTTTTTCTGAAGCATTTCCTCGAAGCCGGAAACGCTCTTAGCCTCATTTAGCATATACATGACTGCTTCATTCGCACCGCCATGCAAGTTCCCTTTTAAAGATGCAACTGCACCAGTCAGTGCACCGTATAAATCTGATTGTGTGGAAGCGATGACTCTTGCAGTGAAAGTAGAGTTCGGCATTTCATGCTCACTATATAAAACAAGCGATAGATCAAAAATTTTTTCTTCCAGCGAAGAAGGCTTTCTTCCTGTAAGCATGTAAAAAAAGTTAGCACTATAGGATAATTCATTAAGAGGCTGAATCGGCTCTTTACCGTTGATGATGCGATAGCTATTGGCTACAATGTTTGGGATCTTCCCCAGCAGTCGATAGGCACGTTTTTTATTGGATGGAATGGAACGGTCGTTGATTTCGGCATCGAAACCAGCAATCGCCGATATCCCTGTCCTCAATCCGTCCATTGGATGAGTTTCTTTTGGAAGTAATGTAAAAATATCTAAGATTTCTGCAGGAATTTCATATTCACTTTTAAGAATATCTGCTACAACGGCTTTTTCTGAATCCAGCGGCAGTTTGCTCTCAAGCAAAAGATGAACAATGTCTAAATACTCTTTACTCTGGGAGAGTTCAATAAGATCGTATCCTCTTATAATGATTTTACTTTCGTCGGTATCTAAAAAAGATATGTCCGTTTCTGATGCAACAACGCCTTCAAGTCCCGGAAAATAATTTATTTTAGTTTCCATTCTTCTTCCTCCCGTCCAAGTAGATCCTGTTTTATCATCCTGTAAGCCCTTTCTATATTGTATAGACAGATTTCTTTTTCCTCCGGTGTCACTCCATATTCCCGAATCTCAGTTATTAGTTGTTCGTGTTTTTCCTGGATGGAACATAATTGCCCCGAAACGAAATTATTCATAAGACATATTTTGAAAGAATGAATAAAGTCATCAACTGTTTTAAGCAAAGATGCTCTCCTCCAATAATGAGGCTTCAAAAAATTTCCCCAATAAAAAAACAACTTCCAAGGAAGTTGTTAAGTTACGAAGGAATACTGAAACAAACATGTGATAAAAAAATGAAAAACATGTACTTTTATTCCGCACTTAACACCCCCTATCCTCGTAGGTACTGATGTTTGCTAAAACAGGCAGGTCTCCTGGCTTATGATCATCGCTTTTCGAACCCTTCCCATTCCCTTTTACAGGAAACAGTGGCCTTTTCGAACCGCTCCCAATTACAGTTGCGGGACAGCGCCGGAATTTCACCGACTTCCCTTTTAAGCAGGTAAAATATAAAATTTTACCGCACCTGTTTCTACACACATATTTAATTTTACAAATCCAATATATCAATTTTTCTAAAAATTTACAACAGTTTTTCATAAAGAACCTGTGATTTTATAAATTGAAAAAAGCTTGTAGAGAAAACTTCACTCTCTACAAGCCTATGTTCAGATTAACTTGACTGTAATAATAATTTTTCCTCAGGGCTGATCAAAGCAAGCGTATATTGATCAGTAAAAATTCGATTTGCCAAATCGTTTACATTTTGAATACTAACACCATCAATTTCATCTATGATTTCGTCCAAAGTTTTGTGGCGTTTCAGCAATAATTCATTTTTGCCATTTCTGCTCATACGGCTGTTTGTACTTTCAAGACCCAGCATTAAGTTTCCTTTTAACTGCTCTTTGCTGTTCCTTAACTCTTTTTCTGTGATGCCATTCTTTTTTAACTCACCAAGTGCACTATTGATTGTTTCAAAAAGGGCATCAATCTGATTGGCGCCTGTTCCTCCGTAAATGGTAACGATTCCGCTATCCTTATAAGAGGAATGATAGGAAAAGACGGAGTAAGCAAGTCCTCTTTCTTCACGCACTTCTTGAAAAAGGCGGGATGACATGCTGCCGCCAAAAATATTATTCATGACAATTAAACTATATATATCGGGATCACCAATGGATAATCCCTCAAACCCAATGCATAAATGAGCCTGTTCCGTATCTTTTTGCCTTGTGACATGATTTGATTTGAAAACAGGCTTTGCTTCTTCCTGACGACGACCTTTTCTGTTAAAAGAGCCAAACAAACGCTCAACTTCTTTTATGAAAGACTCGTCAATATTTCCTGCAATGGATATGACTATCTTTTCCGGGGTATACATTTCTTCTACATACGACCTCAATAAATCGCTTGTAAATGTGGACAACGTTTGCTCAGTCCCCAAAATGGGATAGCCGAGAGGATGATGATCAAATGCTGCTTTGCTGAGCAGATCATGGACGATATCATCCGGAGCATCTTCATACATCTTGATTTCTTCTCCAACGACGTTCTTCTCTTTGTTCAACTCATCCTCAGCAAAAGTTGAGTTGAAGAACATATCAGCCAATATTTCAAGCGCATACTGAGAATGGTTGTCCAACACTTTTGCATAATAGCATGTATATTCTTTTGAAGTAAAAGCATTAACCTGGCCGCCGATCGAGTCGAATGCTTCAGCCAGTTCTTTAGCGTTCCTAGTCGTTGTTCCTTTAAAAAACATATGTTCAAGAAAATGAGATATACCATTATTACCTGGCAATTCATCCCTTGAACCAGTCCCGACCCATATTCCAATGGCAACAGAGCGGACAGAAGGTATATTCTCTAAAACGACTCTGACTCCGTTTTGACATGTATATTTTGTAATCACTGAAGTTCCTCCTGTTCATGGTGTAAAAAGAAAAGCGGATGCGCCTGTCCAGCCCCGACAAGCATAAGGCGATTCCCGAGGAGGCAGCCTTTCAGCCACCACAGGGAAGCGACTTATGACCTCGAGGGGCTAGGCGCTGTAGCTGGACATTAAGAAAAGCGGAAGACGGCTGATCAGGGGCGACAAGCGCTGAAGGGCAAACCAACAAAGTCGTTCTGTGACTTTAATGGTTTGACCAAAGCGACCTCGAGCCCCTGCCGTCTGAAGCTAGACATTAAGAAAAGCGAATGCGCCTGTTCAGCCTTACTTTTCAATTTCTTGATCTATCTTAATGATGTGTTCTTCATCCATCAATTTTGTGACTGTGCCAATCCTTAAGTTCTTGTCCCTGATCTGCTTAATCAGCTGATCAAGAGCTTTTGCTGTAGAATCGGTAGGATGCATCAAAATCATCGCCCCTGGATGAACCTTTGTCATTACTCGATCTATAATCGTTTCGGGCGAAGGCTTCTGCCAATCAATTGTATCTACTGTCCACATGACCGTTTTCATGTTCAATTTATCGGCAATGAGAATTGTATGATCACGGAAGCCCCCACTTGGCGGTCCGAACCATACAGGCTTCTCCCCTGTAGTCGCCTCTATAATTTCATTCGTCTTCAATAATTCTTCACGGGTTTTGGCCTCTCCCAATGTCTCCATTTTTGGATGACTGTATGAGTGATTTCCAATTTCATGCCCATCGGCAGAAATCATTTTGGCTAGGTCAGGGTTCTCCTTCACCCACCGGCCTTCCAAAAAGAATGTTGCCTGGATGTTATTTTTTTTCAGGGTTGTCAGCATTTTAGGCAAATATTCATTCCCCCAAGCCACATTGATCAAGAAGCCGACCATCGGCTTATCCGGATGAGCCCTATAAATAGGGGCCGGGGACAAATCCTTTAAATGGGTTTTCGGAGGAATTTGTTTAAAAACAAGCTTACGGGCATCAAAGTCTCCGCCTTTCATCTTTTTATAGGAAGCTTTGATATCCACTTTCACGCCATTATATCCTGGCATTGCTTTCCAAACCCTGTCTATTTTCGCATCCTGAGGCGCCGCATCATATTTCTCCGCAGCATGGGTAATCTGTTCATACAATGCATCCTGGCTAGAACTAACCGGATGTGAACCATTCACTAACTCAGCTAAATAGACCGTTGTATAGGGATTATTGACAATCAATATTGCTAGGATAGCAATAAGACCCAATCCTGGCAAGTGTTTTGTATTTTTCACGCCCATTTCCTCCTTCAACCAATTTTATGAGGATAATGGACAAGGTAGAACAAAGAACCTGCCGGTTTGCGCTAGTTTGATTGCTGTATGTAATTTATTGAAAAAAGCCAGGAATCACCTGGCTTTTTTCAGTGCTATTCTTTCGCTTGCTTTTGTTTTTCCTTCTGCTCTTTAAGAACGACTTTGCGGGAAAGGTTAACTCTTCCTTGATTGTCGATTTCTACTACTTTCACAAGGACTTCGTCTCCGATGGACACAACATCCTCAACTTTATTGACTCTTTCCTCCGCCAATTGTGAAATATGGACAAGGCCATCTTTACCAGGGAAAATCTCCACGAAAGCACCAAATTTCTCAATTCGCTTCACTTTTCCAAGGTATATTTGTCCAACCTCTACTTCACGGACGAGATCTTCTATGATCTTCTTGGCCTTTTCATTCATTTCTTCATCAGCAGATGCGATGAACACTGTTCCGTCTTGTTCAATGTCAATCTTGACATTCGTCTCTTCAATAATTTTATTGATCTGCTTACCGCTCGGCCCAATAACATCCCGGATTTTATCAGGATTGATATGGAGCGTAAGAATCTTCGGCGCATACGGTGAGAGACGTTCCCTAGGCTCAGAAATAGCGGAATTCATTTTCTCTAAAATAAACATCCGTCCTTCTTTTGCCTGGTGGAGCGCTTCTTCTAAAATGTCACGTGACAAACCGTCGATTTTAATATCCATTTGCAAGGCAGTGATTCCGTCCGCCGTACCGGCCACCTTGAAGTCCATATCTCCCAAATGGTCTTCCATCCCCTGGATATCGGTTAAAATCGTGTAATGTTCTTCGGATTTCACTAACCCCATCGCAATACCAGCAACCGGCGCCTTAATAGGAACACCTGCATCCATCATAGCCAGTGAGCTTGCACATATGCTTGCTTGGGATGATGAACCATTTGATTCCAACACCTCAGAAACGAGGCGAATCGTATATGGAAAATCTGATTCACTTGGAATAACAGGTTCTAATGCTCTTTCCCCAAGCGCACCATGACCGATCTCTCTGCGACCAGGAGCTCTAATTGGCCCTGTTTCCCCAACGCTGAAATGAGGGAAGTTATAATGGTGCATGAATCGTTTGGATTCCTCAATCCCGAGACCGTCCAAAATTTGAACATCACCAAGAGCTCCAAGTGTACAAATACTGAATGCCTGAGTTTGCCCTCTTGTAAACAAACCGGAACCATGTGTTCTTGCCAACAAATGTATTTCTGTTTGGATAGGTCTAATTTCATTTGGCTTCCGGCCATCTGGACGGATCTTTTCAACAGTGATCAAGCGACGAACTTCCGCTTTCACAAGATTATCTAAAACTTGCTTCACTTGTTTGATTAAATCCTCATTATCCTCTTCCCGCTCAGAAAAGCTTTCGATTACATTATCCTTTACTTCTTGGATAGCTTCTTCACGCGCATGCTTTTCCTCTACCTGAATCGCAGCGACAAGTTGTTGCTCGCACATTGAACGAACTTCCTGCTCCAGTTCGGAATCAATTTCATATAATTCGATTTCCCTGTTTTCTTTCCCAACCGCTTCTGCAATCTGTTCTTGGAATGCGATCAAGCGTTTTATTTCCTCATGCCCGAACATGATGGCTTCCAGCATCGTTTCCTCGGAAACCTCTTTTGCTCCGGCCTCGACCATGTTAATGGCATCCTTTGTCCCAGCTACAGTCAGATCAATATCGCTCTGCTCCATTTGTTCTACTGTCGGATTAATGATGAATTTTCCATCCACACGTCCGACAACAACTCCCGCGATAGGTCCCATAAATGGAATATCAGAAATTGATAATGCTAATGAAGAACCGAACATCGCTGCCATTTCTGAAGAGCAGTCTTGGTCAACGCTCATGACAATACTGACAACCTGTACTTCATTTCTAAATCCATCGGGAAACAGCGGGCGAATCGGGCGGTCAATCAGCCGGCTGGCCAATATCGCTTTCTCGCTTGGGCGCCCTTCCCTTTTAATAAAGCCGCCTGGGATTTTCCCCACTGCGTACAACCTTTCCTCATAGTTGACTGTCAACGGAAAAAAATCAACAGATTTTGCTGCCTTTGATGCAGTAGCTGTAGATAAAACAGCTGTATCGCCATAGCGGATAAGAGCCGCTCCATTGGCCTGTTTTGCAAGCTGGCCTATTTCAACGGTCAAATTCCGTCCGGCCCATTCCATAGAAAAAACTTTTTTCTCGTGGTCCATTTTACAACGCCTCTCTTTCATAAACCTAATTGTAAATAATTGGCAGAAATATAAGGTAAAAAACTCTCACCTGATACGCAACTGAACATTAGACATAGATACGAGCTTCTCCTACCCATGTCCAATGTTCAGTTCGAATATGCGCCTTTTGGCGCATTTTCATTTGAACTTACGTACAGGCGTCTGCCTTTTCATCCTAACAAAAAAGCGGGAATTTATCCCGCTTTCAGTTACATCTTTATCATCTTAACGACGCAGGCCAAGTTTATCGATCAATACACGATAACGTTGAACATCTTTTTCACGCAGATAAGTTAACAAGTTTCTGCGGCGTCCAACCATTTTCATTAATCCACGTCTTGAATGATGATCCTTTTTATGGACGCGAAGATGGCCGTTCAAGTTGTTGATTTCTTCAGTTAAAACCGCAATTTGAACTTCCGGAGATCCCGTGTCACTTTCATGGATTCTGTACTGGTTGATGATTTCGTTTTTACGTTCTTGCGTAATGGACATTTGTCCAACACCTCCTGTTTTTCATCCCCAATTACCGAGCAGGCGTTGGTGAATCGCACTGCCAAGCAATGGTTCTTGATACTGTTATAGAATACAACTTTACTTTGGAAAAATCAAGTTATTTTGCATTCTGCTCAAAAAATCTCTGTGCTGTCTGTTTATCCTTTAAAATTTGATCTTTGAGGTGTTCCAAATGATCAAATTTTTGTTCATCCCTTATTCTCAAACGCCATTCTATTGTCACTTCTTCACCGTAAATCGAACGGTCAAAATCAAGCAAGTGGATTTCAACAGACAATTCCAATTGTCCCGGTTCATGAAATGTAGGCTTATACCCTACATTGCAAACTCCTTTTTCCCATTGATCGTTCACAAGCATACGTACAGCATAAACACCTTTTTTCGGAACAAGATAGTCATTCTTCAGCCGAATATTGGCGGTAGGAAAACCAAGCTGTCTTCCACGTTTTTCACCATGTATGACAGTTCCTTTCGTTGTATAGAACCTTCCCAGCAGTTCTTGCACTTCTTCAGTTCTGCCTTCTCTTAACAGCTTCCTAATCCAGGTTGAGCTGACTTTCTCCTTGTTTTTTTCAAGCTTGGGCACTGTCACAACCTGAAGTTTTCCTTGGCCATGCTCTGGAAGTGTCTCCATCGTGCCCTTTCCATATTTCCCATATGTAAAATCAAACCCCGCCGTCACATATTGGACGTTTAAGTCTAAAAGATATTGCTGAACAAACTCAGCAGGCTGAAGACTCGCAAAAGCGGATGTGAATCTCACAATCAGAAGATAATCTATTCCTAATCCTGAGATGAATTCTATTTTATCCTCTATTGGTGTAATGTATTCAACGTCTTCTCCTGTTTCTGATAGGACAACAGAAGGATGAGGATCAAAGGTCATGACGGCACTATTGATTCCATACTCATCTGCCGTTTTTTTTGCTGTCAAAATGACGCTTTTATGCCCTTCATGAATTCCGTCAAAAAAGCCTAGCGCCACTGAGAGGGGAGCGAAATCATTCTTTTGAAAAGTATGTGGATGCTGAATCATTATTACTTTCACTATACGTCACCTGTTTCATTCATTTCTTAACACTTTTACTGGTTTAATCAGACCAGGTTTTTGAACATGCGATTGATAAATAGCTAAAGCCTTTCCTTCATACAATAGCACTGTTTCTTCATCTGTCCATTTGTCAGGCATGTCCAAAACAGCGCCATTTCGGACTTTTATTGCTAATTTATCACTAATTTCCATAGAGGGCAAATGTAAAAGCCCCCTTTCAAGCGGAAAAATGACCTCCGCCACTTTTCCTTGGTCAACAAGTGAATGCAGCTCGTCAAAAGTGACACAATGCTCCTGCTTAAATGAGGCAGATGCTGTCCGGATAAGGTCTGACATATGGGCCGGATACCCAAGCTTTTCTCCTATCATCACAGCGAGCGTCCGAATATAAGTGCCTTTGCTGCAGTGAACGGAAAAGCGAAAAGAACAAAGCCCATCACGAAAAGTAACAGTGTCCTCCGCAAGCTTCAAATAATATATTTTGACCTTCCGAACCGGCCGCTCAACTGAAATACCTGCCCGTGCATATTCGTACAAACGTTTCCCATTAACCTTTACAGCAGAAAACATCGGGGGAGTTTGTTGAATTTCTCCCGTTAAGGAATTCAGTACATCCTTCATTGCTTCTATTGTTATTTCCTCTTGAACAGGCTTTTGATCAACTATTTCCCCAGCAGCATCTTCAGTTGTTGTGGAAAAACCGATCGTAATCTCGCCTTCGTATTCTTTTCCAGCATCTGTAATATACTCAGCTATTTTTGTTGCTCTGCCGAGACAGATCGGCAATACACCTGTAACGTCAGGATCAAGAGTACCTGTATGCCCGACTTTTTTCATTCCCAATAGTTTTCTGATCTTATAGACGCAATCATGAGATGTCAGCCCTTTTGGCTTCCACAATGGCAATATTCCTTCCACAGGCTCCTCCTCCTCTTTAGAAATGCGTAAGCGACAAACAAGATGCTCGATTTTCAGCCACCACAGAGAAATGGCTTGGCGCCTCCAAGGACACCGATACAACAGTAATTTCTCCCTAGTCCATATCCGGCACCGAATTTTCATCTTGAAAAAAGGATAGACAAGTTTGTCTATCCTAATCTTCATTCATATCTTTTAACAGTTTCTCAATCCTGTTTCCATATTCGATTGATTCATCAAATTCAAAATTGATTTCGGGTGTTTTTCGCAGCCTGATTCTATGACCAATTTCCGACCGGATAAATCCAGTTGCTTTAGTCAATCCTTTCAGTGTATCTTCTTTTTCCTGATCACTGCCTAGGACCGAAATATAGATTGTGGCCTGTTGAAGATCCCCTGTCACTTCCACATCAGTAACAGTGACAAACCCGACTCTTGGATCTTTGATCTTCCGGGAGATAATTTCACCCAGCTCTTTCTTCATTTGTTCGCCGACACGATTGGCTCGTAAACTCATGTATAACACCTCACATTACAGCCATTCATAATGGGTTGCCCCAATTCTTTCCCATTCTGAGAAAGAATCCAGGAATTCAATAACCTCTTCCAGTTCACGCTCAGCCCTTTTCCGAGCTGAGGCCACAGTGACAATAGCGATGCCAGCCCGCTGCCATATATCCTGATGATTGACCTCAGCAATGGAAACATTATATTTCTGCTTTGTTCTTGTTAGAACTCGCTTTACTACAGAGCGTTTATCTTTCAGGGATTGGGCGTTATAAATTCGAAATTCACACTCAGCGAATCCGATCAAGCACGCTCGACTTCTTCCATTACAAATGCTTCGATCACGTCGCCTTCTTTTACATCATTGAAGTTTTTGATCGTGATACCACATTCATATCCCTGACTCACTTCTTTGACATCGTCCTTGAATCGCTTCAAGTCATCAACTTCACCTTCATAGATGACGATTCCGTCCCTGATCAGGCGAACGCCGCTGTCACGAGTGATTTTTCCATCCGTTACGTATGAACCAGCAATTGTTCCGATTCTAGAAACTTTGAATGTTTGTCTGACTTCTGCCTGGCCAATGACTTTTTCTTCATATTCAGGATCCAGCATACCTTTCATAGCTGACTCGATTTCTTCGATCGCCTTGTAAATGATGCGGTGCAGTCTTATATCTACTCCTTCAGAGTCAGCTGCACGTTTAGCATTTACATCTGGGCGAACGTTAAAACCGATGACAATGGCATTGGAAGCTGCTGCCAGCGTGATGTCTGATTCATTGATTGCACCAACGCCGCCGTGAATAATTCTGATGTTGACGCCGTCTACATCAATTTTCCTTAGTGATGCAGCTAGTGCCTCCGCAGAACCCTGAACATCCGCTTTGATAATTACATTGAGCTCTTTCATTTCGCCTTGTTTCATCTGTTCAAAAAGCGTATCGAGGCTTACACGTGAGTTTTCACCTCTTTGAGCTTGCAATGCCTGCTGAGCACGGGTTTCTCCGACTTGACGGGCAGTCTTTTCATCTTGGAATACGACAAACCGATCTCCAGCCTGAGGTACGTCGCTCAAACCAGTAATTTCGACTGGAGTTGAAGGTGCCGCTACTTTGACGCGCCGTCCGATATCATTCACCATAGCACGGACACGGCCAAAAGCGTTACCGGCAACAATTGGATCTCCCACTTTCAATGTACCATCCTGTACAAGCAATGTGGCTACAGAACCTCGGCCTTTATCGAGCTGAGCTTCAATAACAGTTCCGAGAGCAGCCCTTTTCGGATTAGCTTTCAGTTCTTCCACTTCACTTACAAGAAGGACCATTTCCAGCAAGCTGTCTATCCCTTCCCCTTGAAGAGCAGAAATTGGAACAAAAATGGTGTCTCCGCCCCAATCCTCCGGAACAAGACCGTGTTCAGTCAATTCCTGCATCACTCGATCAGGATTTGCAGTCGGTTTATCAATCTTGTTGACCGCAACAATAATGGGCACTTCTGCAGCTTTTGCATGGTTTATTGCCTCAATTGTTTGTGGCATAACTCCATCGTCAGCAGCTACAACTAAAATTGTAATATCTGTCACTTTGGCACCCCGAGCACGCATTGTTGTAAACGCGGCGTGACCCGGAGTATCCAAGAATGTAATTTTCTTACCGTTTGTTTCGATCTGATAAGCACCGATATGCTGTGTGATTCCACCAGCTTCACCGGCTGTTACCTTAGTGTGTCTCAATGAATCAAGGAGAGTCGTTTTACCATGGTCAACATGTCCCATGATTGTAACAACAGCTGGTCTTTCCACCAGATCCTCTACGCTGCTCTCCTCTTCAAAATACACTTCAAGATCCGTCTTATCGATTTGAATTTCTTCTTCTACTTCAACACCATATTCTGCACAGATTAGCTCGATAGCGTCTTTGTCGAGTTCTTGGTTGATTGTTGCAATAACACCAAGCATAAATAACTTCTTAATAATTTCAGAAGGTTCTCTGTGAATCTTCTTTGCAAGCTCAGCTACTGTTAAAGACTCGATAAAAGTGATTTTTTCCGGCAGCTCTTTTTGTTTAGGCGGAGCTGGCTGATGCTGCTGTTGTTTCTGGCGCTGACGATTTTGGTTTGGTTTGCGGTTGTTGCGGCCCGGTCCTTTATTGCCACCCCGCTGATTTCCCTTTGCGTTAGATCTAAAGTTTCCACCATCGTTTTTAGCATGATTGGGCTTATGATGATGACGGCCGCTTCTTTGTCCTTGACTTCCCTGATTTCCTTGATTTCCCTGTTGTCTATTTTGCTGCTGTTCCGATCCGCCTTTTCGCTGCTCTCCGCTCTGTCCCGCTCTGGCTTGTGGACGTCCCTGCTGTTGACCTTGTCTTTGTTGCACCCTCCTCTGAGAGCCTCCTTTTTCTCCGCTGTTCCTTTTAAAAACGGAATCAAGCTTTCCAATTGCCTGGCCATCAATAGCCGACATATGATTTGTCACTTCTATATTCATGCTTTTAAGCTTTTCTATTACATCTTTACTGGAAGTATTATGTTTTTTTGCATATTCATATACTCGCATTTTACTCATATGTTCACCCCCGGGTTTAATCATAAAACAATGTTACCAACTTTTTCGCAAATCCGGCCTCCGTAATTGCAACCACAACTCTTGCTTCTTTTCCGATTGCCTGGCCGAGCATTTCCCTTGTCTCTGCAAAAACGACAGGAACATCATAATACCGGCATTTATCCTGAACCTTTTTGGAGGTATTATTGGATGCGTCTTTTGCCAATATGACCAGCTCTGCTCTGCCGCTTCTAATTTCTTTGATGACCAGTTCTTCACCTGATATTACTTTGCGCGCACGATTGGCCAAACCAAGCAATGACATCCACTTCTCATTTTTCATTTATGATCTCCATCAATCAGGGAAAGCAACTCATCGTATATCTCATCTTTTACTTCTGCCTGCAGATGGCTGGCAAGCACTTTCTTATTTTTAGCGGCCAAAATAATGTCTTTATCTTTGGAAAGATAAGCACCTCGACCCGATTTCTTTCCGGTCAAATCTACAGAAACTTCTCCTTCCTTGGAGCGAACAATCCGGATCATTTCTTTCTTTGGCCTCATTTCGCCGGTAGCGACACATTTTCTCATAGGTATTTTTCTTTGCTTTGCCATCTTCCTCACCCCTATTCGATTTCTTCGTTTAACAAATCGAATGATTCATCCAATTCTTCTTCCTCAAAATCAAATATTTCGTCCCTTGGATAAATCCCAGCTTCACGGGCATCCGTTTCACTTTTAATATCTATTTTCCAGCCTGTCAATTTTGCAGCAAGACGAGCATTTTGTCCGCGTTTTCCAATTGCCAGGGAAAGCTGATAGTCTGGAACAATCACAGTTGTTGCTTTGTCTTCTTCGCTCACAATAACATCAAGCACCTTAGACGGGCTTAATGCATTTGCTACGAATTCAACCGGATCTGAAGACCATTCAACTATATCAATCTTCTCACCTTTCAATTCGTCAACAACGGCTTGGACCCTTGCCCCTTTAGGGCCGACACAGGCTCCTACAGGATCAATATCATCATACTCTGTCGCAACGGAGATCTTTGAACGATCCCCAGCTTCTCTTGCAACTGATTTTATTTCAACAGTTCCATCGTATATTTCCGGAACTTCGATTTCAAACAGGCGCTTAAGCAGGCCAGGATGAGTTCTTGAAACGAAGATTTGCGGACCCTTTGTCGTCTTTTCAACTTTTGTCAAATAGACTTTGATCCGATCATGCGGCTTATATGTTTCATTGGACATTTGCTCACTTTGTGGAAGCAACGCTTCAATTTTTCCAAGACTTACATATATGAAGCGGGGATCTTGACGCTGTACGATACCTGTCATGATATCATCTTCACGATCCACAAATTCCGAATAGATAATGCCTCGTTCAGCTTCCCTTACGCGCTGTGTGACGACCTGTTTGGCTGTTTGGGCTGCAATTCTGCCGAATTCCTTTGGTGTCACTTCAAGCTCCACCATATCACCCGGCTCATAGGAAGGGTTGATATTTCGCGCTTCGTTTATGGAGATCTCAAGCCTGGAATCAAAGACTTCATCAACCACTTCTTTCCTGGCAAAAACCCTCATGGTGCCTGTTTCCAAATTCAAATCAACGCGCACATTCTGCGCCTGGTTAAAGTTTCTTTTGTATGCAGACACCAAAGCAGCTTCTATGGCCTCAATCAGGACTTCCCGGGAAATTCCTTTTTCTTTTTCCAAAATGATTAGAGCATCCATTAGTTCTGAGCTCATGAACATGTTCTCCCCTTTTCTCTTTTGTTCGCTATTTAAAAAACGACGGCTAAACGGGCTTTCGCCACTTTTTCATATGGGATTTCGAAGGTTTTCGTCCGGGTTTTTATGCTGATGTCGATTTTTAAAGTTTCGCCATTAAATTCAATCAGCTTGCCTTCAAATTCTTTTTCACCATCGATTGGTTCGTATGTTTTGATATTAACTTGCTTTCCAATGGCTTTAATAAGATCCTCCGCCTTTTTTAAAGGCCTTTCTGCTCCTGGCGATGAGACTTCTAAAAAATAATTATGTGGTATAGGGTCCAATTCATCCAGCTTCTCTCCAAGCTTTTCACTAACAAGGCCGCACTCCTCAATGTCTACGCCAGTTTCCTTGTCAATGAAAAGACGAAGAAACCAATTTTTTCCTTCTTTGACATATTCGATATCAACCAGTTCGAGCTGGATTTCCTCTAGAATCGGAGCCACAAGTTCTTCAACCATGTCTGTTACTTTACTCATAAAAACCTCCAAAAAATAGAGTCCTTATTTGGTTCCGTATATTTATCTGCAAATAAGAAAAGCGCAAGGCGCCGAAGCTAGACCAAACAGTTACTAACTTAAGTGAAAGCTTAGTCTAATTTAAATTTCTTTTCTTACAATACGAAAGAGTGGGGGGCACCCACTCTTTTTGCGCAGAGTCTATTCATAGTATTTCCAATAAAAATATACCATAACCCTATATCGTTTGCAAATAATTGGCTGATACCGTATGCGTCAAGTTTTTCTCGACAAGGTTATAAAGCCAATATCTCCGGCACTCTATTTATGTACACTATATCCGCTACCGCGCTATCGCTTGCTGGCCTCCAATTATGTGTAAGGTTCTTCGAAGCCTTACACATAATTGGAGGGTCATGAAAAAATCTTTGCCAATTTGCCCATGGCGGATGAATGGGCCTGGTATAGGGAAATAGCCCCTTGTTTCACACCGACGGACGGGCGCGTGGCCTGACGAAGGATTTGGGACATCTTGAGAACCCTCGACACTTCCTTTTGCCTCCTTGCGCTCCTGCGCTGCTGGTTTAAATAGGCGTCCCGCAATGTCTTGTTCAGGATGCCTTGCTTGATCTTTACCATGGCTTCCCCGCCTTCAACACTCCAATGCATCCCTCTCTTCTTCATTCGAAAAGTGATGTGACGTTGGTTAGATTCCATGGCCCCAAGGGTTCTAGCATCTTCTGGGGGATTCTCCACAACCTCTCTCCAATCGAAAATACGGTCCCAATTCCCAAGAATGTATGTACGAAAATCCTTTACTTTCTTTTCTTTTTTCGGATCATCCAACGAACTTTCATATGTATCCAACTGAAGGACAAATTCATCTCTGTTTCTCTCTTTTATCGCCTTTTTCAAGGCTGTCTTGTATTGGCTCTCTTTGGCGCCTAACGCACGATTCAAGGATTGATAAACGTGATAGGAGTCTAATTGATTGAGCACCGGATACCGTGACTGGGAGAAGGCCTCTTGGAACTTCTCAGCTGTATAGCCCTTCCCTCCGTCACTGTTGGTGATGATCTGGGTGCCTTCCAATGAGTACCGGTTCGCCGCAAATGCCTGGACTTCTTTCCAGAAAACATCTGTTGGATGGGTTGTCATGATGGCTTTCGGCTCTTTCAATGAGACCCTTTTCCCGTTTTTATCCCAGCCTTCATAGATGATGGCGTGGCTTACTTCCAGACTCTTTTTCTTTTGTGTCCCGCGGACAAACACACCATCTGCTTCTGCGTACAAATGGTCCACTTTCCTGCCTTTTGGAAGGGAAGCTGCCTCCTCCAATTCAATGACCATCTTTTCATCTTCGGCTGCCTGTGCCTGGCCCACACGCCTGACAATGGTCCCTACGGTTTGATGGCTGATGCTTACAGATGTCCATTCGGCCAACGCCCTCGACGTTTCCCGGTAGGTGCTCTCACTGGCCAATTCCGCCACTTTTACTTCAACCAGAGGGCTATAGCGTTGGCGTTTCCGAATCCCTATCCATTCATCCAATGGATAATGATTCTTCCCTTCTTCATCGGACATTAAGGTTCTTCTATAGGACACCGGGCCAAACATACATTGGATTGTTCTCCAGTCCTCTCTTTTGACAAGCCATCCTTTCTCCTGTTTTTCCTTTTTGATGACATGGTCAGTGTGGGTAAGCACTTCTCCCAAAAGGTCTGAAACTAAATCTTGCATGTATTGTTGAATTTTTTCTTCTGCCTGAATTAAATGATCGGCATCCTTTATAATTTCATATAACTTTGATATAATCTTTTCCATAGGAAGGCCTCTTTCCATGATGTATTTGCCTGCGAAGCATACATTTATGATAGAGTGCCTTCTTTGTTTTTATCTAGTATTTTGCTTCAAATATTCTCGAGAATAATTTTACACATACGCTGATACCTTAGAAAAGAGACAGCTGATTTTGATCAGGGAGTGATTCTAAGCAGCCTTGCTGATCCAAGTATTCTATCACTGTCTTAGAAACTTTTCCACGCTTCTGAAGGTCTTCCTTTGACAGAAATTCTCCATCCTCACGAGCCTTTACAATATTTATCGCAGCATTTGTACCTAAACCAGGGATGGCGTTGAATGGCGGAATCAACGTATTCCCGTCAATGACGAATTCTGAAGCTTTCGACCGATAAAGATCGACTCGCTGAAATTTAAATTTGCGCTCGCACATTTCTAGAGCGATCTCCAGAACTGTCAGCAAGTTCTTTTCTTTCGTTGTGGCATCAAGCCCTTTTGCATTGATTTCTTCTATTTTGGATCGGATCGCCTGAGACCCGCGCACCATTGCTTCAAGATCAAAATCCTCCGCTCTTACCGTAAAATAGGCCGCATAATAAAAGAGTGGATGATGGACCTTGAAATAGGCGATTCTAACTGCCATCAGTACATAGGCTGTTGCGTGCGCTTTTGGGAACATGTATTTAATCTTTTTACAAGAATCAATATACCATTCTGGTACTTTGTTATTCCGCATTTCTTCTTCCCATTCTGGCGGCAGCCCTCGTCCTTTCCTCACAGACTCCATAATTTTAAAAGCCAGTGACGGATCAAGACCTTGGTAAATAAGGTAAACCATAATATCATCCCGGCATCCAATAACCTCAGATAGCGTACATGTTCCAGCCCGAATCAGCTCCTGTGCATTGCCAAGCCATACATCAGTACCATGTGATAGCCCTGAGATCTGAACGAGCTCTGAAAATGTAGTTGGCATTGTATCCTCAAGCATCTGCCTTACAAAGCGGGTGCCAAATTCAGGTATCCCCAAAGTTCCTGTCTTACACATAATTTGTTCTTCTGTCACACCAAGAGATTCCGTACCACTGAAAATCTTCATTACTTCCGGATCATCAATCGGAATCGTTTTGGGATCCATTCCGCTGAGTTCTTGCAGCATACGGATCACAGTGGGATCATCATGTCCGAGAATGTCCAATTTTAATAGATTGCTATCTATGGAGTGAAAATCAAAATGTGTCGTTCTCCAATCAGACCCGGTATCATCAGCTGGAAACTGAATAGGGCAAAAATCGAATATTTCCATGTCCGATGGTACTACGATGATTCCTCCCGGGTGCTGTCCTGTTGTCCTTTTTACACCTGTACATCCTTGCACGAGTCGATCAATTTCCGCATTCCGCATCATTAAATTATGATCCTGCTCATAGCCCTTTACATAACCATAGGCCGTCTTTTCTGCCACCGTTCCAATCGTACCTGCCCGATATACGTAGTCTTCTCCAAACAGTTCCTTCGTATAATTGTGAGCATGCGGCTGGTAATCACCTGAGAAGTTCAAATCGATATCCGGCACCTTGTCCCCCTTAAATCCCAGGAACGTTTCAAAGGGTATGTCGTGTCCATCTTTTTTATATCCCGCCCCACATTTTTCACAAGATTTATCCGGAAGGTCAAAGCCGGAGCCAACTGATCCGTCATCAAAGAACTCCGAGTGCTTGCATTCTGGGCAAACATAATGGGGAGGCAGTGGATTGACCTCCGTTATTTCAGTCATCGTAGCTACCAAGGATGAACCAACCGATCCCCTTGATCCTACCAAATAACCGTCCACTAAGGATTTCTTTACAAGTTTGTGAGAAATCAAATAGATAACGGCAAATCCATGGCCGATAATACTTGCTAATTCCTTCTCTAGCCTTGCTTCCACTATCTTTGGAAGTTGTTCACCATAGATTGACTGAGCCATTTCATAACTCATTGACCGGATCTCTTCCTCAGCTCCGTCAATTTTCGGAGTATACAAATCATCTTTGATCGGTTTGACATCTTCTATCTTGTCTGCAATCAAGTTTGAATTTGTGACAACAACTTCATATGCTTTTTCTTTTCCAAGAAAAGAAAACTCAGCTAACATTTCATCAGTTGTTCTGAAATGAACTTCAGGCAGATTGTACCTATTCATCGGATTAGCTCCGCCCTGTGATCTGATCAGGATTTCCCTATAAACCTTGTCCTCTTTGTTCAGATAGTGAACATTTCCGGTAGCGACAACAGGCATATTGAGCGCTTCACCCATACTTACGATATTTTTGATAATATCTTCGAGATCCTTCTCGTCCCTTACAAGCTCCATTTCAAGAAGAGGTGCATAGACGGGTTTCGGATGAATTTCAATATAATCGTAAAACCCTGCTGCTTTTTCCGCTTCCGCACGTCCCTTTTGCATCATCGCTTCGAAAACTTCTCCTTTATCACAGCCAGAGCCGACAAGGATACCTTCCCTATATTTTTCCAATAAAGACCGTGGGATACGCGGAACTCTATAAAAGTAATTCAAATGCGAATAGGAAACAAGCTTATAAAGGTTTTTCAGCCCAGCATCATTTTGTGCAAGCAACGTACAATGGGAAGGCCTTGCCCGTTTATATGAATCGCCCTGTCCCATATTGTCATTCAGTTGATCGTGGTAAAGAATATCCTTCTGTTTCGCATCTCCAAGCAACTTCAAAAATATTTTTCCTGTTGCTTCTGCATCATAAATCGCCCTGTGATGCTGGACGAGCTCAACATCGAACCTCTTAGCCAATGTGTTTAGGCGATGATTCTTAAATTCAGGATACAGAAACCTTGCAAGTTCCAAAGTATCAATAACCGGGTTTTCCACTTTTGGCAATCCTGCCCTCTGATTGCCAGCATTCAAGAAGCCTATATCAAATGAAGCGTTATGTGCAACGAGTATACCGTCCTCAATCCAATGATGGAAGTCATGGAGAACCTCCTCTATTTCTGAAGCATTTTCGACCATGTCGTCCGTTATTCCTGTTAACTCAATTGTTGTAGCTGACAAAGGATGATGCGGGTTTGCAAATCTTTCGAAACGGGCAATCTCTTCTCCCCCGCGTATTTTTACTGCGGCCAGCTCAATGATTTTGTCATAGATTGCCGAAAGACCCGTGGTCTCAACGTCAAAAACGATATATGTGTCTTCTTCCAAGAGTCTATGAGCACTGTTATAGGCAATCGGGACACCATCATCAACCAGATTGGCCTCCAGCCCATACAGCAGTTTTATATCATTCTTTTTTCCTGCACCGTAGGCTTCTGGAAACGACTGAACGACTGCATGATCTGTAAGCGCAATAGCAGTATGTCCCCATTTTTTTGCTTGAGAAATAAGAGTGCTTATGGATGTAACAGCATCCATTTGGCTCATCGGTGAATGTAAATGGAGTTCTACTCTTTTTTGCCCTTCCGCTAAATCTCTTCTTTCCTGCGCCTTCACCTCATTGATATCCTGAGCCATAAGAACAAGTTCCCTGGCAAAGGTATCATTTTGCACACTTCCGCGGGCTCTTACCCACATGCCTTTTTTCAGCATCTTCATAAGGGCAGCATCTTCATTATCTTTAGAAAACATTTTCACGGAAATAGAATTAGTATAATCCGTCATTTTGAAAGTAAGCAATGTCCTTCCGCTGCGAAGCTCTCTTGTTTCAGCTGAGAAAATATACCCTTCAACCGTGATACGACGTTCTTCATCATAGATTTCTTCAAGCCTTTTAATCTCTTCATCATTTTTGATCGTATATCCAATCGTCAACGGGCCGCTTAATTCAACGCCGCTACCATTCTCTTTTTCCGCTTCCATCCGCTCCATGTCCGCAAGAGCCTGGCGTGCCCGCTCTTTGTCTTCTCTCTGCTTTTCTTCCATAAATTTCTCATACTCTTCATTGGATTGTGCCTCATCACCGATTTCTGCTGACAGCATGACAGACGGAAAGCCAAATTTCATATATATGTCGGAAAGTTCCTTTCCGTATTTTTCCTGAAGCGTCCTTGCCTCCATGTCGTTCCTAACCTTGACAATGAGCTTATTCCCTTGGACATCTGGAAGCTGGCCATCTAAAAGGCCAAGAAGCATCGGCGACATCCCCTCGATCTCTTTTAGACATTCACGCCAATAATCGATAACAAGCTCTTTACTATATGTATGATCATTGTAAGACAAAGTGAAACCCACTTGGGCAATCTGGTGAAAGGCTTGTTGAAGTTTTTGAGAGAATGCTGTATAAACGCGGCATGGGAGTAGACTTTCTAATAAAAAATAAAAATGCCAGCTTTTGTTTGTTTTATCTACTACCAACTTTTCTATCTGACCAGATTGAAAATATTGCATATATTGGTCATCTGTCAACCCGATCTGTTGGAGCAGCAATAGGAAACGTTCTTTTTTTTCGGCGGGATTCTGCGTCATAGACGTCATTTGATCCTCTCCCCCAATTCATTCTGCAAATAAGCTAAGCAGCAGGTGCGTATCATTTTGATATCGTTCTTCCACAACCCTATCACCTAACCGTCTTAAGCATGTCCAGCTCATCAGCGGACCTAAGGCACGACATCCTGCCATTGATAGTACAGATCCTTATTCGCTGACAAGCCTGGACTAAGCACTTGCGCTTCTTAAAAAACATCAACTTTCTTTATTTTAACAAAGGAAGGCACCTTTTTGAAAAGGTACCTTTCACTTTAAATTACAATTCTTTAAAAATATTTGTAAGCACTTGTAGCAGATCCTCTACTTTCACTTCCTGCACTTCACCGGACTTCCGGACTTTTACTTCCACAATGCCTTCAGCAGCTTTTTTACCGACTGTCACTCGAACTGGCATTCCAATCAAATCAGAATCTTTGAATTTGACTCCAGGCCGTTCATTGCGGTCATCTAAGAGCACATTATAGCGATTTTCTTTCAACTCTCCATATAATTTTTCAGCAAGATTTCCCTGATCCGAATCCTTCATATTAACTGGAATTAAATGAATATGATAAGGGGCAATATTTGCTGGCCAGATCAATCCGTTCTCGTCATTGAACTGTTCAGCAACCGCTGTTAGTGTACGTGATACACCTATGCCATAGCAGCCCATGAGATATGGCGAAGGTTTTCCGTTTTCGTCCAAATATGTTGCAGACATCGCTTCGCTGTATGTTGTTCCGAGTTTAAAGATATGTCCAACTTCGATTCCTCTAGCAAATTTGATCGTCCCTTTTCCATCAGGAGATGGATCACCTTCCTGAATAAATCTGAGATCCACAAATTTTTCAACTGTAAAATCTCTCCCAGGAACGGCATTCATGTAATGGTAATGATCTTCATTGGCACCGCAAACAGCGTTCACCATCGTCTCTACCGCTTTATCAGCAATGATTCTCAAGGTTGATGGAAGGTTGATGGGTCCAATGGAACCGAATGAACAATTCAAGAGTTCTTTGGTCTGCTCTTCATCAGCAAATTCAACTGAAGTTGCATCCAAGGCATTTTTCACTTTAATATCATTGATTTCGTGATCTCCCCTGACAAGTACCATGACGGGCTCTTCGTCCACAATCAGGACAAGGGATTTGATAATCTTCGATGCTTGCACATTTAAGAACTCTGAAACTTCAGCAATTGTTTTTTGTCCAGGCGTTTCTACTTTAGAGAGCTCTTTTTCCGGCTCATCCGATTTTTCATATTCCTGGTGTACTTCTGCCATTTCTATGTTTGCAGCATAGGAGGAACCATCTGAGTAAGCAATCGTATCCTCTCCAATCTCAGACAGAACCATGAACTCCTGGGTATCTTTCCCGCCAATGGCTCCGGAATCTGCCAGAACTGCTCTAAAATCCAAACCACATCTAGTAAAGATATTCGTGTAGGCTTGGTACATCTTTTGATAGACATCATCAAGACTTTCCGCTGATGTATGGAAGGAATACGCATCTTTCATGATAAACTCACGACCTCGTAAGAGGCCAAAGCGCGGACGCTTTTCATCCCTAAATTTCGTTTGGATTTGATACAGTGTCACGGGAAGACGTTTATAAGATGGTACTGCATCACTCACAATGGTTGTAATAACTTCCTCATGTGTTGGGCCTAATGCAAAGCTGCGATCATGCCTGTCAAGCAATCTCATCAACTCATCACCGTATGTATACCAGCGCCCAGAGGACTGCCATAATTCGGCTGGTTGAAGAGCCGGCAGGAGCAGCTCGGCTGCTCCAGCGTTTTCCATTTCTTCTCTAATGATCTGCTCAATATGATCAAGCGCTCTTTTGGCAAGCGGCAAGTATGAATATACACCGCTTGCGATTTGCTTTATAAAACCAGCTCTGAGCAGCAGCTGATGGCTTTTAATTTCAGCATCAGACGGCAGCTCGCGGAGCGTTGGAATCAATGTCATGCTTTGCCTCATCACTTGCACCTCTATCTACATTATTTAATAATAAAGAATCGTTGAATGTCGTTCCATGTCACAACAATCATCAAAACCATCAAAAGAGCGAAACCGATAAAGTGGACCATTCCTTCTTTTTGGCGGTCAATCGGCTTTCCGCGCAGGGCTTCTACGCCAAAGAACAGAAGGCGGCCACCATCAAGTGCCGGTACCGGGAGCAGATTCATGATTCCTAAGTTAATACTTAGGAGAGCAGCCCATTTCATCAGCAGCAAAACTCCCGATTTCGCCACGGTTTCCGTTGTTTTATATATTCCGACAGGACCCGCCAGCATATCAATAGAGAACTGCCCTGTAACAAGCTTTCCAAGCAACCGGAAAATCTCTACAGTCCAATGGTAGGTTTCAGTAAAACCATTGATGGCTACTCTTGAGAATGACTTATCAACGGGAGCTTGCACTCCAATCAAGCCGAACTCCTCACCGTCAGCTACCTCTCTTTGAGGGGTAACCAAAATGTCCAGCGTTTTACCCTCACGTTCAACCGTAAAGGCGAGCTCTTCTCCAGGGTGACTTCGAACAATTTCGGTAATATCGTCAAAGTTTGAAATTTCGGCGCCTTCAATGCTTAAAACAACGTCGCCTTGCTTAAACCCTGCTTCATAAGCGGATCCATCTGGAAGCAATTTGCCGATAAGCGGATCGTTTACCTGTACTCCTTGAATGAACCCTAAAATGGTGAATATGACAATGGCAAGTACAAAGTTCATCATCGGACCAGCAAAAATAGTCATGGCCCTTGCACTTAGTTTCTTAGAACCAAACTGGCGGTCCCACGGTGCTATTTGTGTTTCTGTCTGATCTTCGACAATCATGGCTTCATGAGACAGATGGAACGTTTTTAAAGTCTCATCGTCTCCATCCTCATACCCTTTTATCAATAGATCATGTTCAAGGTCGGCCGATTCCACTTCCACTGCGCGCGCATTTGAAAAACGGTCCTTCCCTTGTAGTATAACTTTTTCTACCAGACCAGCTTCATTTAAAATAAGCGCTACCCGATGGCCCGGCTTGATTTCCATCATCTCTGGGTCCTCTCCGGCCATTCTTACATAGCCCCCAAGAGGAAGAAGACGAATGGTGTACAATGTTTCCTTTGTTTTATGGGAAAACACCTTAGGCCCCATACCGATCGCAAACTCTCTGACAAGTATTCCCGCACGTTTCGCAAAGACAAAGTGTCCTAGCTCGTGAAAAAATACCAAAGCGCCAAAAATTATGATAAAAGCGATGACTGTATTCAAAAAAATAACCACCTTTTAAAGGAGTGTATGAACTAACCGTCTTGTCTCCCCGTCTACTTCCCTTATAGCAGAAAAATCAGGATTTTCAATGACATGATGCCTTTCCATGGCTGTTTCAATCAGTTCTTCAATCCTGATAAATGGTATTTTCTTTTCAAGGAAAGCATTTACAGCAACTTCATTTGCAGCATTTAATACTGTTGGTAATGTCCCGCCCCGCCGCCCGGCCTCATAGGCGAAATATAGGCACCGGTATCGGTTCATGTCCATTTTTTCAAAATGAAGCTCCCCAATTTCCGCAAGGTTAAGTCTTTTCGTCGACGGAAGCGGCAAGCGCTCCGGATAAGTAAGAGCGTATTGAATGGGAACTCTCATATCAGGGGTTCCCAGTTGTGCAATCACACTGCTGTCATGGAATTCAACAAGCGAGTGAATGATACTTTCTCTGTGTAAAAGAACATCTATTTGATCATAAGGTAAATCAAACAGCCAATGAGCCTCTATCACCTCTAGGCCTTTGTTCATCATTGTAGCAGAGTCAATTGTAATTTTGGAGCCCATTGACCAATTAGGATGATTTAAAGCCTGTTCAAGGGTCACGGACTTTAATTCTTCTCGGCTCAAATCTCTGAAACTTCCGCCTGATGCAGTGATCAGCAGCCGGGAAAGATTATGCATTTCTTCACCTTGCAAGCATTGGAAAATAGCAGAGTGCTCGCTGTCGACCGGTAAAATATCCACCTTTTTTTCCTTTGCCGCCGTCATCACAATATGTCCTGCTGTGACCAATGTTTCTTTATTGGCTATAGCAATATTTTTCCCAGCTTCAATTGCCTGTAATGTCGGATAGAGTCCAACACTCCCCATAACTGCATTTAGAACAACATCCGCCTTATCGTATACCGCAGCTTCCACCAAACCTTGTTCACCAAATACAAATTTTATATTTGAAGAAAACTCCCCTTGCAAAGTTTCGCAGTCCTCTTTGGTCTGTACCGAAACAAGCGGCGGCTGAAACTCCATAATAATCTCTCTGACAAGGTCTATATTTCTTCCGGCTGTTATGGCAGCCAGTTGAAATTGCTCAGGATGTTCCCTGATCAGCTCAAGAGTTTGGGTGCCGATTGACCCTGTTGCTCCCAATAAACTAATATATTTCAAACTCTTCACTCCCGATGACTACTATTCATACTGATTCAACTAAAAACCGTATTTAGAAGCAAGGTTTGCACAGAAACAACATCCATGCGCCTTGGCATATCCGCATTTATCTCACCACTTACTGCAGTGGAAGACTCCTGCTGAATGAAGTTAAATAATTTGCAGCACATGGACGAGTGGCAGTACAAACAGCCAGCTGTCACATCTGTCCAAAATGCCTCCATGCCCTGGCATGATATTACCCGAATCCTTCACCCCATAATGACGTTTGAAGGCGGATTGAGCCAAGTCCCCAATTTGTCCAAAAACGGACAGTACCACAGTCACAATTAGCAATTTGACTAGAGGGATGTCAAGGCCGGTAAAGCTGAAGAATGCCAGCGCAATGAGGACAGCAATCACAATCCCGCCGAGGGAACCGCCGATGGTCTTATTTGGACTGATTTCAGGCCATAGCTTGCGTTTGCCTAAAGACCTTCCAACAAAATAAGCCCCTGAATCTGTTCCCCATACAACAAACAATACATAGAACAGATAAATGATTCCAGCTTCGCGTGTTTCCATCAGAAAGTGGAAACCAATTCCTACATACAATACCGATAGTATAACAAATCCAGCATCATCAAAAGTGAATTTATTTTTACTTATAACAGTATATGATAAAAAAAGGAGAACAGCCAAAATGGCAGCCTTTATTTTAATATCCGCCCCATGTCCTGAATCAAACACTTGTCCGGGTAAAAGAACAACCCAAAGGAGCGCTAAAGCCAAGACTCCTTGCACAGATGCGAGCGACAAGCTTCGCATTCTCAATAATTCGTATACACCAATTGTTGCCATAGCATATATCAAGAGAATAAAAGGAATCCCGCCGATATAAAGCAATGGCAAAAAAATCGCTATTGCTACTATTGCTGAAATAATTCTAACCTTCATTATTGTATCTCCTCACCAAGTAATCCGCCATATCTCCTGGAACGTTTTTGAAATGATTCAACTGCTTCAAACAAGTGCTCTTCCGAGAAATCAGGCCAGAGAACATCCATGAAGTACAGCTCTGTATACGCAAGTTGCCAAAGCATGAAATTGCTCAGGCGAACCTCCCCACTTGTTCTGATAAGCAAGTCTGGATCTCTCAAGCTTTTTGTCATTAAATAATTCGAAAAGCATTCATTGTCAATGTCCTCTTCATTGATAACGCCTGTCCTGACATCTGTGGCGAGATGTTTGATAGCATCAATTATTTCCGAGCGGCTTCCATAGTTTAATGCAAAGTTTAAAATGAGACCGTCATTGTTTTTTGTTTTCTCTTTCGCATGATCAACAGCTCTTCTTGTACTGACTGGAAGTTGGTCCATATCTCCCATTGTTGAAACTTTAACATTTTCCTCTATCAATTCGGGTAGGAAACTGTTCAAAAACTGTTCTGGAAGTTTCATTAAGTAATCAACCTCTGTTTTAGGGCGCTTCCAGTTCTCAGTTGAAAAAGCATATAATGTAAGAATTTTAATTCCTAGTTTATTAGCTGCTTTCGTTACTTTTTTTACTGTCTTCATTCCCTCATGATGCCCTGCAATACGAGGAAGAGCTCTTTTTTTCGCCCATCTTCCGTTACCATCCATGATAATAGCAACATGGTCCGGAATAGGGTGAGCAAGAATTTGGCTGATTCGGTCTTCCTGCCCATCTTGATCCTTTGAAGTTTTCCATAACTTCATTTTATTGAACATAACAAGTCCTCCGTCAGAAATACATTCTTCTGTGCGTCAAACATATTTTAGCATATCCATATGATGTAGCGATACGATTCTCCATCGATTTATTCCTTCATTTTGGCCTAAAAGGAAAAAAACCCTCCAAAAGGAGGGATTTTATATTTAAAATAAGAACTTTTCCTAGTTACCCGAATTGGACAGGCGCTTTTCACTTTTGTTTTAAACGGCCAAAACTTCCTGTTCCTTCTCTTTTGTAAGTTCATCAATTTGCTTAATATGTTCATCCGTCAGCTTTTGAATGTCATCTGCATAACCGCGCAGGTCATCTTCAGAAATCTCACCGTTCTTTTCGAGCTTTTTCAAATCTTCGTTTCCGTCTCTACGAATGTTCCTAATGACAACCTTGGCATCTTCCGCTTCTTTTTTAACTTGTTTCACAAGATCCTTACGTCGGTCTTCTGTTAGTTGCGGAATGGAAATCCGAATCAGGGAACCGTCGTTGTTTGGCGTTAAACCAAGATCGGATTTTAAAATAGCTTTTTCCATTTCTCCTAAAGTCGTTTTATCATAAGGCTGGATCACAAGGAGACGAGCTTCAGGTACTGAAATGTTTGCCATTTGGTTAATGGGTGTCGGGGCACCGTAATAATCCACGGAAATTTTGTCCAAAAGCGCTGCATTCGCCCGGCCCGCACGAATGCTTGCTAAGTCGCGGCTGTACACCTGAATGGCTTTTCCCATTCTGTCTTTCGCATTTGAAATCACTTTATTCGGCATTATTCCTTCCCCCTTACTATCGTTCCAATTTGTTTACCCATGACAGCACGTTTGATATTCCCTTTTTCGGTAAATGAGAACACAATCAACGGAATATCATTGTCCATGCAAAGGGACGAAGCGGTAGAATCCATGACCGCAAGTCCTTCTTTCAATACATCAAGATAAGACAGCTGGTCATATTTAACGGCATCCTTATTTGTCTTCGGATCTGCACTGTATACGCCATCCACATTATTTTTGGCCATTAAGATAACATCAGCTTCGATTTCCGCTGCTCTTAATGCCGCTGTTGTATCCGTTGAGAAGTATGGGTTACCAGTACCCGCCGCAAAGATGACAACACGTTTCTTTTCCAAATGTCTAATGGCACGGCGTCTGATGTAAGGCTCGGCCACTTGAAGCATATCAATGGATGTTTGAACACGAGTTTCAATTCCAAGCTGCTCCAGGCTATCCTGCAAAGCTAGGGAGTTCATAACCGTTGCAAGCATTCCCATATAATCTGCAGTTGCACGATCCATCCCCATCTCACTACCAACTTTTCCGCGCCAAATATTTCCGCCTCCAACAACTACAGCCACTTCAACATCAAGTAGAGCTACTTCTTTAACTTGCTCAGCAATAGATTTGATCACTGTGGGGTTGATACCGAAGCCTTCATTTCCTGCAAGTGCTTCACCACTTAATTTAAGTACAACTCTTTTATATTTTGGGGTATCCATCTGAACCTCCAATAATCCCTTATTGTATGTAATTAACGAATGTTGTTGTTAAAATAGGGAACACGATGTGTTCCCTATTTAACATATAAATTTTAAGCTCATGATTCTTAGGCCACGATTTCATTTGAATCGGACCCGCATATCACGATGCTTACTTTTTCGTTTGGCTCATTACTTCTTCCGCGAAGTTTTCTTGGCGTTTTTCCAAACCTTCGCCTACTTCATAACGAGCAAATCCAAGCACTTCAGCGCCTTTAGATTTTACAAATTTACCAACTTTTTCATCTGGGTTTTTGACAAATGATTGATCAAGCAGGCAGATTTGCTCGAAAAACTTACCAAGTCGGCCTTCAACCATTTTTGCAACAATTTTTTCAGGCTTGCCTTCATTCAAGGCTTGCTGTGTAAGAACTTGGCGTTCACGCTCGATTTCTTCCTCAGATACTTGGTCACGTGACACATACTTTGGATTGATTGCAGCAATGTGCATAGCAACATCTTTTGCAGCTTCTACATCAGTTGTTCCTTCAAGAACCGCTAGAACACCAATACGTCCGCCCATGTGGAGATACTCACCGAATACACCGTTGTCAGATTTTGTTTTAATGTCAAAACGACGAAGTGTAATTTTTTCTCCAATTTTAGCAATTGCACTGTTAATAAACTCAGTCACAGTCTCGCCATTGCTCATTTTTTGTTCCAAAGCTTCTTCAAGGGATGCAGGTTTGCTCGCAAGAAGGTGCTCAGCTAGTTCCTGCACAAGCTGTTGGAAATTTTCGTTTTTAGCAACAAAGTCAGTTTCCGCGTTCACTTCTAATAGAACGGCTGTATTGTCTTTACTTAAAATAAAAGTTGTTCCTTCAGCTGCGATTCTGTCAGCTTTCTTAGCAGCGGAAGCCATTCCTTTCTCTCTAAGGAAGTCGATTGCTTCCTCCATGTTACCGTTTGTTTCTGTTAAAGCTTTTTTACAATCAAGCATGCCGGCACCAGTTTTGGCACGCAATTCTTTAACCATTTGAGCAGTAATTGCCATTTTCATTTCCTCCTCGTGTAATAAAAAAGGTGTCAATAAGAACATGATTGTGTGAAAAAAGGTGACAAAGTGTCATCACTCTTATCACCTTTCGAATCGCCTGAATTCAGGCAGATATCATATAACGATTAGGCATTAGCAGTTTCAGTGGATGCTTCTTCTTCCTCTGCAGGCTCTTCACTGTATTTAGCTTCCAATAATGCATCAGCCATTTTAGAAGTAAGCAATTTTACTGCGCGGATTGCATCATCGTTAGCTGGAATGACATAATCTATTTCATCCGGATCACAGTTTGTATCAACGATACCGACGATTGGAATATTCAACTTACGTGCTTCTGCAACAGCAATGCGCTCTTTTCTAGGGTCAATGATGAACATTGCGTCTGGAAGAGTCTTCATTTCTTTAATACCACCCAAGAACTTGACAAGACGATCGCGCTCTCTGTTGAGCATAACTACTTCTTTCTTTGGAAGGACTTCGAAAGTACCGTCTTCTTCCATTTTTTCAATCGCTTTTAAGCGCTCGATTCTCTTTTGAATCGTTTCAAAGTTAGTCAAAGTTCCGCCAAGCCAACGATGGTTCACATAAAATTGGCCTGCACGTTCAGCTTCTTCTTTTACAGATTCCTGAGCTTGTTTTTTAGTTCCAACAAAAAGGACTTTACCATTGTTTTCAGAAAGCTCTCTCATAAAGTTGTAAGCTTCTTCAACCTTTTTGACTGTTTTTTGCAAGTCAATGATGTAGATGCCGTTTCTTTCCGTAAAGATGTATTTTTTCATCTTAGGATTCCAGCGGCGTGTTTGGTGTCCAAAGTGTACACCTGCTTCAAGCAATTGCTTCATAGAAATGATTGACATAATTTTTTCCTCCTCGGTTTTTTCCTCCGTTCCACTCATCTTCCGCAAAAGACTGTTTGTCGAAAAAACAGCACCCTCTCGCGAAAATCATGAAACGTGTGTATTAATACCATCAAATAATATAGCATAACCAAATAGGTTAATCAAGCACGAAATGCCGTCCCGCACTAAGGAGCCAATTTAACAAAAAATCATGAAAGACTATGGGTAGCTGTCACATCGAAAAATGTTTTCAGTGCTCTTTTTGTCTTTTGACAAAAAACATTTCCAAAAAACCTTTTAAAATAATGGATAAATTAGATTTTACTTTTTACCCGAAACAATCAAGTATCAAAATCAAATTAAAAAACAGCTATATTCAGAAAACGACTTTTTCTATTATCTCAGAATTTCGCGCTTCCTCCACAAGAAATATCCGATCAACCCACAAAAAGAAATAACCAGAATATTACTAATAAGGGCCGAACAAAAGGCTGTCTGATCTGCTGGTAAAGACATTGTACTAACATAAAAGAATGGAGCAAAAATTCTCGGTATAGGCGTATACACGTATGCGATACCAGTCCCTATTCCAACTAGAACAAAACTTATGTACAAATAAGTTTTGTTCAATGGAAAAAGTAAGATCATTTGCAGCATCATAAATAAGGCATATAATCCACTAGTAAATATCACGCTTATCCGAAAAAGCATCTTTATAACAGAAAGAGAAGCATCCACCCAGTCCGGGTAAAACTGCAAACTGTATATACTGAAATTCCAACTGTTTTCAAATAAAAAACAACCAATCAAAAGATGGAGTGAAGCAAATAAGAGAAAAAGCAGGACACTTAAGATACATTGCAGCATGCAAGTAACTCCCCATATACTTACTCGTTTTTGCAATCGCGGCAACACGTAGTTAGACAACTGATCAATAATGTTTGAGGAAAGGAGCGAGAAATAAAGAAATACGAACATAAAGAGTATCCATGATAAGATAAACGTAAATAATGTCGGATTTTGCCAACCACCAACCGTAAACATTAAAAAGTCTAATACGTTTCCTGCTGCTTCATAGACTAAGAAATATTGACGCAACCGCAATCCTTGTAAGAAAGCAAGAATAATGAAGAAAAGCAGCAACATTATAGTTGTTTTTTTTGTAAATATCGACCTTAATTGTAAGAGTATGAGTACTTTCATTCGCTGGTCCTCACTCTATTTATATCACTGGATCGCATTTTCCTCATCATGAGTCCAAAAGAAATAATGATCCCGATGATCAAATACATGCTGGAAAATGTGTTTGTAAAGTAAGGGACCGAGATCCCAAAGGGCGCATAGCGTGCGTGCATACCGACTACATATTGTGTAAAAGGTAACCAGAGCAAAAAATGACTACCGAGTACATAAAAAATATTATGAATAAAACCGAAGAGAATGATTACAGCGACAGCAATACCAGCCCCACTTGTATAAACAGAGATCACAAGCGTCAGCATTCCGATAAAGGTTAGGCCAAGTATAAACGTCGTTAGGATCATGACATATGTCAAGGTGGAACTAACACTTAAGTCTGCTAAAAAGAGGTAATGATATGTTTCTCCAGAAAAAGGAATACGAAAGACAGCCGCCACAAAGAGTACAGTAATGACAACTAAACATGTAAAGACAATGGCCATCAAAAAAACAATGGCGCATTTCGCGATAAGATAATGAAATCGGCTTTCCACTCTTGAAAGTATGAGATAAATCAAACCATCATCAAAATCGGCTGTGATTAAATCTGCAATCAACACAGCAAACAAAACGGGAAATATAAAAAACATCACAAATTGTGCGGAATTAAAAAGACCGACTAAATAATCCGGTACAGTTAGGACTGCACCTTCTGGGATTAAACCCAATAACTCTAAAAGGATATAGACATTTTTCTTATTAAAAATGGCATTTAGTATGAGTATACCTGTGACAACGGCTAGTCGTTTCCAATATCGCCTCAAATATTTGGCGATTTCAAAAGTCATCATGATGATTTTTTATCCTTTAATAGTTGATAGTCCATTTGCAAATTATCAAAAAATAAATGGAGCTCTTTTTCTGCTTTAAAAGGTATACGAATTACCGGGTTTCCGTCCAATCTTTCACCAATACGAGCATTTATTTTTATTTGTAGCACTTTCTCTACATCTTCTAATTTTTTTAACATCACTGTGTAATAACGCGTGTTTTCTTGTAAGATAACGGTCTGATTTTCTATTTTAAAGACACGATCACAATAATTTTGAATATCCTCCATGCTATGAGAGACAAATAAAAAGCTGGTACCTCTTTTTTTACACTCGTCAATGATGCTTCCGAATAATGATATTCCTTCCCTATCCAGTGCGTTTGTCGGCTCATCAAATAAAATAATTTCTGGCCGCTCCATAATTGCTTGTGCTATTCCTAAACGCTGCTTCATCCCCAATGAGTACGCTTTTACTTTCTTTTTATTGTTTGGATTAAGGCCCACTTGTTTTAGTGCTTGATAAATGTCTTTCTTATCGATTTGATTCCTAATTTTCGATAAATAATAAAGGTTGTCAAAACCTGTTAAATTCTCTAAAAATGTCGGTGATTCAATAAGCACCCCTATCCCGCCAGGTAAATTCCCTACTAATCCTGGTTGGACACATTTTCCATTTATCATTATGTCTCCCTTTGAAGGATAACTTAAGCCTGCTGCAAGTCGAAGGATGGTTGTTTTTCCAGATCCATTCGAGCCTATGATGCCAACAACTTCTCCAACCTGCACTTCAAAGGTGACATTTTGTAGAATAGTTTGTTTGCCTATATTTTTATCAACGTGATGAAATACAATTCTTTTCTCTGCTGCCATTCACATCTTCTCCTTTTACAATAACAAAAGCTTTTCTCTCTGAAATTTCCATCCAAACAGCCAAATTGCGAATAAAAAGCTTAAACCTCCCAGCATGATCCAATATAAAGGTATAACCGCCCAGTAGAATGTGCTTGTGATATAATCTCCAGCCATAGACATTGGAGCCAAATCATAAAAAAGGGCTCCTAGTTCTCCATCAAGGAGAAGCGGAAATGACATAAAAACTTCTGATAGTCCGATGAAACAAACATACGGGAACATGATAGAAACATAAAAGTTCTGAAAAATAATGCCGATGATTGTTGTCAAACAACTATAAAAAAAGGCCATCAGCGCACTATTAATGATAACAAGTAAACAATATATCCATGGGTTATGTACCAATAAATCGGTTGCATAATTGACGTTACTAACACTGGGATTCGTTAATGGAAAAACCAATAGCAAGCTTATAAACAAAAGCAATTGGCAAAAAAAGAGAAATAAAAAACTGCTGACACCAATCGATAGCACTCTACAGCGAATATACTGACGCAGACTTGTCCTCATCAAACTATACGATAATAGACTGGAGCGCCTTTCTTTGATAAAAAAGTCTCCTGTTGCCAATGTGACCAGCAAAGGCAGAAAAACCATTAAAACACCAGACCCTCCACCTTGGATCATAACAAAGTATTCAAATGCAGGCGTTGGTGTAAAATAAGGATTCCCAACGGGTTCTTCACTGCGAATGAACAAAATATTGGTCGCAGCAATAAGAAGATAGAAAAAGATTGCCACCCACGTAAACTTTTTCGTTATCAATCTCTTTAAATCTTCTTGTATTAAAGTATAAGTCATGTGCATTCTCCTTACTCCAGTTGTTTAAAGAAGAAAAAGCATCAAAGCATGTTTGATGCTTTTTCTTGGAAAATTATGGCTCCCAACCCAAGGCGACTCTGTTTGTATGTTGATTAACAATAGATGACCTAAAAGCAGCTTTTACCTTTGCCCCTTTGGCACCAGTAGTATGATTGTGTATAACAATCTTATTTTTTTTGTGTGTCTTATTTGAAGATAATTGCACATTCCTCACACTAACAATATTTGAAACAACATCATATTTAGGATTTGTCACTTTCGTTTTTTGTACGTGTGATGTCGCAGTCCTATCTACCGTGTACCACCAGCCATTACGGGGTAATGTAATAGTGCTAGTATACCAAGCTGCTAAAACTTGACTAGATAACATGATAGTCACGAATGAAACCATAGCAAAAAGCATTAAAGTTTTTTTCTTCAGCCTACTTTTTTCCACTTTTATATCTCTCCCTCTAATATTTTCCCAAGATTCAATCACTTTTATATAAAAAAGTGAATTCCATTGGACTTGTCACTTAAACTAGACCCCAGCTCCTCTTAGTTTATGACATCCAACATATTGCCCAAAAGGTACCGAAAGAATATTCCCTTCTCTTAAACAAACTCCTCCCTTCTTATTTACTAGGGACCAATCTTTTGTGACAAACGCAATAATGAATCTCACTTATGATTATTACATACTTCCTCTCTATTTCCACCGCAAATCAACTTGCGGTTTTCCGCAATCGTATTCGGTATAAATTGTATTCGAACCCACTAATCAACTACAATCAAGTAGTAGGGGGAACTAACGCCCGACCTCTCAAACCACCGTACGTATCGGTCGGTTTACGGTAGTTCAATTAAGATTTGATAACGCAAAGTTTCATAATGTTCTAATAGATTTTCGGGTCCTTTGAAACCCCAGTAGGAGTTTCGAAGGATTGTATCCAGTATAGTACTTAGGTCTTTTGGATATCCTCCAGTAACTTTTACGTGAGTTTCCCCATTCATAAGCTTTCTCATTTGGAACGCCCAACCAGTTTATCAAGGAAGATATTGGGGAGGGCTTTAAGGGGCTGTCCAGAAAGTCGGTGAAAACCGACTTTCTGTGACAGCCCTTTTCTTTTTCTACCTATAAAAAAATCGTCCCATCTAGTAAAATGTAAGTGACAAAACCAACATTTCAGAAAGGGACGATTTTTTATGAGCAATCTAAAGATTACTACTAATGAGTATAGCACACAAATGATCCTTCCTCTAGAGATAAAAAAGGAGTGTCTAAGAATCCAATATAATGTAACGTTATGAAACGAAACTCAGGGTGTGTTGTTCACATTGAAAATTGCTGCAGACGTTTCTTTTGTCTCCTTTTATCTTTTGACAAAAAATATTTACTTTTTTACTCGAATTTCTCCATTCACCGGAATTTCATCAAAAGCTCTATTTCTGTTTTACCTTTATTCAGCTTCCTTGCAATGTCCGTCACGGTCAGTCCTTGTTCAGTCAGCAACTCCACCTGCTCCCTCAATGGCAGTTGAACTGTGGCATTGTCAGAGGCATCACTTTGAGGGTCTTGTTTCGGCTCCAAAGGCTTTACCTCTTCTTGAACATCCTGAGGCTCCTCATCCACTGGAACGAGGTCTTTTTCTTCCATAATATTATCTGCAATCATCGCATCCGTATTTTTATCCTCTGTCTCCCTGCTCTCCATTAACCTGCTCAAAAATTTTTCATTTTCATCTTTGATTTCTTCAAGCAGGGAAGCCATTACCTGTTCTGACTCCTTAAGGACAAGCTGTTGTCTCTTTTCCATGCCCATCAACTTGTTTTGTCGCATATATAATAGTAGAAGAGCAAATGCCAAGAGGACGTTGATTAGAAATAAAATGAATATAAGTGTCCCAGTCACTTTTCATCTCCGCCTGTCATTTTTGTCCGTCTTCAATAATTGCTGCCTTAATTTGAAGAGGGCTTTAGAGTGGATTTGTGAAATTCTTGATGTGGAAAGCTCCATAATATGGCCGATTTCCGTCAGCGTTAACTCTTCTTCATAAAAGAGACTTAAAACAAGCTGTTCATTGTCAGTAAGGGTTGTGATCACTTCCGCCATTTCTGCGAGCCATTCTTTTTGTATAATCTGCTCTTCCGGCGTTGGAGTTTGATCATCTTTAATTGTATACGAATGATTTTCTTCGTCCTCTTCTCCCGACATATATTCATTCACGGAGAAAATTTGGGCAAAATAGTATTCATTCATTGTTTTGATTACTTCAGTATCAGTCATGCCCATTTTGGCAGCAATTTCTTCAGGTGATACATGACGCATCAATTCTTGTTCCAAAGCGTTTTGTACACCTTCTATTTCTTTTGCCTTCTCCCGTGTACTTCTCGGAAGCCAATCTTCCTTTCGCAGCCCATCTATAATAGCCCCTCTAATCCGAAAGGAAGCATAAGTATCAAATTTAAGTTTCCTGGTCAGATCAAACTTGTCCAAAGCATCGAGCAACCCCATAATACCTAAGCTTTTTAATTCTTCTCTACTTACGTTTTGAGGTAAATTAACCGAAATTCTTTGCACATGATAAGTGACAAGTGGCATATATTTTTTCACTAAGTGATTGCCTGAATCCGAGTCTCGCTCCTCTCTCCAGCGTTCCCAATGTTTATGTTCCTCAAGGGGCAGTGTAATCGACATATGTATCCCCTCCTCTAACAAATTAGAATGCTTCGGGAAAAGAAAATCCTTTTTGCGCAATTTTATTTGCTGTAAAACAATTTTTGCAACCTAGTAATAAATGATTCTTTCAAATGAGCAGGTTGCTGATTTAAATTTCCATGGATGAGAGATAGAGTCAGTTTCTTCATATTGACTGAAACAGGTGCCCTTGGAAATTCCAAATAGACCGGTCGATTGGCTAGAACAGCTTTTCTCATATGTTTATCTTCCGGCAGTATTCCCAATAAGTGGATTTCTTTTTGGAGAAAGGTTTCCATAGCTTTCTTGAGGCGTCCAAACGTCTCCCTTCCTTGCTTATCATTGTCTGAACGGTTGCATATGAGAAGCAACCTTGCATCAGCCCGTACTCGATGAATAAGCTTCATCATAGAATAGGCATCCATGATAGCCGTAGCCTCCGGTGTTGTGATGACAATGATCTCATCAGCCGCCAGCGATAGTCGAAGCATCCACGGGCCCGCACCAGCGCCCATGTCAAAAATGATAATATCGTAGATTTCCTGCATTCTTTTGAAACCGTAAAAAAGCCTGTCAACGGTTGTCTCGTCAAGATCAACTGCCTCTTGAAATCCGTTTCCGCCGGCGATGAATGAAACGCCTCCAGGTCCCAATTCGACAATTTCAGAAAGCGGTTCTTGGTTATAAATAAAATCACCCATCGTTTTCGTTGCCGCTCCACCTAACAGTAGATTGACATTCCCCATACCAATGTCCAGATCGACGACAAGTACATTAAATCCCTGCTCAGCAAGAATGATGGCCATATTGCTGGAAATATTGGATTTTCCAACTCCGCCCTTTCCACTGACAACAGCAAGAGTTCTCGCTTTTTTTCGGGGCTGCCTATTAATTTTTCTGCGTAAGTTTTCTGCTTGATCCTTCCTCATTCACTGCCATCTCCAAACATATAATCAACAAACAATTCCGGTACAGCTATGATGATGTCGTCTGGAACGTCCTGACCTGTTGTGACAAACGCTGTTGGCAAATTGTACTTAAGCATCATATTCACCATCGATCCAAATACTTTTGTTTCGTCTGCTTTTGTAAAAATCAACCTGTCAATAGACATATGCTGAAAATTGTCCATAATTGACACAATATCTCTTTCTTTCATCGTCACGCCCATCACAAGAAAAGTCTCAAGATCGTTTTCCATAGATAAGATGTGATGTAATGCATGAACGAATTCAGCGTCCCGATAATTTCTACCAGCAGTATCAATAAAGACTTGGTCATAGTCCGCAAAGCTTTCTACTGCTTTAATAAAATCCTCTGGCTCATAAGCAACTTCAACCGGAATATCAAGTAATCCGGCATATGTTTTTAACTGATCAATAGCGGCAATACGGTAGGTATCCAAAGTAATAAATGCTACTTTCTTCTTCTCCTCCAACGCTGCATGTGCTGCCAGCTTCGCCAAAGTGGTTGTCTTCCCTACCCCTGTCGGTCCCACAAGTGCAACAAACTTTTTCTCGCCTGATGGAGAAAAGCCGAGTTGATCTATTTGGTCAACAAGAATTTTTTTCGCTTCTTGGATGACTTCCTTTTCGGACGGCTCTTTTTTTGCCTTCCTCCAGCTTTCTAGCAATCGTTCACCGATTTTCGCTACATGGCGTTCGTCCAGTTCCTGATCTAATAATGTTTCAAGCGCCTTTTGAATCGAAGCAGGATAAACTGCCAATTCAGGATCAGTTGTTTTCTGGCTGGATGCCACCATTTCTTTCAGTTCCACTAATTCATTCAGGAGCGATTGTTCATAATCCTTCGGTTCCTGTTCGATATGAACCAAGGTCTCTGTTAAAACAGGTGAAGGATCAATTTCCGGCAATTTATTGTCATCATCCGTAACAGCAACGACTTCGAACTGTTTTTTCTTGAAAAAGCCAAACACGCCACCAGTCCAAACTACTCTAGAGCTCAAAATAACGGCTTCTTCTCCAACTTCATCTTTTACTTTTTGAAAGGCTTCCGGCATTGAAGGAGCCGTGATTTTTCTTATCCCCATTAAACGTTCACCACCCCGATACTTTGGACTTCCACATCCGTTTCCAATTCATTGTATGAAAGGATGGGTACCTGAGGAAAATATCTTTCAGTCAATTGGCGCATATACATCCGCACTGCCGGAGAACATAAAAAGATCGGTGTTTGCTGGATTTGTGACAGTTCTTCGATTTGAGTAGCGGCCGCTTCCAGTATCCTTTGGGATTCTTCTGGGTCCATTGCCAAATAATTTCCATTCTCTGTCTGCTGAATACTATCAGCAATCATTTTTTCTACCTTCCCGGAAACCGTAATAACTTTTAATACCGGCTCATCGTTCGCATATTGCTTCGTAATCTGTCTCGCCAAAGCCTGACGTACATATTCGGCAAGTATATCCGTATCCAGCGTCGCTTTTCCATAATCAGCCAGGGTTTCAAAAATCAATGGCAGGTTTCTGATCGAAACATTCTCTTTCAATAACTTAGCCAATACTTTCTGGACCTCCCCGACTGTCAGTGGATTAGGCGTTACTTCCTCAACAAGAATCGGATAGGATTCTTGCAAATGATCGATAAGCTCCTTCGTTTCCTGCCTGCCGATCAACAAATTCGCGTTTACTTTCAAGACTTCTGTTAGATGAGTTGATACGACAGACGGTGGATCTACCACAGTGTATCCCTCAATTTCAGCCTGTTCTTTCACTTCTTCCGAAATCCATTTTGCCGGAAGGCCAAATGACGGTTCGATTGTGTCAATCCCCGGTATCAGATCTTCCGTTCCTGGACTCATCGCCAGGTAATGATCCAGAAGAAGAGTCCCTCTTGCTACTTCGTCACCTTTTATTTTGATCAGATATTCATTCGGCTCCAGTTGGATATTATCTCGGATTCTGACAACAGGAATGACAACGCCCAATTCCAAAGCCAACTGCCTGCGAATCATGACAATACGGTCTAAGAGATCCCCACCTTGATTTACATCCGCCAATGGAATCAGCCCATAGCCAAATTCAAATTCAATCGGATCCATTTGCAATAAATCGAGTACACTTTCAGGTGATTTCATTTCATCCACTTCTGCTTCCTCTGCTGTCAGAGCAAGAGGATCCTCAGTACTTTCAGGAATCCGGCCGAGTGCGTATCCTCCCGCCGCCAATGCCCCCGCAATCGGAATGGTAATCATATTACTGATAGGGGTCGTTAAACCCAACAAGAAAATAGTTGCCGCTGAAATATAGAGAATTTTTGGATAAGCAAACAACTGCCCCGCAATATCAGATCCAAGATTTCCTTCCGAAGCTGCACGTGTGACAACAATTCCCGTTGCTGTTGAAATTAAAAGTGCCGGAATCTGGCTGACTATGCCATCTCCAACAGTCAGCATTGAATATCTTGTGGCCGCTTCAGCAATTGGAAGGCCCTGCTGGACCATTCCAATCAATATTCCAAAGAGCAGATTAATAATGACAATGACAATACCCGCAATAGCATCTCCCTTTACGAACTTGCTGGCACCATCCATGGCTCCGTAAAAATCTGACTCGCGTGAAACTTTTTCCCTGCGGTCCCTTGCCTCATGTTCTGAGATAATGCCTGCATTTAAATCTGCATCAATGCTCATCTGCTTACCAGGCATTGCATCAAGCGTAAACCTTGCAGCTACTTCCGAAACACGCTCCGCACCTTTTGTAATAACGATGAACTGAATAACAATCAAGATAAAAAACACAACAAGACCGACAAGTATATTGCCTCCAACTACAAACGTGCCAAACGTTTCAACAACACCGCCAGCATCGCCCTTAGAAAGGATGGACCTTGTGGTGGATACGTTAAGACCCAGTCTGAATAAAGTAAGAAGCAATAATAATGAAGGAAATATTGAAAACTGCAAAGGCTCGTTCACATTCATCGTAGTTAAAAGGACCAGTAACGCTAGTGATATATTGATGATAATCAAAAAGCTTAACATCCATGGCGGGAATGGAATGACCAGCATGGCAACGATTAAAATAACACTTAGCAATACAGCAATTTCCTTTGTCTTCATCATGTCTGGCCCCTCCTTCCATTCGCTGAATTTCATATCTTATGTTTAATGCGATAAACATAAGCCAGTATTTCGGCTACCGCCTTGAAAAACTCATCCGGGATGGCGTCCCCGATATTAGCCTGTTTGTAGAGTGCTTGTGCGAGCGGGCGGTTTTCTACAAGCACGACCTGATGCTCTTTCGCTACCCGTTTTATTTTCTGGGCCATGAAATCAACCCCTTTGGCCACGACAACCGGGGCATCCGCTTTTTCTTCGTCATACTTGAGGGCAATGGCATAGTGGGTTGGGTTCGTTATAACAACATCAGCCTCTGGAACATCCTCCATCATCCTGGCCATTGCCATCTCTCTTTGTTTCTGTTTAATTTTTGATTTAATCAGCGGGTCGCCTTCCATATTCTTAAATTCATCTTTCACATCTTGTTTGGACATCCTAATATTTTTTTCGAAATCATACCGTTGATATAAATAATCAAATAAGGACAGAAATAATAATGCAATAGATGCACTAATCCCCATTTGTAAAGTCAGACTGCCAATCGTTTTTAAAGCAGAGGGAACTGACTTATGCGATAGGATAAGAACTTCATCAATTCGAAGCCACAAAACAAGAAAGGTAATAAAGCCGACAAAGCTAATTTTTAAAATAGATTTTAGTAGCTCAACAATGGCCCTGATCGAGACAATCCTTTTGAATCCCTTAATGGGATCAATTTTTTCAAGCTTCGGCTTCATGGGTTCTGCGGTAAAAAGAAACCCGACTTGCAGGAGGTTTGCGCCAAGACCTGCCACCAATGCCACCAGCATGATGGGACCTAACAGCACAGCAACCCCAAAAATCAAGTCCAAACCAATTTGATGTAGGTTTTCCGCCGTTAGATCCATGAGCATATATTGATTGAATGTCCTGCGAAAAATATCCATCACTATTTGGCCCACATGAGATGAAAAAAACATCAGAAAGCCGAAGACAGACAATAAACTAATAGCGGTATTGACATCCTGGCTCTTGGCCGTTTGCCCTTTTTGTCTCGTATCCTGTCTTTTTTTCGGTGTAGCTTTTTCTGTTTTTTCACCGGCAAAAAACTGCAAATCTAATTCTAACAGCTTCATTTCAAACCACCGAGTCTTTCCATGACATCCCTCATCGTATGTCCAATCGTTTCAAACAAGTTTTGCACGATACCCAACATAACACCAATGACAATAAAGATAACAATAAAACTTACAGCGATTTTGATAGGAAACCCAACAACAAACACATTCATCTGTGGAACGGTTCTTGCCACAATGCCCAGCGCAACATCCACAAGAAACAACACTGCCACAACAGGAACAGCCATTTGAAAAGCGATGACAAACATCATGGCAAATGCTTTGACCACGTATTCCACCAGGCCTGCATCGCCAAAACCTAGAGTTACCTTATCAATCGGGATGAATTGATAGCTGTAGAATATCCCGTCCAACAACATATGGTGGCCATCAATAGCTAAAAGCAGCAGCAGGGAAAATATATACAGATACTGTCCGATCAAGGGAGATTGGGCGCCTGTCTGCGGATCTATGACATTGGCAATCGCAAATCCCATCTGAAAATCTATGAAGCTTCCAGCGGCCTGAACGGCTGACAAAATCATATAACCCATAAAACCAATGAATAATCCGACAAGCACTTCTTTTATCATTAACAAAAAATATTCCAGGTTAATCTCAAGAGGTGAGGCATCCACCGTATAATACATGAGCAGCGAAATAAAAAAAGCAAACCCAATCCGGAACATAGCTGGAAGTGTTCGGTATGAAAACAGCGGCATGGTTACAAAGAAAGCGGACACCCGCATAAATATGAGGAGAAACACTGAAAAAGTCGGTACGATGTCTATCATTCTTTTAACCTACAAACCGAGTCAAATTCTGAAAAATATCTGTTGTATATGAAAGGAGCCTGCTCAGCATCCATGGACCAAAGAAGACAATGCCTACAAGGACTGCAATGATTTTTGGTATGAAGGCCAGTGTCTGTTCCTGGATTTGTGTTGTAGCTTGAAAGATACTCACAATCAATCCAACCGTCAAAGCTAAAAGTAACAGAGGCCCAGCTACAATCAATATGGTAAATACTCCTTTTCCAGCTAGAGAAATGACCGATTCGGCGCTCATAACATCACCTTCCTTGGGATTGGTAGTCTCACTAAAAACTCTGCAGCAGCGATTTGACGACTAAGTACCATCCATCAACCAAAACAAACAGTAGTATTTTGAACGGCAGCGAAATCATCACTGGCGGCAACATCATCATCCCCATTGACATTAATACACTGGCCACAACCATATCAATCACAAGGAACGGGATGAAAATCATGAATCCGATTTGAAAAGCTGTCTTTAATTCACTTAGGGCAAAGGCGGGGACAAGTGCTGTTAATGGTATATCTTCAATCGTTTTTGGGCGTTCAGCGCCCGAATAATTTAAAAATAATTCCAGGTCTTTCTGTCTTGTATAAGAGCTCATAAATTCCTTAAATGGTACCTCAGCCCGTTCATAAGACTCTTCCAAGGAAATTTCATCATTAAACAGCGGCGTCAATGCTTCTTTGTTCACTTCGTTCAAAGTCGGCGTCATCACGAAAAAGGTTAAAAAGAGCGCTAACCCAACAATAATCTGGTTTGGAGGCATCTGCTGGGTAGCCAGCGACGTCCTGACAAAAGAAAGCACAATGACGATCCTGGTAAATGATGTCATGACAATCAGGATTCCTGGTGCAATCGACAAAACTGTCAGCAACAAGAAGAGTTTCACTGATGTTGACACGGTTTCAGGTGAACTGTTGAAAAACTCCATCACTTCATTCACTTTTCATCGTGCCCCTTTCCCTGCAACTCTTTTAAAATATTTTGTCGTTGCTTCTTAATGGCATCCATTTCATTCTGGAAATGTTCTTCGAATGTGTTAGGATTTTTTTGATCTTTTTTGGACTTCAACATGTCTTTTATATTTGCGACAACCTTTGTCACCATATCTGTTGATTGGATGCTTCCTTCGAGCTGCTCATTATATTGAGTCAAAATTTCCTGCTGTTCTTGTTCATCCGTAATTTCCCTTAGAAGCTGGACGTTTTCCCCGACACCCAATACGAGCAGACGATTGCCGGCTTTCACAATTTGAATCGAACGGTTTCCGCCAAGGGCAGTTCCGCCTAGATTTTGGACAATGCGATTTTGCTGATAGGACTGGCTTTTTTTATTAATGAATTTTAATAAGAAATAAAGCAATGCGATGACAAACACAAGAGCGAAAATCGTTTTGAACACGTCAAAAAAGCCAATCGAGAAAGGTTCATTTCTGCTAGTATCCCCTTGTGATTTGTTTAAGTCTTCTGGCTCCTCGCATTTGTCGGGGTTTTTTATGCATTCTTCTACAGAGCCCTTTGGGCTCGCATGAACAAGATACGGTTTGGAGTTTGTGAGAACGATCAAAATCAAGAATAGAACCATCCATTTATTTTTCATACTGGCATACCTAAATTCATTATCATTTTTATCTTGCATGTTCCCATTTGGGTGGTAGAGCTCTTCATTAACACGATCGTTCCCTCACAATCCGATTTCAAAACTTATTTCAAATGTTGCAGACGGTTTTTTCTGCTCAAAATGTCCGTTACTCTTACCCCGAAACTCTCGTCAATGACAACAACCTCTCCTTTAGCAATCAGACGATTGTTAATCAAGATGTCCACTGGTTCACCGGCTAATTTATCCAGTTCGATAATAGAGCCTGAGCCCATTTCAAGAATATCTTTGACCGCTCTATGTGTTCTTCCCAGCTCAACAGTCACCTGCAGTGGGATATCGAGCAAAACATCAAGATTTTTTGTATCTGTTTGCTCTCCAAAACCATTATCAAATTGTGTAAAGCTTGCACGTTGAACATTGACATTCTGATTTTGGTCCTGAGGCGGTTCAGCAGAATAGTGCTCCATTGGTGAAGAAACTGGTTCTTCCATCTGATTTGGCTGTTCCAAAGATACGGCTGCAGCAGTTTCTGCTGCTGATGTCTGAACTGCTTCTTTCGATTCACTAGTTTCCTCAGCCTGGGACCATAACTCTTTAACCAAGCTTTTAGCAAAGTTGACTGGAATGAACATCGTCAGCTTTGAATCGATAATGTCCCCAACCTTTAAGTCGAAAGATACTTGCGCAAAAGGAGATTGATCTGAAAGCTCCTGAAGCACTTCACCTAATGTTTCATTAGATACATGAAATGTCGGGGTAGAAATATCCACTCTTTTTTCGAAGAACGAGGACATCGAAGTAGCCGAGGAGCCAATCATCTGGTTCATTGCCTCTTGTACAGCACTTTGCTGGATCTCGTCCATTTCTTCTGATGGATTTGTTCCATCACCGCCCATCAAAACATCCGCAATGACCGAAACGTCCCTCTTTTTTAGAAATAACACATTGACACCTGAAAAACCTGATGTATAAGTGACTTGAACAGCCATACCGGGGTCTTTTGATTCTGATAAGGTCTGCCAATCGATGATGGAGACAGTCGGGGTAGTGATTTCTACTTTTTGGTTCATCATAGTGGAAAGCGCAGTCGCTGCATTCCCAAAAGAAATATTCCCCACTTCTCCTAGGGCGTCTTTTTCTAATTCACTTAGCTCATCCGTTGCCTTTGTTGATTCGTCTTCTGATTGGTTCATTTCCGCGACTAACATCTCAATCTCTTCTTGGGAGAGCTTCTCACCATTCATCGTCCTCATCTCCCTCATTTATCATATTTAAAATTTGAACAGCCAAATGGTTGTGCTTCATACCGGGCTGTCCCGTGAATTTCGGAACCCCCGCAATTTTTACAGTAAGCGGCTCGTCAATACGATTCCGAAGCTGAAATACATCGCCTTTGTTTAACGCAAGAAAATCCTTTATCGTCAAATAAGTCTTGCCCAATTCAACGTCCACTTCAACATTTGTTTCTTTAATGCTTTGCTTCAGTGCATCAAGAGCTTCCGGTTTTTTTTCTTTAGAACCGGACTCCATCCAATATTGAGCAGACAGCTTTGAAATAATCGGCTCCAGAACAACATGCGGGAGCATAATATTGATTGTTCCGTTTGTATCACCAATCACCGCATGCATTGATACGACGACAACCGTTTCATTTGGTGAGACAACCTGCAAAAACTGCGGATTAACCTCTATTTCAGAAAGCTCTGGTTCAATGTGTGAAATACTTGCCCACGCTTCCTGCAAGGGATCTAGAATCTTTTGGAATAGATTCGTCAGCAGCTTCATTTCAATATCAGTTAAAAGGGAAATTTTATTCATACCTGTCCCTTTTCCTCCCAAAACCCGATCCATCATCGCATAAGCGATATCAGGCTGAACCTCCATGATCATCCTGCCTTTGAGCGGCGGGATTTCAATGACGTTCAAAAAAGTCATGCTGTCGATTGAACGAATATATTCACCGTAAGGAACTTGACCAGAAGAAACTACAGAAATATGAGCATAAGTCCTTAAATGCGCCGAGAATAAGGTTGTAAGCAACCGAGCAAAATTTTCATATATTCTTGTTAAACTACGTATCTGGTCTTTCGAAAAACGGAGCGCCCTCTTAAAGTCATAGACTTTGACGATTTTTTCAAGCTCTGTTGAAACCGGGGCTTGTTTCGGCTCTTCATTATCGTTACCGGTCGCTAAGGACGAAATCAGATTATCAATTTCTGTTTGTGATAAAACCCCTTGGGATAAGACATCGTCTGGCATTGCCGTCACCTCCTAACGTTGCTTTTTCGCATCCTATGAAATGATATAAGAGGTAATGTAAACCTTGACTACTTCCCCTTCTTGCATGATTTCATTGATTCGTGACTTTACTGCCTCTTCAAATGACTGCTTGCCTTCCTTGCCTTCCAATTGGGGAGACTTCATATCAGACAGTTCAGTAATGATGATATTCTGCACTTGGAACTTTCGTTTCTCCACTTCCTCTTTTGCATCCTTACTATTTGTTTCAACCATGAAAGAAATTTTTACGTACCTGTTATCAAGCAAGTTTGTTGCAATTTCTCCCATGTCTACCGACAGCTTTATAACATCATCAATGGACTGTCCCTCACTAGCCGCTTCTTTTTTTCCGAGGCCGAGCTTATCATAGATGAGCAATCCGGCAGCTCCAACAAGTAAAATAACAGTAATAACAATGAGTACTTTATTCTTTTTCATCAAGATCCTCCTGCTGCCCACGTCCTAATAATTGAATCGACTGATAGAACTTGAAAATTTTCTCCCTTACAAACTCTTCAGACTCCGCCACTACATATTTGCGGCCGTTCAACATCGTGATCGTCGTATCGGGAAAAGATTCAACCGTTTCAATATACAATGCATTCAAATGAAAGGTTTTTCCATTCAATTTTGTAATATGTATCAATGAACCATCCAGGACCGGAAAAAGCCCGGTCCTGTCCCTCCCTTACTTATCGTTTTAAATTGACAAGCTCTTGCAAAATCTCATCTGAAGTCGTTATAATCCTTGTATTTGCTTGAAATCCCCGTTGTGCCACAATCATTTCTGTGAACTCTTCTGAAAGGTCAACGTTGGACATTTCTAGAACACCAGAAACAAGCTTTCCAGCTCCGTTCTCGGTTGGCCTACCCGTTTCAATTGTTCCTGCAGCATTTGTATGAACGTAATAATTCTCTCCCACTTTTTCTAGCCCGCCATTGTTTGAGAATCTGGCAATGGCTATTGTCCAATCAGAGAAAGTATCCTCTCCTTTTTTGTAAGAGATGACCCCATCCTCGCCAATGCTGAGATTCGAGATTGTTTCTGGGTTATCAATCTTAATCCCTACTAGTTGACCATTCGCATTATACCCCTGAACAATATCGCCGGAAGCTGTAACAAGGTTACCGTTATTATCAAAGCCAACGTTCCCTGCTCTTGTATACTTTTCCATACCGTTTGAATCTTTAACGATCAAGTATCCATCACCCTGTATTCCTAGATCAAGCACCCTTCCGGTAGTCTGCATGCTTCCCTGTGTATCAACCGTATCAATAGATGCGAGCTGTGAACCGAGCCCGACCTGCTTCGGGTTTACTCCTCCGCGATTTCCATCTCCTGCACTTGCTCCGGAAACGGTTTGGCTTACCATATCCTTAAACGTGACACGGCCCTTTTTAAACCCAAATGTATTGACGTTGGCGATGTTGTTTCCGATGACATCCAGTTTGGTCTGAAAGTTTTTCATTCCGCTAATTCCTGAGTACATTGAACGAAGCATGAACGCATTTCCCCTTTCGTGTCAGCCGTCGGCTGCTGTCCTATTAAGTTCCATCTATTTTCTAATCAACTCATCGTCTTCTTGTCTTGCCAATTGCCTGCTTTAAGTTCATATGAAGAAGATGGCCGAAATCTTATTCTCAGTCATCTTCTTTATTCAATTTTTGTCAGCTTTTTAGATTTAACTACTGAACCGTCGTCCAAGATGACCGAAATCGTGCCGTCCTTTGATGTTACAGACTTAACAATTCCAGACTTTTCCTTCTCGCCGTCCATCCACATCACTTTCTTGCCAATTAAATGGCTGGCTGTAACGAGCGAGTTTTCGCCACTGCTTAGATGCATTTCCGATATGTTCGCCGGAGTCAATTCCTTTCCATCTTCAAGAATGATTTTTACAGAATCACCCATAAATTGAACCGAGCTGACCACGCCTTTTCCTTCAATTATTTCCGGATCGATTAACGGATCATCGTTCTCGATGATTTGATGCCATGTCACTTCTTTGCCTACGAATTCACTAAAAGCTATTAAATTCGCCTGCGAAGCACTGTCTACAAACTTCTCTAATGTTTGGTTCATGTTTGTCAATTGCTCCAAAGAAGAAAAAGTCGCCATCTGTCCAATAAATTCTTTGTCATCCATCGGACTAAGAGGGTCTTGGTTTTGAAGTTGTGCGAACAGAATTTTTAAAAAAGCATCTTTTCCCAATGAATCGTTACCTGACGTCTCCCTTTTCATCGTCTCAGTCGGCAGAAAATAATCACTGTTAATCGTGTTTGACATGCTTCGACACCTACACTTCCATCTCAAATAACACTTTTTGTAAAAAGTCGGTAAACCTTTCTTCTTCCGTTTCTTCTACAAGGGTACTGTTCTCGGAATTTTGATCCGATTCAGGCTTTTCCTGGTCCCTGCTCCTGCGATCTTGACTGTTGTAGGTTTCAAGACCTTCATGAAAGGAAATATCTACTTTATCCACTTGAATATTCTGTTGGACAAATGCCTGCCTTAGTTGATGAATCTGCGAGTCTAGCATATCTTTTGCCATACTTGTGGACGTCAGAATTCGCGCAATCATCACACCGTCCTTCTGCGTTAGTTCTATCCTGAGTGAGCCGAGGTGTTCGGGATACAGGCGGATTGTCATACTCTTAGTCTGAAGCCCCTGACTGAAATGTGATTTTTGTAAAATTGTTGTAAATTGTCTTACGAGCTCTCTTGCTTTCCTTTCATTGGAGCTTGTTTCAGCAAGTCGGACAATGACTTCTTCCGTTTGATTTCTGTTCACATTTGATGCTTGAACAGTATTTGAATCTGACTTCGTTTGCCGATTACCAATCTCGTCATTTACTTTCTCAGCGCTCTCGGTTAACGAAGCTATACGAGGAATGCCTTCTTTTGGAATATGTACGGTTTCTAAACGGATCAGTCCTGATTTGTGCTCTTTTATTTCTGTGTTTTCCGTGTTGGCAGTCATTTGCCAAGGAGTTTCTTTTATCCATTGCTTATCACTGTTCTCAGACTTTATATCCAAACGGGTTGGCACGCTCTGTTTCACAGGTAATGGTCCAGTGACTAGAAAAAGAGGTTCGTCGTTCTTTTGCATAGCAGATGTCGCAGATGCGTTCTGTTCCAGCACATAGGTTAACTCCTTTAATGCTGAATCCAGCTCTCCGGTATCTATTTCAACATGAGAACCAAGCTGTTCAAATCCCAACAAGATCTGGTTCAAGATCGGCTCCAAGTCCACTGTTACTTTCGGGAGTTCAGCTTTCTTCAAATCCTTCAGCAAATGAATTGTCTGCTGCAACAGTTCCTGTTCGTCCTCCTTTAGGTCAGATTCACCGTTTTCCTGACGTTTTTGCAAAGCCTCTAATACATTTGTCAATAGATCGATCAAGCCTGGATGTTCTTCATCCGTATCCGTCACTTCATTTGTAGGTTCAGACTGAAAGCTTTGAAGTTTCATATTCAGAATATCACCAAATAGGCCGTTTCCCTGTCCATTCTTATTTTCAGACTGGTTAACCATTCCAAGATTGAGAGAAGCTTCAAATATAGGTATCCTCACTTTGTTTATCTCCCCTCGGTTGTTCTCACAGCTAGCATTTGAGTATACCCCGCCGCTTTTTCAGGCGGCATTTTTTCCATGATTCTTGCCAGCGGTTCAGAGCCTAAGCTCGATAAGATACTAACAGCTTCTTCATCCTTCATTTCCACAATGATGGAAGCTGCTCGCTTGGGCATCATTGTTTCATAAACTGCCACGATTTCATTCATCTCTCGCTTCTTATCGTTCCCCACCTGGCTTTTTTCTTCAATCGTCGTTTCAAGCCTTTTCTTATCTTGGTTTAGGAGATCTATTTCAGACTCTTTATCTTCTACTTTTCTCTCTAATCGGCTGATTTTCGCATTTTTTTCTTCAATTTGGGCTTGTAGCTTCACGATCGCTTCATTGTGCTCATCAATGCTCACCGTCTCTTTTTCACCGAGGATAGAGGATACAACCGGAAGCTTTCCTCCGATTTCCTTCGCTTTTTCATATACATTCACTCCGGTAAGCGTAGCAGTGAGCAAGGTGAGAAAAAGTATGATCAAAAACGGGATTATTATCCATGTAAAAAGCTTTTGAAAAAGTCCTGTTTTCTTATTATCTGTTTGCGTATCTTCCATACTAGCCACCTTGTCACCTAATTTCCTTTTCGATGTTGAAATTGTATGGCTGCTATTTCATCCATTTGATTATTTTCATAGTTACTAACCCACTGTTGAAAATACTCATAGCTTTTGTCTTTTATTTTTTCGTATTTTTTTACCTCGATATTGCTTTCGAGAAGCTTCTCTTCCCAATATTTCATCTCATTCCGAGTCGAGATGACCTGTTTCTGCCAATAATTGATTGTTTCTTCAAGATTATGAACGAAGACCTGATGATGCCTAATCTTTTGAATGGAAAAGCCTGTCTCCAATTTCTCTGACTGAAATTGTTCCAGGACCTCTTTTTTCTTCAATAGTTCATATAATTTTTGGGCAGTACGCTCAAATTGACGGACCGATTCTTCGTAAAGTGAAAAGGTCTCCTCTTTTTCTCTTTCTTTGAGCGTCAATATATGCTGGAATTTATAATTAAATTTCAACGACATTCACCTGTTTCTGCCAAATTGATCAAAGACTGGATACTTTTTTCCTTCGTCGCTTTCTCGTGCGTCCCTTGCTGCAAAAATTTTATGATTTCCGGCTGATAATCAATTGCTTCATCAATTTCCTTAGAAGCACCTTTCTTATAGGCACCAATATTAATCAGATCTTCTGCATTCACATATGTACTCATATAATTCCTTATTGTATTAGCGGCCTTCTGATGTTCAGGTACGGCAAGATGATTCATGAGCCTGCTGACACTCTTTAGCACATTAATCGCAGGATAATGACCTTTGTTTGCCAAAGAACGGTCAAGAACGATATGTCCGTCCAAAATCCCCCGGACCGTGTCGGCGATTGGCTCATTCATGTCATCGCCATCCACTAGTACAGTATAAAAAGCCGTGATTGACCCTAACGGGCTTGTCCCTGTTCTTTCAAGAAGGCGGGGCAGCAAAGCGAATACGGAAGGGGTATACCCCCTTGTAGCGGGCGGCTCGCCGACAGCCAGCCCAACTTCCCTCTGGCTCATCGCGACCCTCGTGACTGAATCCATCAAGAGATTTACTTTACAACCTAAATCCCTAAAATATTCAGCTATCACCGTTGCTGTAAAAGCTCCTTTGATTCTCATCAACGCAGGCTGGTCTGAGGTCGAAGCCACCAGAATCGATTTTTTGAGCCCCTCTGGTCCAAGATCATTTTCAAGAAACTCTTTGACTTCCCTTCCGCGCTCTCCGATTAGTGCAATGACATTAATATCCGCTGTCGTATTTCGCGCAATCATGCCAAGCAACGTACTTTTTCCTACACCACTTCCAGCAAAAATTCCCATCCGCTGTCCGTTTCCGACTGTAAGCATGCTATCAATCGCCCTCACCCCTACTTCAAGCTGCTCCGAAATCGGAGGCCTTGTCAATGGATTGGGCGGGTCACAATCAATTTGCACTGCTGCCATGCCACGAGGGATGACTGATTCATCCATCGGATTCCCCAACGCATCCACAACCTTACCAATCATTTCAGGACCGACATGCACCTCTAGCGGTTTGCCTGTTGATTCAACGAGGCTACCGGGAGCAATGTCCATTAAATTGGTATAGGGCATTAAAATCAAATGCTTCCCTTTAAATCCGACAACCTCTGCCATCACCGTACGGCTGTTTGCCGAATCTCCTGTATGTATCAGGCAAACATCCCCGATGGAGCTTTCTGGTCCAAATGACTCAATCATGAGACCCACAACCTTAATCACTTTCCCATACTTTTTAAGGGGATTGATATTTTTTATTTGAGGTAGGAGCTCCTGAGCCTTCATGTTCTCTGTTCAGCGGAAAGGAGTTCCGCCAGCCTTTCTTTCAACTCGGTCAGTTGGCTATTGATACTAGCATTGATTCTGATTGTTTCGCATTCTACAATACAATCATTCTCATTTAATTCCTCATTTGGATAAATATAACATTGTACTTCTCGTGGAAAAACAGATTTCAATACATTTCTGGATGAAACAAGCAGATGGAACTTAGATGGATGCACAAAAATCTCAATTTCTTTTTCATTTTTCAGTTCAACTAGTGCCTTTTTTACAACACCTACGAATCTCTCAGGTTCTTCAGAGAGTATGGACCCCAGGATAGATTCTGTACTTGCCATAGCCAAATCCAGAATGGTCCGCTCCGCTTGGACAGTGTATGTTTGAGAGTCCAGTTTGGCCTCATTGATTGTGTTGACAGCTGTTTCAATCAAACTTTTATACTCCCTTTTCCCTGCTGCCCTTCCTTCTTCCAGCCCATTTTGATATCCTTCGTTCCACGCTTCTTCAGACAATCTTCTTTTTTCATCATCCCAAAGCTTCTTTTCCTCTTGAATGGCATTTCTTAAATGTTCCGCTTCTTGTGAGGCTTCTTCGATTAATTGTTCTGCCTTTGCTTCTGCTATTTCCATTCGTTCTTTGGCTTTTGATTCAACTAAAGGATCCAGATCCTGTTCGCTGTCAGGCTTCTCTACAATCCGTGGCGTGATTACCTTTGAACTGGTCAAAATCCGATCCGAATGAAGCTTGATGATGTTAGACAATGATTTCATCCCCTCCGCGAGCAAGGATAATTTCTCCGGCATCTTCCAGTCGGCGGATAATAGCCACAATGCTTGATTGAGCTTCTTCAATTTCACGTAAGCGTACAGGTCCCATCAATTCAATTTCTTCCTGCATCGTCACTGCCATCCTAGTAGACATATTATTGAAGATTGTTTCCTTCACTTCATCACTGGCTACTCTAAGTGCCAGCATTAAGTCATCGCTGTCACATTCTCTAATCACGCGCTGAATGGAAAGATTGTCCAAAATAACGATGTCTTCAAAGACAAACATTCTTTCTCTGATATCCTCTGCGAGTCCTGGATCTTGGATGCCTAGAGTATCAAGAATGGTTTTCTCCGTTGCGCGGTCAACCCCTTGAAGGACCTGCACGATCGATTCGATACCGCCGCTTTGGGAATAATCGTCCGTAACAGTAGCAGACAGCTTTCTTTTCAGTATTTCTTCCACCTCACGAATTACGTCTGGAGATGTCCCATCCATAACTGCGATTCTTCTCGCAATATCAGCTTGCGTATCATTCGGAAGCTCCGATAATATTTGTCCAGCCTTTTCCGGATCCAGATACGAGAGAACCAACGCAATTGTCTGCGGGTGCTCATTTTGAATAAAATGTAATATTTGCCCCGCATCAGCCCTTTTTGCAAAATCAAATGGGCGGACTTGCAATGAAGCGTTGAGCTTTTTCAGCATTTTCGAAGCCTCTTCGTAACCGAATGCCTTTTCCAATACCACTTTGGCGTAGTCCAAACCGCCTTGCGTAATATATTTTTGGGCAAGGGCGATATGATGAAATTCATTAACCACCCTATCTTTTCTTTCAGGTGTCACGTTTCTGAGACTGGAAATTTCCATCGTCAGTTTTTCTACTTCTTTTTCTGTCAACTGTTTATAAATTTTTGAAGCAGTATCAGGACCAAGAGAAATGAGAAGTACTGCGGCCTTTTGAAGGGCTGACATTTTTTGTTTTTTTTCCATTTCTCTAAATCTCCTCCTCGTCTTCAGCAAGCCAAGTGCGCAGCAAGCTAGCAAATTGTTCCGGGTTCTCTTTCGCTAATTCTTCAAGCTGCTCCCGGCTCTCAGCTGCTTTCTGTGCAGCGAGTTCTTCCATAGACGGTCGTGGAGGCTCTTCTGGCTTATTTTCTGTGATTTCAAGTGTTTCTTCAAGCTCAGCTGCTTTTCGTGCTCTTGCCTTTGTCCATAGGAAAATAAGAACCGCTATGATAGCTAGCAGAAGTCCACCAATGACATATCCCCACCAAGGCAAAATGCTCTTAGATGAAGCTTCTCCACGATCCATATTTCCGTTAAACGGTTGTACGGTAACAAGAACCTTTTCATCAATGGCAGCGTCGGAAACATCCGTACCGCTTTCCTTATCAATGGATGTCCTTACGATAGTAGACAATAGTTGCCTGATATCTTCCCTTCGTTCTTCCGGAAAAGAAGCGGGCTCCTCCGGATCTGGCGGTTCAACCATTACCTGAATACCAAGATCCCGGATTTTATAAGGACTTTCCACGATTTCCTTACGAACTTTATTAACTTCATAATTCAGCGTTTCCTCAGACCGTTCATAATCACCTGAGTTGCCGCTGCCTTCCAAGTATTGGCTTGCTCCACTATCTGCTGGATCACCGCCTTGCGGAATACCGCCAGCTTGAGCTTCATCACCTGAAAATGTTTCTGTGATCCTTTGAGCACTAATGGCTATTCCTCGCATATTTTCTTCATCTACAGGAGTAACAAGGTTTTCCTCCCTGTTTTCTTGGGTAAAATCAATATCTGTTGTAACGGAAGTGATAACCTTATCATGTCCCATCAATGTTCCAAGCATCTGTTGCACTTGACGCTGTATATCTCTTTCTAAGCGTTCTTTGATTTTCATTTGCTGATCGACTCCATTGTCAGCATAAGAACCATCGTTTAGGTCGAAGTATTCTAAATACTGGTTTCTGATGACAATGTTATCTGTCGGCAAGTTCGGAACACTTTTTGATACTAGGTGGTACAATGATTTAATTTGTTTCTCATTAAAATCTTGTCCCGGTTTTGTATGTAGAATGATTGAAGCTGATGCTTCTTCATTGTTTTCTTTCACAAAGACGCTTTTTTCCGGCATTGTAATCATTACATTTGCTTCTTCAATTCCATCAATGCTTTTGATTAGAGTTGCCAACTCATTCTGAGTGGCATCAAGTTTCAAAACATTGAATTCATTATCTGTCATGCCGAAACCAGCGTTTTCACTGAAGAAAGAGTAGTCAATATTCCCTGATTTTGGAATACCCTCTGCCGCAAGCTCAACCATCAGGTTTTCCGCATTTCCTTCAGGAACCATTATGGTTGTACCATTCTCCGTGATTTCCGACTTTACTCCCCTCGTATCAAGCTCTTCTTTAATAGCCCCTGTCTCTGACGGAGACAAGTTCGTATAGAGAGGAACCATTGGCGTACGAGTTGATAAGATCGTTAGAATAATAATGAATAGCAGTAAAATAATTGCCGATGAAACAAATACGATCTTTTGTTTTTTTGTTCTTTGCAACCAATACTCTTTCAAATTTGAAAAACGCTTAAACAGTAAATCTTTCATCGATAATCCCCTTAAACATTCTGGTTACACTTGCATACGCATGATTTCTTGGTATGCCTCGACAGCCTTATTTCTAATTTCGAGCGCTGCCTGCATCGATATGGACGCTTTCTGGCTAGAAACCATCACATCATGCAAATCTATTTTCTTACCTTCTGCAAACATCGTGATCGCTTTGTCGGATTGGATTTGCAAATTGTTCAAATCCTGAACTGCATTTTTTAAATAATCCCCAAAATTATTCCTTTTATTTAAATTGTTAATCTCACTTTGCTTAGAAGCAGCATTTATTGAAGAAGTACTGGGCAAATGAGAGATTATTGGATTGATTTGCATCATTTACCGCCTCCCCGATCATTATTTTCCAATATCCAATGATTTCATCAGCATCGCTTTAGTGGAATTGAGTACAGTGACATTTGCTTCATATGACCTTGTAGCGCTGATCATATCCACCATCTCGCGAAGCGGATCTACATTTGACTGATAAACATATCCATTTTCATCCGCATCAGGATGTTCCGGGTCATAAACAGATTTGAAAGGTGTTTGGTCTTCCACAATTCTGCTCACCTTTACTCCTGCTGGAGTCCTATTTCCCGATTTTGCGTTCACCGCTTTATCAAGGGCTGAAGAAAACGAATTTTCATTCGGCTGCATTACGACCATTTTTCTTCTGTAGGGCTGCCATTCTCCATCTACAAGCTTTTCCCTCGTCGTATCGACATTTGCCATATTAGAGGAAATTACATCCAACCTTAAACGCTGAGCAGTCAATGCGGAGGAAGAAATTCCCATTGAGTAGAACATTGTCACTATTACTTTCCTCCCTTAACCACATTTTGTAATAGATTAAATTTTCCACTTAATCTTTCTGTTAAAACACTGTAATAAATCTGATTTGTCGCAAGATCAGACATTTCTTTATCAATATCGACATTATTGCCATTATGTCCATATTGAGTCCGTCCATCTGAAATAGTGATACTGTCATTTTTCTGCCCTTGGCTGTTCATATGCCTAGGATCAGTTGTCCGTAATTTTGCAGCAGAAATCGCATCATTAAACACTTTCCCAAAGCTCACTTTCTTGCCCTTATAGTTCGGCGTATCAGCATTGGCAATGTTTTGAGCCGTTACTTCATGCTTCAATGCAGAATAATCTAAAGAACGTTCTATCGTTTGAAAACTGCCAGAGAAGAGATTCAAATTTAGCACCTGCCAATTTTTTCTTTTTCCTAAACTATCCACTATTGTAATCTCTTTGTCACATTACGTCTATACATACTGAGGGAAACTTAGTGAAATTTCGATGAAAAAGTCGAAAAATGAGTCTTTTGACCTATTAAAAGAGCAAAAAGAACGTCCGAAAAGGCTTCGAACGTTCTTTTTGTAACATTTATTGCTTTAGTTTGACTTTAATTTCTCCAATTCGACAAGGAACTTGGAATTCAACACTTTAATATAAGTACCTTTCATTCCAAGTGACCGCGATTCGATGACACCAGCACTTTCTAATTTTCTCAGTGCATTAACAATCACTGATCTTGTAATGCCGACCCGATCAGCGATTTTTGAAGCAACAAGTAGGCCTTCAGTGCCATTAAGTTCTTCGAAAATGTGTTCAATTGCTTCCAATTCACTATATGAAAGAGAGCTGATCGCCATTTGTACAACAGCTTTGCTTCGTGCTTCTTCTTCGATTTCTTCAGCTTTTTCACGGAGAATTTCCATACCAACCACTGTAGCGCCGTATTCAGCAAGAATTAAATCATCATTATCAAATTGTTGCTCAAGTCTTGCCAATAGCAATGTACCGAGTCTTTCACCACCACCAATAATTGGCACGATTGTTGTTAAGCCGGTTGCAAACAAGTCTTTATTTTCTACCGGAAAAGCTGAATATTCACTGTTGACGTCGATATTTGAAGAAGTTTCAGAAACATTGAACAAGCCCTTTGTATAATCTTCTGGGAACTGACGCTCCTCAAGCATGTTTTTCATTCTGTCATTTTCGATTTGCTGACGAACAGAATAGCCAAGCACTTTTCCTTTTCTGCTCAATACATATACGTTAGCCTCAATAACATCAGATAAGATTTCAGCCATTTCCTTAAAGTTTACTGGTTTTCCAGCAGCCTTTTGCAGCATCGCATTGATAGTTCTAGTTCTTGTTAATAGTTCCATTGTTTCTCCTCCTAAATTATTAAAAACTTACAACGATTGTTGACATATTTTTTATAAAATAAACTGGCTCAAATCTTTGTCTTTAGAAATGGCGGAAAGTTTTTGATCCACATATTGAGCAGTAATTTCAACCTTTTCCATCGTAACATCCGGCGCTTCAAACGACAAATCTTCAAGCAGTTTCTCCATAATTGTATGCAGACGTCTCGCTCCAATGTTATCAGTATTCTGGTTCACATCAAAGGCGATTTCTGCAAGCCTGTTAATAGCATCGTCAGAAAATTCTATTTGTATACCTTCCGTTTCCAATAATGCAGAATATTGTTTAATCAAAGCATTATCAGGTTCCGTCAATATTTTGTAGAAGTCCTCTACTGTCAGTTTTTCGAGTTCAACCCGAATTGGAAACCGCCCTTGCAATTCCGGGATCAAATCAGATGGCTTCGCCATGTGGAAGGCACCGGCAGCAATAAATAAAATGTAGTCTGTTTTGACTGGTCCATATTTGGTCACCACTGTTGAGCCTTCGACAATCGGAAGGATATCACGCTGAACGCCTTCTCTTGAAACATCAGCAGATGAAGACTGGTTTTTGCTGGCGATTTTGTCAATTTCATCAATAAAGATAATCCCAGTTTGTTCCGCCCTGAAAATTGCCATTTGCGTCACTTCATCCATATCAATCAGCTTCTGGGCTTCATCATTCGTTAAAACTTTACGTGCCTCTTTAACGGGAAGCTTCCTTTTCTTCAGCTTTTTGGGCATCAGGTTACTCAAAGCGTCCTGCATATTCATGCCCATCTGCTCCATGCCGGAGCCTTGGAACAGATCAAACATAGATGGTTGCTGTTCTTCAACCTCCACTTGCACAATTTCGTCTTCGAGCTCTCCATTTGCAAGCTTTTCTTCAATGACCTTTCTTTTTTCATGGATGTTCATGTCTTCCTGCTCATCTTGAGTTGATGAGCTTTCAGACTGCTGGTTCCCGCCAAAGATCATTTCAAAAGGATTCTTAAAGTTCTCAGCTTTCTTTTTTCTTGGTACAAGCAGCTCAACAAGACGGCGGTTCGCCTGTTTCTCCGCACGCCCCCTTACTTCCTGCATTTTCTCTTCTTTAACAATCCTGATCGATGTTTCAGCTAAATCGCGAACCATTGATTCGACATCACGACCTACATAACCCACTTCGGTAAATTTGGTTGCCTCCACTTTCACAAACGGAGCTCCAACCATTTTAGCCAAACGCCGGGCAATTTCAGTTTTCCCGACGCCGGTGGGTCCCATCATCAGAATGTTTTTCGGGATAATCTCGTCTCTCAGTTCTTCGCCTAAAAGACCCCTGCGGTAACGATTGCGGAGTGCCACCGCAACTGACCGCTTCGCCTCATTTTGACCGATGATATATTGATCGAGCTTTTCAACAATTTGCCTAGGAGTCATAGCAGCTCCATTGTTAACGATTGTCAAAATAGTCCCTCCCTTTTACAGTAACGTATTGCGCGTTCGACATGTGTTACAATTCTTCGACAATTATTTGTCGATTTGTGTAGACACATATATCCGCCGCAATTTCCAATGCAGCTTTGGCCATTTCTTTTGCAGTGAGATGCTCAGCCGCATAATTTTTCAAGGCTCTGCCAGCGGAAAGTGCGTAATTGCCTCCTGATCCAATGGCCAAAATCCCATCATCCGGTTCAATGACCTCTCCTGTACCAGAAATGAGCAGCAAGTCGGTTTCATCCATTACAATCAACATTGCTTCAAGCTTCCTTAAAACCTTGTCGCTGCGCCATTCCTTTGCCAATTCAACTGCGGCTCTTGACAGGTTCCCATTGAATTCCTCCAGCTTTCCTTCAAACTTCTCAAATAGTGTAAAAGCATCTGCCACTGACCCTGCAAAACCGGCCAATACTTTACCATTGAATAGTTTACGCACCTTGCGTGCAGTATGTTTCATTACTACTGCATTTCCAAATGTCACTTGTCCATCACCAGCCATGGCGCTTTTACCTTTATGATGAACGGCAAATATTGTCGTTGCATGGAACTTATCCATTGTTTACCTCCTTGTCTTCAAGCCCGCGGATGACTATTCATATATGTTTTTCTTAAATGTTCTTTTGTAACATGGGTATAGACCTGCGTTGATGACAGGTGGGTATGCCCAAGTAATTCCTGAACAGTCCTCATATCCGCTCCATTGTTCAGCATGTGTGTCGCAAAGCTATGACGAAACATATGCGGGTGGATTTTTCCAGATAAAGATGCCTTTTTCATTATGTCATTGAGGACGTGACGGATTCCCCTTTCAGTCAAAGGGCCGCCTCTGGCATTCACAAACAAACTTCGGTGTCCAGAGCCTCTGACCAGCCTACTTCTTGCATCATTCATATAGGATTCAATTGCCTTGGCGGCAAAAATTCCAAAAGGAACATACCGTTCTTTCCTGCCTTTTCCCTTTACAAGAATGGTCGAAAAGTCAAAGTCTATATCATTCATCATGATATTAGCACATTCGCTTACCCTAATCCCGGTGGCATACAATAACTCTACCAACGCAAGGTTCCTCTTTCCCAATGGTGTCGAATCATCGCAGGAATCGAATAATTGCTGCATTTCCTCTTCATAAAGAAAGCTAGGAAGCCTTACTCCTTTTTTAGGCTGAATGACCAAAATAAAAGGATTTTCATGTACAATCTCTTCCCTTAACAAAAACTTGAAGAAACTTCGCAGGCTGGATATTTTCCTGGCAGCACTCGTCCTTGCATACTGCTGTTCATACAATGAAGATACAAAGAGACGCGCGTCGAAATATTCAACGTCGTCAAACGTTTCAATACTCTGTTCTTTCATGAACAAACAGAAATGCTCGATATCTTTTTTATAAAATTCGACTGTGTAAGATGAATAGTTCTTTTCAATCTGCAAGTATTCCAAAAATGAATGGATCTGATCCTTCATCTCTCCACCTCGGTTTTAAAGCCTTCTAAATATTATCACAATTCATTTTTTCACGCAAAGGAAATTATATATTTTGTGCTAAGTTTCGAATGGAACTTAAGGCACGTTCAGCATGTTGTTCATTCTTCAGTTTTTTATTTTTGATTCTTTGAGGTAGTTCCGGAAGCAATCCAAAATTGACATTCATCGGCTGAAACGTTTTGGAGCTGGTAGATGTAATATAATGGGCCATACTTCCAATCATAGTTTCCTTTGGAAAAACTATCGGCTCTTTTCCTTGTGCCAATAAGGCAGCATTTAATCCTGCAACCAAACCGCTGGCCGCTGATTCCACATAACCCTCAACCCCAGTCATCTGCCCTGCAAAGAATAGATCATCCCTTTCCTTAAATTGATATGTCCGATTTAGAACGGACGGAGAATTGATAAACGTGTTGCGATGCATGACACCATAACGGACAATCTCGACTTCTTCCAATCCAGGAATCAGCTTGAGTACCTCTTTTTGCGGTCCCCATTTGAGATGAGTCTGAAATCCTACTATATTATAAAGTGTGCCCGCAGCATCATCCTGACGAAGTTGGACAACGGCATAAGGTTTTTTTCCAGTTTTCGGATCTTCAAGCCCAACTGGTTTCAAAGGACCGAAAAGCATGGTTTTTTTTCCTCTTTGAGCCATTACTTCAATGGGCATACAGCCTTCAAAGAAAATTTCTTTTTCAAATTCCTTCAGCGGCACTGTTTCGGCTTGAGTTAGTGCATCGTAGAACCGATTGAACTCTTCCTCGTCCATCGGACAATTGAGATAAGCCGCTTCCCCTTTATCATAGCGTGATTTCAAATAAACTTTATCCATATTTATGCTGTCTTTTTCAATAATAGGAGCTGCCGCATCATAAAAATACAAATGATCTTGTCCAGTCAACTCCTGGAGTTTTTTGGACAGGCTGTCGCTTGTCAATGGGCCTGTTGCAATAATCGTAATACCAGGAGGGAAATCAGTCATTTCCTCCTGATGGATCGTAATGAGTGGGTTTTCACGAATTTTCTCCGTTACATATCCCGAAAAGTCATGTCTATCGACAGCCAATGCGCCGCCTGCGGGAACAGATGATTGATCCGCCGCCTCGATAATGAGTGAATCTAGAATTCTCATTTCCTCTTTCAGAACACCAACTGCATTCGTTAGTGAATTGGCTCGCAACGAATTGGAGCAAACGAGTTCGGCAAATTTGTCAGTATGATGGGCAGGCGTTTGCTTAACAGGTCTCATTTCGTATAAATCCACATGAATTCCTCGCTTGGACAACTGCCAAGCAGCTTCGCTTCCTGCTAAGCCTGCTCCTATAACATTTACTGATTGCATGTATGAAACCTCCAATATATGATCAATCCTTCACAATTATTCTCTCTAATCCCTATAGCATTTTACCCTAAATGACTGGCAAATAAAAACGATGCGCATTATAAGAAAAGTGGAAGGCGGCTGCTTAGGGGCGACAAGCGCTGGAGGGCACTCCGGTGAAGTCGCCTTTTGACTTCATTGGAGTGACCGAAGCGACCTCGAGCCCCTGCCGCCTGGAACTGGACATCACGAAAAGTGGAAGTGCCTCGATTGGACAGTATTTCTCGTTTTCGGATAGTATTTCCCTCGATCGGACAGTATTTCTTGTTTTCGGATAGTATTTCGATCGTTTGGACAGTATTTCTTTTTTCTAGATAGTATTTCGCCCGTTCGGACAGTATTTCTTGTTTTCGGATAGTATTTCGCCTGATCGGACAGTATTTCTTGTTTTCAGATCATATTTCTCTTTTTCAGATCGTATTTCGGTCAATCTCGTCCAGGCAGCCCGCTCCTTCCCGGACAATTTTTCAGATAAACGGTATTGTATTTCAATATCTTGAAAATGACGGGCATCCGCCGGTAGCTCTTTAAGGACCTTCTCCAAATGCAAAATCAGGAGGAGGGAAACGATGCGTTTTCCTCCTCCCGATTTATTTAAGAAGCTTGTTGGACAGATCCTTCTCTATTTTTGAGGCTCTTCTTTATAGTCACAGCTGACACACTGGACCTGATTCCCTTTTTTGAGCTTCTTTTCAACCAGAAATCCTTCACATTTTGGACAAGGACGGCTAATCGGCTTATCCCAGGAGAGAAAATCACACTCAGGATAACGGTCACATCCGTAAAAAATGCGCTTTTTCTTACTTTTGCGCTCTATAACATTCCCTTCTTTACATTTCGGACATTTCACACCGATTTCCTTCACAATCGGTTTTGTATTTCTGCAGTCAGGGAAATTGCTGCAAGCCATAAATTTGCCAAAGCGTCCCATCTTAATCACCATAGGGTTTCCGCAGATTTCACAGTCTTCGCCTGCGTACTCATCTTTGATTTCTACTTCTTTCATTTCAGCTTCGGCTTTTTTCAAGTTCTTTTCAAAGTTTTGGTAAAAGTCGTCTATGATCTTTACCCATTCAGCATGGCCCGCTTCAATTTCATCGAGGTCATTTTCCATTTTGGCTGTGAATTCCACATCGAGTACTTCCGGGAAAAATTCCATGATCAGTTCAAGGACAATCTCTCCCAATTCTGTTGGTACGAAGCGCTTGTTATCAAGGGCTACATATCCACGTCTTTGGATCGTATCAAGAGTAGGTGCATAGGTTGAAGGTCTTCCAATGCCCAGTTCCTCCAATGCTTTTACCAGCCTCGCCTCTGTATACCTCGGAGGCGGCTGCGTAAAGTGCTGTTTGGGATTTAGTTTTTCCGAAAGAACTTTTTCACCTTCCGCAAATGAAGGAAGAACATTCTCTTTTTCTTCAGACTGATCGTCGGTGCCTTCCACATAGACCTTCATGAATCCAGGAAATTTGACTTGCGATCCATTCGCACGAAATGTTACTTCTCCGTTCACCAGATCTACAGCCATTGTATCCATGATGGCTGGAGCCATTTGACTCGCAACGAAACGCTCCCAAATCAATTTATACAGTCGTAGCTGGTCGCGGCTTAAAGATGCTTTTACTGCACTAGGCTCCCTCATTGTACTCGTCGGACGTATGGCTTCATGCGCATCCTGCGTGTTTGCCTGCTTTTTTTCCTTACGGTTGCCGGTAGCCAAATATTCTTTACCATATTGATCTGTAATATATTCTGCAGCTTCCTTTACCGCAATATCAGAGACTCTCGTTGAATCTGTACGCATATAAGTAATAAGACCAACTGTACCTTCTTTACCGAGATCAATACCTTCATATAATTGCTGTGCAAGAAGCATTGTTTTCTTTGCCCGAAAATTCAATTTACGAGCCGCTTCTTGTTGCAGGGAAGATGTTGTAAAAGGACGGGCAGGATTTCTTTTTCTTTCCTTCTTTGTCACGGATTGGACAAGGAAGTCTTTACCATCGATTTTTCCAAGAACTTCTTTTACATCATCTTCTGATTGTAATTTCTTCTTCTTCCCATTTAAACCATAAAAGTGAGCTTGGAATTGGTCCTTTCCTTTTTTAAATTGCCCTTCAACTGACCAGTATTCTTCTGGAATAAAGTCCTTGATTTCATTTTCCCTGTCGATGATCAGCCGGACTGCCACAGATTGTACTCTGCCCGCACTCAAGCCTTTTTTCACTTTCTTCCAGAGCAGAGGACTGATATTATATCCTACAAGGCGATCTAATATCCTTCTTGCCTGCTGAGCATCTACAAGATCCATGTTAATTGGCCTAGGATGTTTAAAAGAATCCCTGATTGCATCTTTCGTAATTTCATTGAAAATGACACGGCAATCGGAATTGATATCTACATCAAGACTATGGGCCAGATGCCAAGCGATCGCTTCACCTTCCCTATCGGGGTCAGCTGCAAGATAGACTTTTTTCGCTTTTTTTGCAGCAGTTCTTAATTCTTTTAAAACAGGGCCTTTTCCCCTAATGGTTATATATTTCGGTTCATAGTTATTTTCAACATCTACACCCATTTGGCTTTTCGGTAAATCTCTAACGTGCCCCATGGATGCCCTCACTTTATATTTTTTTCCTAAATATCGTTCAATGGTCTTCGCCTTTGCAGGCGATTCCACTATTACCAAGTAATCCGACATGCAGTAATCCTCCCCAGAGGTAAATTCAGTAAATCAGAATAAATCTTATACGTGTATCATATGTTTGTCAACGAAATAAATAGAACAGGCGCTGTAAAGCACGCCGCCTTAGGCGACAAGCACTTGAAAGCAGTACTTCAACCACCAGAGAAATCTTGCTTGTTATCCTATATATGGACATTATTTTATATTCAATTTCATTTTTTATAAAGATTGCCTATTTCAAGCTTATGTTGATGAATCTATCCCACTTTCCACAAAATTGCAAGTTTTTTTGATTTTAACAAATGAAAAAGTCATTCGATATACAGCTCTTCCAATATATCATATCCGGAAGTAACAAGCTTTGCCCCCTGTTGAATCAGGCGGTTTGTCCCTTCTGACAGTGGTTCGCCTATGGGACCTGGCACTGCAAAGACTTCCCTGCTCTCCTCCAAAGCAAAATCTGCAGTAATCAGTGAGCCACTCCTTGATTTTGCCTGAACGATGACCGTACCCATGGACAACCCGCTAATGATGCGGTTCCTTTGGGGAAAATGCCACTTTTGCGGACGCCAGATTGGCGGATATTCGGAAATGATTAAATGTTCTTCCTTCATTTGTTCAGCGAGCTGCATGTTTTCCGGCGGATATAAATGAAAGAATCCTCCGCCCAGTACAGCAATCGTTTTTCCTCCGAACTGGATGGTCTGTTGATGAGCTAAAGTATCAGTACCTTTGGCTAGTCCGCTAACAATGACAAATCCACTTTCTAGAAGAGGAGCAAGAAGCAGGGCTATTGCTTTTTTCGCATAATCATTAGCACGTCTAGCTCCTACAACAGCAATCGATTGCTCTTTCAGCAGGGTATTTTTTCCCATGGTAAAAAGTACAAGCGGCGGATCATAAATCTCTCTGAGTAATTTAGGGTATTCCTCATCCTTAAAAGTAATGATTGAAATTCCACTAGCTTGGTATTTCTCTAATATTCTTTGGATATTGATTCTTTGAAAGTCATGGAAGAATTTCTCAAAGAGGGAGTGATTCAACTGAAAAATTTGTTGAAGTTTGGAGGATGAAAAAGAATAAAGGTTCGAAAGGGTGGGGTCATGTTTCAGAAGCTTTCTAATTGCTGCGTTCCCCAATTGAGGACAATGGATCAAATGAAGCAGCTTTTCGGTAAAAATTCCGATCACTTCCTTGTTCATTTTTTAAAAGGAAGCCTCACTGATTTAGAGGCTTCCCATAAATTAATTAATGCGTCTTACATTTTTCATAGAGTCCTCTATCCTTCAAGACTCCAATCAATGTTTCACCAATGACAGCAGGAGTATCAGCAACTTTGATTCCGCATTCGTTCATGACACGGATTTTTTCATCTGCTGTTCCTTTTCCGCCTGAAATGATGGCACCAGCATGTCCCATGCGCTTTCCTGGAGGCGCAGTACGTCCGCCAATGAATCCCACAACTGGCTTAGTCATATTCGCTTTTACCCACTCAGCGGCTTCCTCTTCTGCTGTACCTCCGATCTCACCAATCATGATCACAGCTTCTGTCTCTGGATCCTCATTAAAAGCTTTCAACACATCGATGAAATTTGTTCCATTTACAGGGTCTCCGCCGATTCCAACTGCAGTAGACTGTCCAACCCCTGCTTCAGAAAGCTGATGTACTGCTTCATAAGTCAATGTTCCTGAGCGGGAGACAACTCCGACATGTCCTTTTTTGTGAATGTAGCCAGGCATAATTCCGATTTTACACTCCTCAGGAGTAATAACTCCTGGACAGTTTGGCCCGACGAGTCTTGTTTTCTTGCCTTCCATATAGCGAACAACCTTCACCATATCCAAAACCGGAATATGCTCTGTGATACAAATGGCTAAGTCCAACTCCGCATCGACCGCTTCCAAGATCGCATCAGCAGCAAACGGTGCTGGAACGTAAATGACTGAAGCGGTGGCTCCTGTTTTCTTTACAGCTTCTGCTACTGTATCAAAAACCGGAACTCCTGCAACCTCTTGTCCACCTTTTCCTGGTGTCACGCCGCCAACAATTTGTGTGCCATATTCAATCATCTGTTCTGTATGAAAAAGGGCTGTTGAGCCTGTAATTCCCTGTACAATTACTTTTGTGTCTTTATTGACAAAAACACTCATGATTTTCCCTGCCTTTCAAATGATCTTTGATTTTACAACATTGATGCCCAAGCATTTGGTCAAATTGACTTACTTGACCAGTTCAACGATCTTTTGTGCACCATCAGCCATGGAATCTGCAGCTGTAATATTCAAACCAGATTCGTTTAGGATTTCTTTTCCTTTGTCGACATTTGTTCCTTCAAGCCTTACAACTAAAGGAACTTCTAATCCAACTTGTTTGACAGCCTCGACCACTCCAGCAGCAATGACGTCACACTTCATGATACCACCGAAAATGTTAACGAAGATTCCTTTGACCGCTTCATCAGAAAGAATGATTTTAAATGCTTCCGTTACTTTTTCAGCAGTTGCTCCGCCCCCAACATCAAGGAAGTTTGCGGGTTCTCCGCCATAATATTTAATAATATCCATCGTGGACATAGCAAGGCCTGCACCATTTACCATGCACCCAATGTTGCCGTCTAAAGCGATATAGCTCAAATCATACTTAGATGCCTCGATCTCTTTTGGATCTTCCTCGTCAAGATCACGGTATTCAAGGATGTCTTTATGTTTAAATAAAGCGTTATCATCAAAGTTTAACTTCGCATCAAGAGCTAGTACATTTCCGTCTCCTGTCACTACAAGAGGGTTGATTTCAGCAATTGAACAATCGTTGTCAACGAAAGCGTTGTAAAGACTGATCATGAATTTGGCAGCTTTCCCCACCAATTCTTTCGGAATATTGATATTGAAAGCAATTCGGCGTGCTTGGAAGCCAGTTAAACCAACAAGTGGATCAACAACTTCTTTAAAGATTTTTTCAGGTGTTTTTTCAGCAACTTCCTCGATTTCAGTACCGCCTTCTTCAGAAGCCATCAAGACAACTCTATCAGTACCTCTATCAACTACAAGACCGACATAATATTCCTTCTTGATGTCGCAACCTTCTTCAATAAGTAAACGTTTTACCTCTTTGCCTTCAGGGCCTGTCTGATGCGTAACAAGGGTTTTTCCGAGAATCTCTTCAGCATATGTACGGACTTCATCCAAGTTTTTCGCGACTTTTACCCCACCCGCTTTTCCGCGGCCGCCTGCATGGATTTGGGCTTTTACGACAGTCACATCAGTACCGAGTTCTTTAGCGGCTTCCACTGCCTCATCCACGGTGAAGGCTACTTTTCCATTAGGTACAGATACTCCGTATTTTCTAAGGATTTCTTTACCCTGGTATTCATGGATATTCATTTTCCGTCCTCCTATCATTACTATAAAAAAATAGATTGCGTGTTTATTGTATTAAAATGGCGACAGGAAGTCCACTTTTTACGGTTGACTAGTTTTCCTTTCCGCCATTTTCCAATCCAGCTTGTAAACGAAGGCAAAAACTTCCGCAACTGCTTCAAATAGTTCTTCCGGTATCGCCTCGTTCAAATCAAGCTGTCCCAGCAGTTCAACTAACGCCGGATCCTGCTGGATTGGTATTCCATGTTCTTTCGCGGCTTCGATTATTTTTTCTGCTGTTACACCTTTGCCCTTCGCTCTTACGATAGGGGCATTTCCATCTTCATCGTGGCCGCTTAAAGCCACCGCTTCCATTATTTGACTTTTATTCATATTTGAATATCAACTCCTGAATAAAGACGGGGACTGAATGTTTGCGACTGCTTGTTTTTTTGGCTGACAGGCGGTTTAAAGTGGACAGCTGACAACTCATAACCAAGCCCTTTCAATTTTTCCTTCAATGTAGGAATGAGCATGGCGGCGAATGCTTTGATTTCTGGAAAATGCGTATTTATAACAGTAATATTCGTTATCCGATTTTGGATTTTTACATCAACTACAGTCTGATCAAGGTTCTGCATGTTCAGATAAAAAATAACCCTGCAATAATCCGGATCGATTTTCCCATCCTCTCGCCGCTTTCCCTCCCATTGGAAAGAAAGTTCTGTCCTATGACCATTTAATGCTATCGGAAGATCAAAAAATATTTGCTGTATAGGTCCAGAATCAATCGATATAAGCTGTTGGCCATTCAATCTATGAAGCAGTTGCTCTGCCGCCTGCCGAGCAGTAGAATTTAGACTTGTTCCCGGTCGCCCCAAATATTCGATAAGGAGAGCTTTAAGAGATTCCGCACCGGTTTCATTGTCGCGAATGATCGCATGCTCATAAAACAGTCCCATTTGGCGAATGGTGTGCTTTAGGTTCGCCATTGCCGTTTTACCTTGCCATACAAACGGCTCCGCGTTTGTCCCTTTTTGTGACGACTCTTTACCCAATTCATCAATCAGAGCAACAATTCTTCGGCTGGTTGAATCCGAATCTTTTTCTGAAACAAGAGCCGTATGTAAAGTAGATATGACTTCAGTTAACGACTGCTTGCTACCTAAAGCAGCCAGTGACTTGAAAATATTTTCATTAAAGGGCATATCTCTTGTACTCATTAGTTTAATGGCATCTAATGCAAGTTTTTTATCCGATGCTTTTCCAACCCACTGACCAGCTTGTTGAATTTGCTCGCGCGTTAGGCTTAGAGATTCTTTTGTAAAGAACTCAGTGAGGGCGTGGTACCCTTTTTCATTCGGCAGAGATAATTGTCTCACAAGAGAGAACTGATCCGCCTGTTTTGGTCCAACCAGCTTCAGCTGCGGTTCTCCTTCGACAGACTCAACTTGAAGGAAATAGCCTTTTCCACTTTCTAAAGGCGCTTCAAGTCTTGCGATTAGCTTGTGAGTACTAAGTTGTATTTCTGCGTGCTGATTCGGAAAAATTCTCTGTACATGGGCAAAAAATATTTGTCCCTTCCTCAATGTAAGGGGCTGAGTTTGACTCAAGCTTAGGGTTTGAAACAAATCTTGGGTCAATGTCTGTATATCCAAATCGCTCCCCCCTCATGATCGGTTCATGACTGCTTGCACCGGAGCAAATGATTGCCTGTGGATCGGGCAAGGACCGAGCTTTTTCAGAGCATCCAAATGTGCTTTCGTTCCGTAACCTTTATGTATTCCAAAGCCATATCCCGGATATTGCTGTTCGTATCCAGCCATAAGCCGGTCGCGGGTGACTTTCGCAATGATAGATGCAGCCGCAATAGAGTTACTGTTTGCATCTCCTTTTATCATCGATTCCTGTGGATAAGGGGCTTCTATTGTCATAGCGTCCAAAAGCAAAAAATCTGGCTGGATAGCCAGTTCGCTGACAGCCTGATTCATCGCTTTTTTTACCGCCTGATATATATTGAACCGGTCAATTTCCTTTGAGGAAATAATGCCAACACCTACAGCTCGCGCTTCTTCATGAATCCGATCAAAAAGTTCATTTCTTTTTAATTCACTCAACTTTTTTGAGTCATCCAATCCATACATACAGCTATCTTCATTTAATATAACAGCTGCAGCAACTACTGGCCCCGCTAAAGGGCCACGACCAGCTTCATCGATTCCACCGATCCACTTGAACCCTTGTTTTCTAAGCCGATTTTCATGTGCTGACATCCGCGTGTACCGTTCACGCTCCTTGCGTTCTTTTTCCTTTCCGACTTTCCAACTATTCAAAAGGGCTTGAACACCTTTGCGGGAATCTGATTGCAATTCCGTAAAAAAAGGATCATTTTCACTTGTTATGTCTCTTAAGACTTCCTTTATTTGTGCGATTGTCTGATTTTTCATCCAGTCCCATTACCTTTCAAAAAGTGATTGCCATACATATAGGCAGCAATCTATCGTAAAAATGCTGTGTCCTGCCAATAATCTTAAAGTTAAAAAGAAAGATTGCTCGTAAAAATCAGTGAAATCCTGCCAATATTTTCCTACGTTTTCCGAGACACATAGGCGTTACTCTATAGTCACATCCGGCATGTCGAAAGTCATATTCCCAAGCTTCTGCGACCGAATATCCATAATGACTGTCTCCGCAGTTTTTTCATAATCTATCTCTCCGCCGGATGTCAGGCATCCGCGAAGCTTTCCGATATGATCAAATAAAGCGACGATATCTTCAGGTATCTCATCAAGTTGATATCTTTTTTTCATATTGTTGAGATAATGAGCTTCAAGGAACCTAAGAGCAAAAACAGCTATATCCTGCATATTCAAAATAGAATCCTTTATTGCGCCGGTCAAAGCAAGCTTATAACCTATCTCCTGATCTTCAAATTTGGGCCATAATATGCCTGGAGTATCCAAAAGTTCAAGGTCTTTTCCCACTTTTATCCACTGTTGCCCTCTTGTGACTCCAGGTGTATTGCCTGTCTTGGCGATGTTTTTCTTTGCCAAACGGTTAATTAACGTAGATTTTCCAACATTTGGGATGCCAATAATCATCGCTCTGATAGCCCGCGGCTTTAATCCCTTTGCTTTCCTGCGCTCTCTTTTTTCCCTTAGCAGCTCCTCTGCTGCCTTTATGATTTCGTTTAATCCTCTCCCAGACTGCGAGTTGATTGCGAGTGCTTTACTCCCCTTTTCCGAGAAATGGCTGATCCACTGTTTTGTCACATCCGGATCTGCCATATCTGCTTTATTAAGGAGAATCAATCTCTGCTTTTGTTGTATGATCTCCTGGAGCATCGGATTGGCAGATGAAACGGGAATCCGTGCATCCACCAATTCAAATACGATATCTACCAGCTTTAACTTTTCCGTCACTTCCCGGCGTGCTTTCGCCATATGCCCGGGGAACCATTGGATAGTCATGAATTACGCTCCTCCATCATCACTTAACAATTCTTATATCTTTAATCGGCCAATAGACAATGCTAGTATCTCCTATGACCTTGTCCGTCGAAATGGTTCCTATATGGCGGCTATCTTTGCTTGAGCGTCTGTTGTCACCCATAACAAAAAGCTCGCCTTCTGGAACAGTCTTTTGGCCTGTAATTTCTTCCAATGTGAAATCTTCAGTAAGGGGCCCTTCAGGCGTTTGCTTTTTAGAGGTTTCCAAATAGGGCTCCTCATATGCCTTACCATTTACATAAAGTGTATCTCCTACATATTCGACTGTGTCGCCTGGAAGACCGATGACCCGTTTGATGTAATCCCTCTGCTCAGGAGCATGAAAAACAATGATATCAAACCGATCGGGCTTGCTAAGTTTATTTACAATCATCCGGTCCCCGTTATGCAAGGTTGGCATCATCGAAAAACCATCTACCACAATCGGGGTAAAGAGTGCGTATCGAATAAGCGCAGCCAATCCTACAGCGATAAGCAAAGCCTTTGTCCATTCCCAAAGCTCGTTTTTCTCCTTTGCCACTTTGTCACCATCCAATCATGTACTGTAGATATCTACAAAAACTGTAACAATATTATTGTACAGTATATTATGCCTTAAAAACACTGTAAACTTGCTGCCAAGAGAAATAGAAAAGGAGCTTGAATTCAAGCTCCTTTTCTAGTAACGGATTTACTTATAATCCAGCAAGGTTTTCTTCCGTCAAGAAACCAAGCGTAAATTAACGAATTTCTTTAATACGAGCTGCTTTACCGCGTAGTTTACGCAAGTAGTAAAGTTTCGCACGGCGAACTTTACCGCGACGCACGACATCGATTTTAGCAATCCTTGGTGTATGAAGAGGGAAAGTACGCTCGACACCAACTCCGTAAGAAATTTTGCGGACAGTGAAAGTTTCGCTGATTCCGCCTCCACGGCGCTTGATGACTACACCTTCAAACAACTGGATACGCTCACGTGTACCCTCGACAACTTTCACGTGGACACGAACTGTGTCACCTGCGCGAAATGCTGGAAGATCTGTACGCAATTGCTCTTTAGTCACTTCTTCAATTAGTTTGTGCATCGTATTCATCTCCTTCCAACCGATGCTCTTACAAAACATTTCGTTGCAGCGGAACACCGTAGTTACAGACGGACAATCTTCATTGTCACAGTCACAAAGGTAATAGTACCATAACGAATGCGTATTTACAATTCATTTTTGAAGCAGTTTTCTATTATTCTGGCCGTTCTTTTTCCTCTTGGGTATGAAGGTATTTTTCATAGAGGTCAGGCCGGCGCTCTTTTGTCCTTTTTAAGGATTCATTCAGCCGCCATTCTTCAATTTTACTATGGTTGCCGGATAACAATACGTCTGGAACCTTCATTCCTCGAAAATCTGCTGGCCGTGTATAATGGGGATGCTCTAGCAAACCAGTGGAAAAGGAATCTTCCACAGCCGAATTTTCATTCCCCAATACTCCTGGCAGCAGTCGCACAACAGAATCAATAATCGTCATTGCTGCCAGTTCCCCGCCTGTCAAAACAAAATCTCCAATGGAAATTTCGTCCGTAACAATCTGTTCCCTTATCCGTTCATCATATCCTTCATAATGCCCGCATATAAAGATTAAATGGTCCTCCTTCGCCAGTTCCTCCGCTTTGCTTTGACTAAAACGCTCCCCCTGCGGACACAGCAAAATCACGCGTGATTCCTCGCTTTCTTTTTGCACATGGGATACCGCGTCAAAGATTGGCTGAGGTTTGAGCACCATACCTGCTCCGCCACCGTATGGATAATCATCGACAGTTTTATGTTTATTCGTGGAAAAATCACGGAAATTTGTAAGATGATAGGCAACTGAATTTTTTTCAGCAGCTTTTTTTAAAATGGAAGACCCGAATACTCCTGTAAACATCTCAGGAAAAAGAGTCAATACGTCGATCCTCATGACAATAAACCCTCCATAGGATCAATGATGATCTTTTTCTCTTCAATGGATACCTCTTTTACAACATCTGGAATATAAGGAATTAATATGTCCTTACCATTGCTGCCGCCAACGACCCATACATCATTTGCTCCTGGAGTCAAAATTTCTTTCACAGCCCCAATTTCTTCTCCCTGCTCAGTAACAACGTGGCAGCCGATAATTTCATAAAAATAATATTCTCCTTCAGAAAGCTCCGTCAACTGATCCTCTTTTATTTTTAATATGGAGTTTTTCCATTTCTCCACATCATTCATATTTTCAAACCCTTCAAAACTAAGAAGATCAAAGTTTTTATGCTTTCGATGCGTTTTAACTATTAATGGAGTTGGTTCCTTATGGTTTCCGGGGAATAGATAAAGGGTGCTGCCGGGGGCATATCTTTCATCTGGGAAATCGGTAGAGGAAATGACCCGTACTTCACCACGGATGCCATGTGTATTGACGATTTTCCCAACATTAAACCAATTTTCCATGTTTCACCTCTCCCTGATCTCTGCGATGATTCCGTCTTTGACAATAATTGTTTTTCCATTGATGATATTTTCCCAGTGATCTCCGACCTGAATGTCAACCAGGGCTTGGACATCCTGATCTTTCAATTCACTTCCGTATGGAAGCATCCCAAGCTGTTCAATCTGAAAGTCAATCAACTTAATCTTTTCCTTGCGCAGCTCAATTTCTTTATCAAACTGTGCTTTAAGTCCAGAAGCAGAGAATTTCTTTGTTCTTTCAAGCTTTTTCATTTCAAACAACAATTGGTCACACTCTTTTTGAAGCTGTTGTTTCGATTTTATATATTTGACAGAAAGTTCCTCTTTGCTTTTTTCAGTTAAAACCTGCTTGACGGTGACTGTTTGAATTATTTTCACAATCTCATCCTCCGCCCAGTTTTAATTAGTCATGACGCAATGCCCACTAGATATCAAACATTTCTCTGATTCGACTTTTTTCCTTATAAAAAAAGGGGGTGTTTTCAGCCCCCCTTATTCGTCGATCTCCAAAAAAATCCTCTTATGTTGTTTTGATCCTGCTGCAGCGTAGACGACCGTTCTAATGGCTTTAGCCACCCTGCCATGTCGCCCAATCACTTTTCCGATATCATCTTCATGAACGGACAGGTGATAAGTAATACGCTTTTCGCTTTCATCCATCCGGAGTTGAACATCTTCAGGATGATCCACAATCGGCTTTACAATCGACATAATTAATTCCTGCATATTTATCACGTTTATTTGCTATTTTTAGCGTTATGATATTTCTCCATGATACCTTGATTGGAGAACAGGTTTCTGACTGTGTCGGATGGTTTCGCGCCATCTTGAAGCCATTTTAAAACACTCTCTTCATTGATGTCAACAATCGCTGGCTGAGCGACTGGGTTGTACGTGCCCACTTCCTCAATGATTCTTCCGTCACGTGGTGAACGAGAATCTGCAACAACGATACGATAGAAAGGAGATTTCTTTGCTCCTAAACGTTTCAAACGAATTTTAACTGCCATTTTACATAGCACCTCCGAATTGTTTTACACAAATCAGTATAATATCAATCTGTGTTTTGTTTGTAAAGTGTTTTTTCTTAACACATTAAATTTTTTTCGTTAAAGCTTGCCTATACGCCTACTAAACAGACGTTTTTTGATGTCTACATAAACGGGAATTTAAATCCCTTCTTTTTGCCTTTTTGCTGCATTCCGCTCATCTGTTTGAGCATTTTCTTCATTTCTTCAAATTGCTTCAACAGCCGATTGACTTCTTGTATCGTCCTACCGCTTCCTCTCGCGATTCGACGGCGTCTGCTGGCATTGATAATCTCAGGATTTTCCTTTTCCTCTTTTGTCATGGACCGAATAATCGCTTCAACATGCCCGATTTGTTTTTCATCAACCTGAATATTATTCAGGCCTTTCATTTTGTTGGCACCAGGCATCATTTTGATTAACTCATCCAACGGTCCCATGTTTTTCACCTGCCCAAGCTGGTCAAGGAAATCATCAAAAGTAAAGGAGGCTGTACGGAATTTATGTTCCATCTCCTTGGCTTTTTCCTCATCAACGGAAGCCTGTGCTTTCTCAATTAGCGTCAGCACATCACCCATCCCGAGTATCCTTGAAGCCATCCTTTCAGGATGAAATGGCTCAAGCGCATCCATCTTCTCTCCCATACCGACAAATTTGATTGGCTTTTGGGTAACTGAACGAATGGATAGAGCGGCTCCCCCGCGGGTATCTCCATCAAGCTTGGTCAAAATAACCCCTGTGATATCAAGCTGTTCATTGAAGTTCTCGGCAACATTCACGGCATCCTGGCCAGTCATAGCATCCACAACAAGGAATATTTCGTCAGGCTGAGCCAATTCCTTGATGTCCCTCAATTCCTGCATCAGCTCTTCATCAATATGAAGGCGTCCCGCAGTGTCGATGAGAACATAGTCATAATGCTCTTCTTTTGCCTTTTCTATGCCCTGGCGAACAATCTCTACCGGGCTGACCTTGTCTCCCAGTGAAAAAACAGGAATATTCAACTGTTTTCCAATTGTTTCAAGCTGTTTGATTGCAGCAGGACGATAAATATCCGCCGCAATGAGAAACGGTTTGCGATTATGGCTTTTGCGCAGTAGATTAGCAAGCTTTCCTGTTGTTGTCGTTTTACCTGCACCTTGAAGGCCTGACATCATAATAACAGTCGGCGGACGCTTCGCTACTGCGATTTTACTCTGCTCACCGCCCATGAGATCTGTGAGCTCTTCCTTAACAACTTTGATGACTTGCTGGCCTGGTGTGAGACTTTTCATCACTTCCTGGCCTACCGCTCTTTCGCTTACTTTTTTCACAAACTGTTTGACTACTTTAAAGTTGACATCCGCCTCCAGCAGTGCTAGACGCACCTCGCGCATCATCTGTTTGACGTCCGCTTCGGTGACCTTTCCTTTGCCGCGGATCTTTTGGATAGTCGTTTGCAAGCGGTCGGCCAATCCTTCAAATGCCATTGATCTCCGCCCCCTAATCCAATTCCTCTAATTCATCCAAATAACGGTTCAGTTTGTCAATGTCATCCGGATTTTCATTTACGCCTTGCCTAATCAAAGCGATCCATTTCTTTCGCTCTTCGAATTTCCAGAACAAAGAAAGCTTCTGTTCGTACTCTTCTAGCAACATTTCTGTTCTTTTAAGATTGTCGTATACTGCTTGTCGGCTAACTCCGTAGTTTTCGGCAATCTCACCTAGCGAATAATCATCACGATAGTAAAGAGACATATAGCTTCGCTGCTTCGAAGTCAACAACGATTGATAAAAATCATACAAATAGTTCATCCGCGTTGTTTTCTCAAGCATACTTTCAATCTCCACCTTGTTAAGTTAAAAACCTTTACACTTTATAAATAATAAACTCTTTCTCTCGCCGCGTCAAGGTTATTTCCTTTCATTCAATCCTCAGTCTTTTCAATGGCATCGGAAAATAACCCATAAACATATTTTTCAGGGTCAAAGATCTGAAGATCATCCATTTGCTCGCCAAGACCGACAAATTTCACCGGAATATTCATTTCATTTCTGATTGCCAGTACGATACCACCCTTCGCCGTTCCATCTAGCTTCGATAAGACAATACCGCTGACATCTGTTGCTTCTTTGAACGTTTTTGCCTGAATAAGCGCGTTTTGTCCCGTCGTTGCATCCAGCACAAGGAGAACTTCATGAGGTGCTCCTGGAACTTCACGCTCAATCACTCTTTTTATTTTTTCAAGCTCGTTCATCAAATTGACTTTATTTTGGAGGCGGCCCGCTGTATCACATAGCAGTATATCCACTTGGCGGGACTTTGCTGCCTGTACAGCATCATACATAACAGCAGCGGGGTCAGACCCCTCTGCCTGCTTGATCACATCGACTCCTACACGATCCCCCCAAACCTCAAGCTGGTCGATGGCCCCAGCCCGGAAAGTATCACCTGCTGCTAGCAGTACATTTTTGCCTTCCGTTTTGAATTTATGGGCTAGCTTGCCAATGGTCGTTGTTTTTCCAACCCCATTCACTCCAACAAACAGAATGACGGTCAGCTTATTTTCCTGAATATTAAGGGTGCTTAGATTCTCTTCCCCAGATTCGTAAATCTCTATCAGTTTCTCAGATATAACAGATTGGACATCCGCCGGGTCTTTTATATTTCTTCTCTTCACTTCTGTCTTCAGTTCTTCTATCAGTTCCATGACCGTTTCAAACCCGACATCCGCCTGAATCAAAATCTCTTCCAGTTCTTCAAAGAAATCTTCATCGACTGTACGATAACGGGCAACTAGGTCGTTAATTTTATTGGAAAAATTATCACGGGTCTTGACTAGTCCTTCTTTAAACTTTTCCGAGATGGAGTCACCGGAAGCCGTGAATTTTTCTTTCAGCCTCTTAAAAAAACTCATTTACCTCACCTCAATTATTATATTTGTGCCATCATCCGCTCTTCTTCCAATTTGACGGATACAAGCTTAGACACTCCCGATTCTTGCATCGTGATCCCATATAAGACATCGGCACCCGCCATTGTTCCCTGCCTGTGAGTGATGACGATGAACTGGGTATGTTCACTAAATTTCTTTAAATACTCACTGAAACGATTGACATTCGCCTCATCAAGGGCCGCTTCCACCTCATCCAATACGCAAAAAGGTACAGGGCGTACTTTTAAGATCGAAAATAACAATGCAATTGCGGTAAAAGATCTTTCTCCACCTGACAGCAAGCTTAAATTTTGTAGTTTCTTACCTGGAGGTTGCGCAATGATGTCAACACCTGTTTGCAGCAAATCATCAGGTTCTGTCAATTTCAATTCTGCTCTTCCCCCGCCAAACAACGAGGTAAATACCCCTTGAAATGCTTCTTGTATGGATTGAAAGGTGCTGCCGAATCTCTTTTTCATTTCATCGTCCATTTCATCCATGATTTGGTAAAGGGTTTCTTTCGCTTGTATAAGGTCCGTCTGCTGTTCCAATAAAAATTGGCTGCGACTATTGACCCTTTCATATTCCTCGATTGCCCCTATGTTCACTGTGCCCATCTCCGATATTTGCCTTTTTAGGGCATCTCGCCTTTGTTCCGCTTCAGGTGTCTCAAGCGATAAAGTAAATACCTCTTGGGCACGTTCAAATGAGATGGTGAATTCATCTCTCAATGTCTTGATGAAATTCTCCATTTCAAGTTCAAGGCGGTTAACCTTTAATTCTTCGTTTTTTAATTGATCCGCAGATCTTTTTTGCTGCCTCGTCAGTTCTTTTAACTCAACTTCCTTATCAGTGACAGATTCCTGAAGCCGCGCTCTTTCGTTTCTGCTAATTGAAATATGTTGCAGGGTCTTTTCTCTCATTGTCTGAGTTTTCTCTGTTTCTTTCTGAAGCTCAGCCATTTGACCTAATATATTCTCATTTTCACTCTCAAAAGCCTTCCATTCTTTTTCAGCAGATTCTGCCTGAAAGCTGGTTTGTTCAATGGAAGCATCAATCCGTTTAAGATTGGATTTAGCCGCAACCAACTGCTCCTCCAGTTGGGCAGTTTGTACGCTCAATTGATTGATGGCAGTCAAAAGCTGGTCTTTTGAGCTTTGTTGTGAGCTTTTCTCTTCTGTCAGGTCCTTGATTTTTTCTTCTAATAAAAGAATAGATTGTCCCTTATTTTTGATTGCTGCAGCCATTTTCCCTTTTCGCAGTTGTAGTGTCTCGCCTTCAGCAGCGAGCTCTTTCGTTTCCATGTCGCTAAGAGAAAGAAACTCCTGGGTGTTTTTCAGTGCAATATCCAATCGTGCAACCTCTGACTGAAGCTCATAAAGCGCACTTTCCAGTTTTTTCTTTTCCGCTTGACCATGGGAAACCTGACTTTCGAAATCAGTCATTTTTTGTTTGATGGTATTTACAGCGATTTCAGTGGAGGATATGTCCCGTTCCAAAACAGCTAGTTCTTTTTTGATTTGTTCAAGCTGATTCTTTCTTCCGAGCAAAGAGCTCCTTTTCTGTTTGGAAGCTCCTCCTGTCATGGATCCCCCCGGGTTGATGATTTCTCCAGCCAAAGTAACAATGCGGAGCCGATATTCAACCAGCTTAGCCAACTCACCGGCCCCTTTTAAATCTTTTGCTACAATGACATTTCCAAGCAAATACCTAACGACAGATTCATATTTCTTTTCGCACCCTACAAGGTCCGCTGCCACCCCTAGAAAAGAGCTATGCCGTTGAAGTCCAGCCTTCTGGCTTGTGCTAAGATATTTCGGTTTTATGACGTTTAATGGAAGAAATGTAGCTCGTCCCAACCGGTTTTTTTTCAAATAATTGATCGCTTCGCGACCGTCAGCTTCAGTTCGGACAACCACATGCTGAACGGCACCACCGAGAGCCGTTTCAATCCCTGTTTCAAGATCTTTAGGCACATGGATTAGATCAGCTGCACTTCCTTCGATGCCTCGTAAAAGTGTTCCTTTAGCTTTCAACACTTCACGTACACCCTGCATGTAGCCAGTATAATCTTCCTCCATCGTCTCAAGACTTTCTTTTCTCGCTTTCATTTGCTGATTATCACGGTACAATTGAAAAAGCCTTGATTGCTGATGCTCCCTTTGTTCTTTGAGCGAATCCAATTCCTTTAGAACTTGCTGTTGCTCGTTTTCAAATGAACTAATTCGGTCTCTAAGCTCCTGCAGCTTCTTCTGCTTGCCTTCTATCTTCTTTTCTACGGACAGCTTTTCATTCTCATATTTTACTTTATCTGTTGCAAGTCTTTGCAGTCTAATCTTCTGCTGATCTAACTGCTTTTCAATATACTGAAGCTCATTTTTATCTGAGACATGCTCGTTCATGAAATCAACATAGTCACTTTTTAACGATTCAATGGTTTGATCAAGTGTGCCATCCAACAGAGTCAATTCTCGTTTTTTACCCGACAATTGTTTGTTTAGTTCATCAGCTTCCGCCTGTTTACGTGAAATGATTTGTTCTGTTTTATTTTTTTCTAGCAACAATTTGTTGTTTTTTGCCTGTTCACTCTCGATCTTGTCTTTCAGTACTTCCATATTACGAATTGCATTCCTGCTTTTTTCCTGAAGCACCTGGCGTCTTCCTTCCAGTTTCTCTAAATGCTCCGAAACCGAAAGTAACTCCTCCTGAAGGTGATTCACTTTTTCGTCCAATTCATTTTGGCTTTTTCTTTCATCGTCCGTTGCCATTTCAAGCTTGCGTATTTCATTGGACAGCTTAATTTCTGAATCTGTTTGAGTTTCAAGCTCACCTTTAACTTTTTCCCACTTGGCATAAAGACTCTCAATTTCTCGAACAATGAGAGCTCCCTCAATTTGCTTTAGTTCTTTCTGCTTCGCGAGAAATCGCTCAGCTGTTTCCGCCTGTTCTTTCAAAATAACAAGCTGGCCATCCAATTCATGAAGGATATCTTGGACACGATTGAGATTTTCTTCCGTTTCAGCAAGCTTTTCTTCAGTTTTTTTCTTACGCCGTTTATACTTAAGCACGCCGGCTGCCTCTTCAAAGATCGTCCGGCGTTCCTCAGGTTTACTGTTTAAAATTTGATCTACTTTCCCCTGGCTGATAATGGAAAAAGCTTCCCTGCCCAAGCCCGAGTCTGTAAACAAATCTACAATATCTCTCAACCTGCAAGGATTGTCGTTTATGAAAAACTCACTTTCCCCTGTTCGAAATACCCGCCTTTTCACACTGACCTCGTTATAATCAATGGGCAGCTTTCCTTCCTGGTTATCAAGAATAATAGCTACTTCAGCATAATTTAGGGCCTTTCTTGTATCACTGCCAGCAAAAATGACGTCTTCCATCGTTCCACCGCGCAGCGATTTGGCAGATTGCTCTCCAAGAACCCAACGAAGGGCATCCGTTACATTGCTTTTCCCACTGCCATTTGGCCCGACAACCGCAGTCACACCAGGGACAAATTCAAGTTCTGTCTTTTCTGCAAATGACTTGAAACCGTAGAGGTTCAACTGTTTGAGGAACAATATTTTTCCTCCTTTTCATTTACCATGTATCACTGTTCATTCAATTTCCCAAGAGCCATTTGTGCAGCATGCTGCTCGGCCTCTTTCTTGGAACGGCCTTTTCCCTCACCTAGTACTTCTCCGTTTAAAACGACCTGTGACTCAAACAACCGATTATGTGCCGGTCCGTGTTCCTTTAAAATTTGATACTCAAGTGTGCCAGAACCATCCCTTTGGACAACTTCCTGCAGTTGGCTTTTAAAATCCATCACATGAGAAAAAGCACCTATCTCTACTTTAGGAAAAACAACCTCATCCAAAAGTGACTTGGTTTTCTCCAATCCCTGATCAAGGTATAAAGCACCAATGAATGCTTCGAAGGCGTCCGCAAGCAATGCGGGCCTTTTCCTTCCTCCCGTCATCTCCTCCCCTTTTCCGAGCAGGACAACCTCACCAAACTCCAATTCGTTGGCAAAAGTGACAAGAGATGGCTCACAAACTATGGCCGCTCTTAATTTCGTCAATTCTCCTTCGCTCATCATGGGGTATTTTTCATATAAAAATTGGGAAACTGTCAATTCCAAAACAGCATCACCCAGAAATTCAAGGCGTTCATTGTCTTCATACGGCTTTTTACGATGCTCATTCACATAGGATGAATGTGTAAAAGCTTTCTTCAAAAGTTTTTCATCTGAGAAATGAATGCCTATACGTTCCTGCAGCTTTTTAAACAGATAGGCCTCTCTTTCCGCCGCTTTTGCATCTTTTCTTGATTTTCTCATTGTCTATCCACCTTATAAGGTAAAGTTAAAGTAGAAAAAGCCCCGCTGGCATTCAACGGGACATTTAGTTTCCAACGACTAGCTATTGCTTTTTATGTAATTAACCGCATCGCCGACTGTAGCAATTTTCTCAGCATCTTCATCGGAAATTTCCATATCAAACTCATCTTCCAATTCCATGACAAGTTCAACAACGTCAAGCGAGTCAGCTCCAAGATCATCTTTGAAAGAAGATTCCAATTCTACTTTAGATTCTTCTACTCCAAGACGATCAATGATAATTTTAGTCACTCTTTCTTGAATATCTGCCATCCGATTCACCTCCCCTCAAGACATTATAATCGAAACCGGGTAAAAATAAAATATTCTTCATTCATTACATCACCATTCCACCATCAACATGTATGGTCTGACCGGTAATATAATGGGCATCATCTGACGCAAGGAATAATACTGTATTGGCAATATCTGAGGCCTGTCCAAACTGTGCTAAAGGAATTTGTTGCAGCATGGCATCCTTTTGCTCGTCTGTTAATTGGTCGGTCATGTCTGTCGAAATAAATCCAGGTGCGACAGCATTGACTGTGATGCCACGGGAAGCTAGCTCTCTAGCTGTTGATTTCGTTAAGCCGATTACTCCTGCTTTTGCCGCCACATAGTTTGCCTGTCCAGGGTTTCCGATGACACCTACGATAGATGCAACATTAATAATTCTGCCGCTTCTCTGTTTCATCATCTGCCTAGTGACAGCTTTCGTGCAAAGGAAGACTCCTTTCAAGTTTGTGTCAATCACATCATCCCATTCATTCTCTTTCATTCTCATCAGAAGATTATCCCTGGTGATGCCGGCATTGTTCACAAGAATGTCAAGCTTCCCAAACTTTGCTACTGTATCCTTGATCATCGTTTGTACTGCCTCACTATCTGACACATTGCACTGATAAGTAATAGCTTCTCTTCCGAGAGCTCTTATTTGCTCTGCCACTTCATTGGCTTTATCGGTACTGCCGGCGTAATTTATCACTACATCAGCTCCCGCTTCCGCCAGCTTAACAGCTGTTGCTCTGCCGATTCCTCTTGAGGCTCCTGTTACAAGTGCTACCTTTCCTTCCAGTTTCATGCTATTCCCTCCTCAATAATTTAATAGCTTCTTGACAGCTCTCTGGATCTTGGACAGAAATCGTCCTAACCTTTCGATCTACTTTCCGTACTAAGCCAGACAATACTTTCCCAGGACCAATTTCAACAAACGTATCTACGCCTAAATCAATAAGCTTTTGAACAGAATCTTCCCATAATACTGGGGAATATAGCTGCTCAATCAGTTTTTCCTGGAAAGCTTCCTTTGTTGTTTCAGGTGCTGCTGTCACATTAACGATGACAGGAACAGCTGCATCTTGAATAGAAATTTCATTTAAGATATTGCCGAATTTCTCCGCTGCAGGCTTCATAAGACTTGAGTGAAATGGCCCACTAACTTGCAAAGGCAGAACGCGTTTGGCACCCTGTTCTTTTGCTTTTTCGCCGGCTTTTTGGACTCCTTTCACTGTTCCTGAAATAACAATTTGGCCAGGACAGTTCAAATTAGCCAGTTGAACAGCGTCCCCTTCTTCGGAAACACTTTCGCAAACCTCATGAAGAATGCCTCGATCAAGGCCTAAAACAGCCGCCATTGTGCCTTTTCCGTCCGGAACGGCTTCCTCCATATATTCACCGCGTTTATGTACAGCATAAACAGCATCCGCAAAATTGATTGCTCCACTCGCGACAAGCGCAGTATATTCACCAAGACTATGACCCGCTGTATAATCAGGAGTGATGCCTGCTTCTCTCAGACTTTGCAAAAGAGCAATGCTTGTTGTCAAAAGAGCGGGCTGTGTATTGGCTGTTAATGTCAGCTTCTCCTGAGGACCCTCAAAAATAATGGAAGAAAGCGAATATCCCAGACGTTCATCCGCCTGATCAAAAATCTGTTTGGCCAATTCATTCGTATCAGCCGCTTCTTTTCCCATGCCAACGGCTTGTGAGCCTTGGCCTGGAAAGATAAATGCTATTTTCCCCAATATTCTCTACCCCTTTATTCTTTTTGTTTGGCAACCGCGGATTTTATTGTGCCAGCCACATCATTCACCACGATTTCCCTCGTTTGGCGAATGGCATGATAAACCGCGTTTGCATTGGAGGATCCGTGAGCTTTAACAACTGGAGCCTTCAGCCCGAACAGTGCAGCCCCTCCATATTCCGAATAGTCCATTTTATTTTTCAGCTCGAGCAAATCAGATTTAATCAATCCGGCAGCAAGCTTGTTTTTAAGACCGCTCATAAATGTTGATTTTAACATTGAAAAGAGGGAAGCAGCAGTCCCTTCGATCGCTTTAAGAACAACATTTCCGGTAAAGCCGTCTGTAACAACAACATCTGCGTGTCCTTCAAGCAATTCCCGTGCCTCAATGTTCCCCACAAAATTAACTTCAGAACCCTCTAGAAGTTCGAATGTTTTTTTGGTTAATTCATTACCTTTATTTGCCTCAGAACCGATATTCAACAATGCGACCCTTGGCTTTTCAATATTCCTCACCTTTTCGGCATATATCTGCCCCATGAAAGCATATTGAAGCAGATGCTCAGGCTTCGCATCCGCATTTGCTCCTAAATCAAGCATCAAAAATCCTTTTCCATCAAGAGTTGGAAGGGTAGGAGCCAATGCAGGCCGTTCGATCCCTTTAATTCTGCCAACAATAAATAAGCCCGCAGTCATCAGAGCACCTGTGTTTCCTGCAGATATGCAAGCATCAGCTTCGCTATCAGCTACAGCCTGAGCCATTTTCACCATAGACGCTTCCTTCTTCCGGCGCACAGCTCTGACCGGCTCATCCGTCGCGCTTATCACTTCGGTCGTATGAACAATCGTTACCCGTTCATTTGACTGAAGATGCTGCTTTATCTGTTCCTCATCACCATATAAAGTAAATTCAATACTAGAAAAATCCTGGACTGCCTTGTTAACGCCGAGAATAATCTCTTTTGGCGCGTGATCGCCGCCCATGGCATCAATTGCTATTTTCATCACTATCTCCCTTTTCACAAAACTAAGGCAGGGAATATTTCTTCATTACAAGATGCTGGGCCGTTCTTATTCACTGGAACGATACATTTCAAATTCGCCCCTGAATACCAGTTCCCCGCCTACAAAGCTCTCAACATCCACGATTGTACGTTTATCGTTTTTTTTATAAGGGCCGACCTTCGCTTTCGCCACTACCCTTTCCCCCACTTTTACAGACCGGTTGAAATGGATTTTTGCTCTAACGGTTAAAGCAAGCTCTTCATTAATCACCGCAACTGCAAGTGAGTTAGCCTGGGCGAATAAATGATGGCCACGAGCAATGGAATTGCGGGTAAAAACATGTTCCTCCCGGACGTCAAATATGGAAATCGCATTTTGATCCAGGTTGAGGTCTATTACTTCTCCGATCACTTCGCTCATCGGAAGTGATTTCACCTCATTCTCCACATGTTTTTCTGCCACAGTTTTTATTCTTTCCCTCAATTCGGGTATTGCCAACTCCATACGATCCAGCCTGATTGTCTGCACGCTTACTCCAAATTTTTCAGCGAGCTCTTCATCCGTTACAAAAGGGTTGGCCTCTATCGTCTCTATGAGCAATCTCTGTCTTTCCTTTTTTGAAGGCTTCATTTGATTCACATCATTTCCCGATATTAAGACTTGGTACTAATAGTAGTATATAAAATGCACTGCCAGCTTGCAACTATTAATCGACAGCTATACTAACTTAATCAAGTTTTTCTTCAGACAGAACTCCAGACTCTTCCAAATGATTTCTTAACGAAGAAAATTGCTCTTCCTTCCAAAAAGACTCGGATTTGATTAGCTCCATCGCATCATTTCTTGCGATTTCTAAAACTCGGTAATCATGAACCATATCAGCTACTTTAAATTCTGGAAGACCGCTTTGTTTTTTTCCGAAAAAATCACCCGGTCCCCTCAATTCTAGATCACGCTCACTTAACACAAACCCATCATTTGTTTCGGTCATGATTTGCATTCTTTCTTTCCCAATTTCCGTTTTGGGGTCCGCAAGCAAAATACAATAAGATTGGCTGCTACCCCTTCCAACCCGGCCACGCAATTGATGAAGCTGAGCCAATCCAAATCTTTCCGCATCATAAATCATCATAAACGTCGCGTTTGGCACATTCACTCCAACTTCCACCACAGTTGTAGATACCAACAGTTGAATCTCATTTTTGCTGAATGCTTTCATGACATCATCTTTTTCGGCTGTTGGCAGACGACCATGCATCAGGCCTGTCTTAAAACGGCCTTTGAAATGGTTGGATAGCATATCATATACATCGATCGCATTTTGGACATCTAGCTTGTCGCTCTCTTCAATTAAAGGACAGATGACATAGGCCTGCCTGCCTTCGCGAAGTTCTTTCTCCATGAAATCTAATACCCTGTCCAGCATATCATGCTTAGCCCAATATGTTTCAATCGGCTTTCTTCCTTTTGGAAGCTCGTCAATGATCGAAACATCCATTTCCCCGAACACTGTAATGGCTAATGTCCGAGGGATAGGTGTGGCTGTCATGAACAAGACATCCGGGCTTTCACCCTTCTCCTTGAAGACTCTGCGCTGTTCCACACCAAAGCGGTGCTGCTCATCCGTAATAACAAGGCCAAGATGATGGAAATCTACATCCTCCTGGATCAGGGAATGGGTACCGATCATGATATCTATTTCACCGTCACGAAGACGATTTAATATGTCTTCTCTCTTTTTTCCCTTTACAGAGCTAGTCAAAAGTTCGATCGATAAATCTGTATGGGAAAAAATATTTTGAAGCGATTCAACATGCTGTTCTGCCAGTATCTCAGTCGGCACCATGAGAGCCCCTTGATAACCAGCAGTTACACTCGCAAACAGCGCCACAGCGGCAACAACTGTTTTTCCTGAACCGACATCTCCCTGGAGTAGCCGGTTCATTTTATAAGGGGATTTCAGATCAAAACAAATCTCATTCACTGCTTTTTTCTGAGCATTCGTAAGGGAGAAAGGAAGGGAAGACAGGAAGGCTTTTAGTTTGTGAAGGTCGTAGTTTTGACCGACACCCCGAGTACCTTCCCTCCTCTTCCTGCGAAGAGCTTGCATTTTAAGTTGAAATAAAAGAAATTCTTCGTATACAAAGCGTCTGCGCCCCTGTTTCATTTCAGTTCCCGATTCCGGGAAATGCATAAACTTCAATGCATCAGCAATCCCAGCAAGCTTGTATTTTTCCAAAAAAGATGTAGGAAGGGACTCTTCAATATACCCGTCGAAAGCTTCAAATCCCTCTTTAATAAAGCGGCGCAATGACTTCACCGTTAATTGGCCTTTAACAGCATATACCGGCTGAAAATCCTGAACTCCTTCATGTGGCCCGAGTACAACCTCATTACAAGTGATCGTTTGCCGATGTTTATCCCACTTTCCGGTAACAGTGATCGTGCTTTGCAGTTGCAGCTTTCCTTTCAAGTAACCGCGATTAAACATGACGGCTTTCACTAAATATCTTCCAACAAGCAGACGTACAGTCAGCCGATTACGTTTCCTTCCATAATAGACAAGGGAAGGTTCACTATGAACCTTCCCTTCAATCGTAATGCGCTCATCATGTTCTACCTCGGACAGATCACGCAGCCTCATGTCATCATATCGATAAGGAAGATAGTACAGTAAATCGCGGATTGTATGAATACCCAGGTCTGCCAGTTGAGCGGAGGTCTCATTGCCTATTCCCTTTAAAACTGTCACATCTTGATCCAATGGATTATTCATGATCTGCAAAACTGTCCTCCTTACTCAGTAATTTATTCAACAGAAAAAATGTAAGTATATACCGGCTGTCCCCCATCATGAACCTCTACTTCAATATCTTGAAAATGTTGATGGACAAACTCGACAAGCTGATCCAATTCAGACTTGTCCGCATCTTTGCCGTAAAGAATCGACAAAATCTCCGAGTCTTCATCAATCATTTCGTTCAGCAGATTTTTAGTAGTATTGAATAACTGTGGTCCAGACGTTACGATTTTGCCATCTGCTATTCCCATATAATCGTCTTTAGTGATTTTCATCCCATCAATAGCGGTATCTCTCACAGCATAGGTAACCTGCCCCGTTTTTACATACTCCATCGCTTCTGTCATACCGTGTTGGTTATGTTCTAACGAAGCGGTCGGATTAAAGGCAAGAATCGCTGCCATTCCCTGAGGTAGTGTCTTTGATGGAACAACGACGACATTTTCTTCCGCAATTTCCGCAGCCTGCTCGGCAGCCATAATGATATTTTTATTATTCGGCAGGATCAAAACATTTTTTGCATTTACTGTTTTTATAGCTTCTACGATATCTTCAGTACTTGGATTCATCGTTTGACCACCTTCAATAACAGCAGAAGCCCCGATGCTTTTAAGTAGTTTTTTGATGCCTTCTCCCATAGAAACAGTAATAATGGCATACTCTTGTTTTTCCTTTGCAGGAGCTTGTCCCACCGGATTTTCTCTCATGAGGGCGCTATGTTGCTCCCTCATGTTTTCAATTTTCATATGAATCAAAGGGCCATATTGCTGTCCGTACGATAACACCTCGCCAGGACGTTCCGAATGAATATGGACTTTCGCCACATCATCATCTGAAATCACAAGAAGCGAATCACCGAACTGGCTAAGGTCCGAGCGGAATTCATCTTCATCGTAAGAACGTTTTCCGGCTTCCAACCGCACCATGAACTCAGTGCAATATCCGAACTCAATATCTTCTGTATTCATAAACCCATGGACATTTTGATGATGCTGCGCACTGACTAGCTCATCCATTGATGGGACGGCCAGCCCCGGTCCAGGAAGATCCTTCCCAGTAAGAGATGATAAAAAGCCTTCATAAACGAATACAATTCCTTGACCGCCGCTGTCTACGACTCCAACTTCTTTCAACACTGGCAAAAGATCCTGCGTTCGTTCAAGCGACTTTTTTGCCTCTTCTAATGTTCTTGCCATGATTTCTATCAGATCTTCCGTTTTTCCGGCCGCATGAACTGCTGCATTAGCAGCATCCTTAGCCACTGTTAATATGGTACCTTCGACAGGTTTCATGACCGCTTTGTATGCTGTTTCCATGCCAGCTTTCAACGCATGGGCAAATTCCACCCCTGTAATAGTTGACTTATGCTCTATATCTTTAGAAAATCCCCTGAAAAGCTGGGACAGAATGACACCCGAATTCCCCCGAGCACCCATCAGCAAACCTTTGGCAAAGGCTGCACCAACCTTTCCGATATGGTCCTGTTTATTCGCCTGGGCCTCTTTTGAACCAGAAGTGATGGATAGCTTCATATTTGTACCCGTATCACCGTCCGGTACGGGAAAAACATTTAGAGCATCAACGATTTCAGCATTTGCTGACAAATGATTCGCCCCGCTTAAAATCATTTCGGCAAAGCGATTCCCATCCAAAGATGTTATCGACACAAACTTTTCCTCCTCATTACGGATTCGACACACGAACCCCCTGAACATAAATATTGACTGTATCGGCAGACATTCCGATTGTTTTCTGCAAAGTATATTTGACTTTTGATTGTACATTGAAGGCAACTTCAGAAATTTTTGTTCCGTAGCTCACAATGATGTACATATCAATATGCAGCTCGTCTTCTTCCTGACGAATAACAACTCCTCTGGAGAAGTTTTCTTTTCTAAGAATTTCAGTCAGGCCGTCACGAATCTGGTTCTTAGAAGCCATCCCGACAATACCGTAACAATCGACGGTAGCTCCGCCGGCAATCGTAGCAATCACTTCATTGGAAATATCAATTTGGCCAAATTTTGTTTTCATTTCAATGGACACAAAATATCCCCCCTATTTTAATGATCCACGTACTTTTTTTGTTCCTTTAGTACGTGTTCAACGATCAAAGCTTCAAGCAACTGACTTTCAGCGGTTATATTGACATCAAGTTGCTCCACTGAACGTGGGCGTAAGGGAGTCTCCCCCCTATAGCTGCATAAATAACACAGAAATAAGCCAACAAAAAGATGGCTGTTTATCATTTGGTCACTTTAGAATATCCACTTTTTATGCTAGAGCTATGATTATATTACTATAACGGGTTCCATTTTAAAAGCGGAAACATAAAGGCAATTTTCAAGCCAATAGTAGCTGTCAAGGAAAGGGACATGACAGGGTTGAATGATTTGTTGCATTGCGAACCTTTCTATGATAAATTATTAAAGTATCTTTTCATAAAAAAGGATGAAATAATCATTCGATTATTTATGGTAATGCCAGTGACAGGAGGGGAATCATCAATGTCTAAAAAATGTGTGATTACAGGACGTAAAACAGCCGCAGGCAACAAACGCTCTCACGCCATGAACGCCAATAGACGCACTTGGGGGGCAAACCTTCAAAAGGTTCGCATTTTGGTCGATGGAAAGCCGAAGCGTGTATGGGTTTCAGCTCGCGCTCTTAAATCAGGTAAAGTCGAAAGAGTATAATACAAGCGTAAGCTTGAAACACAAAAGAGGCACCTTCAGAGGATGCCTCTTTTTTTTTGCAAGAAATTCTAACTTGCATCTGCTGATGCAACAAAGCCTGGCGACGACGCCAAAGAACGCAGACATTATGTGCCCAGCGCTTGTCGCCCCTAAATCTTCCCCATTTCAACTTAGTCCGTACGTCGATGAACAGAGGTTTACGCTTTTAAATTAATCTTTCTTAAACGTTCCCAGCATTGCCCTCACAATTCCCCCTAAAAACCTCGGAAGCTTGATTGTATAGAACTTCATACAGGTCCCTCCTCATAACTATCAAGAAACTGACATTTCTCACTCATATCATATTCATGATCTATACATAAGTACACATGCCCAATTCATTCAAACCAATATTAGTCCTTACTTCTTATCATCATAAGTATGCCTTTTTCGAATGAAAAATGACCAGTTTCCTGAATAAGTTCATTGCTGATACATAACGAGGAACCGACTGGAACGTGATGTTGATTAAGGGGATATTTGAATCCTTCCAATGTCACTCCAGATACGTCTGAAAAAACCGGGATGAAAGAGACAAACTTCTTTTTATTCCGTTTTATTTCATACCTGCCCGGCAAATATACCGAAAGATTATTTTGAACATCGATCATTTCAAAGTGGATATCTGGATGAGCCTGCTTAAATGTAGCTAACATCAACGCATTAGCCATGAAATGATCAAGCCGGCCTCCCGTTCCCCCGAAAACTTTCACAGTGGATGCGTTCATTTCCAATGCCCACAGAATGGCTAATTCCATATCCGTCTCATCTTTTTCTGGTTTAAACCGTCGTAATGAGGCTACTTCACGCTCAATCTTTTCCCATTCTTCAAGACTAATTGAATCAAAGTCTCCGACTGCCAGATCTGGATAGAGACCTGCGTTTATAATCGTTTGGACTCCCTTATCAACGCCTATCCATACGATGTTTTCATTTTCGTTCTCCGATAAATCCGGAACTAATGATTCCGGTCCTCCGGCAACAATATGAATTGTTTTTTTCAACGGACCTGCACTACCCATCATCATTGTCCCAGTTGCTTGCGAATGTCTGCTATCGCTTTTTTCCGATCAGTCTGATTAAAGATGAAAGAACCAGCGACAAACACATTGGCTCCAGCCTCCTGACACAAACGTGCCGTTTCAGAATTGATTCCTCCATCCACTTCGATTTCCAAATCCAGCCCTTTTTCATCAGCCATCTCTTTAATTTCTGTTATTTTTGGCAGAACTGATTCAATAAATGACTGTCCGCCAAAACCCGGATTAACCGTCATTAATAAAACCATGTCGATGTCCTCCAAAACATACTTGATAGATTCGGCTGGTGTAGCTGGATTCAATACAACCCCCGGCTTGACACCGTGTTTTTTTATCTCTTGAAGCGTGCGATGAAGATGTGGATCGGCTTCAACATGGATGGTTAAATAATCCGCTCCTGCTTTGGCGAAGTCTTCAACATACAAATGTGGATTATCAATCATCAAATGGACATCAAGCGGAAGATCTGTCACCGATTTAATAGCCGCTACAGTACCAGGACCCATTGTGATGTTTGGAACAAAATGTCCATCCATGACATCAATATGAATATAATCCGCTCCCGCTGCTTCAACTTCCTTTATGTCTTCCCCAAGCTTCAAAAAATCTGCTGCAAGAATCGATGGTGCTATCTTCATTGTTAATACCTCGGCTTTCTATTCTTTATTTCTTGATAAAAATCTTGATAATGATCATAGCGATATTGGCGAATTTCTCCTGATTCGACTGCCAGCTTCACTTTGCAACCCGGTTCATTTATATGCAGACACCCCCGGAATTTGCAGTTTTCCCCATATTCCTGTATTTCAGGAAATGTAAACGGCAAATCAGCGATCTCCATTTCTGGGAACTCCAATGAACTGAATCCCGGGGTATCAGCAACGAGGCCGCCCCCTATTGGAAGAAGCTCAACGTGGCGTGTCGTATGCTTTCCTCGCCCAAGATGATCAGAAATATCCGCTGTCTTTATTTCCAATGAAGGATGTAGCGAGTTAAGTAGAGAAGATTTTCCGACACCTGATTGTCCAGCCAACACGCTGATTTTCCCGTTAATTAATGGAGCTAACTGTTTCAGCCCATCTCCAGTTACTGCCGACAACTGAAAAACCTCATAACCAATCGACCGGTACCCATCAATGTACCAGTCGATCCTTTCCTTCTCCTCATCAGATAGCAAATCCATTTTAGTTATGCAAATGACAGGAGTAATGTCATTCGCTTCAATGACTGCTAGAAAACGATCCAGAAGCAGCGAACTAAAGTCCGGCCGAGCTGCTGAAAAAACCAATATCGCCTGATCGATGTTAGCAATCGGGGGACGGCTAAGTTCATTTTTTCTCGGCTTAATTTCCATGATGTAGCCATCCGTTTCGTTTTCAGATTGAAAAACGACATAATCCCCGACAAGAGGGGTCACATTTTTTTTTCGAAAAACCCCTCTTCCACGACATTGAATAATGCTCTCACCAGCAAGCACATAGTAAAATCCGCTCAATGCTTTAATGATCTTTCCTTCTGACATGGCATCCTTCCTTTCTCATAATCAGTCATCTGAATATGGAACTTCTTCATCCAATATAACCGTATTATCCCTCACAACTTTATAACCGGCTTTCTTGCCCTTTTCAATTGTAAATTCCAGTTGTTTTTTCACAGTTGAATGAATTGTGAATGTTTCCGCCGGTACCGTCATACTGTGATTCATATCTTCAATGAAGATCCGGACCTCCTGAGGCTTCCCTTCCTCCTCTGGTTCATACGGTATGGTGATCTCTTTGCTCGCTTTCCCAGGCGGGATTTCTTCCTGCCCTTTTGACATGGTCACTTTAACGGTAGAGCCTTTCATCACCTCAGTACCTGGAGCAGGATCCTGTCTGATGACAAGCCCCTCTGGTACATCATCTGAATACTCCTCATCGGAAAAATCAATCTTCAATCCCGATGACTCCTCATAATTCTCGAGTCCCTTTTGATTATTGCCCGATAAGTCTTTCACTGTAACCAATTCTTCACCGAGGCTCACTTTAAAAATGATTGTGGTTTCAGATGGAACCACTTTAGTGCCTGGAGCAGGTTCTTGTCCAATGATTGTACCTGGAGCGGCAGCATCATATTCTTCTTCTTTATCAATATGGTCGAAGTCTTCTTTTTCAAGTTGTTCAACAATTTCATTATAATCACGGCCAGCATAATCAGAGAGTTCAAATGTTTCCTTGCCAGTGCTTAAATAAATACTGATCACACTGCCTTTTTTCACTTCCCGCCCGGCTTTTGGACTAGTCTTAATCACTTCGCCTTCTGCCACATTTTCATCTGAAATTTCAATGGGGTCACCAACTTCAAATCCTTCTTGCACTAAGCTTAAAACAGCGTCTTCATACATTTCCCCACTCACATCAGGCACCTTTACCACTTTGGCACTCATCAGAGAAGGCATTAGTAAAATGAGCAATGTAGCGGCTATCGCCAGAATAGCTAAGATCCCGACAATCCAAGGCCATTTTTTTCTCTTCTTTTTATGTTCATCATTGCCTTCCTTGTCTGGTTTCGCTATATCCTTGTTTTCTATTTGATGGATCATCGTGTCATCATCTAGTGATTCAACATGCTCATCCGTTATCACTGGAAGAGCTTTTGTTGCTTCATCGTCAACAGGAATGACGAATTTGGGCTCCTGCAGACGCTCAGGATCAAGAGCTGTTTCCAAATCCTTTTCCATTTCTTCAATACTGTTATAACGGAGAAATGGATCTTTCGCCGTTGCCTTCAGCACAATATTTTCCACACTTTGCGGAATATCGGAATTCCATCTCGTCGGCGGTGGAGTTTCCGATTGCAAATGCTTTAGAGCTATAGAGACAGCAGACTCACCCGAAAAAGGAAGCCTCCCTGTCAACAGTTCAAACATAACGATCCCTAGCGAATATATATCCGATTTTTTGGTCGCCATTCCTCCCCGTGCCTGTTCAGGAGATAAATAATGAACAGAACCTAGCACGGCATTTGTATGAGTAATAGACGTGGCACTCAAAGCCATGGCAATACCAAAATCCGTTATTTTCACATTTCCGTCGTGGTCTATTAAAATGTTTTGAGGTTTGATGTCACGATGGATGATATGGTTATAATGGGCGTGTTCAAGTGCAGAAGTCAACTGCTTAACAATATCAATCACTTTTTCAATCGAGATCGGATAATAGTTCTGTATGTATTGCTTTAAGGTCATTCCATCAACATATTCCATGACGATGTAGTAAATATTATCTTCTTCTCCAACATCGAAAACGTTCACGATATTCGGGTGATTGAGACTTGTCGCTGACTGTGCCTCTCTCTGAAAACGGCGAATGAATTCTTCTTCGTCCGCAAAATCGAGCCTTAATATTTTCACCGCAACATCGCGGTCCAATATCATATCACGGGCAAGATAAACGTTGGCCATTCCTCCGCCGCCGACCATTTTCAGGATTTTATAGCGCCCGCTGATCCTTTTACCGCTTAACATTCGTTGCACCTGCTTTCATCGCAGGTTCCATATTCTATAATGGCCAGTGAAATATTATCTTCTCCACCGTATTGATTGGCTAATTCAATTAAGCGGTCCGCTTTCTCTTCTTTCGTCAAAGATGCTTTTAATAATTCTTCCATTTCGGCTTTGCTCACTTTATCGGACAAGCCGTCCGAACAGAGCATTATTTTGTCCCCTTCTTCAAAAGTGATCGTTTTGATATCTATTTCTACTTCCTCTTGTGTCCCGGCTGCTTTTAAGACGATATTTTTTCTGGGATGATGCACAGCATCCTCTGGGGATATTTGACCAGTCTTAACGAGCTCGTTTACAAATGAATGGTCTTCCGTCAATTGTTCGTAGCCCAGATCATTCATGACATAACAACGACTGTCACCCACATTCGCCACTGTGGCAAACCTCTCCGTACAGATTGCAGCAACAATCGTTGTCCCCATACCTTCACACTGCAGATTTTCTTTCGCATGATCAAAAATTTTTTTATTGACATTAGTCAGGTGATCCTGAAGCCACTGTTCTGCTTCTGTGGGAGTGAGCGATGTGTCAACCTCTTGCCAATGCCCCTTTAATTCAGTCACCGCTATTCCGCTCGCCACTTCACCAGCTTTGTGGCCACCCATACCGTCAGCCACAATCGCTAGCATTTCTCCCTGCCCACTGATGAAGATCCCACCATCATCTTCATTGTGCGTCCGGACTTTTCCTTTGTCTGTTTTAAAAATCGCCAGCATTTCCAATCACCTCACCCTTCATTACATAGTCTGTTACTATTATTATTTCCATCCTATGACTCTTTTTTTCTGAAAGAGGCTATAAAAAACCCGTCACCGCCAAAATCCTGCGGGAAAATTTGCATTGAAAATGGATGATCCTTCAGAGTGAGTGCTTTCGGCATTTGGAGAACATTCGGTTCGAATTCAGGGTGTTGTTCCAGAAAACTGGCGGCTGTTTCTACATTCTCCTCTTTATCAACAGTACATGTACTGAAGACGAGCAATCCGCCTTTTTTTACCAGCTTGGACGTTTCATGCAGAATATCCATCTGTACATTTTTTAGTGCATAAATATCTTCTTCGGTCTTTGAGTATTTGATATCTGGTTTCCTTCTCAATACACCTAGCCCGGAACATGGAGCATCTACAAGGACTCTATCAAATGACTGAGCTTTAAAGACTTCTCCCACCCTACGACTGTCCATGCTTTTGGCATCCACATTCCGCAAATGGAGCCTATCTACCTGTTCCATTATCAGCTTCAGTTTATGGGGATGGAGATCCAAAGCTGTCACTTGTCCTGTGTTATCAAGTATTTCCGCAATGTGAGTTGTCTTCCCTCCTGGAGCTGCGCATGCATCCAGTACTTTCAGATAAGGTTCAAGCTCCAAAGCATAAGCAACCAGCATGGAGCTTTCATCCTGAATCGTAAAAAGCCCTTCTTTATACGCTTTTGAACGTGCAAGGTTTCCTTCCACTGCCCGAATTGCAGTTGGTAGAATTGGACTCGGAATTGCTTTCATTCCTTCAGCCTCTAATCGTTTAATGACCTTGTCTCGGTTCCTGAGAGTCACGTTCACCCTAGCTGTCTGTACAGGGGCTAAAAGATTTTCTTCACACATTTTTTTTGTCCGCTCAAACCCGTACTGGCTGATCCAGCGTTTGATCAACCATTCCGGATGACTCGTTTCGATGGAAAGGCGAGCTGCTGGATCTTTTATTTCTTCAAGAGAGGGGACCCCCTCTCTTTGAAGAGATCTCAATACGCCATTTATCAGTCCTGCTATCCCTTTATGTCCCCGTTTTTTGGCAATTTCAACCGATTCATGGATAACTGCCCGGTCAGGTATTCTGTCGAGAAACACCATCTGATAAACGGAGATCCTTAATAAAAGACGAATCCAATGCTCCACTTTCTTTTTCAAGAAGGGAGACAAATAATAATCAAGGGTCATTTTTCTTTGAATTGTACCATAGCTGATTTCAGTTAACAGAGCTGCATCCGGGCCTGAGAACTGATGCTTTTTTATTGTTTCATTAAGAAGCAAGTTGCTGTATGATTGGTTCTTTTCGACTGCTTCAATGATATCCAGCGCTGCTTCTCTCACATTTTTTTTATGTTTACTCATCATAACCGCCCAATTTTAGCCCTGGTTCGATGAACGAGCCAGCTCCTGTTAAAAACTGGGACGCGGTCATTCTTTTCTTGCCGGCAGGCTGAAGTTCAGTAATCTTTACAGCTGTATCGTCCCCTGTAGCTACAAGAAATCCGTCTTTTTCAACTCGTACAATCGTTCCCGCTTCCCCAGCTTGTCCGGCCTGCTTTTGCGCACCCCAAATTTTCAACACATTGTTATTGAGTTTCGTATAAGCTACTGGCCAAGGACGCAAACCGCGAATCTGATCATAGATTTCCTGACCTGACTTGGTCCAGTCGATTTTCTCTTGTGCGCGTGTAATGTTGGACGCAAAGGTGGCGAGTTCATCATTTTGTGGGGTTCTTTCCGCTTCACCCGCGATTAGCTTTGGTACCGTTTCAGAAAGAAGCTTTGCGCCTGCTGCGCTCAATTTATCATGAAGAGAACCGACATCATCCGATTCTTCAATCGCAACTTCCACCTGGCTGATCATGTCCCCCGCATCTAATTTCTCCACCATATGCATGATGGTGACACCAGTTTTATCTTTCCCTTGTAAAATCGCATAATGAATAGGCGCTCCTCCCCTAAGCTCAGGAAGGAGAGAGGCATGCACATTGATGCAGCCAAGCTGTGGATATTCCAAAAGTTCACTTGGCAAGATTTGTCCATAGGCTGCTGTAATAATCAGATCGGGATCAATCGCCAATATTTTTTCCAGTTCTTTAGCAGCACGTATTTTTTCTGGCTGAAAAACAGGTATGCCAAGATTAACCGCTTCTACCTTTACAGGTGGGGGAGTCAGTACTTTTTTTCTTCCAACAGGGCGGTCTGGCTGTGTGACAACTGCCCGAACATCATACCCATCATCAACAAGTCTCTTCAAAATAGGCACGGAAAACTCAGGCGTACCCATAAATATTACCTTTGTAATTGTTCCTCACTCCAATCCGTCAATTCTGATTCCTCAACATATTCAACCACTTTCGATGTAAAAAGAACCCCTTGTAAATGGTCGACCTCATGCTGGATAGCTCGCGCTAAATAGCCTTCCGCCTCCAGATTATATTCTTGTCCGTGTCGATCAAATGCTTTGACTTTAACCATTTGTGCCCGGGGAACTTTACCATAAACCCTTGGAAAGCTCAGGCATCCTTCAATGTCAATTTCGGTTCCTGTTTCCTCAATCATTACTGGATTGATTAATTCGATTAGCTCTGATTCTTCCCCTTCACCAATATCCACTATCGCAATTTGGCGGGGAATCCCCACTTGTGGGGCTGCAAGGCCGACACCATCTTCAGCAATCATCGTGTCATACATATTGTCTAACAGACAATGAAGATCCTTATCAAAATTACTCACCCGTTCACAGATCGTTTCAAGAATTTCATTTGGGTGATGAACAATGGGAAGTATAGGCAAAGTTGTCCCTTCTTTCTATTCGTTACATCATGTTGTATGGATTTATATCTATCGTGATAGATAATCCGCCTCGAGAAGTCTGCGGATTATAATGCTCTAATATTTTTCTCAATGCTGAAAAAAGGTTTGGTTCACGCTTGTATTTTATCAGACATTGATATCGATATCTATTATTGATCTTTGGTATCGGAGACGCAACAGGTCCCAACAGAATCGCTTTTTTGGATATATTTGATTTCAGGAAGCTAGAGATTTTCTCGGTGACGGTCACCACCTGTAGCAAATCCTCATGTATGACAGTAACGAGCGCCAAGTAATAAAAAGGCGGATAAGAACCAAGCTTTCTCATTGACATCTCTTCGTTGTAAAAACGCTGATAATCCTGCATGGCCGCCAATTGAATACTGTAATGCTCGGGAGTATACGTTTGAACAACTACTTCTCCCTGCAGCTCATGTCTTCCCGCCCTTCCGCTCACCTGGGTTAGTAGCTGAAAGGTTTTCTCTGCCGCTCGGAAATCCGGCAAATGGAGCGTTGTATCTGCACTGAGCACTCCTACAAGAGTGATATTGGGAAAGTCCAAGCCTTTGGCGATCATTTGGGTACCTAGTAATATATCAGCTTTACCAGATTGAAAGTGTTCGAGAATCCGCTCATGCGCCCCTTTTCTAGTTGTTGTATCCACGTCCATCCTGACGATTCTAGCTTCAGGCAGCAGCTTCACTAGCTCTTCCTCGACCTTTTGCGTACCCATTCCAAAATATCGGATATGATTGCTGCTGCACTCTGGGCATTGTGTTGGAACGTCTGTCTGGAAACCGCAATAGTGACACTTCATTTCATTTGATGAACGGTGATAGGTCATGGAAATATCACAATGAGGACATTGCATGACATACCCGCAATCTCTGCACATGATGAAAGTGGAGTGCCCCCGCCGATTCAAGAAAAGAACGGTCTGCTCCTTTTTTTGAAGTCGGTCTTTAATCCTTTCAAACAGCTCTGTAGAGAACATTGACCGATTCCCGCTACGCAGTTCTTCTCTCATATCTACAACTGATACAGGCGGCATAGCCCTGTCGTTCATCCTCTTTGAAAGAGTGAGCAGATGATAGACTCCTTTTTGAGCTCTGGCAAATGACTCCAGCGAAGGTGTAGCGCTGCCTAGAATGACTGGACACTGATGATATTCTCCTCTTTTGATGGCAACGTCCCGTGCATGATATCTTGGAATTTCTTCCTGCTTATAGCTGGATTCATGTTCTTCATCAATAATGATAATTCCCAAGTGTTCAAAAGGCGCAAATATCGCAGACCTTGCACCGACAACCACTTTTACTTCCTTCTTTTGAACCTTTCTCCATTCATCATATTGTTCTCCGATTGAAAGTCTGCTGTGCAGGACAGCAACATCGCTTCCAAACCTTCCCTTAAACCGTTGAACCATCTGGGGAGTCAATGCGATTTCAGGAACAAGGACAATCGCTTCTTTTCCCTGTTTAATCACTTCTTGGATCGCTTGGAGATAAACTTCTGTTTTCCCGCTTCCCGTTACGCCATATAAAAGAAAGGTCTCATGAGACTGCTGCTCAATTGATTGCAAAATCGGCTTCATCGCTGATTGCTGTTCCTTTGTGAGCGGGAGAGGTCTTGTTCTTTCAAAGTTTTTATGCTCATAGGGATCGCGGTATTCCTCCACCATCTGCTCCGAAAGTACACCCTTTTTGACCAGGGCCTTTATAGTGGATGCTGGAACCTTAGCTTTCTTGGCTAAATCAGCCGCTTCAATCATACCCTGATTTGATGTCAACAAGTGATATACAAGCTTTTTTTGGTTGACTGCATTAGAGGGAAGTGATTGAAGCATCTCCTCCATTTCATTTTTCCGCACTATCGGTTCAACGACCCTTTTCAACTTTTTTCTTGCCCTGTTTTTTACAAAATACATCACTTCAGCATTGCCATTTTGAATTTCTTTATACAGCGCTGGCAGAAGGTTGCGTTTTTCAGCTTCCTTCCATGAAATTTCCTGCTTTCCCTCAAGTAATTCATCAAGAAGCAGGGATGCATCGTCTTTTTTCCTGATGATTTTTTCATATTTGGCTTTCATAGCAACAGGAAGCATCGCATGAAAAACAGACACTTTGTAAGATATGGTTTCCCCAGTTATCCAGTTCCCCAGCTGAAGCAGTTCTTCATTCAAAACAGGAGTCAGATCCAGCGGCTGGATAATATCCTTTATTTTCCCTATATCTGTATGATCAATCAACTTAACGACAAAGCCCTGTATGGACCTCGGACCGAACGGAACAGCAACGCGCATTCCCGGTTGGATCATGCCTTCCCACTTTTTCGGAATTCTATAGTCGAATACCTTGTCTGTTCCCAAAGAAGGCACATCAACAATGACTTGTGCTATTGTCATAAACGGTGATCATCCCCCAACTTTTCCGAAATCTCCAATAGAATTCTTCTGGCTGTTTCCTGCTTGCTCAACAACGGAAGTGGAATGCTCGAAAGATCCTTATGAAAAATCGTCACGATATTCGTGTCCCCTGCAAACCCTGCTCCTGCTGCCGTTACATTGTTTGCCACGATCATATCCGCATTTTTTCTGATCAGCTTGTCCTTGGCATACTCTTCCATATTGTCAGTTTCCGCTGCAAACCCAACAAGAAATTGATGCTTTTTCTTTTTTCCCAGCTCTAATAAAATGTCTTTCGTCCTTTCCATTTCAATGGATACATTCCCCGGCTGCTTTTTCATCTTTGAATCAAACACCTGCTTGGGTCTATAATCTGCAACTGCGGCACTCTTGATCACAACATCAGATTGATCCAGATTAGCCATAACCTCATCATACATTTCCGCTGCACTTTCAATGTGAATCACACTGACTCCCTTAGGGGTGGGGAGTGCAGTTGTTCCTGAAATCAATAAAACATTTGCTCCTAACAAAGCAGCCTGCTCAGCCAGAGCATACCCCATTTTGCCGCTGGATCTATTCGTGAAATACCGAACAGGATCGATTTTCTCTTTTGTCGGTCCTGCTGTAATTAAAAACGTCTTGTCTTTAAATAACCATTCCGTTTCAAAATGGTCTTTTACTTTTTCCAATATTTTTTCCGGCTCTTCCAGTCTTCCTTTTCCCACATAGCCGCACGCCAAATACCCTTCTCCTGGTTCAATGAAGTGACATCCCATCTGCAATAGCATGTCCATATTCCTTTTGACAGCCGGATGGCTATACATATGGACATTCATGGCGGGAGCAATCCAAACGGGGGCAGTCGATGCTAGCAATGTTGTAGTGATCATGTCATCAGCTATCCCGTTTGCCAGTTTGCCAATGGTGTTAGCTGTTGCAGGTGCCACCAAAATCAAATCAGCCCAATCAGCAAGATCTATATGAGCTATCACCTCAGGTTTATTTTCGATAAAAGTATCTATGTAAACTTCATTTCTTGATAAGGCCTGAAATGTCAGTGGAGTGACAAACTTTCTTGCGGAATCACTCATCATCACTTTCACATCAAAACCGGATTGTACAAGCTTACTTGTTAAATCAGCCGCTTTATAGACTGCGATGCCTCCTGTGATACATAATAAAATATTCTTTTTCGCCACAGTTAAAATCCCCTTTTTCATGCTAGTTCGTTCAACTCTTTTAATTTCTATTATGAATGATTTCCGTTCTTTATAAAAGAAAAAACAACCTATCTTGTCGACAGGTTGAATTTGTTGAATGATTATGTCAAATCTTCTTTGATTTCATCTTCAGGGTCATCGCTTCCCAATTCCTTCATTACCAAGACACCACTATGGATCTCCTCAAGCGATTTTCCGACAAACTTATGTGATTTGTATTTTTCAAGCTGTGGGTTGTTCTCTTCCTGCAACTTGCGCGCCCTTTTAGCAGCAACCGTCACAAGTGAGTATTTTGAATCAATAACATTCATTAATTTATCAATAGAAGGGTATAACATTCTATTTCACCTCTGGATCCTGATATATTTATCTATGACGCGTTCAGTGCGACAATGCTCAGCCTGAACGATCGCATTGATTTTGTCAACTGCACACTCAACATCATCATTTACAACAATATAATCATACATACTTGTCAATTCAATTTCTTTCCTTGCAGCTTCCATACGATTATGAATCAATTCCTCCGACTCGGTTCCCCTGCCGACAATTCTGTTTTTCAATTCAGCAAGGCTTGGAGGCATCAGGAAGATGAAGAGACCATCAGGGAACTTTTCCCGAACCTGTTTGGCACCTTGAACCTCAATCTCTAAGAAAACATCCTTCCCAGCTTCCAATGTTTCCTTTACATAATCAACAGGAGTTCCGTAATAATTCCCTACATATTCAGCATATTCAAGGAGCTTTCCTTCTTCAATCAACTGTTCAAATTTTTCTTTTGACTGAAAAAAATAGTCGACTCCGTCTACTTCTCCTTCACGAGGTTTTCTCGTCGTCATGGAAATAGAATATTCAAATTTAGCATCCGGCCGAGAGAAAACCGCCTTTCTGACAGTGCCTTTCCCAACTCCTGATGGTCCGGAAAGGACTATCAATATCCCTTTATCACTCATCTAATAATCCTACCCTTCTTCCTGGCCATTCGATATTAAACGTTGAGCAACCGTTTCAGGCTGCACCGCTGAAAGAATGACGTGTTCACTGTCCATAATAATAACTGCACGCGTCCTTCTTCCATAAGTAGCGTCTATCAACACTGCACGCTCTCTAGCATCCTGAATCATCCTTTTGATTGGGGCTGACTCAGGACTCACAATGGATATAATGCGGTTTGCAGAAACAATATTTCCAAATCCTATATTTAAGAGCTGTATCGACATGCTGCTCCTCCAGTCAACTTAGGCTGCTAAGCCTGATTCACTCAATATTTTGTACCTGTTCACGCAATTTTTCAATCAATACTTTCATTTCCACAGCCATGATAGCAATATTTGAATCACTCGCTTTAGAGCCAATCGTATTCGCTTCCCGATTCATTTCTTGTATAATAAAATCCAGTTTTCTTCCAATCGGTTCATTCGTTAGAAGTGCTTCCCCGAATTGAGATATATGGCTTAAAAGTCTCCCTATCTCTTCACTTATATCGGCCTTTTCAGCAAAGATCGCAGCTTCGGAAACAATCCTTGTTTCATCTATCTTGCCCCTTATCATTTCAGATAATTTGGCTCGAAGTTTTTCAGTATATGTTGTTTGAATCAATGGGGAAAGTTCCTTTGTCCTCTGAACAAGTTCTTCCAAGGAATTTATGTATGTATTCAGTTCAATAGATAAAGAGTCGCCTTCTGTTTCCCGCATTTTCGATACTTGACAGGCTGCATCATCAGTAGCACTCAACAATAAAGAAAAAACATCATCGTCAATCTCGCCTGTTTCACTAACCACGATAGCTTCTTCCAACCGTAGCAAGTCTGATAACACTGCTTCTTCGGCTAATTGATATCTCTTCTTCGCTTCCTTTATAAAATGATAATAACTGTCTATCAAATCCCAGTCAATATACAATTCTTTGCTTGGTGAGATGTTGCCTGACAATTTGACACTCACTTCAACCCGCCCTCTGTTAAACTGCTTGCTGAGCCGGTTCCGTAGCAGGATTTCAGCTTGGGAAAGCTGTGGAGGCATTTTTATGTGGAATTCGCGGAAACGATGGTTAACAGTTTTGATTTCAACCTGAACCATACATTTTTCTGTCTGTTTAACGCACCGTCCAAAACCGGTCATGCTCATTACCATATGAGTCACCCCGTTTACATCACTAAAGAAAACTTAGTCAGATTTTATACTTTCTTACCTTTAGAAAAAGGCAATAGATTCCTCTATCACCTTGTTGATTATAACATACACTATCTTCTTTTTCTTGAAAAAAAAGTTCCAGCCAGCAAAAATGTAGGAACTGCACTCAATCCAACGATCAACAGCCAGTCTCTCAGTTCAATTGCTACTGTATGGAATATCGGTTGAAACGTTGGAACATAAATCACCACAAGCATCAATAATGCAGAAGAAACGACCGCCCACACCAGATACTTGTTTCCAAAGGGATTCCGGGAAAAAATCGATTTTTCACTTCGGCAGTCAAATACATGTATGAGTTGTGCCATGACAAGAGTGGCAAAGGCAATGGTCTGTGCATATGGCAAATCATCTGGATTGCGATAATATACAATCATAAAAGCTGCCAAGGTAACCACGCCAATTAAAAATCCACGTGAAAGAATTTTCCAGCCAAGTCTGCGGGCAAAAACGCCTTCCTTTGGATGACGCGGATTCCTTTGCATAACATTTTCCTCAGGCTGATCCAATCCCAAAGCCATGGCTGGCAATCCATCAGTGACTAAATTGACCCATAGAATTTGAATCGGAACGAGCGGTAAGGGCAAAGACATTAACATGGCAAACAGCATGACAAGTATTTCTCCCACATTCGATGCCAGCAAGTACCGGATAAACTTCCGGATATTTTCGTAAATATTTCTTCCCTCTTTGATGGCTGCTTTAATCGTAGCAAAATTATCATCCAACAGTATAAGGGAAGATGCTTCCTTTGCCACGTCCGTTCCAGTAATCCCCATCGCAATTCCAATATCCGCCGTTTTGATAGCAGGCGCATCGTTGACCCCATCCCCTGTCATCGCAACAATATGCCCTTTGTTTTGTAAGGCATTGACTATTTTTAATTTATGCTCTGGAGATACTCTTGCAAAAACGCGTATATTGTCCACTACAGCTTCAAGCTCTTTAGCAGAAAGTTCGTTTAGCCTGCGTCCATCCATGACTGCCAAATCTCCATCTTTTTCTGACAGAATGCCCAGTTGTTTAGCAATGGCACATGCGGTTTCCACATGATCACCAGTAATCATCACCGTCTTAATACCAGCTTGTTTACATTCAGCGACAGCGGATTTCACTTCGGGACGTGGAGGATCGATCATCCCCTGCAGACCGATCAATGTTAAATTTTGCTCAATGTCTTCGGACCTTTCAGGAATCGCGCCTTTCAAAGGCTTATAAGCGATAGCAATGGTTCTAAGTGCCATCGATGCTAATTGCTTCACAGCTCCATTGACTTCGCTTAGAAGATGGTTGTTTAAAGCTATTTGTTTCCCTTCCCATAAAATGGAATCACTTTTGAGCGACAGCACATCTGGTGCTCCTTTAGTAATGACAAACCGTTCTCCTGAAGGTCCCTTCACTATAACGCTCATCATTTTGCGGGCAGAATCAAAAGGATATTCTTTCTCAACGGAAAACTGTTCCTCCAACAGGGCTTTTTTATCAATTCCCGCCTTGATCCCTGCGAGTAATAAGGCTCCTTCCGTTGGATCTCCATCTATCATCATTTCTTGACCCGTCATTTTAATTTCAGCATTATTGCAAAGGGTTCCGAAAGTGAGAAGCTGGTAAAGTGTTTTCTCCCTATCAACCTCAATGTTCTTTCCCTCAGTGGAGAATTCCCCTGTATCAGTCACGGTCCAAGTTTGACCTCCACCCCATAAATGGGTGACGGTCATTTTATTTTGTGTCATTGTTCCTGTCTTGTCCGAACAAATGACAGAAGCACACCCAAGTGTTTCAACAGCTGGGAGCTTTCGGACGATGGCATTTTTACGGATCATCCTCTGGACGCCAAGAGACAATGCAACTGTAACAATCGCTGGTAAACCTTCTGGAATAGCCGCGACTGCCAGAGATACTCCCGCCAAAAACATTGTATAAACGTCATGACCATGGAAAATTCCTGCCAATACGACTGCCACTGTTAGGAGCAGTGCAACCGTGATAAGAACCTTTCCAAGCTGGTCAAGCCTTCTTTGCAACGGAGTCATAAGCGTTTCGGCGTTTTGGATCATTCCGGCAATTTTCCCCATCGCTGTTCTCATTCCCGTTGCGGTTACGACGCCCAGCCCGTTTCCGCGGGTGACCAGGGTCCCCATGAATGCCATATTATTTAAATCTCCAAGAGATGGATTTTCATCTAAAATCGGATTCGAATGTTTTTGTGCAGGTATCGACTCCCCTGTCAGAGCCGACTCTTCTATTTCCAGGTCGTTGGACACAATGATCCGCATATCGGCACCGACACGGTCACCACTTGTAAGCTTAAGAATATCACCCGGTACCACATCCTTTGAATCCATTTTCATCCAGCGCCCATCCCTGAGAACAGTGACCTTTGGTGCTGACAAGTCTTTTAATGCCTGTAAAGATTTTTCCGCTTTTCTCTCCTGAATAAAACCTAGCAATCCATTAATTAAAACAATCACCATGATGGCGACCGCATCAATATATTCTCCTAGAAATCCAGATATTAATGTAGCCGCCAATAGCACCAGTACCATAAAGTCCTTGAATTGGCTGAAGAAAAGAAGGATGACAGATTGTTTTTCCCCTTCCGACAGTTCATTCCGGCCTACCTTTTTTCTTCTCTCATCTGCCAGTTTCGTTGACAAACCTGTCTTTATATTTGTTTGGAGCGATTTTGCCGCACCATTTTCATCCATTTGATGGTATATCATTGCACACCCGCCTTCCCTCTAAAACAAACAATAGTTGTCCTTATCATTGCAAGCTTATTCAGGATGAAGAACATTCATGATATAATTTTTAAAAGAAAAACTCAAGGCGCTTGATGGGGAAGAAGCAGTTCACCGCTTACCAAAGCGTACTATTATTTAAAGTAGAGGATGTTATGAATGGCTTTCGATGGACTCTTTACCAGAGCTATGACAAAAGAACTTTCTGATAAATTGATGGGAGGCAGAATCAATAAAATTCAGCAGCCCTATAAAAACGAAATGATGATGACGATTCGGGCGAACGGAAGAAACCATAGACTGCTTTTTTCCGCACATCCCAGTTACTCAAGGGTGCAGTTGACCGAGGAATCACCTTCTAGTCTAGCTGAACCACCAATGTTCTGCATGATGATGAGAAAACACCTGGACCGCGCGATTGTTCAAAACATCTATCAAGCTGACCTGGACAGGATCATTATCTTCGAATTAAAGGGAAAAGATGAGCTTGGGGATGAATCAATCAAGCTTTTAATCACAGAGATTATGGGTAGACACAGTAATATTATTCTTGTAGATAAAGAAAATGATAAAATTATCGACAGCATCAAACATATCCCTGCTACCGTTAACAGTTATCGGACTGTATTACCTGGTGGCAGCTATATTTATCCGCCTGCACAAAATAAATTGAATCCTTTAGAAACAGATACAGATGATATTTTAAGGAGTATCGATTTTAATAGCGGAAAATTGGATCGGCAGATTGTTCAGCATTTTGCAGGAATTTCTCCACTTCTTGCCAAAGAAATCACTTTCCGTTCCGGCCTTACAAATCGAAGCACGTTACCGCCTGCTTTCATTGAAATCATGGAACAGCTTCAATCACACCAATATCATTACTCCATTATGACGAACGGAGAGAAAAGTGCTTTTTACTTGCTTCCGATTACGCACATGAAAGCAGAAGTCAAATCCTTTTCTACATTAAGTGACATGCTTGATAGCTATTATTTCGGCAAAGCTCAAAGGGACCGTGTCAAACAGCAAGCAATGGACCTAGAGAGATTGATGAAGAATGAAAAGGAAAAAAACGAGAAGAAAACGATCAAACTGGAAGAAACGCTGGAAAAAGCCGAACACGCGGATGAGTACCAACTATTGGGTGAGCTTTTAACTGCAAATATGCATTTGATCAAAAGAGGAATGAAAAATATATCGGTCGTAAATTATTATAGCCCGAAAGAGGAAATGACCAACATTCCACTCGATCCACGAAAAGGGCCGGCAGAAAACGCGCAAAGCTATTTCTCAAGATACCAAAAAGCCAAAAAAGCCGTTGGCGTGGTCAAACAACAAATAGAGCAGGCCAAGGAAGAAATCATTTATTTTGATGGACTCTTGCAGCAATTATCCTCCGCATCGGTTGAAGATATTGAGGAAATTCGGGATGAGCTCGTTGAAGGAGGCTACATTAGACGCCGGCAAAAGAAAGCAAGGAAAAAGCAGACAGGCAAGCCTGTTATTGATAAATATGAAGCTAGTGACAAAACTGAAATTCTAGTGGGTAAAAATAATACTCAGAATGATTTTTTAACAAACAAATTGGCACGAAGGGACGAAATCTGGCTCCATACAAAAGATATACCGGGATCACATGTCGTGATCCGCAGCATCGAACCGGATGATGCCACCATTCACGAAGCAGCCATGCTTGCTGCGTATTTTAGCAAAGCAAGAGATTCTTCTTCTGTGCCCGTCGATTACACAAAAATCCGCCATGTTAGAAAACCGAATGGCTCAAAACCGGGATTTGTTATTTATGAAGAACAAAAAACGGTGTTTGTTACACCAAATGAAGATTTGGTCAGGTCTATGAAGGTTGATCAGAAAAAGCAAAGCGGGAAGCCATAATGATAAACATAAGATGGGTTGTCGGGGGAGACGCTTTTTCCTTGCCGCTCTCACAATAAATTAATCGAACCAAGGGGGCTCTCCTTCGGGGCTGGACGCAGTATAATCTGATAAACCCGTTATACACAAGCATAAAACTTTATATCATCAAAAAAAGGCTGCCTTGTAAGACAGCCTTTTTTCATGGACTATTTTCCCCAGTCTTCGGGATTTTCGCGCCAACTGCGTAATGTTGCTAGATCTTCTTCTTTAATCAGATTATTTTCGAAGGCCGTTTCAATCAAGTCTGAATAGCCCGTTAGCGAAAAGGCTTTGACGCTTTCTTCATCGAAAGCTGTCTTCGCTTTGTCCAACTCATAAGAAAAGATGCTGACAACTCCCAAAACTTCACAACCCGCCTCTTTAAGGGCCTTGACAGCAACGATTGAGCTTCCTCCAGTTGAAATTAGGTCTTCCACCACAACAACTTTCTGCCCTTGCGAAGCCTTCCCTTCTATCTGATTGCCTTTTCCATGAGATTTGGCTTTAGATCTTACATAGCACATGGGCAGCTCAAGAATATCACTGATCCAAGCTGCATGCGGGATACCTGCAGTAGCTGTTCCTGCAATCAGCTCTGTTTCAGGAAATTTAGCTTTAATTAGCTCCGCCAGCCCTTCAGCAATTTCCCTTCTGACATCTGGATAAGACATCGTTAGTCGATTATCGCAATAAATAGGCGCCTTCATTCCGGACGACCAAGTGAATGGATCGTTCGGCTGTAAAAAGACAGCTCTTATATCAAGTAAATGTTTAGCGATTGATTGGCTCATCACTTTACCTCTCCCATTCTGTCAACACTTTTTTATAGGATAAAACTGAATCGTCCGCTTGTGTAACTGGACGGCCGATTACAATCATCGATGATCCCATTTCGCGAGCATCCGAAGGAGTCACAATTCGCTTTTGATCATCGCTTTTGCTCTCCTTCATCCGAATCCCTGGAGTCACTCGCAAGAAGTCGTCCCCTGCTTCTTTTGCAATGGAGGCTGCTTCAAAAGCAGAACAAACAACTCCGGCAAGACCCGATTCCTTGGCAAGCAATGCATAGTGGAGGACGGATTCATCGATTGAGCGGTCTATCAATTGCTCTCGCTGCATTTGTTCTTCGCTTGTGCTCGTTAACTGTGTGACAGCGATCAAAGCAGGGCGGGTCTGCCCCGCCTTTGTCCCTTCCTCTAACCCAGAAAGGGCTGCTTTCATCATTTCTGTTCCACCAGCTGCATGGACATTCACCATATCTACCGAAAGTCCGGCAAGAACTTTCATTGCCCGATGAACCGTATTGGGAATATCATGTAACTTCAAATCAAGAAAAATCCAATGACCCTTTTCTTTCAAGGCCTTGAGCATATCCGCTCCCTCTTGATAATAAAGCTCCATCCCTATTTTTACATATAACTTTTCGCCATCAAATTTGTTCAAAAAATTCCATGCTTTTTCACCATCAGGAAAATCAAGTGCTATGATCGGCAAATTTTTCTCTAGCATTATTGAGCCACCTTTTTACCGGATGGCATGGCTTCAGCGGAAAGAACCATTGATTCAAGGACATCGAGGATGGCTTTTGCTGTATCCAAAGATGTTAAACATGGTATACCATTTTCAACAGATTCCCTTCTGATCCGGAAGCCATCTCTGCGTGGCTGCTTTCCTCGTGTCAATGTATTAATGACAAGCTGTGCATCACCCTGTCTAATCGTATCAAGCAGATTATGTCCGGATGCTCCAATTTTATCGACAGTTTGGACCTTAATACCTGAATCAGTAATAGCTTTCGCTGTACCACTTGTAGCTATAATCTGATAACCAATGGCAGAGAACCGTTCAGCAAGCTTCACCGCTTCATCCTTGTCTTTATCCGCCACTGTGATCAATACCGTACCATGTGTCTTGATTTCTATTCCGGAAGCGACTAATCCTTTATACAGTGCTTTTTCCATCGTACTGTCTTTCCCCATGACTTCCCCAGTGGATTTCATTTCAGGTCCCAGAGTGATATCTACTCTTCTCAGCTTGGCGAATGAGAAGACCGGCACCTTGACATAAACCCCGCTCATTTCCTGGCTTAGGCCAGTTTCGTAGCCAAGTTCAGGCAGCTTCTTGCCCAAAATAACTTTCGTAGCAAGATTTGCCATTGGAATCCCTGTGATTTTGCTTAAAAATGGTACTGTCCTGCTGGATCGTGGATTTACTTCGATAACATACAATTCGTTATTTGAAATGACATATTGAATGTTCAACAGTCCGATAATTTCAAGACCTCTCGCAAGGCGGATAGTAGCATCTTCAATCTTCTTGATCATTTCCGCACTAATATTTTGCGGCGGGTAAACGGCTATAGAATCCCCAGAGTGAACGCCAGCCCGTTCAATATGTTCCATGATACCTGGAATCAAAACATTTTCCCCATCGGAAATCGCATCGACTTCTATTTCTTTTCCAGTCAAATAACGGTCTACAAGCACCGGGTGTTCAGGGTTAATTTTCACTGCATTTTTCATATAGTGAAGAAGTTCTTTTTCTTCATAGACAATTTCCATCGCTCTTCCCCCCAGAACGTAGGAAGGGCGGACCAATACTGGATATCCGATATCCGTCGCAATTTTTACAGCTTCATCTACTGAAAAAGCGGTCTTACCTTTCGGTTGCGGAATATTCAACTCGGATAGAGCCTGCTCAAATTGTTCCCTGTCTTCAGCTCTGTCAAGACTTTCAAGAGAAGTACCGAGAATATTTACGCCGCGTTCGGAAAGACCCGATGCCAAATTGATCGCTGTTTGTCCGCCAAATTGGACAACGACACCAAGTGGCTGCTCCAAATCAATAATGTGCATGACATCTTCCAGCGTAAGCGGCTCGAAGTACAGCTTGTCTGAAATGCTGAAGTCTGTTGACACTGTTTCAGGATTGTTATTGATGATAATTGCCTCATATCCAGCCTGCTGGATTGCCCATACACTGTGTACCGTTGCATAGTCAAATTCAATCCCCTGTCCAATGCGGATCGGCCCAGATCCTAGTACAATAACACTTTGCTTGCTGGTACGCTCTGATTCATTTTCCTCTTCATAAGTTCCATAAAAGTACGGAGTTTCGGATTCGAATTCTGCTGCACACGTATCTACTTTCTTATACACTGGCACTAGCTCATTGTTTTGGCGCCATTCATAAATTTCTTTTTCATTGCTTTCCCACAATTTTGCAAGAGTGATGTCCGCAAAGCCCATTTTTTTCGCTTGAACCGCCAATTCAGCATTAAATGGTTCTTTTGCCAACTTATTTTCAAGCTCAATGATTTTGTTTAATTTGTGCAGGAAAAATAGATCAATCTTGCTCCAATCATGGATAGTCTTGATTGAAATTCCTCTTCGTAATGCTTCAACCACAATGAAGAGCCGTTCATCTGTAGCATTTTCGATTTCGGACTGCAATTCCGCCTCTTCCATCGTTTTCGCTTCTTCGTTTTCTAAATGATACAGACTGATTTCAAGTGAACGTACCGCTTTTAACAACGATTCTTCGAAGCTGCGGCCAATGGCCATGATTTCACCTGTCGCTTTCATTTGGGTTCCAAGACTTCTGTTCGCGGATTCGAATTTATCAAAAGGCCATCTTGGAATTTTCGTAACAATGTAATCAATAACAGGTTCGAAGCAAGCGTAAGTTTTTCCTGTTACAGGGTTCATCAGCTCGTCCAGCGTATATCCCGCAGCTATTTTCGCTGCTAATTTTGCAATCGGAAATCCTGTTGCCTTAGAAGCAAGCGCGGATGAACGGCTGACACGCGGATTCACTTCGATAATATAGTATTGGAAACTTTCCGGGTCAAGAGCAAGCTGAACATTACATCCGCCTTCTATTCCAAGGGCGCGGATTAATTTCAAAGAAGTGTTTCTTAGTAGCTGAATTTCCCTGTCACTCAATGTTTGGCATGGAGCCACAACGATGGAGTCACCAGTATGGACTCCAACTGGATCAACATTTTCCATATTACAGACAACAATCGCGTTGTCATTTGCATCTCTCATTACTTCAAATTCTATCTCTTTGTATCCAGCAATGCTTTTTTCGATCAAACATTGGTTAACAGGGCTATTTTTTAAACCGTTGGACACGACGGTCTCAAATTCCTCACTGTTTTTACAAATGCCTCCACCTGTGCCACCAAGTGTATATGCGGGTCGAACAATAACAGGGAATCCAATTTCTGCTACGAAATCCTCCCCTTCTTCAAGCGTGTGTACAATGGCACTTTCAGGCACCGGTTCATTCAATTCGTTCATCAAGCTTCTGAATTGATCTCTGTCCTCCGCCTGTTCAATAGCTGAAAGCTTTGTACCAAGTATTTCAACATTGCATTCTTCAAGAACTCCTGCTTTAGCCAGCTGCATAGCAATGTTCAAGCCGGTCTGTCCACCAAGTGTCGGCAGAATGGCGTCTGGCCTTTCTTTTCTGATAATGCGACTGACAAATTCAAGTGTCAGCGGCTCAATATAGACAGCATCGGCAATCTCAGAATCTGTCATAATGGTTGCTGGATTTGAATTGATGAGGATGACCCTATAGCCTTCTTCTTTCAAAGCGAGGCAAGCCTGGGTGCCAGCATAGTCGAATTCCGCAGCCTGTCCAATGATGATAGGGCCTGACCCTACTACTAAAATACTATTGATATCAGTTCTTTTCGGCATGGTCATCCGCCTTTCTTATGTTTTCATCCATTAATTTCAGAAATTGATCAAATAAATACTTGGCATCTTCAGAGCCTGGCGCACCTTCTGGTTCAAATTGTACGGAGAAGGCTAAATGTTTTTGATGAGACAGCCCCTCGATGGTGCCTTCGTTCAATTCTGTATGTGTGATGGTCAAATCATTTCCGTCCACCGATTCTTTATCTACTTCATATCCATGGTTTTGGGAAGTGAAGACTACTTTTCCTGTCTCAAGATCCTTTACCGGATAGCTTCCACCTCGATGGCCGACAAACATTTTTTTCGTTTTGCAGCCATTCGCAAGAGCAAATAATTGATGGCCTAGTCCAATTCCAAACAAAGGAACTTTCCCTTGGATTTCGCGGATTGTTTCAATTGCCTCAGGAACATTCTCTGGATTTCCAGGTCCATTAGACAAGATTACACCGTCCGGCTGCAAAGAAAGAATTTCTTCTGCTGATGTTTTGTAAGGAACAACTGTTACATCGCAGCCACGCTTAGTAAGCTCGCGTAAAAGCCCATGCTTCAAACCGAGATCGATAACGATCACACTGTTTCCCCGTCCCGGTGCCGGGAATGGTTTAACAGTTGATACTTGCTTGACCTGATCAGGCAGACTCTCCACAGCATGCAGACGGGAAAGATGCGTTTCAGTGCTTTCTCCAAATCCGCATATGACCCCTTTCATCGTTCCTTTCGATCTGATAATCCTGATCAATTTTCTTGTATCAATACCAGCTATACCTGGGATATCCTTCGCTTGCAGAAATTCGCCAAAAGAGATGTTACTGCGCCAGTTTGATGGGTAGTCTGCTGCTTCCTTCACAACCACCCCTTTAATGACTGGCTGGATGCTTTCAAAATCATCACGGTTGATTCCATAGTTTCCAATTTGCGGAAAACCGAACACGATAATCTGACCATAATTCGACGGGTCGGAAATGATTTCCTGATAACCGGTCATGCTCGTGTTAAAAATGATTTCACCCGTTGTCTCTTTTTCACTACCGATTGCTTCACCTATAAAAACCGTACCATCTTCTAGAATGAGCTGGCGTTTCATTAATTGTCACGTCCTTTTGACCATTTAATCTCTCCATTGACAAAGGTAGCTTCAGGCCATCCTTTGCATGACCATCCGCTAAACGGAGTATTTCTTCCTTTAGATAAAAATTGATCTGGATCTATTTTCTGCTCTTTTTCCAAATCGATCAGGGTAATATCAGCAGGTCTTCCAACAGTTAAAGTGCCTGAAGCCAATTTAAATGTGTGAGAAGGTGCGACTGTCATCCAGTCAACCAATTGCTTTAATGTGAAATGGCCCTTTTCAACAAAGTGAGTATAAAGAAGTGGGAATGCGGTTTCCAGGCCAACAATTCCAAAAGGAGCCTCCGTCACTTTCTTCCCTTTATCCTCTGCTGTATGTGGAGCATGATCCGTTGCGATAAAATCGATGGTTCCATCAAGCAACCCTTCAATCAAAGCTTCACGGTCTTCCTTTGCCCGAAGAGGCGGATTCATTTTAAAATTCGTGTCATTTGCATCCGGAATATCTTCATCACATAAAATGAGGTGATGCGGGCTAACTTCCGCTGTTACTTTAATACCGGCTCTTTTCGCATCTCTTACAGTCCGGACAGACTCCTTTGTACTAATATGGCAGACATGGTAATGACAGTTTGCTGCTTCTGCAAGCAGTACATCCCGTGCAATATGGACCGATTCGCAAATGGACGGAATTCCTGGAACTCCCGCTTTTTTTGAAAACTCTCCTTCATGAAGGGCCCCGCCATATATGAGGGAATTATCTTCACAATGCGCGACGATTGCCATATCAAGCTCAGCAGCCTGTTGCATCGCCTCATACATTTTCGCAGCCGTCTGTACACCGTAACCGTCATCTGTAAAAGCGAATGCACCAGCTTCCTTCAAAGCTTTAAAGTCAACTAGTTCCTCTCCCTGCTGGCCTACGGAGATGGCTGCATAAGGCAGAACTTTCACTTTTCCTGTTTCTCCGATACGGTTCATCAGCCATTCCATCTGTTCGGCATGATCGGGGACTGGTCTCGTATTCGGCATAGGCGCCACAGTAGTGAATCCTCCTCTGGCGGCAGCCATCGTTCCTGTTTCTATCGTTTCTCTTGTTTCACCACCCGGTTCACGAAGATGAATATGCAGATCCACTAAACCAGGTGTGACAAGAAGGCCTGCTGCTTCGTATTCCTTCTCGCCTTTATTTTCAAGTTGTTTTCCGATTTCGGCAATAACACCATCATTCACTCGGATATCCATCACTTTCAATTCACCATTGTCTTGTAACATCTTTCCATTTTTAATTAGCCAATTCATGTGGGATTCCTCCTCTTATTTATCGAGAATGTGTTTTAAAACTGCCATTCTTGCGTATACACCATTTTCCATTTGCTTAAATATCCTTGATTTATCGCTTTCTACAAGACTATCTGCTATTTCAACGCCTCTGTTTACTGGCCCTGGATGCATAATAATGCTTCCCAGCTTCATTCTTTCTTCTCTCTGTGGCGTTAAACCGTATCTTTCATGATATTGCTCTGCACTTAAATCCACCATTGTATCATGTCTTTCATGTTGGATTCTCAAAAGCATAAGTACATCCGAAAACTCAATCGCTTCATCAATATCCACGTAATTTTGGGCATTTCCTGCGTCACCTTCAAACCATTCAGCTGGACCGGAATGAAAAACCTCAGCTCCCAAAGCAGCTAGAGCTTCTGTGTTGGAGCGAGCAACCCTGCTATGGCTCAAGTCGCCCACAATGGTCACTTTCAAGCCTTCAAACTTTCCAAATTCCTGCTTGATTGTCAATAGATCCAGTAATGACTGTGTCGGATGCTGGCCGCATCCATCTCCGCCATTAACAATTTTCATTTGAAATTTACCTGCAAGTGATTCGTAGTAAGCATCCTGCTTATGGCGAATCACAGCAAGATCAACGCCAATTGATTCAAGTGTTTTCAATGTATCCTCCAGCGTCTCACCTTTTAAAATGCTTGAAGATCCCGTTTCAAATGGAATGACTTCCATTCCCAATTTGCGTTCAGCCACTTCGAAGCTTGTTTTTGTTCTCGTGCTTGGTTCAAAAAACAGGTTAACTGCGAAGGTTTGTTTTGCCGGTGTCCACTTTTCTCCCCGTGCAAACGACTCGGCTGTATGCAATATGTGATGTACTTTCTCAGTCGATAAGTCCTTCATGGTAAAAAGATTGTTCATGACAGCTCACCATTCTTCCTAAAATTGTCAAAAAGAAAACCCTCTATCCTTTTTTCCGGAAAAGAGGGTTTGCAAAACAAAGCCAGGCATCGTCTGCCAGCTTCACATTGAAGCCCCCTTTGCCAGTCTCACGGGACTGCATTAAAAGGGTATTATTCACTTTCATAAATTCCCACCTGGTCATGTTCATCTGTTTCCAATAGTTCAACAACAATTCTCTCAAGACTTGAAGTAGGAATGTTTTTCCCAATAAAATCTGCCCTTATCGGCAGTTCTCTATGGCCTCTGTCCACTAAGACGGCAAGCTGAATTTGAGAAGGACGCCCGATATCGACCAAAGCATCCATGGCAGCTCTTACTGTTCTGCCTGTATATAAAACATCATCCACCAATATCACTTTTTTATTATTAATATTGACTGGAAGGCTCGATCCCTTTACTTCCGGTTCCGCGCTTTCAGTTTTAATTGTTAAATCATCCCTGTATAGCGTAATATCCAATTCACCGACAGGTATATCATCGCCTTCAATGCTTTTAATCCGATCGGCTAATCTCTGTGCGAGATAAATTCCCCGTGTTTTGATTCCTACTAACACACAGTCTTCAATCCCTTTGTTCCGTTCAATAATCTCGTGAGCAATTCTTGTCAATGCCCGATGTATGGCTTTCTCATCAAGAACAATCGCTTTTGGATCCACCGTTTTCACCTCATTTTCATGAAAAAAGCCCTCCCGCGGCTAGGCAGGAGGGCAGAACAATGACCATAAAACAGTTGCGTGTAAATGCAGCTTCGCCGTACCTTCCCAGCCTCACAGGACCGATTTAAAGGTTCATATTCAACTATTATCAATATAGACTTCTTCCCAAAGGTTGTCAACGGTTTTGTCGCAGTCTATGCAACAATTCGGTGAAATAATCAGGAAGCGCCGCATTGAATTCCATGTATTTTCTTGTTCGCGGATGCTGAAAACCAAGTATTCCTGCATGCAAAACTTGTCCACCAGTGGACAAAGTATTGCGTGGACCATACTTTGGATCTCCAACAAGCGGATGCCCAATATACTTCATATGGACTCTGATTTGATGAGTCCTTCCCGTTTCCAGGACACATTCCACAAATGTATAAGGTTCAAGCCGCTCCAATACAGTAAAGTGGGTGACTGCAGATTTTCCTCTCTCACTTACAGTCATACTTTGACGTTTAACTGAATCTCGTCCAATCGGAGCATCTATTGTTCCATGGTCATGGGGAATCACTCCGTGCACGAGGGCAAAATATTTCCGTGTTACGGTTTTATCCACAAGCTGCTGAACAAGCTTTTCATGGGAAAAATCATTTTTTGCTACCATTAAAAGGCCAGACGTATCTTTGTCAATCCGATGCACAATTCCCGGTCTCAGCACCCCATTGGTACTTGATAAACGATCGCAATGGGCCATCAGTCCGTTCACTAAAGTTCCAGAATAGTGTCCTGGCGCAGGATGAACAACCATCCCTCTTGGTTTATTGACAACGAGCACATCCTCGTCTTCGTAATAAATATCAAGCTCCAGATTCTCTGGCTCAACATCAAAAAGTTCTGGTTCCGGTATCTCTATCACAATGAGATCATCGGGACTGCATTTATAATTCGCTTTAATGGAGGCATTATTCACAGTAACATGTCCATCTTTTATCCATTGCTGGACTTGAGAACGCGACCAACTTCCATCCATACCGGCAATCAGTTTGTCAATCCGCTCCCCACTCTCTTCTTCCTTTATCTGATAGTCAATTTTCTCCATCTACATTCACCTTTTCCTTCCGTTCTTCCTTAAATACTTGGATAAAAAGGAGGATGACGCCAATTGTTAGAGCTGAGTCGGCAATATTGAAAATGGGAAAATCATACCCAAAAATATAAGTATCCAAAAAATCAACCACTTCTTTTCTAAATAGCCGATCAATGAAGTTCCCAATAGCGCCCCCCAAAATAAACGCCAGACTCACTTGAAATAATGGCTTGCCTTTAGCTTGCGTCTGCATATAATAGATAATTCCTGCCACTACGACAAGCGTAATAATATAAAACAGCCACATTTGGCCTTCTAACATTCCCCAGGCTGCCCCTTTATTTCGGTGGGAGGTGAGGTAAAAGAATTGATCAATAATCTTAATACTCTCTCCGAATTCCATATTTCGGACAACTGCCCATTTCGTAATCTGATCCAACACCAGGACAAACAATGCAATCAAGTAATATCTCACGCGTAAACCTCCGAATCGTTAAAGTCGTTCTTTTGAATTTTAGCATAAAGCATAGAGGAATTGTATTAAGAAAAGCACAAGGCGAATAATGAAATAAAATGAACTAAGCCCTCCGCTATGGAGGGCTCAGCACTTTATGATTGAAGTTTTTCAACAACAGATGCGCACCGCGGGCAAATCGTAGGATGTTCCTCTACTGTTCCCACTTCAGGCGTAACAACCCAACAGCGTTCACATGTTTCGCCATCAGCTTTTTCAACAACAACAGCGGCCTTATCAAGTTTCAATGCTTGCTCCGGCGCTTCGTCATATGCTCCAGCCACTTCGAAACCGGAAACGATAAACAGCTGTTTCAAGCTTTCAGATATACTGTTGAGCAAATTTTCCACATCTTCATTGACATATAGTTTCACTTTAGCAGTCAATGACTTGCCGATCACTTTTTCATTTCTTGCTTCTTCTAGTGCCTTTAAAACGTCATCTCTGACAAGAAGGAATTCTTTCCATTTCTTCTCAAGTTCTGCACTATTATCAATCTCTTTTACTTCCGGCATATCAGTAAGCTGCGCACTTTCTTCCTGAACTCCCGGAATATGTGACCAAACTTCATCAGCGGTATGTGGTAAAATTGGCGATAATAATTTTGCCAAAGAAACAACAGAATAGTACATGACCGTCTGCATGGCTCTTCGTTCAAAGTTGTTTTCCGCTTCAATATAAAGAACGTCTTTTGCAAAATCCATATAGAACGAACTCAAATCAACTGTACAGAAGTTATTGACTGCATGGTAGATATCAGCGAACTCAAATTCGTTATACGCGTTAAGCGATTCTTTGACCAAATTGTTTAATCTGATCAACATAAATTGGTCTACTTCCCGAAGTTTTTCATACGGAACTGCATTTTCTTCCGGATTAAAATCAGCCAGGTTACCCAGCAAGAAGCGGAATGTATTTCTGATTTTGCGATACACTTCACTGACTTGCTTCAAAATTGCATCTGAAATTCTTACATCTGATTGATAATCGACTGATGCCACCCACAGACGGAGGATTTCCGCTCCAAACTGGTTGGTCACTTTTGCCGGAACAATCACATTTCCGAGGGATTTACTCATTTTATGGCCTTCTCCGTCAAGAACAAACCCATGACTCAGAACACCTGTATATGGTGCTTTTCCTGTAACGGCTACAGCAGTTGTCAATGAAGAGTTAAACCAACCGCGGTATTGGTCCGAACCTTCTAAATATAGGTCTGCCGGACGTTGTAAATCATCTCTTTCCATTAACACACCTTGATGTGAGGAACCGGAATCAAACCAAACGTCCATAATATCCGTTTCTTTTGTAAAGACCCCGTTCGGGCTTCCTGGATGGGAGAATCCTTCTGGTAATAATTCCGAGGCTTCTTTCTCAAACCAAATATTTGATCCATGCTTACGGAATAGCTCTGATATACGGGAAATGGTTTCATCTGTAATAATCACTTCACCATTTTCAGCATAAAATACTGGAATTGGCACTCCCCATACCCTTTGGCGGGAGATACACCAGTCTCCACGGTCTCTGACCATATTATAAAGTCTTGTTTCTCCCCACTTAGGAACCCACGCAACTTCATTGATTGACTCTAGGAGCTCCGCTCTAAAATCTTTAATGGATGCAAACCATTGAGGTGTGGCTCGAAAAATAACCGGTTTTTTAGTCCGCCAGTCATGCGGATAGGAGTGAGTGATAAATTCCAGCTTCAATAAAGCGCCCACCTCTTCTAGCTTTTCGGTAATCGGCTTGTTGGCTGCATCATAAAACAGCCCTCCAAATCCCGGCGCTTCTTCTGTCATATAGCCTTTGTCATCAACAGGACTTAAAGCATCTAGACCATATTTTCGACCAACACGGAAGTCATCTTCACCATGCCCTGGGGCAGTATGGACGCACCCCGTACCGGAATCCATTGAGACATGCTCTCCAAGAATGACAAGTGAATCTCTGTCATAGAACGGATGCTTGGCAACTACATACTCCAGTTCCGCTCCTTTCAAAGTTTTAACAACCTTGGCATTCGGCCAATCGAATTCTTCTTTCAAATTGGAAACGAGCCCTTCTGCAGCTATATATTTCTTTCCGTCCTGTTCAATTACTGCATAAGTTATGTCAGGATGAACAGCAATAGCCAGATTAGCAGGAATTGTCCAAGGAGTCGTCGTCCAAATAATGATATTGGTTTGATCTTCTACGGTACCTTTTCCGTCTGTTATTGTGAAGGACACATAAATGGAAGGTGATCGTTTATCCTTATATTCGATTTCTGCCTCAGCAAGAGCTGATTCACTGGAAGGTGACCAGTACACAGGCTTCTTTCCTTTATAAATATAGCCTTTTTTCGCCATCTCTCCGAACACTTTGATTTGTTCCGCTTCAAACTCGGGCTTTAACGTAATATATGGATTCTCCCAATCCCCTCTAACTCCAAGACGTTTGAATTCAGTTCTCTGATTATCAATTTGTTCATAAGCATATTGCGCACATTTCTCTCTGAATTCTGCCACCGACATTTCCTTGCGATTGACTCCTTTTTTAGTAAGCGCATGCTCAATCGGAAGTCCGTGTGTATCCCATCCTGGAACATATGGGGCGCAAAATCCCGCCATTGACTTGTAACGGACGATAAAGTCCTTCAATGTTTTATTAAGAGCATGGCCCATATGAAGATCACCATTTGCAAATGGCGGTCCATCGTGCAATACGTAAAGCGGTCTTCCTTTCGTGCGCTCTTGAACTTTTTGATAAATATTTTCCTCTTCCCACTTTGCTTGCATTTCCGGCTCTCTTTTCGGCAAATTTCCACGCATTGGAAAATCCGTTTTCGGCATGAGCAACGTATCTTTATAATCCAAATCAGTATCCTCCTTGTATTCATTCATAATGTCCAAAAAACAAAAAACTTCCCGTCCCACAAAAGGGACGAGAAGGATTTTTTCCCGCGGTACCACCCAAATAGACAATTACATCATGTAATCGCCCGCTCATAAATCCGTATCGTGGATGAATCGCTCTTTTCTACTTGCCCAAGCTTTCGAATCAAGTACTCAAGGGTGATTTTCCAAATCTCTTCCATTACTAGGCTCTCACCATTCCCAGCTCGCTTTCAACAGAAAAATGAGAATGTACTTTCCCTCTCATCGTTTAATAAGTATAAATAATTATCTTACATTATATGAGAATCACAAATGCATAGTCAAGTTTCAAGTTATTACTCTAATTCTTCGACTTCTTCTAGAGAATTCAATTCTGTTGCATCCAGTTCAAATTCCATGAGCTGATCCCAGTCATCATTATTAATCAAGTCAAGCTGGGCTTCAATCAACATTCTAAACCGCGTGCGGAATACCTTTGACTGTTTCTTTAATTCCTCAATTTCGAGCGCAATTCTGCGAGCTTTGGATAGCGATTCATTGACGATCCGGTCAGCGTTTTTCTCCGCTTCTCTGATGATAAGTTTCGCTTCCTTCATTGCGTTGCCTTTAACTTCCTCTGCGGCTTCTTGGGCTACCACAATTGATTTATTGAGCGTTTCCTCAATCGTACTGAAGTGCCCAAGCCTCTCGTTCATAGCGGCAATCTTTTCTTCAAGTTCCTTTTTTTCCCTAAGGACCAATTCATAATCTTTTATGACTTGCTCAAGGAATTCATTGACTTCATCTTCATCATATCCCCGGAACCCTTTGCTGAATTCCTTATTATGTATATCGACCGGTGTTAACGGCATCTTGCCACCTCCATTACTATGTATGTCTATACTTCATATTATACTTGAATTTCGTCAAAAGTTGGCAGGTTTCTTCATGATTTAATATTATTTTAATAATCCTATTTTCAACCGTAATTTACTTTTCTTCGTATAGCCGAGCAGCTCGATGATTTTGCATCTGCCGAGCCTGCGTGCCGAAATCAGGTCTCCCTCCATACATTCAGTGGCGGGATTTTCAACTGTTTTCCAATTTAATTTAACGAGCTTTTGTTCAATCAAAGCTTGAGACTTTTGTCTAGATAGATTGAAGGTTGAGGCAATGATTGCATCAAGTCTTAAAGACGCTGCCGTTACTTCTAACTCTCTCCATTGTTCAGACTCTTGAATAACTTCTTCCAATGAAAGCCTTCGAAGCTGGACGGTTGCACGCCCTACTTCTCTTAATTCCGCCATTAAAAATGGTTCAATCTCTTCATTTGAAAAAAATTGAATTCGATCTCCTTTTACGAGAATATCTCCAAATTTATCTCGCTTTACTCCTAAGGACATTAAAGAACCTAATACCATCGGATGCTCAAGCTTCATAAATTTTCGAGGATACTCTATTTCGTATAGACCAACAAGAAAATCCTTTTCTTCAGGCTGAAAATATTTCGGATATAAAAGAGCTCTTTTTCGCTCACTCTGTTCCCTTCCTCCGAAAAAAACACATCGCACATCTACTCCGTCGCCGATGATGGACTGGAGAATAAACTGTTGCCGTGGATCCAAAAAGTCGGTCAACTTGGGAGCATATGTATTTTCAACTTGCTCTTTCCAATCCAGGGCCGTGTCAATGAATGGTTTTTCTTCCGGCCTAAAATGCTGATAGATTGATGACATTTGGATACAACTCCTATTGCGAAAAACGGGGAAGCGTTTCTTTACTTACACCAATCTAGACAAACACCGAAGAAGGCGTCATTTGCCTGCGCTGGCTTAAATCCTTGCCATAGCACTTGGCGCCAAACCTAACAAGAATTACTAGACTTTATGCTTCTTAGTCGCTAAAAAAAGGAAAGCTATTCAGCTATCCTCTTTTTAGCCTACCCATCTGGAAATTTCCCACAGCCCTGCTGTAGCCAGTTTAAGAACTAAAAACGCAACAATCGGGGAAATATCAATCATTCCGAGTGGTGGAACAATTCTTCGGAAAGGCTCCAAATAAGGTTCACATATCCTTCCAAGAAATTGGCCTATTGATGACTCTCTGGCATTCGGAAACCAGGACATCAAGATATAAATAATCAATGCCCAAGAATACAGGCTTATCAGTTGAACTACAATCGCTATTACAAAATCCATACCGTTTATGACCACCTCGGATCTTCATAATTCTCATCATCAAACAATTCGGTAATGTTTCCGGATACTTCTACATTATCCGGGGTGCAAAGGAAAATATCCTTACCAACTCTTTGGATATCCCCGCCTATCGCATAAACCGTACCGCTTAAGAAATCGACAATTCTTACTGCCTGATCATGCTGGATCCGCTGTAGGTTGACTACAACTGCACGGCGATTACCAAGATGATCGGCTACTTCCTGCGCTTCGGCATACACTCTTGGTTCGATCAGGACAACCTTTGAAGATTGCTGCACACTTTGAAGGCTAACAACATTTTGTTTTCGGTTGGATGCTGTCTTCATCGGTTCTTTTTCTGCTTGAGGTTCAACTTCATTTTTTTCTTCTTCATATTCATACTCATCTTCTAATAGGAAAAAATTTTTGAACTTTGATTTAATCCCCATTTTTGGCCTCCTCAGCATCATTCTCCGACAAGGGCAGAACCTATTCGTATGAATGTTGCCCCTTCTTCAATGGCTATTGTAAAGTCATTTGACATCCCCATCGATAACTCATGACATGGCGCATGCTTTAGTCCCAGCTCTTCAACTTCCTCTTTAAGGCTTCTTAAGCGCCGGAAGCATGTCCGCAATACTTCTTCATCATCCGTATGCGGAGCCATAGTCATCAAACCAACGACCTCTATATTTTCATAGGCCTCGAGCTGCTGTATAAATCCCACTGTATCCTCTGGCTGGAGACCATGCTTGGATTCCTCACCCGAAACATTGATTTGAATAAAACATTTGATCTTTTTGCTGGCACGTTTATTAATTTCTTTTGCCAAAGACAAGCGGTCGAGAGAATGGATATACTCCACTTTATCAATTATATTTCTAACTTTACGGGACTGAAGGGTTCCAATGAAATGCCACAAGGGCCTGTCCTTCAATACCTCCCACTTACTCAACAAACCTTCGTCACGGTTTTCTCCAAGATTCTGAATGCCAGCTTCCAAAGCTTCGGCAGCTCTTTCGACTGGTACATATTTCGTAACCGCCACAATATGAATATCTTCTTGATTACGGCTTGACCGTTCGCATGCTTCTGCTATTTGACCTTGAATAAAAGCTAAATTTTCTTTTACATCTTTCACGTTAATTACCCCTATTGTATCTTCTAGTTTTTCCTAAGAAAAGACATTTTCTTAAGTGTACCACAAAAAAATGCGAACGGCACCCGAATTATCTAGTCTTTTGGTGTTCCAAGCTGTTGTTGAGTATATTGGGACCCGCTGTACCTTACAAGAATGACATCTTCCCCGATTTTAATAATTTGATTCCATGGGATGACCACTTCATCCTCTTTTCCAAAAAAGCCCAAAATTTTTCCTGCGCCGCTTATAACAATCGACTCTATCCTGCCTGTATCCAAGTTTATCTCAATATCACTTATGTTCCCCAGCTTTCTCCCATCCGAAATATTGACAACGTCTTTTAATTGGAACTCCGAAATCCTCACCATATTCATTCCCCGCTTCCGTCGTTCATTTAGACAGGAGCCTACTCCCTCTTAATCCATATATATGCTATTTGCCCCACCGTTCATGATATAGAAAAGAGCAGGGGTCAGACCCCCTTTACTGCAGTAAAGGGGGTCTGACCCCTAAAAAGCTTTATTGAATATTAATATTTTTATTCATTTGTTTGATGGCCGCCTTTTCGAGACGAGACACCTGCGCTTGTGAAATCCCGATTTCTTCTGCCACTTCCATCTGGGTTTTCCCTTGAAAAAAGCGCTTTCGAATGATCATTTTCTCCCTATCATTGAGCCGCTGTAGCCCATCATGTAGTGCAATCTCTTCGATCCAGTGACTGTCACGGCTCTTCTCATCACTCAATTGATCCATGACGAATATCGGATCGCCACCGTCATTATAAATTGGCTCAAATAATGATACGGGATCCTGAATAGCATCTAACGCAAAAACAACTTCTTCATGAGGTATCTCCAATTCCCTCGCAATTTCTGCCGCCGTGGGTTCCTTAGAGGTTTTTGCCATAAGGCGTTCCCTTACATGGAGTGCTTTATAAGCGATATCGCGCAATGACCGTGAAACACGGATCGGATTGTTATCCCGCAAATAACGGCGGATTTCCCCGATAATCATCGGAACAGCATAGGTGGAAAACCGGACGTTCTGACTTAGATCAAAGTTGTCGATTGATTTCATCAAACCGATGCAGCCAACTTGGAACAAGTCGTCCACATATTCTCCCCTGTTATTAAACCGCTGAATAACACTTAATACGAGACGGAGATTCCCATTGATCAGTTTCTCTCTTGCTGTCAAATCCCCTTCTTGCATTTGTTTTAAAAGTTCCCGCATTTCTAGATTTTTAAGGACAGGTAGCTTTGAAGTATCCACACCGCATATTTCTACTTTATTTCGCTTCACTTATTTCCCTCCTAGCAGGAGCTGCTAGAAATAAGTATCTCCGCAGGAGGAAAATATATGCATTGCCCAACGCATGGAAATATGAAAAAAACATGCCGATCCGTTATACTCAGTTCAGATATTAAACAAATCGAATTATATCATTTTGTTAAATTCCTTTCGAAGCCGTTTGATAATCCTTTTTTCAAGGCGGGAAATATAAGACTGTGAAATACCTAAAATTTCGGCCACATCTTTCTGCGTCTTCTCTTCCTCACCAGCTAAGCCAAATCGCAACTCCATAATTTGTTTCTCACGTTGAGTAAGTTTTTGAAGAGCGGTCAGCAAAAGCTTCTTATCAACATGGGCCTCTATATCCCTTGTAATAATATCATTATCAGTCCCCAAAACATCTGATAACAGCAGTTCATTCCCATCCCAGTCAATATTTAATGGTTCATCAAAGGATACTTCAGACCTGATTTTATTATTTCGTCTCAAATACATTAAAATTTCATTTTCAATACATCTTGATGCGTATGTAGCCAGCTTTATTTTCTTTTCGGGGTTGAATGTATTAACCGCCTTAATTAGTCCGATTGTACCAATGCTTATTAAGTCTTCGATATTAATTCCTGTATTTTCAAATTTTCGTGCAATATACACTACCAATCGCAGGTTTCTCTCAATTAACATAGATCTTGCTGTCTTGTCTCCATTCGGGAGCTTCTTAAGCAAAATCGCTTCCTCTTCGCGAGAAAGGGGCGGAGGTAGCGCTTCACTCCCTCCTATATAATAAATTTCATCAGATTTCCATCCAAGCTTCTTAAGCACCTTATACCAATAATAAGTGAGATGCAGGCGAATTCTTTTCACTCAGTCTCCTCCTCCCATTTAATTGGAAACATGTATTTAAGAGGCAGTTTGCACAACAGCCTGTTCCACTATTGCGGGGTGAACAATACATTGGAAGCGGCCGTCACTAGATAATTCTTGGTCTGTAAAAATAATCAGGGCCTTCTGGGCTGCCTTCCGCTCGTCCTCCATTTGAAGATATATAGCTTCAGGCTTGAATGCGCAAAGCAATTGATTATTCGTTCCAAGTGTTTTTGCAGGAATCAGCCTCATTCTTTCACTCCAAGCTTCTGGAATTTTATCGGCCAGTTCAATAGGATTGTTGTTTTTGTTTGCCAACAGTAGAATCTCAGCCGGCAATTGATTCTTTAAATTTGATACCGCAGCAATCATTACAGGCGTTTTGGAAATAGGGTCATATAATTGATTTCCGCTATCAATCAGCCCTTTTACCTGTAGATCGAGTCCATTAATTTGAATAGTAACATCAATAAGAACATCATATTCCATAGAAGATATGGTTAAGTCCTCAACTCTCTTCCTAGAAAAATGCCAAGCAATCGGAAACACAGCCGCTACAAACAGCCAGCTGACTGGATCTCCGAATCCCCGGATGCTTCCCAATGATACTGCTGTGCTAATTCTAAAATTATAGGTGACAAAATAATGAGTGCCAAGTAAAATTCCACCCATAAGAAATGTGGAAAAATAAAATGTCAACAAACAGGAAAGAAAGGACCTGAATCTCTTAAATCCAAATACGATAAAGATCATACAAATAGATGTACCCATTTTGAAGATGGGATGACTTGCTGCAGTAGCCAGTGGAGTAATAGCGAGCAGAATCAAGCTTGAGCCCATCAGCCCGCCCAACATGATTCTCCATGTCTTCACCTGTCTCTTCAAAAAGATTGCAGTAATCCAAAGTAGTAAGCTGTCTACAAGGAAATTCAAAAACCAAATGACATCCATGTAAATGATCATTATTTTTAAAGGCCCCCCTCCAAAGAGGCTAAGGAATTCATATTACTTTTTGCTTTGCTTTTTTCTATTAATGATTAGTATAACGGACGCTAAAATTGGAATGTGTCACTTCCTGTATGTGAATTTATAGAAGTTTTCACAATTTACATCGAAGAATGACTAATGAGGGGGATGATTACCTGAGTGAGGTAAAAACAAAAAAGCTTGCAGAGAAAAAACACCTACTTTCTCTACAAGCTGAAACCAGGTGATTCACCTGGTTTCTTGTTACGTTATTTATCTTCTTCTATTTCTGTTTCTAAGAAAAGTCGGGATATCAAGGGTATCTTCAGTAGGCTGCTGGGAGGTTCTTACTGGCTCCTGTGCCTCTTCCTTTTTCTGTTCACGGTTCGGAACCTGATTATTATTTTGCTGATTTCTCATTTGACCAAACAACGGATTTTGTGGCGTTGATTGGGTTTGTGTTTCGTTAAACCCGGTAGCAATCACTGTCACCACGATTTCATCCTTTAAGTTATCATTAATGACAGAACCAAAGATCATGTTCACTTCTTGATCGGAGGCTGTTGCCACAATATCAGCGGCTTCCTGTACTTCATAGAGACTCAAATTGGTTCCACCAGTAATATTCATCAGGACACCTTGAGCTCCATCAATGGAAGTTTCAAGCAATGGAGAGGAGATGGCTTTCTTAGCGGCTTCTGCAGCCCTATTTTCTCCTGTAGCCACACCAATTCCCATCAAAGCAGAACCTTTATTAGTCATGATTGTTTTAACATCAGCAAAATCAAGGTTGATCAATCCTGGAACAGCGATTAAATCAGAAATCCCCTGTACACCTTGTCTCAATACATTGTCAGCTTCTCTGAAAGCTTCTAGCATCGGTGTGCTCTTATCAACAATTTCCAAAAGTCTATCGTTCGGGATAACAATTAAAGTGTCTACAGACTCTTTCATAGCGTCAATACCGCCGCTTGCCTGGTTCGCACGTTTGCGCCCTTCAAAGGTGAACGGACGTGTTACAACTCCGACGGTCAAAGCGCCTAGTTCTCGAGCAATTCGAGCGATTACTGGGGCAGCACCTGTTCCTGTACCTCCACCCATTCCAGCTGTAACAAAGACCATATCAGCCCCTTTAAGAGCTTCTTCAATTTGTTCCTTGCTTTCTTCGGCAGCTTTCTTGCCGACCTCTGGGTTGGCACCTGCTCCCAATCCTCTAGTTAGTTTTGCGCCAATTTGCATTTTTATTTCAGCTTTAGATAAGTTTAAAGCCTGGGCATCGGTATTTACGGCAATAAACTCAACACCTTGCACTTCATGCTCAATCATTCGGTTAACAGCATTGTTTCCCCCGCCGCCAACTCCGATTACCTTTATAGTTGCCAAAGAATCAATATTCGTATCGAAATCCAACATGACATGTCCTCCTGTTCGTTTTATTCAACCGGCTGGCTTATTCAAAAAAGTAGCCAAAAAACTTTTTAACTTTAGTCGATATTTTCTTTTCCGGGTCTTTTTCAAGCTTTTGCCTTGCGGGTTGGTGTGAATCTACCGCTGCTCCGTGATCAGGTTCAGTTGTCGAATGAACCGGAGAGGCACTTACGCTTCTTCCTTGCAATCTCGCATTCTGGTAGGAATACTTGATCAATCCTACTGCTGTTGTATACTGAGGCTCACGGACACCGATATAATCCGGAATAGCAATCCTGACCCTGCTTTGGAAAATCATTTGTGCCAGTTCGACAACCCCTGGCATATTTGCTGAGCCGCCAGTCAATACGAAACCTCCCGGAAGATCAGTAACACCCATTCCACTCAATTCATCTTGGATCAACTCAAAAATTTCTTCCATTCTAGCTTCAATAATATCAGCAAGCTCTAACTGATTAAATTGCTGATGCTGGTCACTTCCAATAATAGGTACACTGAAAACTTCTTCTTCTGATGCGTGATCATAAAATGCATGTCCATATGTAACTTTGATTTTCTCCGCATCTTCTGTAGCTGTCCTTAGACCAATAGACAGGTCTTTTGTGATATGTTCCCCACCTACCGGAATGACACTGACATTCTTGATGCTTCCGTTTTCAAATATAGAAAGCGTTGTTGAACCGCCTCCCATATCAATTAATGCAGTGCCGAGCTGCTGTTCGTCCTTTGATAAAGCTGCAGCTGCTGCTGCAAGCGGTTGTAGTACGATATCTGTAATGCTCAAACCTGCCCGCTCAACACACCGAAGCGTATTATGTAAAATCGTTTTGGCCCCGGTTATGATAGTACCTTCCATTTCAAGACGAACACCAATCATTCCACGCGGGTCCGTAATTTCATCCAATCCATCCACAATAAATTGCCGTGGAATCACATTGATGATTTCTCTTTCCGGCGGGATAGAAATAACTTGAGCTGCATCCATGACCCTTGCAACATCATCGTTTGTTATTTCTCTATTTTGGCTGGATACGGCCACCACTCCATGGCAAGGCTGCAAAGCGACTTGATTGCCTGCAATCCCAACAATCACATCATTGATTTTCATCCCAATCATTCTTTCTGCCTGCTCAACCGCACTCTTAATCGAATGAACCGTTTCATCTATATCAACAATAGACCCTTTCCGGATTCCTTTGGAACTTACATTTCCAACTCCAATTACATTTAAGGAATCGCTGCCCATGGAACCGATGATCACCTTTACTGTGGATGTCCCTATATCGAGACTGACATACATCTCGTTATTATTCATTCCGCGGCACCTCCTTCAACTCTATCTTTATCTTAAGCATCATATATGGAAATTTCATCAATAATCATCCTTGACAAGATCATTACATTTATGTATTCGGCAAATTCAGGTAATTTCCTTTTATTCCACTGAATTATTTATGAGTTTCATTCGTTAATTTTCTTGGTTGTCGGCTTCTATATTCAACAAAATTCTACATTTTACATCATTTTTTTATAGAATCTGCCAAAACCGCCACTATGTATAAGTCTACACTAAGATGGAGCCACAGAAAAGCCAAACTTGTGATTAGAGAAAGTTTATAGAGTAATCACAGAGAAAAAAACCTGTAGAACTTTGTCACTAATGCCTTTATTGGTAAAAATTGAGAACTACTATTCCTGCTGCTCTCCTTCTCCATCCGCCTCTTTGGTTTCGTACGCTTTAAAAAATGAACCGACTTCCATATCAATAACACCTTTGACATCGGGGTTTAGTTGGCTGACAATGGAAGGGTAATGTACCATCTTTTCTGAGAAAGTTAGTATCGTAGCACTCACTTCAAAACCATCATTCATAAAAAGAGTGATGTGGTACTTATCCGTTTTTTTCGGGGTATAATGGATTTCCGAAATGACATTTACGATTTCAGGCTTCAAAGCCTTTAATTCCTTGGCCATATTTTTCAAAATGGCATCTTCTTTAAAATTGGATAATATAGGCGCGTTAACTGGTACTCTACCCTTCGGGCTGCTTCCAACAATCATGCCATTTTCCAAAATCGGATGGAACTCCGTTCCTGTTAAGACATAAGCAATTGTTTGATATTCTTGTATTTCCAAGTATACTGTGTTGGGAAAAGAGATCTTAACCTTCGCATGCTTCACTTCTTGATGGTCTTCAAGCTGTTGAACTGCTTTCTTCTTGTCCAAATTCCAAATGTTGTCGCCGCTTTTAAGACCACTTCTTTTGATAATCGTTTGATCTGGAACTGATTCATTTCCTTGTACTTTGATTTCACTCACGTTGCTTAAAGGGGATTGGAAATAAATCACTAACAGGATCAGAAGGAAAAACAAAGAAATAAGGAAGATGAGCCGCCGGTTCGCCTTTCGTTTTCGATGTTCTTTTATTTTGGGAATCCTGTCTTCCAGGGATAGAACTTTTTTTTGACCCACAGTCATCTCCCCTTTTAAACTAATTTTCTCCGGTCTGACTCAGGCATCCAGCCTCAGTACCTAGCCCCACGAGGTCATAGCCTCTTCCCTGTGGTGGCTGAAGAGCTGCCTCCTCGGAAGTTGGCTTATGCTTTTCGAGATAATGCAAGGTTCTTTTCGCATTTCAACTGGGCACAGAAACTTCTTCTATTCTCGATTCCCCTCTACTATTTCCACTTCTGTATGCATTTCAATACCGTTTCTTTCGAGAACCGTTTCCTTCATATGTTTGATCAAAGCCAAAACATCCTCTGCTTTTGCAGATCCGTTGTTCACGATGAAATTACCATGCAGCTCGGATATTTGTGCACCGCCAATGGAGTATCCTTTCAGGCTAGCATCCTGAATCAGCTTGCCTGCGTGTTCTGGCAAAGGGTTGCGAAAGACACTTCCGCAGCATGGTTTAACAGGTTGGGTATCTCTGCGATATGTCCTGTGCTTCTTCATCTCAGCTGCAATCGCTTCACGGTCACCCTCCTTCAGATTGAATATCGCTTCAAGAACAATTCCTGGACGCTTTTTCTGAAGGACAGAAGTCCGATATGAATATTCCATTTCTTCGTTTGTAAGCCATTCAACCGTCCCATCAGGGAAGAGTACTCGGGCTTTTTCCAATATCTTGGAAATATCTGAGCCATGTGCACCTGCATTCATATAAACGGCTCCACCAACAGATCCCGGGATACCACCTGCAAACTCAAGACCACTTAACCCTTTTCTCCCTAAAGCGTTAGCAAGGACAATGAAAGAATAACCAGCCCCTACTTGGACTTTCGTTCCTTCTATTTCAAGGGCATCCATACCTTTACCGAGCTTAATAACCACCCCAGCAATCCCTTTATCTGAAACGAGCAGGTTAGAACCACGCCCAATCACTCTCCAAGGCAGTTGATATTTTTGCACGACTTCCATCGTCTTTAATAATTTATCGATAGAATCAGGCTCAACAAATACTTCCGCTGGTCCACCAACTTTGATTGTTGTATGGTTGGCCAACGGCTCATTTTCCTTTACTTTTCCAACGTTGTTTGCTCGTAATTCTTCCATTATCTTTTCCATTTCCATACCCCTTTCAACTCCCCCCACGTTCAATCATGCTCAAAAGCGCATCATACAACCGGTCAGATGCATCAGGCATCCCCAATTTTTTCGAGGCTTCGCTCATATTTTGTCTCTTTTTATCATCCATCAGAATCTCATCAAGTGCATCCATAAGTCTTTGGCTGGACAAATCCTTTTCCTGAAGCATAATGGCAGCGCCTGCTGATGTAAGAACGGTGGCATTTTTTTCCTGATGGTTGTTCGTTACATACGGGCTTGGAATGAGTATTGAAGGAATACCAAGCGCCGTAATTTCAGCGAGGGACGTAGCTCCTGCCCTGCCCACCACAACATCTATCTCAGTAAGTACTTCTTCCATGTTATGAATAAAAGGAACGACCGCTACATTTGGAGAAGCACCAATCAGCTCCACTTCTTTCTTTACATCTTCGAAATGAACCTCTCCAGTTATGTATACAACTTGATATGGTTTATTGGTAAGCTGTGCCAATGACTTGATGACAGCTTCATTAATCGGCCTGGCTCCCCTGCTTCCTCCAGTGATAAGAGCTGTAGGAATGTTTTCCTTCAGTCCAAGCTTGATTAATTCCCCTCGGCTTTTTTTACCGACCACCTCTGAAGCACGTGGATTTCCTGTGAGAATCACTTTTTGAGCAGGAAAAAACTCCTTCGCCGCATCAAAGCAAATCGCTACTTTTTGTACATACTTGCTTAAAAACTTATTCGTCAGGCCCGGAACACTGTTTTGTTCATGAATCACAGCCGGGATCTTCTTTTTAGCTGCAGCATACACAACAGGAGCAGATACATAGCCTCCCGTCCCAATTACAGCATCTGGTTTAAATTCATTGATGATTTGTTTACTTCGTTTTACACCCTTTAAAAACCGGATGACCGTTTTAATATTTTCAAAGGAGAGCGAACGTCTAAATCCAGTAATCTCCACTGCTTCAAATGGTATATTCTCTCTTCGAATAATATTGGATTCCAATCCTCTCTCTGTTCCAATGTATAAAAACGTTGTATCCGGATGTTTCTCTTTGATTGTACGGATTAAGGCAAGGGCCGGATAGACATGTCCACCGGTTCCACCGCCACTGACAATAATTTTCATGATAACACCTCAATTAGTGTACTCCAATTAATAAACCAAACTCCTTAATTATCTTATTTTACTATATTTTATACAAGAAAAATGTGTTCAGGGCAGATTGTTGTTATTTTGAAATAAAAAAGAAACCCAAATGTTATTGAGTTTCTTTTCAGACTCTTGCATAACGGCTAATATTGAGCAGTACTCCCACTGCCATCAACATGATGGTCAGTGATGATCCCCCATAGCTTAAAAAGGGGAGGGTAATTCCAGTAACTGGCATTAGTCCAGTCACAACACCTATATTAATCATTACCTGAATGGCGATCATGGAGATGATTCCAACAGCAAGGAAGCTGCCATATAGATCTGGAGCCCCTAGGGCAATTTTAATCCCTCTCCATAGAAGCAGGGCAAATAGCAGAATAACTAAACTTCCGCCAATAAAACCTAGTTCCTCCGAAAGAATAGCAAATATGAAATCCGTCTGCGGTTCGGGCAAGTAAAAGAATTTCTGCCTGCTCTCCCCCAGCCCTAATCCGAACAATCCTCCTGGGCCAATTGCATATAACGATTGGATAATCTGAAATCCGCTATTTAGAGGGTCCTTCCAAGGATCAAGAAAGGAAGTGATCCTCGCCATTCGGTAAGGAGCGGATAAAATCAGTCCCACAAACCCCGCAAGCCCAATGAACCCCAGTACAGCAAAATGAAAAATTCGCGCTCCGGCTATGAAAAGCATCACGATACAAGTGCCGACCATTACCGTTCCTGTTCCGAGGTCAGGCTGCATCATGATCAGTCCAAATGCGAGAAACACCAATGCCAAGGAGGGCCCTAGGCCCTTTTTCACTGTAGTAATATACCTTTGCTTTTCCGAGAGGAATTTTGCTAAAAAGGCAATCAGTGCAAGCTTAATGAACTCAGACGGTTGGATGGAAAACGCACCAACACCTATCCAGCTTCTAGAACCGTTCCTTTCCACTCCGATACCAGGAATCAAGACCACAAGCAGTAATATAAAACAAACAATCAATAGGGGCTTGGCCCATTTTCGCCAAGACCAATAATCGATGTTCATCATTAAAAACATGGCGGCAAAGCCCAGTCCCGCAAACAGCAGCTGCCTTTTTGCAAAGAAAAAGGAATCGTTAAATTTGTAGTTTGCCCAAACGGCACTGGCACTGTAAACCATGATCAGTCCAATGGCCAACAATGTCAGGGTTACGAGAATCAAAATAAAGTCGGGTGTAGATTTCTTCAAGGGCAACAGTCAGCACCTCTGCCTCCACTGTATTTAAGCCTGTTCCATACACCTTTTTATTGGCTCTCCTTCAGTTTATGCACAGCTTGTGCAAAAATATTACCCCGTACTTCAAATGTTTTATACTGATCCCAGCTTGCGCATGCAGGAGACAGTAGAACAACATTACCAGGTTCTGATACTTTAAAAGAAAGAGGAACAGCCTCTTCCACATTATCGACGTGATAAATGGATTGTATCCCTGCTTCCTTTCCAGCTTCCTCCAGTTTATTGGCTGTTTCACCAAACAGGATGAGGGCTTTCACACCTGAAAAGTATGGAATCAGTTCAGAAAAACCATTCCCTCTGTCCAATCCTCCCGCAAGCAGAACGACAGGTGCCTGAAATGCTTCTAAAGCACTTTTGGTAGCCAGTATGTTTGTTGCCTTTGAATCGTTATAAAACTTTCTTCCGTTAATTTCTGAAACGAATTGAGTTCTGTGCTCCACCCCTTGAAAAGAGGTCAACACGTTTTTAATAGCATCATTTCCTACACCTAGGAGCTTCACTGCTACAATGGCCGCAAGGATATTTTCCAGATTATGCTTTCCAGGAAGAAGAATTTCCTCAAGGTCAATGACCGCTTCACCAAAATAAATGATCTTTCCTTCCTTGATGGATACACCCTTCTCTACATAACGCTTAGTTGAAAAAGGAATGAGCGAAGCTTTTGAGAAGCTTACCAATTCAAGGAGCTCCTCTTGATCAGCATTCACAATTAGGAAATCATCCTCAGTCTGGTTTACTGTAATATTCGCTTTTGCCCTTGCATAGTTTTCCTTCGTCTGGTGGTAATCCAGATGTGCTTCATATACATTCGTAATGACCGCTATATTCGGTCTGAACTGATCTACCCCCATCAACTGAAAAGAAGACAGCTCAACGACCATTTTGTTCTCGCTTGATGCTTCCATAGCCACTTCCGATGCTACAGTGCCGATATTCCCGGCAATCATTGGATGCTTTGCTGCTTCTTCAAGCATTTTAAAAATAAGCGTAGTCGTTGTCGTCTTTCCATTTGATCCGGTAATACCAATAATATCGGCTTCTGACACTCGATAGGCAAGCTCAATTTCCGTAATAATAGGAATGTTCATTTCCATTGCCTTTGAAACTAATGGATTAGTATATGGAATACCTGGATTTTTGACAATTAACTCGAATCCTTCATTCAGCAGCTCGGGGGGATGACTGCCACAAATAACTGTAATCCCTTTTTCAAGCAGGCCTTGTGCCGCAGGATTTTCCTCAAACGGTTTTTGGTCATTAACTGTGACAAATGCCCCAAGCTCCTGTAAAAGAGTAGCCGCTGCAATGCCGCTTTTTGCTAATCCTAACACGAGTATTTTTTTATGCTGATAGTCCGTAATCTTCTTCAATTCACACCCACACCTCTATGTAAATTCCTAAAATAGCAAAAAGCAGGCCCACTGCCCAAAACGTGACAACTACACGCCATTCTGACCATCCGACAAGCTCGTAATGATGGTGCAGAGGGCTCATTTTGAAAATCCGCTTACCAGTCAATTTGAAAGAAATGACTTGTAAAATGACAGACAATGTTTCAATAACAAAGATCCCGCCGATTACCAATAAAATGATTTCTGTTTTTGTAAGAATGGCCACTGCAGCAATCGCTCCACCCAATGCAAGAGAGCCAGTATCTCCCATAAAAACCTTTGCTGGATGGGCATTGAAGACCAAGAAGCCCAAAACAGCTCCTACAACTGCCACCGCGAACACAGCCACTTCATATTGTGACTGACTCCATGCCAAAATAGCAAATGCGCCAAAAGCAATAGCTGCGGTTCCTGAAACAAGTCCATCAAGACCATCCGTCAAATTGACTGCATTCGAGAATCCCACAAGCCAAAATATGATGAAAAAGGCATACAACGGTCCCAGTTCAATGGATATATCTGTCAATGGGATGGCGATAGCCGTGGAGAAATCAAAAGCCTTAAGTACAAAATAAAACACAAGTGCTATCAAAATTTGGCCAAGCAGCTTTTGCTTGGATGTCAGTCCTAGATTGCGCTTAAGAGCGATTTTAATAAAATCATCCAAAAAGCCTAGCAGCCCAAAGCCAAACGTGACCAAAATAAGCAAATATGTATCTGATCCCGGTTCTGTATATTTTCCAGTCATAATAAGCGTTGTGATAATGATTGAAACGATAATCAAAATCCCGCCCATGGTCGGAGTACCACTTTTCTTTTGATGCGATTTTGGACCTTCATCACGGATGCTTTGACCGAATTTCAGCCTTCTCAAAAACGGGATGAAAAGGGGAGATAATAAGACGGTAATTAGAAAAGCCATGATGATTGTAAATAAAACAACTTTTTCCATCATCTGTTATCTCACCCCGTTCCTATCATTACAATTTTCGTTAGATTGGATCAATTGACTCACTTTTTCAACTAAGTCATTAGGCAGTCTCTGATCCTGTGATGCCGGAAATATCACCCATGTCTTATCATCTTTCCTTTCAAGGCTCACCTTGTGGCAATTTTCCTCCAGTATCTTAACAACAGCCAACAATGTCCCACCTTCTGCAAGAAAGACAGGGAAATGATTTGGCGTGTAAGAAGGCAATTCCTTTTTGGAAGGCCAAACAGCAGCAATTGCACCGTTGGAAATAGCCACTTGAAGGTCTTCGTCCTCTCCATTTTGAATAAATAAGCCTTTCGGTTGTGCTTCATTACTGGTGAAAGCAATGCTGGCAAACGACATGCCGGCATTCTTGATACCTTTTGATACAGGTAAGATTTTTTCAATTTCTTCGTATGTCAACATTTTCTTAACTCCTTAATGGCATTGCTCGCAACGAGGCGGTCATCAAAATCAAATACCTTATCCCCGATAATTTGATATGTCTCATGTCCTTTCCCCGCAATCAGCACTACATCTCCTTCTCGGGCGGCATCGATTGCCGCAGTAATCGCCTGTTTCCGGTCAGGAATGACTTGATATTGCTTTCCTTCTACACCTTTTTCCATATCTTTCAAAATGGCAATCGGATCTTCCGTGCGAGGATTGTCAGAAGTGAAAATCGGATCCGTTGCATATTTACAAGCTGCTTCGGCCATGAGCGGGCGCTTTGTCCTGTCCCTGTCTCCTCCACATCCGACAACAGCAAAAATTCGTTTTCCAGCAAATTCCTTTATCGTTTTCAAGACGTTTTCCAAACTGTCAGGTGTATGAGCATAGTCAACGATGACAGAAAAATCCTGCCCTTCGTCTACACCTTCAAACCGGCCGGGAACTCCGTGAACAGCCTCCACTGTACGGATAATGGAATCAAGTGGGACATTCGAGACATATGCTGCCGCTATTGCCGCCAAAGTATTGTAGACACTGAACTTCCCCATTAGCTTTAAAGAAACGTTGTTTTTCCCTTCTGGAGAAATAAGCGTAAACGCTGTTCCACTTCTGCTCATTTCGATATTTTGAGCCATAAAGTCGGCGGAATGATCAATTCCGTATGTGACCACATGTGCCGATGTTTCGGAGATGTACTGTTTTCCTGCCGGATCATCCACATTGATAACAGCCAATTTCGGCTTCGTATATGTATTTCCCAGCTTTGTAAACAGAAGCCCTTTTGCTCTCTTATATTCTTCCATTGTTTGGTGATAATCCAAGTGGTCCTGTGACAGATTAGTAAAGACAGCTACATCAAAGTCGCACCCATCTACCCTTCCTTGTACAAGCGCATGCGAAGAAACCTCCATGACTGTAGCGTCAACGCCTTCACTAACCATTTCGGCAAAGGTTTCTTGAAGCACAATCGTGTCGGGAGTCGTGTTCTTTGTCTCAATTACCCTGTCCCCAATTTTCATGCTGATCGTTCCAATCAATCCAGTCTTAAGGCTGGCTTCTCGAAAAATCTCTTCGATCATGAAACTTGTCGTTGTCTTCCCATTTGTACCAGTGATGCCGACTAGGTGCATCTTTTCAGTCGGATGGCCATAAAATACATCAGCCAGAACTGCCATAGCATGTTTCGTGTCATTTACAACCATTACCGGGAGAGAAAGCGACAGTGGCTTTTCGGAGATAATAGCTGCCGCTCCCTTTTCAGCTGCTTCTTGTGCAAATTCATGGCCGTCCACACGATGACCTTTAATACAAATGAACATCGAGCCCGGCTCTACTTTTCTATGATCATTTACAATCGCAGTGATTTCTGGGTTTTCCAATGCTGGCTTTACCAGCGGCAAAGCTTTTAAAAGTGTATGAAGCTTCATCGTTACGATCCTTTCTATTTCATTGAATGGCTATTAAGCATTCAAAAAGTTTTCAAGCGGGAGAGAACTCCCGACTGTATACCTCACTTGATTCGCAATTATTTTACCACATCCAGCATTCATAATATACCGCGATAGACAAGCAGATGGAAAGCGAAATCCAATTTTTTAAGGTTTTTCCGATATGTTACAAATCATTTTCCTAAGCACAACGGTAAAATAAATGTAAAAGCACCGTTATCATCTATATGCTGGCTTGGGAATAAGTTCCCATTTTTTCCAATCTTAAAAATCTACCCTTTAATTATCAGGGTAGATCTTTGCTTCGTTCCTTTTAACTTTTTCATACCCTGTTTTTGAACAAGCAAGTTTACCTATCTCATATAAACCCTTATGACAGACCCCTCTTCAACCTTTACGCCCGGATCCGGAGCCTGCTGAATCACCTTGGTTCCATCACCGCTGACTTCAAGCTTCAGGTCCAACATTTGCTGTAGGAGTTCTTTTTTTGTGAAACCTTTTAGGTTTGGCACAGTGACCATCTTCGGATCATTCCAATTCGTCTTTTTTTCAATCTGATTTTTTCTCGGTTTTACATCAAGAGCTCGCAACGAGTCCTCCATTATTCTTCCTACAATAGGCGCTGCAACTGTTCCCCCAAATTGAACTGTTCCTTTGGGATTATCCACCGCAGCATATATGACAAGCTGTGGGTCATCTGCAGGTGCGAACCCGATAAAAGACACGATATGATTATTTTCAAGATATCTTCCGTCTTTGGCTTTTTGGGCTGTTCCTGTTTTGCCGCCAATCCGATAATTATCAACAAATGCATTCCGCCCCGTCCCTTGAGCAACGACACTTTCGAGGGCATGGCGAATTTCTTTGGAGGTCTTTTCAGATATAACCCGCCTCTTGGCTACAGGGGTCTTTCTCATCGCTGTTGCCCCCGTAACGGGATCAACCAGCTCCTTCGCAATATAAGGTTGATAAAGCGTACCGCCATTCACCGCAGCTGCCACCGCCGTAACCTGCTGGATGGGTGTGACTGACACTCCTTGGCCAAAAGCGGTTGTTGCCTGCTCGACTGGCCCCACTTTATCCATTTTAAATAAGATTCCCGTCCCCTCTCCGGCGAGGTCAATACCCGTCTTTTGCCCAAAACCAAAGCCCTTTATATATTGAAAAAGCTTCTCTTTGCCCAGTCGCTCTCCCAGCTCTACAAACCCGGGGTTGCAGGAATTTTGGACAACTTCCAAAAAGCTCTGGTCACCATGCCCTCCTTTTTTCCAGCATCTAAGAGTTGCTCCGCCGACTTTCACTGAACCAGAATCATAAAAATGGTCATGTTCCAAATCGACTAGCCCCTCTTCCAATGCCGCAGCAAGGGTTATAATTTTAAAGGTGGATCCCGGTTCATAAGTACTCCAAATCGGCAGATTCCGATTGTATATTTCTTGGGGAACATCCCGAAAGCCCTCAGGGTCGAATGACGGCCTGCTTGACATGGCCAGAATCTCTCCACTATTCGGATCCATGGCTATCGCTACAATCCCATCTGGTCTGAATTGTGCTTCTGCACTATCGAGTTCTCTTTCCATAATGGATTGGATTTTTGTGTCAATGGTTAATTTTAAATCATATCCATCAACTGGTGCCTCAAAGTCATCCGACATATCCGGCATTCTTCTTCCTTTAGCGTCGGAAAAAAATTGTACAGAACCCCGTTTCCCTTGCAGTTCTTTATCATAATACAGTTCAAGGCCCATCAGCCCTTGATTATCTACGCCGGTAAATCCCAATACATGGGATAAGTAACGTCCAAAAGGGTAATGACGCTTGGAATCTTCTGCAATATAAACACCTTTTATATCCAATGCCCTTATCTCTCTGGCTTTCTCGTAGGAAAGCTTTCTGCCCTCAGGAATACGCTCGCTGGAAGAATTTGCTGTCATGTGTTTGTACAATGTTTCTTTTGACACATTCAGAACTGGAGCAAGGCTTTCAGCGGCGGCAGCCGGATCCTCAATTTGCCTTGGTATGATATAGACAGTTGGTGCACTTTTATTTTCAGCAATCGGCACGCCATTGCGATCCGTTATTTTTCCCCTCTCAGGTTCAAAAGGGATATTTCTGCTCCACGAATCACGGGCCCGGTTTGTCAAGTCGTCCCCTAACACGAATTGCACGTATCCTAACCTCATATTGATGATTAAAAAAACGATAAGTCCAATCAGCAGGAAATAGGACAGTCTTTTTCTTACAGTTACAGTTGAAACCCGCTTCACAAAAGGCCCCCCTCTTTTTACGGCTCGTTCAACTATATGTCTTGTCCTGCCTGATTAGACCAGTGTTCACAGCTGAATCAGTCTAAGGGAGCTTCTTCTTGACTCTTCTCTTTTTCAGATTTCTTGTTTTCAATCATTTCAGCTTGAGTGGCGAAATTGGCAACAAGATGGTCGCCTGCTGATACTTTGGAGTTCGGCTTTATGTTTTGTTTTATCAAATAGCCATCCCCTACCATATTAATCTTCAATTCTGCCAGTTTGGCCACTTTGAGAACATCTCGTTTCGACCATCCTGTCAAATCCGGTATAGACAGATCACCGTCCGTCTGAATGACCACCTTCTCCCCTTTGATGACCCGGTCTCCCTGCTTCGGTGAATGCGAGAGAATTTGTTTTCCATTCCCAATAAGTACTGGCTTAAGGTCTTTTTTCTTTAAAAGCTCTGTCGCTTCTTGAACATTCATGTCCGTTAATTTTGGCAATTCGGTGATAACCGTTTCCTCTTTCTTTTCAGGCTCAATGTTCAAATATTGAAGGCTGCTTTTCATGACCGGTTTAAATATTTCTGAAACGGGCAAAGCACCGTTTTCATCCTGTTTAAGCTTTGGCTTTTCTACAACCACATACATCACCAGCTTGGGGTCATCCTTCGGAGCCATTCCGAGGAAAGAAAAAATATAATTTCCCCTTCCCTGCAAATATCCACCATTTGGAGCAGCTATTTGTGCGGTTCCGGTTTTCCCTGCAACGGAATATCCATCAAGCTGATAAAATTGATTTCCAGTACCATTTTCCGCTGTAATGACGGTTTCTAGTATATCCCTTACTTCTTTTGCACTCTTTGGGCTTAGAGGCTTTCCGCTCACTTCAGGCTTCGTTTCGGTGATATCGCCGGTAGTGGTATCCACAATTTTATCTACCACATATGGTTTCATCATTTTCCCATCATTAGCTATGGCTGATGCTGCCTGAATCATTTGCATGGAAGTCACAGTTGTTCCTTGTCCAAAGACGCTCGTTACTTTTTCAATCGGCCAATCATACAAAATTTTTCCGCTCGCTTCATTCGGAAGGGCAATGCCCGTTTTTTGGCCGAATTTAAACTTATCCATATAGTCACGCCAAGTATCTGTGCCCATTTTTTCTAGTAGATAGGCAAATCCGACGTTGGAAGAGCGTTGAACCCCTTCCAGATAGGTTATTGGGCCCCAACCGTTTCCTTGATTGTGATCCTTGATTGGGGGTTGCTTATTGTTCAAATAGTACTTTCCGGATGGGAAGGTCGCATTCGGATTGAAGACCCCTTCCTCAACAGATGCTGCCAATGAAAATATTTTCATCGTCGAACCCGGTTCAAGTGAACTTTCAATCACTTCGTTATGCCAATTCTTTTCTATTCCTTCCCGAGTGACCGGATGATAGGTGGGACGCTGTCCCATGCCAAGAATTGCTCCCGTTTTCGGATCAGCAACAACAGCAAGAATTCTCTCAGGTGAATACTTCTGATCTACTTTATTCATCGCATCTTCGAGAAAGGTCTGGATTTTTTTATCAAGGGTTAAATAAATATCTTTACCGTCCTTTGGCTCTTTGATCTGTTTTTTGGAGTTAGGCAAAATATAGTTCCAGACATCCCCCTTATATGTAAGGGTGCCATCCTTTCCAGTGAGCAATGTATTGTAGCTTTTTTCCAAGCCCGCTTTGCCGACGATTTCGGAAGATTTCTCACTAGTCTGTTCTCCTTGGGCATAACCGATCAAATGGGAGGCGAAAATACCGTTCGGGTAAAAGCGTTTCGTATCCTTAATAAAGCTAATACCTGGCAGCTTCAACTTTTCGATTTCTTCCTTTACACGATGGGAAAGATCCCGACCGGCCGGACCAAATTCAACCTGTTTCCGCCCTTTTTTCGTCAGCCGCTCGTAAATCTCCTGCTCACTGAGCGAAATATGCTCCGAGAGTTTCTTAGCAGTTTCCGTTGGGTCTACCACGTGGCGCGGACGCTTCGGGTCCAGGGTGACTTTCTTATCCAATACTGCGATTAAAGTATAAGATGCAGAATCTTCGGCGATAACCTCACCTTCCCGGTCATAAATAGTCCCTCTCTTGGCTTTTAGCACATCAGACCGCTTATACAATTGCGAGGCTTTAGTAGCCAGTGCCTGACCTTTTACTTCTCCAGTATACTGGATGGCTATGAAACGAACAGCCAAGACAAAAAAAAGCAGCCCAAATATAAAAAATAACAGTGCTGCTCCTATGTTTCTATTTTTTTTTTGAACATTCATCTATTCTCAACAACCTTAACATTATTCTCGTTCAGATTCAGGCCCAACTCCTTAGCTTTTCTCCAAACCCGCTCATATCTGCTAAGCTCGTCAACTTGCATCGCTAAGTCATCGTTCACCTTTTCATGTTTCTGGATGTTTCTTTCCACATCCTGCACTTCTATATTCGTATCATAGACTGCAGCTTGAACTGTAATAATTTTTACAGCCATAAAAATTATAAAGGCAGCGAGAAGCAAATACAACAGTTTTTCTCCAGGACTTATTTTCACATGTCGCCGAACTGCTGTTTTCTGCACTTCCTTTTGCTGAACACTTTTATTTTGTTGGAGTTGTTGTGCCAAGTTACTCATTGACTTTCCCCCATTTCTGTCTGTTTTTGGCTTATAATTTTTCGGCTATCCGTAATTTTGCTGATCTCGATCGGTTATTGGCTGTCAATTCAGCTTCTACTGGTACAATTGGTTTTCTGTTAACTAGCTTTAGTATAGGTTTGTATTCTTCCGGAATGACTGGCAATCCCGGTGGAAGGTTTGGACCTTCGCTTGCTTCCTTAAATACATGTTTGCAAATTCGATCTTCAAGAGAGTGGAATGTGATAACACTAATCCGTCCTCCAGAATTCAATAACTCGATAGCTTGTCTCAAAGAATTTTCAAAAACTTTCAATTCATCATTCACAGCAATCCGGATGGCTTGAAAAATCCGTTTAGCCGGGTGGCCACCCTTTCTCCGCGCGGGAGCCGGAATACTATCTTTAATAATCTCTACCAGCTCGCCTGTCGTTTGAATAGGGCGTTTTTTTCTTGTTGCCTCAATATTCCTCGCCACTTGCTTGGAAAATTTCTCTTCTCCATACCGAAAGAAAATTCGTACTAAGTCTTCATAGGGCCATTCGTTCACAACATCATGGGCCGTGACGTCTCCATCCAAGTCCATTCTCATATCCAATGGTGCATCGTGGTGATAACTAAAACCCCGCTCAGGAGTATCCAACTGTGGTGAAGAAACTCCGAGATCGTAAAGTATGCCATCCACGCGCGTAATGCCCAATTCCTCTAATTCTTCAGCCAAATGCTTAAAATTGCTTTTTACCAGAATCAATTGGTCCTTGTGTTCTGCCAGCTTTTTCCTCGCATGGACAATGGCCGTCTCGTCCTGATCAAAAGCAATCAGCTTCCCTTTACTTGATAATTGTGACAAAAGGTATGAACTATGCCCTGCGCCACCTAATGTGCAGTCGACATATATACCATCCGGCTTTATATTCAGACCATCAACTGTTTCTTTAAGCAATACTGTTGTATGTGAAAACACCTTTTAATTCACCATCCAAATCTATTTCGAAAGCTGGAGCATTCTATATATCGAAGTCAATCATATTCTCGGCTATTTCTGCAAAAGACTCTTCAGATGCTGAGAAATAGTCTTCCCATAAATCTTTGCTCCAAATCTCGAAACGACTAGATACCCCTAAAAAAACACATTCTTTTTCCAGTTTCGCATAGCCAAGAAGAGATGCGGGCAAATTAACCCTGCCCTGCTTGTCCAGTTCACATTCCACGGCCCCCGAAAAGAAAAATCGGGTAAAAGCACGTGCGTCTTTCTTGGTAAGTGGGAGAGCTTTTAATTTTTCTTCGATCTGTTTCCATTCTTCCATTGGGTAGCCAAATAAACATTGATCCAGCCCCCGGGTAATAACAAACGAATCACCCAAGTGCTCTCTATATTTAGCAGGCACAATCAAACGGCCTTTTGTATCAATGTTATGTTGGTATTCACCCATGAACATGACCTTTGCCCCCACTTTCTATAATAACTGTACCACAATCCCCCACTTGCCACCACCATTTTTTAATGAATATTCCAGTGTTTTTAACATCGATTTTCGATAAAAAAAAAAGCCTGCTCCCAAGGAAGCGGCTTTTTTTCCATTTAAACTCTTATAATTTTATGTCTGCCGTCAAATTCATACGGCAAGTTTAGCAATCCATCGATAAATTTCGGTCCGTATTCATTCAGATAATAGAAGATGTTCCAAATTCTTTCCTGAGGCTGACCATTGGGTCGGAGCATTTTCTCTACATAAATATATTTATCCAGCTGGGCACGATGTTTCTTTGTCATGCTGTCTTCCACTTTTCTTTGTAAAAATTCCAGTTGCCTGATTTGCAGTGACAAGCTAGTTTCCGCAAGTTGAATATGTCCTCGGTCAATTTCCTCTACTTTTGCAATGATTTTCTGATAATGGTCCTTCAATTCTTCTTTCGTATCCTTTATCAATGACTCAAATCCGCCATCCTTAATAGAAGACAAAAAATTGTTTTGATCTTCAGCTGTTCCTTTTTCCAATACCTTCTCAATGGACAAATTCAAGTCAGCAAGATTTCGGTCCGTCGTTTTATCGAGGAGTGTCATATTGAGCCTCGGTACAATCGGCGGCATTTGGCTTTTCATTATCTGAAATGCAGGGAGCAATTCACCCCAATAGGCAATTTCACCAGGCCCTGCAATAAATGCCAAGGTTGGAAATAACCATTCTTGCATAAGCGGGCGTGTGACGACATTATTGCTAAACCTTTCAGGGTATGATTCCAATAATTCAAATAGTTCGAGATCAGTAAATCTCAGTTCATTTGTCTTGCTGACAAATACCTTCTCAATTGGATCGAATTCCAACAGTTCTCGCTCGTTCTCATGGTAATAAAATAAGTTTGCTGCGTAATCATCCAGTTCAATCGCATTGGAAAAGCCTCTGCTTTGTTTCTTTCTTTGTTGAGCGAGCACAGCATCAGTGATCATCTGTCCGTCATGAATAACTCGGGAGAAAAATGGCTTTTCAAGCTGGCGAAGCTTCGGATCAGCAGAATCAATAAGAAGTAGGCCGGAATCTTTGAAGAAACACATGATTAAATAGGAAAAAAACTCAGTAAAAGTTCTTGTATTTGAGATGGCTTCTTCAACAACTGCTAGCATTTCCTTTGTATGAGAACGGTCACCAAAATACGAAAAAATTTGGCTAGTCCATGCTTGCATTTTCTCTTTATCGAAGACAATATGGGAAGCCATCCTTTTGCCTGAAAAAGCTTCGTGATAATTCTTCTTTTTAACATTCTCTTTTTGTGGAGCGAATATATGATTGATTTCCAAATGGTCATGGTCTTCACCTGCAATCCAAAAAATTGGAACGACAGGCTGTCCTAATTCCTTTTCCTGCTGCTCAGCCAGTTTTATGATAGAAATGATTTTATGTATCGTATATAAAGGTCCAGTCAATAAACCAGCCTGTTGTCCGCCGATGACGACAACAGACTTGTTGTCCCTGAATTTTTCGAGTGAATGCTGGGTAGCAGCCGAGCTTGGAAACTTCTTCATATAATGATCGATGCATTCGGCGATTTCTTCCCGGGCAAAATCCCGTTCCATCAAATCACTATATCGCTGCCGATAAACTGTTTCTTCTTTTATATTATATTGAAAGAAATCTTCTACTGATTCCATATCTTCAATGTAAAGCGAAGCAAAGCGATTTGTTGCCAAAACGGCAGCATTTTCCAATTCCATCTATGTACTTCCTTTCTCCTACTGTTTCAATCACAAAGAAGTATAGCAAACTATATGAGGAAATGACATTTTCCTGCTTCAAGTCCACATACTAGACGCTGAAAATCAAGCTTTTTGCCCTCGTTATAATTCCAAACAAAAGGAGACTGATATAAAAAAACGAAAACATGAGAAAGTTTAGACGTAGGTAGCCAGCAAACACCTTCCCATAGATGATCTCCTCTCTTGTTTTCCAATGCAGGAGAGTGAAGAACACGGCTGTGACAAGCATGAATAATATAATGACAAACAAATAGGAGCTTTCCCATATGGCCATAATTAAAAAATGAACGGATATAACCAGGACGAATGTAGTTAAATAAATGGCAGCATTTAGCGCCTTTTTATGATTCCTTGTTAATTGTTTAACGATCGTAAATACAAGAATGTAAAAAAGGAGTGGCACCGTGATGAATAAAGCTGCTGCTGATGAAAAAATAGTCCCCACTTGGCTCGCTCATCTCCTTTCCTGTTCAATTCCCTTGACCATAACGTACGCCATTTGAATGGTCTTAAGCTTGGCACCCTTTCTTTCAGCCACCTTGAGGATATATCCCAATATCGCATCTATTTCTGTTTTTCTGCCTTCTTGGATATCCTTTAACATAGATGAAGTGTTGTGTCTTGTATTTTTGCAAATATCAATGACCCTATTAAAGGCTTCTTCTTTTTCCCCTAGCGGAAAGATGGAATAAATCTCTTCAAACATGAATCTTAATAATTCGTAATAATACGGATTATCAACTAGGCGCCCGTTCTTTACCTGAAACACTACAGTCAGGGGATTGATCAACGCATTTGCCATCAGTTTGTTAATCAGAATGGTGCGATATTCCTTATAGAAGCTGACAGGAAATGAAGAATCGGTACTCATTGGAAAGTTTTTTTCCAGCTCATTGCTCCCTTTATAAACCGAGACGTTTGTTTGCCCTACTCCATTATGTGAGACAGTCCAGTCATTCAATCGCTTGGCACCGTGCTCCACTGTCGCAACCAAAATCGTCTCTTGCGGCAGAATATCCAATAGCTCCAGATGCCCCATTCCGTTTTGTATGAAGCATAGAGGTATGGCTTTTGGAGCTGATCTCAGCATCGCCATTACCTCTGGTAAATCGTATTGCTTCACAGCCACAATCAAGATGTCTTGATCCGAGATGCCAGCGTCTCCAGGTACAGCATCGACCGGAATCACTTTTTCTTCGCCGTCTTGAACACAAAGACAGATTCCTATTTCCTTGATTTTTTCTGCCTGTTCCTCACGTTTTGTAAAAATAGTCACTTCATGATTCTGTCCCAAATATGCCCCAAACAACAGGCCTATGGAACCTCCACCAATTATACCTACTCGCATCCAATCACCTAATTACTTAATTAAACTTACTATTATTGTTATTTTATCAAATGAACATTCTCCAGCCTATTCCTTTTCCATAAAAAAAGTCCTCTTGCTGAAGCATTTTCATCATGCTTCCTTATCCTGTCAGGGTTCACCGCAAACATCCCATTTAGCTTTACCCTACTCCGTATAAACAGGATGCTTTCTTGTACTAAAAACAATGTCCTTTGTCTCATATAAATTAAACCGGTCAATCTTAAGGGTAGTCTCTTAATTCTAATGGGGTTAAGCGCTAGAGCTGGACAGGACAAACAGAGTATCCCCTTCATTCACAAAGTCTCCAGTAGAGACGTTCACTTCAGTTATTTTACCAGCCTCTGGACTTTCAATAGGAATTTCCATCTTCATCGATTCCAAGATCAATACAGTTTGACCCGGTGTCACATCTTCTCCAGCCCCGACTTCAATTTTCCAAACTGTACCTGCCATAGTCGCCTGAATTTCTTTCATTTCCATTCCTCCGTCCCCTCATATTTTCTATAATTTTGATAAAACTCAGTTAGACAGCCATCACGATGATGTAATCGTTTCCTATTTACCATTATATCTGAAATTTTTCATGCTTTGTTATATAATAAAATTTAATTACATAACTAAAAAAAAATATATAGAAAATGGGGATGAAAATATGTTGGTGGAAGTAAAAAAGCTCAGAATCAACTATAAAACAATGGAGGAATTTAAAAAATTCAAAGAATACGGAGCACAGGAATTATCCATGTTGGAGGATTTGCAGGACAATATCGTCGAAGATGATCTCGATTCTCCGTTCTATGGCATTTATTTTGGGGATAATCTTGCAGCCCGCATGAGTCTGTACAAAAAGGAAGCAAAGTTTGATAAATATTTTAACCCGCCGCAGGATTACTTGGAGCTGTGGAAGCTAGAGGTTCTCCCAGACTTCCAAGGAAAGGGTTATGGACGGGCTCTCGTAGATTATGCCAAAAGCTTTACTATGCCTATTAAAACAAACCCAAGGTTAAACTCCCGCCCATTCTTTGAAAAGCTAGGCTTCGAAAACGTCAAGTATGATGTAGACAGAGATTTGGGAGAAAATCCGCTGGTCTGGTATCCTGAAGGGGTAACGGAACAAAAAAATAATGACTAAAATGAAACCATGTGTGTCCCTATCCCGTACAACTTAATGTACTTATACTATATGGGAGGTTTTTTGTTTGAAACGGACAGGAGAAATTGCACTTGGGATCATTGGTATTATTTTAAGTGCGCTGATGTCATTGGGTGGTATCCTATTAATATGGGCCAATCAATCTGGTGATGTTAAAATAGCGCTGGAGGATGAATTTACTTCAGATCCATCCTTGGAGCTCAACAGCGGAGATGTTTCCATGATGATAGATGCATTCGGCACTTTTGGATGGGCGATCATCATCGCTTCGATTATCGGTATCATTTTGGGACTCATTGGAGTACTAAGTATCAAAGGAAATAAAAAACCAACATTAGCCGGATGGATGTTCATCATTGGCGCTGTATTAACTGGTATTATTTCCGTCGGATTCGGATTCTTACCTGCGATTCTATATTTGATAGCTGGTATTATGGCTTTTGCCCGCAAGGCTCCATCTGAATTACCAGCTGATTAACAGCACCGGGCCGAAACTATTTCGGCCTGGCTCTTTATTTGTGTCTTAAATCTTCGATTCACCAAATCTGCAAGTTTATCTACTCAGCTGATCAGACTATAAAATGTAACAGAGGAAAATATGGATCTATGCATCGGTCACTTCGTAGGCTGTTTCCTTGGCCGCCATTTTCCTTGCTTTATCCATAATTGACAGTAATGTAGAATATTCCGCTTTCAAATTACCATATTCTCTTCGCAAATTTTCCAATTTCCCATTTAAGTCTTCGTTTTTTTGCCTCAATATTTGGTTTTCTTCTTTCAATGCACTATATGATTGAATATTCGCTTCCTGATTCTCCTGCAAACCGTTTAAATAACTGATTACATCCCTAATTGATAAGTGTGTATCATCCGTTTCACGACTGGCCCAGCTTTCGTTCGCTTTATTTAACGTTGGAGGGTTGTTTCTTTGAGCATCTTTCCTCTCTTTTTTTGCCACTGTAATTTCACTTTGGTATGCTTTTCGCACATAAGAATTCCAACGAAACCCGCAGGCCGCAGCTGTTCTGGCCAGTTTAGCACCCGCCTCTTTGAATGCCTTCAATTGAGTACTTCCTTCCCTTATATGTGAAAGGACCAAATCTGCAAGTAGTCTATCTTCTTCGGCAGTCCATGCATCCTGTCTTCCGGTTGCCAATGACATCACTCCTGACTTTTTAACACATACATATGCACATAATAGAAAAGATAGACTAACGAGCAATTAATATTTATCGTTTTAGAAAACTCGATACAACCTGATGATGCTCATCTTTTGCCCACAGTACTGCACAACGCCTGACTTCCTGCTCCATCCGCTGCTTTAAATTACTTGCTTGAAATTTTTCAATCAAAGTCTCTTTATACGATTTCAATACGCTTGCCTCCTTTGAAAGAATATTTTCCATCAATTTCTCCAGTGCATGAAGGGAATTCCCTTCATAAATCTCATGGATAAAGCCGCAACTCTTTAATTCTTGCACGGACAGTACCTGCGCCTCTGTCAAGATTTGTATGGCCCGTGATGGATCTAGTTTTTCATAAAGAAGACTTGCTCCTCCCCACCCAGTTGTAATAGCAAGACTCGCCTGGATGAACCCAGCATTCGTCCCTGCTTTCGCTATCCTCATATCACAAGCTGCAGCCAGCTCGCATCCACCCCCGAGAGCCAATCCATTCAAGACAGCAACAGTCGGTTTAGGCAGGACAGCCAGGCGATATAGCAAGTTGCCCATTCTGGACAACATATCATAAGCTTGCTTCTCTGTTTTTAGACGATGAAATTGCACCACATCTCCACCAGAGCAAAATGCACGGTCTCCTTCACCAGTTATAGCGACTGCTTTTATGGAAGAGTCTCGTTCTGCTTCATTCAGCATCTGCTCTAATCCGTCCATTACCTCATAGTTTATGGCATTTCTTTTTTCTGGCCGGTTGATTTTCCATACAAGTAAACCGTTCTCATATTTTGTAGAAGAAAATGCATTCACCTTATTCTCCCTCTTTTCACATTCAAAAAAATTCTGGAAAACAAAAAACGTGAAGGACTGAATCACTTCACGTTTTTCGAATTAGCTATTTACAACTGATTTTCCTTTATAAGTTCCGCACTCTTTGCAGACACGATGGGCAAGTTTCGCTTCACCGCAATTTGGGCACTCTACCATTCCTGGTACATCCAATTTGAAGTGAGTACGACGTTGTCTTTTAGCCGTCTTGGACGTTCTTCTTTTTGGTACTGCCATTCTTCCCACCTCCTTAAAGCTGGTAAATATTATCTTTGTTTTTCATCTTCGTCTTTTTGAAGCAATTTTGCCAAATCGGCAAGGCGCGGGTCCACTTTTTTCTTTTCATGCTCTCTCGCTTCATACAGCTGATCCTCTGTCAATACTTTCCAATCCTGACCAGATGGCAATGAAGAGCTTTCTTCTGCCTCCGGCGAAAACACCTGGATAGGTATTTCAAGAAGAACCAGTTCATGAACAACAGGCTTTAAATCGACGACTCCGCCTACAATCTCATGAATCTCTTCATCCTCATCAACCTGATAATTGAGCGGATTCAATGAAAAGGTCTCAATAGAATGAATATCAAAAGGGTATTCTACATCTGCCAACGTCCTGGAACATGGCAAAATGAATGTCCCTGTAATGTGAAGATGGAAAGCCGCCTTATCAGGATCGACGTCCACTCTTCCTTGGACTCGAATGGGAGAAACCTCTCTAATCTCCGAATCCACCTTTTTCAGTCCTTCGGCAAGATCAACCGTCTTGTCGAATGTCATTGCCTCGTACTTATACTTATGTAATTCGGCAACGGTCCATTTCATTATGATCACCTCTAGGCAACAAAAGTAATTATAGCTTTGGTCATACTGTTTGTCAATAAAATCTTCTTTACACTTAAGGAAATTTCAGTTCCTTCTCTACTTTACCCCATTTAGGACAATAGAACACTGTTCATCCATTTACAAAGTAGACCACAGCTCATACAACTTTAATGAAATAAGCATAGATGATCCATTAAATTTTATGAGAGGTAAAAATTTGAAGAAGGGAGACAGTTTTCCGATCCCTAGCGTTTATCCAGGCTATGACATAGGCTATCTAGCATACGGCCACGGATATGACGGTCATAGAGACGAAGAATGAACGTATAAGAGGAGGCTTCTCCTCTTATATGTTACAATTTTTAAAAATCAGTTATGTAATAGAGGGGGAGTTGATTGGAATGAGAAGCGTTGGGATCGTAGCTGAATACAATCCATTTCATAATGGACACTTGTATCATTTATCACAATCAAAAGAAGTATCAAAAAGTGAGGTTGCCATCGTAGTCATGAGCGGAAACTTTTTACAAAGGGGAGAGCCCGCCATCGTTTCGAAATGGGCAAGGACAAAGATGGCTCTACTGGCAGGTGCTGATATTGTCATAGAACTCCCCTATGCGTTTGCTGTTCAAAAAGCAGAAACGTTCGCCTTGGGTTCTGTTTATTTGCTTGATGCACTGAAATGCAGCACTATCTGTTTCGGTAGTGAGTCAGGAAGCATTGATCCCTTTTTACATACAATGGAACTTCTCAAGGAGCAGGAAGATCTATATAATCAAAAGATCAAATCTTATATAAAAGAGGGAGTAAGTTATCCCAAGGCCCTTTCTCTTGCTTTCTCGGATCTTGAAAAAAATAAAGACTCGGTTGATTTATCAATGCCTAATAACATTTTAGGGTATCATTACATTTCGGCCGCTGACAAATTAAACTCAAATTTGCGTTTTTTTACAATAAAGCGCAATACAGCCGAGCATAATGATCAAACGATCCACGATGATCGAATTGCGAGTGCAACCTCTATCCGAAAGCTGATGATAAGGGAGAAAGGTAATTTAGACCGTATGCGGCCCTATGTTCCAGAAAGTACATTCGCCGAAATGGATGTTTACTATCATACATACAAGCACTTACACGATTGGGAAGATTATTGGCCTTATTTGCAATATCGCCTCATCACCATGGGTGAAGAAGAGTTAAATCAGATGTACGATATTGAAGAAGGACTTCCTTATCGTCTACAAAAGGCTGCACAGACTGCTGAAAGTTTCCATTCTTTTATGGAATCAATCAAAACAAAGCGCTACACATGGACTCGGCTACAAAGAATCTGCACCCATGTTTTGACCAATACTTCAAAAGCCGATATAAAATCCGCTGGGGAGACACCAGGATATATTCGCTTGCTTGGAATGTCAGCTAACGGCAGGGAGTATTTAAACAAGGTAAAGAAGGATTTATCTTTGCCTCTCGTTTCAACGGTTTCCTCTTTCCCGCAGGACATGCTGGCACTCGACCGGAAGGCCGCACTTGTATATTCCCAAGCATTAAAAGAGCCCGCTAGAAGCAGGCTGTTATCCATGGAGTATGCTCAGCCCCCTATTATGACCGATTAATCAGGAGTTTTCTTTATGCCATCTTTGAATGGCCGTTTGGATGGACGGCATTTTTAATAAGGTGGCTTTTTCCCCCCTTTCGATAATCTCACCGATGTTTTTAAAAGCCTTTGTACTTAAATGCTCTACAGATGGAAAAATCATGACATCAGACTCCACTTCTCTTGCGACAATCATTTCTTGCTGCAGTATATCCAAGCTCTGCATAATGACATCATACACGGTAAGAATCTCTGCACGCCGATTCACTCTTGAAACATCCACTCCAATCACAATATTTGCCCCCATCTCCTTTACAGTTGTTACAGGAACCCGATCCGCTACCCCGCCATCAACCATGAGCCTGCCGTTTATTTTCTCAGGTACAAATATACCGGGAATGGAAATGCTGGCTCTCACAATTTCCGGAATGGGCCCTTTCTTGAACACGACTTTTTCACCGGTCTGCAAATCGGTCGCAATGACGGCGACAGGAATATTCAAATCCTCAATCTGCTTTCCCTGCATGAATAGACGGATTAAATTCTTCACTCTATTCCCAGCAATAAACCCCATTTTCGGGACTGTGAAATCTATATAGTATTGTCTTTTAAAAGCCTTCGATAATTTTATAAGCTGGCTGATATCATGACCAAAGCCATAAAAACATCCTACCAGTGCTCCCATGCTGCTGCCTGCAATCATATCTACGGGGATGGAATGATCTTTTAGAGCTTTAAGTACTCCCAAATGGGCAAAACCCCTTGCTCCCCCTGATCCGAGTGCAAGGCCGATTTTCGGTCTTTCCAACATTCACCGCCCCCTTATCCCCATTTTATGGTCTAAAAGGATAGCCTATGAGTATATTGGTTATGTAGGGTTCCTTGGACAAGGAGGGCTGAACTTGAACATATCTAAAATAAAAACCGTTTTCCTTGCCGCAATGGTAACATCAATGGCCGCTTCTATGGTCCTTCTTCCGGAAAAATCTTTTGAAGCATCCGTCCGCGGCCTCAACATGTGGTGGGAAATCGTCTTTCCATCCCTATTTCCTTTTTTTGTGCTTACCGAGTTGTTGATAGGGTTTGGGGTCGTAAAATTTTTAGGAGTATTGCTCGAACCGTTAATGAGGCCGCTTTTCAGGGTTCCTGGTGTTGGTGGATTCGCCTGGGCAATGGGGATGGCTTCCGGTTTTCCTGCTGGGGCAAAAATAACCGCACGGCTACGCCAAGAGGGGCATTTAACGCGTGATGAAGCAGAGAGACTTGTATCTTTTACAAATTGCTCAAGTCCTCTTTTTATTTTCGGTGCCGTTTCAATAGGTTTTTTTCATAATCCAAAACTGGGCTTTCTTTTGGCTTTAACTCATTATATAGGCAACTTCTCCGTAGGAATCATTATGAGAAATTTTGGAAAAAAGACGACACGAAGCAAAATGCCCCCTTATAAACGGCCGCTTTTGACCGAGGCTTTGTCCGCTTTGCATCAAACTCGGCTGAAAAATAAAAAGCCGATCGGAAAGCTGGTAGGAGATGCTGTTATTTCATCCATCCATACACTACTAATGATCGGCGGTTTCATTATATTATTTTCAGTAGTAAACAAGCTGTTGTTTCACGTGCATATTACAGCGTTTCTGGCAAAATTGGTAGAAGGTATCCTAATGATTTTCCACCTGCCAACGTCTTTAAGCATCCCTTCTATTGCCGGTATTTTCGAGATTACTCTCGGAAGCCAGATGACCAGCCAGATACAAGATGCAAACCTTATGCAACAGGCAATCATGGCTAGCTTTATTCTCGGGTTTAGTGGTTTCAGTGTCCAAGCACAGGTTGCGAGCATACTTGCCCAAACTGATATCCGTTTCCGCCCTTTCTTTATAGCCAGGATTCTTCATGGCTTTTTGGCCGGTTTTTTTACTTTCTTTTTTTGGAAACCATTTGAAGAAAGGTTCTTGAGCGGCCAATCCATGTCCATTCCGGTATTCTTTCAGGAAAATGGCATTTGGTGGGAAAATATGCTTAATTGGTTAAAGCATTTTGGGCCACTTTTCACCATTTTTATGTTATTGATTTGTATAGCATTCTATGTACAGGCGATGGAATCCAAACATTAGTTTAGCTATGGTCGAATTTCTCTTTTAAAGCTTTTTCCACTTCCCAGGGAACGAGTTCTGAAATATCCGCATTATATTTTGCAACTTCTTTCACTATGCTCGAACTTAAAAATGAGTATTGATTATTAGTCATAATAAAAAACGTTTCAATATTTTCATTCAGAACTCTGTTCATTGAAGTAATCTGCATTTCATACTCAAAATCTGAGACCGCTCTCAATCCTCTTATAATGGCATTGGCATGGATACTTTTTGCATAATCAACAAGAAGACCATTAAATGAGTCTACTTTGACATTTTTTATATCTTTTGTCACTTTCCTAATTAATTCTCTCCTTTCATCTGTTGTAAATAACGGCTTCTTGGATGAATTACTTAAAACTACGACATACACCTCATCAAATACTTTGGCTCCACGCCGAATAATGTCTAGATGTCCGTTTGTCACCGGATCAAAGCTTCCCGGGCATACTGCGATGCTCGTCATCTTGCTCCCCCTCTTTTTTCCTCATGAATATACATCATCAGACTGCTCATTCCGTAGCTGGCACTTTTCATTTGCTTTAACCCACCAATTGTATCCGGAAGGATCACTTCGGGATCATGCTCACAAATGATACAGCCTGAATCCTTCAGCAAAGACTTTTTCTCTATCATTTCCAATAATATCTTTAGCTTTTGTCTTTTATATGGAGGATCTAAGAAAATCAGATCAAATTGCAGGTTTCTTTTGGCAATGGCTCTTAATGCGCGTTCTGAATCATTGTTGTAAATCTCGCTTTTATCGTCCATCCCGCACATAGAAACATTCGTTTTGACTGTTTGAATAGCCTGTTTATTATTGTCCACAAAAATAACTAAATCCATGCCCCTGCTCAGCGCCTCCAAACCAACACCGCCGCTGCCTGCATATAAATCAAGGCAAGCACCCCCGGAGAAATAAGGGCCAATCCAATTAAAAATTGTTTCTTTCATTTTATCGGTAGTAGGCCTTGTTGACTTGCCTGGAACCGACTTTAGCCTTCTGCCTTTGCAAGTGCCTGATATTATCCTCATATTCGTCACCATTCGTCCTATATTGTCGCTTTTTATACTAACATAAAAGTTTTCTACAATCTATATTAATTAAGCGAAGCTTTATACATGCATGATTGATTGCATAAGACATGTATAAAAGTTTCGTTAACGGTGATAATATGGATAACAACATCGCAGCAGATGTTGTTGCCAACCGCGGAGAAGACTTACGCTTCCCCATAAGTTCTTCCTCCGGTTTCTCCTCTCCCTTTGCCTTCTATCCGTTTTGCGGAAAATAGAAGGACCCTGCAGTTTATTCTGCAGGGTTTTTTAATATATATTAATTTCCTGACTATTTTCCTCCACTTCCAAACCAAACAGCCCCTTAAGGGCAGCTGTATCAAAATAGACTTCATGATGATCCATGAAAAACGGGTTCCGCTGAAAGCCAAATTGCTGCCCGTTTTTGAGGAATAATTTCTTTGAAAAAATAAAGTGATACTTATCACCATTTTTGCTGATCATTAACTCTTTTGGGCTGGATGAATCCAATACTCGAAAGCCTAGCATTTCAATCAATGGGACGAAGGATATGTAGGTCCGATCATTTTGGAGCAATATGTGTATGTTGTCAGCTTTTTTGCCGTTTATATATATATTTCGTTTATCCAAAAAGTAAAACGGATGGAACGGCTTGCTCATATCGGCATTTTTTTGAAAAAAATCAGTTTTGATTCCCGCAGTTTCTTCAAGTAATTCATCGAACAGCTGACTGGTCATTTTTGAATCTGATGAAAGAATGTTCTCCAACCAGCGATCTGCTTGATCTTTGGTTAACACCGAAAAAATTGTTTCACGAATTTTTTCCACTTTTTGATGATGAGCAGATGTATGAGTTATAGAAGAAACAAGCAAATCGAGCATCCACTCTTTTTCATCTCTGAAAGAAAATTGTTTTGTAAGCAACAGACTCACAATCTGTTTTTCCACATTTTTATTGCCCCCAGGTATGAATATCAGGCTGTCTGTTTCAGTAACCTCGCTCAAATTATTCGACATGATGACAAATATTTTCTCGTCAGGAACGAGCTTTTCAAAAATAGAGCGCTGTAACGAAGGCTTTCCTTCTGAATAAATCGTGAGATGCTGATTCATTTCCAAAGGAACAAGAGCCTGTTTCTGCCAATATAGCGGAGGTATTGATCCCTCCGTCTCAAATACGTAATAGTCAAGGCCTTCCATTTTTTCTTTCCCAGCCAAATCCGCCCCTGCTGCCCAACTACCATTTCGCCAATTTTGCTCTGTCAACTGGATACGAGTGGAGGTGCTTGACACTTCTTCAATCATTATTCCCCAATCCTCCAGTAAAAAGCTGGTAACTTGCATGGGTGCTTTCAGCTTATATGTAAATGTTAAAGGGCCTCCCTTTACTTTTAGTTGGCTGTTTTTTCCATTCTCCGATTTGCAAGCATGATCCTCTTCCAAGTGACAATCGATATCTTTTGCTTTTGGCGGATAGTGAATATGATACTTTCCTTCTGGAAGACTTTCGATCGATTGTTTAATCACAAATTCGTCTTGTGTATGTCGAATAGTAAACGTTTGTTCAATATTCAATGCAGCTGCATCTTCTACGGAATGATAACCTTGCCACTGAATAAACAATATACAACCTGTCACAAACGCAAGAAACAATGAAAAGCGAATAATCCTTTTTGTCAAACTGCTCTCCCCCATCGTAATAAAGCGGCCCTATTATGGGCCGCTTTATCTTAAAGACCTATTCGATAATCGTATTCCTTCGCTTTGTCAGGCTTGGCATTTTCAAATTCCGTCTTGAGTTCCGGCTTGTAAGAAGGCTCCACTTTCTTAATGAATGGGAGAGATTCCAGCTTTTCCGACAAAGCCTCAAATTCACTTTGATTGCAATAGAGTACGGCATATTTCATTCGTTTGGAAACAAAATGAACATTTCCATATCGCCGCAACATTTTTGTGTTTTTTAAATTATACAACCATACGATTAATCCTTGTCTTTTCATCAACATATTTGTTCCCCTTTACATCTCTTGCTTTGGTTATGCAGAACAGCCACAGCCAGCTCCAGTTCCGCATCCTCCTGAGCATGCTGAACCTGTATCAAAAAACGGATTGCCTGTATTCACCTTAATACTGTCAGAAACAGCTTGGCTGAGAATCACGCTTATCTGATCCAGTAATGACTGCAAATCGTTCTCCGCCTTTCGAAAGTTGGCCACATTTTCGTCAAGATCCATCTCCCGTTTAAGTTCCCGCGTCTTTGTCATGATTTGCTTATACTCTGGATGATAACGTCCGAACCGTTGGACATCTTCGTACAATTCCTTCATTTTAACAAACTCAGCAATTTTCCTCCTTGTATTAGAATCTTCCTGCAATTTATGATAATAGAACCGATACCGCTCGGCAACATTCGTTTCCTGAATAAGTTCACCAAGCGTTTCGGCATTCTCGATGATTTTAATACTTTCAAGTGTAGCAAGCAAAGGGCTCACCTCCACCATTTATTTTACCATGTTTCTTGTTGGGCGGCGATACTATCTAGCTGACATTCGCCTTAAACTTTTGACTGATTCCAAGAGACTTGTTATCTTTGTCCACTACTTCAATGGTGAACGTATGAACTCCGCTAGGAAGATTTTTAACGACAAATGCGGCTGTATCATATTCATTGTACAATTGTCCGTCAACATATAAAAGAGCTTTACCCAATTGCCCTTCTACATTTGAACGAGAAAAAGAAATGCCAGGTATGAAACACTCGATATATATAGAATTGCCCTGGACATTGTGTCGTACAGTTATTTGCTTACCAGCCTTAACCTCCGTTTCCATCGCCTTTGCTTTTTCAGCTTCAGGGTCCGGTAGCTTTTGCGCACAACCAGAAAAAATCAGAGCTGCCAATGTATATAAGATCATTTTTTTCATCGCCTTCACCTCTTACCCTTTAGTTTTTTCCCAAAGGTTGAGGTTCATGCAAAAAATAAGAACACATAAATTTTTATGTGTCCTCCAGTTATGATTTCATTCCTTGCAGCAGGCCCATCATCATTGAAGCCATTTGCACCCCCCTTGAAAATTTTTCAACCCGATGTGGAATCGTTTTTTCAAAATAATGACTTGAGGCAATTTCAAACTGCTCCAATAACTCTGGTTTACGCGAAAGTGTTCGATACCATCGCGGTTGTTCCCTAATAAAACGCTTTAACTCATGATTTGAGTATATATATTGCCATACATCCGCCCTCATCTTTTAAATCTCCTTAATCTTTTCGGAATGAAAATGGATTTCTTGGAGCATCATTTTGCGGTTGAGTATTTTCTTGATTATTCCCTTGAAATTGCGTCAGGACTCCTTGGATTGCTCCTATGGCCTGGCTCAAATTATTAATATGATGTTGCATTTGATTGGCATCCATTTTTTTAAACACTCCGGTCAATTGCTGGACCCAAGTTTTATCATCATCTTTTTGATGACGAGCCTTGGACGCATTTCCATTTTTATATTGGGCCCATTTGGGATCATCCTCACCGAGCAAATACCAATCCTCATATAATTCTTGCCATGTGTATTCATTGTCTCTAACTAATTTTATGAGGATTGGATGCTCTTTAACAAATGCTTTGAATTGTTCCACTGATGGATGGAGCTTTTTCCCGGCCATCGCTCAATCACCTCAATTTATCCTCCATTTATATTATGAAAATAGCGGGTGATTGTTCATGGCAAAACAGGAACACTTCACATTTCATCATGCATAACAAAGTTCTGAGTATAATTTTTCTTAAATACCCCAACACCGATTAACGTATAGTCTTCATCCAAAAGAGCTTTGCGATGGTTCTCCGAATTAATCCAGCCTTCCATAGCGGCTGGTCCGTCGATATAATCAGCCGCTATATTCTCACCGGCCGTTTGAAAGGAGACCTTTCCTTCCTTTAAGCGTTTTGCAAGGTCACCAAATGTCGGTGAATCATGCGCAAAATAATTATTTTCTCTCATATCTCTACTATGCCCATATGCCACTTCTGCAATTTCATCATCCCATTTAAGCTCTGGGATATCAAAGCGCATGCGGAAGGTATTCGTCAAATCAAAAATCTGCTGTTCGCTTCCTCTTTCTATCACTTCCCACAGGTCCTCGTCCGGTTCTTCCAAATTAATCAAGTCACCGCTGTAAATCAACTCATATGGCCGCTGGCTGATAAGTGTCTTCTGATCCAAAAACCTAACACTAAATAATGTTCCGTTAAACTTATCAATGGAGAGTTGAGCAAAGATATCCCCAAGCTGGATGAGTGGCCGGATATTTAAATCCTCTTCTGTTAATTCGAACCGGTAATTTCCCTCTTTGACATTCACTACAATCTCCGTCTCAAGCACAGTGGATCGATAAATATCTTCTACGGGTTGATCAATTTTAAATGGCGTGATATTCAGTTGGCCGCCAGCAGCGTATATAGTGACAACTTTTCCGTCTTGAATCCCTGCCTGCATATATGAATCAAGTTCATCATTATAAATCCACCATTCATATTCATAAGAGGAAGGCTCCTTCCGGTCAGGTTCTCCGAAGCCTTTAACCAGCTCAGTCTGCGGCTTTCCAATTAACGAACCCAGGCCTTCAGAGGGCTGCTTATCTGAATCAGTCAATGTAATATGCGGAATTGCTTCATCATTGTCATGTTTAGGAGGTAATGAATAAGTATCATCTTTTATGGGGCCCGTATCTTCAGGGGAATATATATAAAAGCTAATGACAAGCAATGCTGCTGTAAAAATCAGGACTCGGAATAAGTTACGCAGTTTTACCCCTTCTCTCGGCTCTCATTATTTAGGTAATATTATACCACTTCCTTCTGCCTGAACATATAGAAAAAGCTTAGAAAAAGGCGGTCTATGAAGGGGTTGCCCTCATTTGAATGAAAAAGAGCAAAAATGCTATACGTCAATATAGTTTGTTTATTCAAACAAAAAATGAGGCGAAAGAAAAACAAATCGTTTTCTTTCGCCTGTATTGTATTTCCTAGTGTACAGCCTGATCACCGTCGTCTTCCGAGATTTCTGACAATGCCGCTTTTGCCTGATCGTCCGTTAAATCCCTAACGGCCAAGTCCCCAAGTGCAACTATCCCAACCAATTTTCCATCTTCAACAACCGGCAAGCGTCGTATCTGTTCTTTTGCCATTAACCGTGCAGCTTCTTGTGTTGTCGTATCAGGAGAAACCGTATATAAGTTTTCACTCATGACCTCTTCCACCTTAGAGGATGGAGGCTGCTTTTCAGCAATACAGCGGATGACAATGTCCCTGTCTGTCATAATTCCCATCAACCTTTTATCCTCTACAATAGGTATGACGCCTACATCCAAATCTTTCATTTTCACAGCCACGTCAAAAATATTATCTTTCAGCGAGCATGTTTCAACATCTGTTGTCATAATATCACGAATATGGCTCATTTCCTGTTCCTCCTTCATTTTTTTACTTCATACCTTCCCTATCGTCACCATTTTTGTCCAAATTATACTTGAACAAAATCAACCTTCTGCAAATATGTGATTTCGTTGCAAGATGGGGTTTTTTCGACTATTATAAAATATGGGGTATTATTAGCGGCCTGAATTATTTAGGAGGGAATTTTAAGATGAAATTTGAAAACATCGAATTAGAATCGTTTAAAATCGATTTAAACCGGCTTGATGAAGTGATGAGTAAAAACCGCATGGTGCGCGCAGGTCAATGGGATTATGAAAGAGTTACATACGACCATAAATTTGTTATTCAAGAAGGTACATATTATTTGCGTGTTCCTGGATATGCCCTTGAAGGGGATGTAGGAAGCGGTAAAGCGTTGATTCAACTCATGAATCCTTTGCTTGGTAAGCATTATTACCCGCATGGTGTGGAATACGGAGAAGACGAAGTTTTCCCTGCACCACTTGTAAAACAATGTAATCAAATTTTAGAAGCAATTAAGAAAGACATTGAAGTATTTGCAGAATAACACCATCAAGAACACGGAAAATAGCCGTGTTCTTTTTTTAATACAAACACAAAAATGTTTTTGGGGCTTAAAACCATGAAGTTAAATTTTAAAATTTAAAAAGCATGCAGGGCACTCACGCCATGCATGCTTTTTAACTACCTAGAATTGCTTTAATCAAAGATGTTGTTTCTCCGCCTTTATAGAACACATACAGCAACAAATATACCAAGACTCCTGTAATTCCTGTGCCTAACCAAACTATACTAGTGAAAGGTCCCAATTTTCGGTGAAAATTCAATCTGTCTTTTAATCCTGACCATATCGATATAATTCCAAGTACGGCGCCAACAGTCGCCAAGGTAATATGGAAAAATAAAAAAATAGTATAAAAAATCTTTAAATTTTCCGGTCCTCCAAAAGATGTATTTCCTATGAAAACCGTTCGACTAGCATAGATAATAAAAAAGATTACAGCAAAAACAGCTGAGGCAATCATTGTTTTCTTATGACTTTCAATTTGACCTTTTTTAATTTTTCCCCAGCCAATAGCCACAAGAACAGCACTGATAACAATACATGCTGTACTAATTGTTGGTAAAATTGGAACTGACATCTATTTCCATTTCCTTCCTTGTCTATTTTCTAAAGATAAGCGCAAGGCGCACAGCTTTAGACGACAAGCACATAATAAATTTTGAGAAGGGGCACAGAGATTGCCCCTCTAACTGATATTCCTGCCGACATAAAAGCGCCACGCCACGGATTTTGCAGATGCCAGATACAAATCCTGCTTTTATTCTCCGACACCTATGGACTTCCTTTTTTAATCCGCAGGACGCGGGTCATGTTGCATGAGGCTCTCATCAACAGGGTCAACCTCAGTCGACTCTTTCTTATACCACTCAAAAAAGACTTTCGACAGAATGGTAGCCAACACAATCTCCTGAATGATTTTCATCAAAACTCCACCAAGCTGCTGATCTTCCCTAGCAGGCATATTAGTAAATAACTCTGGACCACTAATATTTAAGCCCGCAAGTGTCGCACCTGGCACGCAAAGCTCCATTGCCTTCATCCACATTTCGCCATCAAAGTATGTTGCATACATAGCTTCTGGTGCAAAAATGATCAGCGCACATGCTGGGGTCAAAAGTACACCATCTCCAAGAATATAGCCAATTTTCTTTAAGCCATGCAACTGATATTGTCCTGGCAGTTTGTTGACAAGCGGCCACCAAAGGAACAGGGCAAAAATAAATAGGACAACTGTGTATAAAGCGTGAAGGAATATATTCATTTTGACGTAGTCCATAACCATGGGAATATGGTAAATGGAAAATAAACCATTAAACATAACTAGTGCTATCAATGGCTTTGTAAAGAAACGAAAGATCCTGTTCATCGAAGGTGACTCAATCAGATGTTTCCAAACCCAATTTGGTACACCCGAAATAAGTAACGGGGGTATGACCAAGTAAAGAAAAGCCATTTGAACCATGTGAAAAGTAAACATGATATGCGCTATCAAATCAACAGGTGACCCCTTGGTAATATAAAGTAGCAACATGCTGATCAGAAATAAAACAGCCTGGCTTTTTTTCAAGGGTTCACTTTCTTTAAACAGATGGCGTTTCTTGACCGTCAAATAAAAATAGGCGGCAACCAAAATGAAAATGAAAATCAGAAAATAAGGGCTCCAAAGTGCACGAAAACCAAATATGCTTAAAGGCACTTGCCTTCACCTCTTTTATGCTTTACAAATTTCCTCTACATTCCATTATACTTAGCTGATTTCTACACTTCAACGATTCAACATGACAAGTTGATGAACATTGAAAGAAAGCGAAAGCTTTTGAACATCAACGTATAAACTGGAGTGGGATATGAAAACACACCTTAAGCGCAACAGGCAGACCAATTCCCTAGGAAGCAAGCAATTGCCACAGGAGAAACAGCTTGATCCTTACGGCTCTAAGCGTTCAACTGGCCATGATTTGGCTCACGAGAAAAGCCAGTCGAAAATTCGACTGGCTTAAAATCCGCTTACCACCAAACAATTGTCAAGAAGGCCAAAAGGGTAACGAAACCGATAATGACTCCTCCGTATATAAACAACTGGACAGCCTCATGCCCTTTCTCACTCATATGCATAAAGTAGTATAGTTGGAAAATAACCTGTACTACAGCGAGGAGAAGGATAAATGGAATGACGAACCATTTATCAAATCCAGCAGCTACTGCGCCGAATGCCACCAATGTCAAAAAGATTGAGATGGCGAATGAAATGACTTGATGACGCATGTGTTCTTTATTTCTTCTGCGACGGTATTCATAATCAACACGTGGATTTCCTGAATTTAAGTATTGATCTTCCATACATTATCCCACCATTCCCATTAAGTAAACGACAGTGAAGATAAATACCCAGACTACGTCGATAAAGTGCCAGTAAATACTTGCCAAATAAAATTTAGGCGCATTATACAGACTTAGTCCTCGTTTTGCGTTACGTATAAGCAATGCAGTAATCCACCCAAGACCAAATATAACGTGTCCGCCGTGGAATCCAACAAGCGTATAAAAGGCTGAACTGAATGCACTGCTTCTAAAACCAAATCCTAATTCTGTCGTGTAGTGATGAAACTCGTAAATTTCCAGTACAAAGAATCCAAGGCCTAGCAAAAGTGTGATAATAAACCACAATTGCATCTTCTTATAATTAAAGTTCCTTAAATGATAAATGGCATACACACTCGTGACAGAGCTAGTCAATAGAAGCATTGTCATGGCAAATGCAAGCGGTAGACCAAATACATCAGATGAAGTCAAGCTATCACTATTTGGAACTTTATCTTTAAGAGCCAAATAAGTGGCAAAGAAGGAGGCGAATAGAACAGTTTCGCCTCCAAGGAAAAACCAGAGACCCAAAAACTTATTTTTTCCTTCCAGAGTTGCTCTTTCCGGCGTTTCCGGCCATGTTTCTGGAGTAAATTGCTGTTGAACTGCCATTATGCCTTAACTCCTTTCTCACTATCATCCATCAATTCCGACTTAGGAATATGATAGCCATGATCGTCTTTCAAGGAGCGTACAAGCATCGAACCAAAGGAAATCACAAGTCCAATAATCAATACTGGTATTCCCCAGCCATGCTCTTGGTTATATATTGCTCCGAATGATGCAATAAAGAATCCTAATGACATCATGAAAGGAATAAATGACCCGTTTGGCATGTGAATTTCGCCAATTGGTTCAGCTGGCGTCATTTCAGTTCTGCCTTCCATTTTCTCCAACCAGTAAGCGTCAAGTCCACGAACAAGTGGAAGCTGTTTAAAGTTGTAAAATGGCGGCGGTGAAGGGATAGCCCATTCCATCGAACGTCCATCTTCCCATGGGTCGTTGGCTACAGCTTCTCCTTTAACGGCAGTTATGACTACGTTAATCAGAAGAACAATAACCGCAACACCCATTGTTAGAGCCCCAATGGAGCTGATCAAGTTACCTGTAGTCAATCCTTGTCCATCAAGGAACGTAAATACCCTTCGTGGCATTCCCATCAATCCTAGGAAATGTTGAACAAAGAATGTCAAATGGAAGCCAATTACAAACAATGCCCAAGTAATTTTACCCAATGTTTCGTTCAACATTCTTCCGAACAGTTTTGGCCAATAGAAATGAACTGCCGCGAAGATACCGAACACTACCCCACCAACAATTACATAGTGGAAGTGAGCAACAATAAAGTATGTGTCATGGTACTGGTAGTCAGCTGGTGCAGCAGCCTGCATGATTCCAGTTACACCACCCATAACGAATGAAGGAATAAAAGCCGCTGCCCAAAGCATTGGGGTAGTAAATTTAATACTTCCACCCCACATCGTCAAGAGCCAGTTAAATATTTTTATTCCTGTTGGTACGGCAATAGCCATTGTTGCAACCGCAAAAATCGCATTAGCAATGTTACCAAGTCCTACTGTAAACATATGGTGAGCCCAAACCATGAACCCTAGGAAACCGATCAATACAGTAGCGAAAATCATTGAAGAATATCCAAACAGTCTCTTTCTTGAGAAAGTCGGGATAATTTCAGAGAAAATTCCAAATGCAGGCAAGATCAAAATATATACCTCTGGGTGCCCAAAAATCCAGAAGAAGTGTTCCCAGATGATTGTGTTTCCTCCAGCAGCTACATTAAAGAAGTTCGCTCCAAACATTCTATCAAAAGTCAAAAGGAACAACGCAACAGTTAGTGGAGGGAATGCGAACAAAATGAGTGCCGATGTAATGAATGTTGTCCATGTGAACATAGGCATTCTCATATAAGTCATTCCAGGTGCACGCATATTGATGATTGTCACAAGGAAGTTAATTCCCCCCATGAGTGTACCAAACCCTGAGATTTGAATTCCTGTAGCATAGAAGTCAACACCATGGGTAGTTGAATTCATCGCAAGTGATGCGTAGGAAGTCCACCCTGCGTCAGGCGCTCCTCCAAAAAACCAAGATACGTTCACCAACAATCCTCCAAATACGAAAAGCCAAAGGCCTAGAGCGTTCAAAAACGGGAAAGCAACGTCCCTCGCTCCAATTTGGAGAGGCATAATCGCATTCATAAAACCTACTAAAATTGGCATGGCAGCAAGGAAAATCATCGTTGTTCCATGCATTGTCATCATTTCATTAAACATACCCGCACTCACAAAGTCATTGTCAGGCACAGCGAGCTGGATACGCATAATCATGGCTTCGATTCCGCCTAGGAGAAAGAAGAAGAACCCTGCGGCGAAGTATAAGATACCCACTTTTTTATGGTCCACAGTTGTTAAGTAGTCCCATACGGCGGCTCCGAAACTTCTCTTTTGAGCAATAGTACTCACTATTAAACCTCCCTTTGTTATACGTTACTTATTTTGAACCTTCAATTCCATCAAATACGCAGCCAATGCATCCAATTCCTGATCAGACATCTCTGGATACGTACCTGTCATTTTGTTACCCGGTTTAATTTTTTCAGGATCTTTAATCCATTTCTTCAATTCTTTCTCATTGTGATCGAGAATCCCTGCAACTCTTTCACGATCAGCAAACCCAGCAAGGTTTGGAGCAAGCTCTCCACTTGGTTTTACCTCAGGTGTTACTGCGTGACATGTAATACAGCTTTCGTTGAAGATTTCTTCACCTTGTTTTGCAAGATCTGTAGTTGGTTCTACAGGCTCTTTCGTATTTTGCATGTCAGCAACCCATTTTTCAAAATCCTTCTGTGGCAATGCTTTTACTTTGAAGTCCATTAAAGCATGTGAAGGTCCACATAGCTCAGCACATTTTCCATAGAAGATATTGCCCGCTTCTTCAGCTTTGTCACTATCGGCGATTAACCAGAACTTATTGACGTTATCCGGGTTTGTGTCCAGCTTACCGCCTAATGGTGGAATCCAGAATGAGTGTTTTACGTCTTTACTTGTTACCTGAAAGTAGACTTTTTCATCTGTTGGAATAACAAGGTCCTGACTCGTTACAATTCCAAGATCTGGATATTCAAATTCCCACCAGTATAAGTGTGCATTGACGTTTACAACAAGAGATTCCCGGTTTCCGTCAGCATCCTTCTTATCAATTGCAGAAACATCACCTTGGCTGAAAGTAACAGCAACTGTAGGTACTGCAAGGATTAGAAGTAAGATGATCGGAATAACAGTCCATACAATTTCCAGCGTGTGACTGCCTTCTACCTGTTTCGGAATTCTTTCATCTTTACGTCGAAATTTAATGATGGCAAAAGTAAAGATAATTACTACAACAATGATTACCAGAGCCATGATCCCTAAACTAAGAAGAATGAGATCATACTGCTGTTTTCCAATTTCTCCTGCGGGAACCAGCCCCGATAGAAAAGGCTCGCCGCAGCCTGAAAGCACGAGCGCCAATATCGCTAAAACGGATAACAGACGCCACTTTTGCAGCCATAGTTTCATAATTCAATCAAACCCCTCTTTCGTAAAATATCTTAGTGGTTGCAAGGACCGGGTCATTCTATGTGGATTTCTTTTAATAAGAAAGAATTCCCAAGATCAAATGCGCCTTGGCGTGTTTGCACCCAGATTGTATCGAGCCTCGCTCCATACATTTTCTCTGAAAATCTGTGGCACCCGCCAGGGGCTTTAACTTCATTCAGCTGGGGTTGCCCCCACACACTAAACGGAATACCCTTATGCATTTATCTCACCACTTACAAAAGCGGGAGATTTTCGCTGGATAAAGTTAAATAACTGCGAAAATTACCATTGCAGTAAAAATAATGGTCAAATAGTTTAATGAATAAACAAACATGAGCGTTGCCCATTTTATGTCATTCTTCGTTTTATAACCAGCCATTCCCATTACAAGCCAGCCAACATTTAATAGCGTGGCTAAAACAACAAATGGTATTCCCAGTGCTGTCATAAAAAATGGAATCGGCAACAACAAAGCCACCCACATAATAATGCTGCGCTTTGTAGCTGCAAAACCTTTCACGACAGGTAGCATAGGTATGCCAGCTGCTCTGTATTCCTCAGTTCTTCTCATCGCTAAAGCATAGAAATGAGGCGGTTGCCATATGAACATGATCAGAAACAACATCCATGCCATCGTTGGCAGACTCGGATCAATTGCTGCCCATCCAATCAGCGGAGGAACCGCTCCGGACAAGCTTCCAATGACCGTGTTGCTGACGAGCTTCCGCTTAGCCCACATGCTGTAAATCACCACATAGCTAAACACCCCAACAATGCCAATGAAACCAGCTGTTGCATTGGTAAGAAAAAGGAGAATTAAGCCCAATGTCACAAAAGTAAAACCGACTGTAAGGACTTTCCCTCCACTAATCCGACCTGTAACTGTCGGCCTTGATTTTGTTCTTTCCATAATAGGATCAATGTCACGATCGATATAATTATTGAAAGCACATGATCCAGCCATAATAAGGGCAGACCCAAGCAGCGTGAAAATAACAGTGTCCAAGGATTGGAGGAAATGCTGTCCATTATATATGAGTGCAAGCCATAGCCCTGCAAAAACAGGTATCAGGTTGGAATTAACAATTCCTATTTTGATCAAGGCCATAAAGTCCGACCAAGCAGTCGAAGGAGAGGCTTCCACTTCAGATATGTGGCGACTGTTTTCCATATCTTTTTCCACTCGTCTCCTTTCCCAAAACATATTTACATATAATTCTTACTATAGGCCATCTTGAGACAACTTTCCTGTATTATGTACGATGTTTCAGTATTTGTTCACTTATTTCCCTGTTTTTTCAACTTTTACCTAAAAGTATGCCTAGAACTCCTGCACACATTATTGTAGCATACAGATGTTCAAAAGCCGAGCGCTGGTTGGAACAGGATTGTGAACAAAGGCCTTCAACAATATATTTAATCATATAATTCAACGTTTTTCACATCGCATTCAGCCATTATTTTGTCCAAAATGTGTCACCCAAAAAGAATATATACAACCAAAATTCACCAACTGCTCATAACATTACTATCAAAATTTATCGCTTATTTCAAGTTTACACCTTTTTAGGTCGTGTTAACAAATTTGTCGGTTGTATTTTTGAGTCCATTTATGTAGTATCAAAGTTGAATTTAATCATTCCAATAAAAATTAATAAAGATAAGTGGGTGAAATTTTGCACCGTAAGTTAAAATGGTTTGCCGTACTTACCACGGTTGTGATGGTTTTTGTCCTTCTGGGCGGTGCTTTGGTTACGAAGACTGATTCCGGCATGGGCTGTGGAAAATCATGGCCACTGTGTAACGGCCAACTAATACCAACCGAAATTACTGCTGAGCTTATCATTGAGTTTGCTCACCGGATCGTTTCCGGAAGCGCTGCTTTGCTTGTTTTGATCCTCTCCATTTGGGCGTGGAAAACGATTGGACACAAAAGGGAAACAAAAGCCCTTGCCATTCTTTCAGTTTTCTTTCTTATTTTACAGGCTTTAATTGGAGCGGCAGCAGTTGTGTGGGGCCAATCAAGCTTTGTACTAGCACTTCATTTCGGAATCTCGCTCATATCCTTTGCCTCGGTATTTTTATTGACACTTCTCATTTTTGAAGTCGATAAAAAATTTGATACATCAAAAATTAATCTAGATAGAAGAATGAAGTTCCATACGATTGGTGTTACAGTTTATTCCTATATTGTCGTTTATACTGGAGCCCTTGTTCGCCATACAGAAGCAAGCCTCGTCTGCAAAGATTGGCCACTCTGTTTAAACAGCAGGCCTTTCTCTCTGCCAACAAATATGTATGAATGGATCCAAATGGGACACCGGTTCATGGCTGGTATGATATTTTTATGGATTGGCTACATTACTTGGATGGCAGTCAAAAACTATAAAGACCAGATGGTTGTTGTCAAAGGATGGATCATTGCTTTTATTCTAGTGACATTGCAGGTTGCTGCCGGAGCTGTTGTAGTATTTACAAGCTTAAATATTTATGTTGCACTGGCACATGCATTATTTATTACTTGTCTCTTCGGCTTATTAAGCTACTTTATCATGTTAATCACCAGAGGCAAGATGGAGTTCTCCCCTGCTTCTCAGACAGATGAAAAAGAAAATGCTCAAACTGACATCAAGTCTCCAAATATGATTACACAATAAAAAATCTTGCGCAATTTTAACTGCGCAAGATTTTTTATATCCTTTATTTCTCTACCTCTATTAATAAGTCACCCGGCTGGATAGCATCTCCTTGATGCACGAAGATATCTTTGACGATTCCTGAAAACGGAGCCTGAACGGTCGTCTCCATCTTCATCGCCTCGGTAAGTACGAGATGATCCCCTTTTTGCACCTTCTCACCTTTTTTAATAAGAACCTTCAGTACTGTTCCCGGCATCGTAGCTCCAATATGTGCCTGATTTTTCGGATCCGCCTTCTGCTTAAGTACCACAGTCGACTTGATGTTCTCATCTTTAATGACAACTTCTCTCGGCTGTCCATTCAGTTCAAAATAGACTACCCGCGTACCATCAGGTTGCGGCTGCCCGATAGAGACAAGTTTAACGATCAATGTTTTACCTGTTTCAATTTCTACTTCAATTTCTTCACCCAGCCTCATACCATGGACGAATGTCGGGGTATCAAGTACTGAAATGTCTCCAAATTGGTTCAGTGTCGCAATGTACTCAAGGAATACCTTCGGATAAAGGGCATAGGCGATCACATCCTTTTGTGAAACATCCGGTCCCATTTCTTCTGCCAATTCTTCTTGAAGCTGGTCAAAATCCACGTCCTCCAGCAGTTCACCAGGTCTTACAGTAATCGGCTCACGATTTTTCAAGATGACCCGCTGTAGTTCTACTGGAAAGCCTCCGTGCGGCTGGCCTAAATAGCCTTCAAATAGTTCTACCACTGAATCGGGAAAGTCGATGGATTGTCCCCTTTCCAATACAGATTCCTCGTTTAAATCATTTTGAACCATAAATAGCGCCATGTCTCCAACCACTTTGGATGAAGGCGTCACTTTGACAATGTCTCCAAACATCCGATTGACCCGGCTGTACATATCCTTAACCTCATCCCAGCGACCACCTAACCCCACAGCTTTTGCCTGTTGTTGAAGGTTGCTATATTGTCCACCAGGCATTTCATGCTTGTATACTTCAGTATGCGGAGCGAGCATACCGCTTTCAAAATCGTGGTAGTACTTACGAACATCCTCCCAATAATAGGAAAGCTTCTCAAGAGAATCAATATCGATATTAATCGCCTTGTCCGTTCCTTCAAGCGCATAATAGAGCGTATTCAAGCTCGGTTGTGAAGTCAAACCAGCCATTGACCCCAGTGCTGTATCAATGATATCCACACCTGCTTCAATCGCTTTCGTATAAGTAAGAATGCCATTTCCGCTAGTGTCATGCATATGCAGGTGGATCGGCAGATCGACCGTTTCCTTCAGTTCGGAAATCAACCGATAGGCTGCTTCAGGCTTCAGCAGTCCAGCCATATCTTTGATCGCTAGCATATGCGCTCCTAACGCCTCCAGCTCTTTTGCCATAGATTTATAGTAATCAATATGGTATTTCGGTCTTTCAGCATCGTTGATATCCCCTGTATAGCAAATAGCCGCTTCAGCAACCTTGCCTGACTGGCGAACCGAATCAATCGCCACTTCCATACCTTTAACCCAGTTTAAACTGTCAAAAATTCGGAATACATCTATGCCTGCATTCGCAGACTCCCGGACGAAAGCCTTGATGACATTATCCGGATAGTTTTTATAGCCGACGGCGTTCGATCCTCTAAACAGCATTTGGAACAGAATGTTCGGCATTTTTTCTCTCAATTTGGAAAGCCGATCCCATGGGTCCTCCTTCAGAAATCGGTAGGCAACATCAAAGGTTGCCCCTCCCCACATCTCCATAGAAAAGAGCTCTGGGAGAAGATGTGCAGTTGGTTCACCTACCTGAACGAGATCGCGAGTACGGATACGAGTTGCGAGCAGCGACTGATGTGCATCACGGAACGTGGTATCCGTAATTAGAACTTCTTTCTGGTTTCTAACCCAGTCAACTAAGCCATCGGCTCCCTGTTCGTCCAAAATCTGTTTGGTCCCTCGTGAAACGGTTTCATCCGCTGGAATAGAAGGAACTCTCGGGTCGGGTTCAATCGGCTTTTTTGTTTTCTCAATACCCGGGAATCCGTTGACCGTAACCGTCCCAATATAGGTAAGCATTTTTGTACCACGGTCCTTGCTCTCAGCAAAGGAAAACAACTCTGGAGCATCGTCTAGAAAGGATGTGTCATACTCGCCTGTAATGAACCGCTCGTGTTGCATAACATTTATTAAAAATGGGATATTTGTTTTAATTCCGCGAATCCTGAATTCCTTCAGATTTCTGATCATTTTGGCTGCGGCTTGTTCAAATGTCAGAGCTTGAGTAGACAGCTTCATCAGCAAAGAATCATAATAAGGCGTGATGACAGCCCCTTGGAAACCGTTCCCAGCATCCATCCGAACACCAAATCCTCCGCCTGTTCGGAAAGCCATGATTTTTCCTGTATCCGGCATGAAATCATTTAAAGGATCCTCTGTCGTCACTCTCGCTTGGATGGCATATCCGTTCATTATTATATCTTCCTGTTTCGGAATCTGTACGGAATCCCCATGAAGTGAATGCCCCTCGGCAATCAAAATCTGCGACTGTACAATATCAATGCCTGTAATCATTTCCGTGATTGTATGTTCAACCTGAATTCTTGGATTGACCTCAATAAAATAAAACTGGTCGCCTTCTACAAGGAACTCTACCGTTCCAGCATTGAGATACCTCACATTTTTCATTAGCTGTACGGCAGCCCCGCAAATTTTTTCACGCATTTCTTTATTTAGAGACACCGAAGGTGCAGTCTCCACTACTTTTTGATGGCGTCTTTGGACAGAGCAGTCACGCTCAAATAGATGGACGATATTTCCTTGAACATCTCCCAATATCTGTACTTCAATATGCTTAGGATTTTCAATGAACTTTTCGACATAGACCTCGTCATCGCCAAAAGCGGCCTTCGCTTCTGACTTTGCGCGTTCATATGCCTCCTTCAATTCCCCTTTGCTTCGGACGATACGCATACCGCGCCCGCCGCCGCCAAGAGACGCTTTCACCATAATCGGGTAACCGTATTCATTTCCAAAAGCAGCAGCTTCTTCCAAGCTCTCAACCGGACCATTACTGCCCGGAACAGCCGGAATACCAGCAAGCACTGCCTGATGTTTCGCTTTGACCTTATCACCAAACATATCCAAATGCTGTATGGCTGGACCGATAAAAGTGATTCCCTCTTCGGCGCAGCGTTTGGCCAGCTCAATGTTTTCGGACAGAAATCCATAACCTGGATGGATGGCATCTGCCTCAGAACGTTTAGCAATTTCGATGATGCCTTCGATATCTAAATAAGCATCAATTGGCTTTTTTCCTTCTCCAACCAGATAGGCCTCATCCGCCTTATAGCGATGATAGGACCCCGAGTCTTCGCGAGAATAGATCGCAGCAGTGCGGATTCCGAGCTCTGTGCAGGCCCGAAACACACGGATGGCAATCTCTCCACGGTTAGCAACTAGTACTTTGTTAATCTTTGTCATCTAAGCTCTCCCCTTCATAAACATCTATCTGTCTATTTAAGGTTCACCCATGGACGTTTATCTTGGTTGTTTTGCTGAATTCTGTCAGTCCGGGGAACAGGAACAGTATTTTTAGTTTTGAATTTTTCCTCATATCGATTAAACATGGAAACGTTGGCTAAAATCCCCATCGCTATCGAAAGGACAAGGATAGAGGAACCACCATAGCTGATGAATGGTAAAGGTACACCTGTAATAGGGATAAGCCCCGACATACCTCCCAAATTAATAAACGCTTGTATTCCAATCATTCCTGATATCCCAATCGCAAGCATGCTGCCAAATGGGTCGCGGCTCCTTGTACTGATATAAATTCCCCGTAAGACAATGTAGGTTAGGCCTCCCAGTACAAATAGAACTCCGAAAACCCCTAGCTCCTCAGCAATGACCGACATGATAAAATCTGTATGAGCTTCCGGCAGATAGCCAAGTTTCTGAACACTTTGTCCTAATCCCAGACCTTTTAATCCGCCTGAGCCAATAGCTAAATATGAATTTACCAATTGAAAGCCTTCCTTTTGACCTGTGCCGAACGGATCCAAGAATCCGTAGATTCTGCCGAGTCGAGTCTCGGTAAATATCTTATCGGATTTTAAAATCACAAAAGGAGCAAGGACAACAGCCAGAAGCATACCCAGCAGCCCCAGCTTGAGAATTGTTTTTAAACGCATTCCAGAACATAGAATGATCATTGCACCTATTAGAAAGGTGATCAGAGCTGTCCCATTATCTGGTTCCATTGCAATGAGGAAACAAACAAAAATTAGGAACATCAGTGGCGGCAAAACACCTTTATCCAGTTGGTTTATGTATGCCTGTTTCTTAGAATACACAGCGGACAAATAAATAATGATGCTCAGCTTAGCAAACTCCGAAGGCTGAATCTTCCTTGCACCTATTTTAATCCAGCTTTGAGCATTATTCGTTGCATGCCCGAAAATATCTACGGCAAAAAGACCAATGACTGCTGCGACTGTAACAAAAATTAAAAACTTTTTACTTTTGTATGCTTTATATGGAAATAAAGCAAAAAATAAAAAAAATAAAATACCTACTGCTAGATTAATTTTTTGCTTTTGATAAAAGAAATCTGGTGGATAATCATAATATTGAACCGCCATCACCATGCTTGCACTATAAATCATGATTAATCCGAAAAAGCAAAGAAGCAAATAAACAACGATGATTGAGTAATCATATGATTTCAAGATTTTTTTAAACATTATTTTTCATCCAATCTATCAATCAGTTTTCATAAAACAGGGAATAAAAGATGACTAATTTCTTGTAAAAATGAAGCCTCCCAGCCTATAGAGTTGGATTCAGACATTCAATTAGATAAAAAAGCTCAAACAATTACAAACGAACTGTTTGAGCTTTATTGTTCGGTGAGGCGAAAGAGCTTGCACATTTTCATTTTTCACTTTCAGTAAATGCTTCGTGAAGCGCACTCAGCTTCCTTTCCAATGAAAAAATCAACTCTCTTCCATCCTTCTCATCAACCAGCCCAAGTCGGACGGCAAAATCTATCTCACGAGAAAGGCCAAACATTTGAGTATCAAGAACTTCCTCGTATAAAGGACATTGAGGCATTGTTAAGTTGTCCATTTGCACCTGAATCAAACACAAAATTTTTTCCGCGTCTGCCTTCAAGAGAGCGTAGGCTTTTTCCCGATGATTCAGCTTTATATCAGACACCACATTTTACCCCCCTGTCTCCGGACAAATAGACAATACTGTCTGTAAATTTTACCCCTATTATTATGAAATTGCAAGAGATTGGGTGTTATTTTTGTCCTTTTGCAATTGGTAAGTTTCTATACTTTCTCTTATTGTACCGCTACTACATAATAAAATCTCTCTAACTTTTCATTTCATTTTTTTAGAGTTATACTATCTGAAGTGGAGAAGGAGGTAGCATTATGAATACAATCATGCCCATTAAAGGAAAAGTGAAGTTTCCAATCACATTGGACGCCGGAGTATGGATCTTTGACGATCGGCGAATTGATTTAAATACATATTTTACAGAAGAAAAAAATGAAGAGGATAAGAATGAAGTAGAGTTTACAGTAGCTTCCAAACACTGGGACCGTGTAATTAAGGAAGGCGCTGTGTCACCTCCGACACTTAAGTCGGAACGCCAATTTGAAAAAGTGAAGGTTTTAACAGGTTCATTTGGGATCATATTGAAGCCATTCCTAGAATACGCAGAGCCGGAACCCGGAGCTTCTGAACTTATTATTGAAACAACAACCGGTGAACATTCAATATCACTCGATGAAGGGAAAGAATTGATTTTGGCGTTTTCCGAAAAGGGAAAACCGCTTAGTACAGACGGACCGGTTCATGTATTATATCCAGATGGCTCTAATAGGGAAAACCCCATTAAAAATGTGAAGGGGTTTCGTGTGCAATAGATGTAAAGCAGGCGCTTCAACCGCCTGTTTTTTGTTTAACTGATCTTCTTTATAAAATATCGGCTGCAAGCTGTGCCAGATCAGATCTCTCTCCTTTGACCAGTTTTATATGGCCAGCAACACTCTCTTTTTTGAATTTTTCTAATACATACACTAAACCATTATTAAGTTCATCAAGGTAAGGGTGGTCAATTTGCTGCGGATCTCCCATCAGTACAATTTTACTTCCTTCCCCTACTCTCGTCAGAATTGTTTTCACTTCATGCTTTGTAAGGTTTTGGGCCTCATCTATGATGATAAATTGTTTTGGTATACTGCGCCCTCTTATATATGTTAATGCTTCAACCTCGATAGAGCCCATCCCCGCTAATATCGAATCCAGTTCGCCAGGTTTTTTTGTGTTGAATAAGTATTCCAAATTATCATATATCGGCTGCATCCACGGCCTCAATTTTTCCTGTTTTTCTCCCGGCAAATATCCGATATCCTTTCCGACCGGGACAATTGGGCGCGCGACAAGCAGCTTTTTATACTTCTTCATATCTTCTGTCTGCATCAGACCGGACGCCAAAGCCAGAAGGGTCTTCCCTGTGCCAGCTTTGCCGATCATTGTGACAAGTTGAATATCCTCACGAAAGAGAAGCTCTATTGCCATTGTTTGCTGAACATTCCTCGGTTTTATTCCCCAGATAGAATCAAAATGGGTGACCAGTTTTCGTATCAAGTTTCCTGTCTCATCAACAATTCCTAGTCCTGATGAAGAACTGCCAAGTTCATCCTTCATCACAATAAATTGATTAGAGTTTAGCGGCTTGCTATTCACTACTTCAGAACTTAGAATTTGACCAGTTTCATAGAACATCCTTAACAAGTCGATATTCACATAAACTTCCTGCGATCCAGTATATAAGTGATCCACTTCTACAACGCGATCACTGAGAAAATCTTCCGCCTGCAACCCAAGAGCATCTGCCTTAACTCTTAATAAAGCATCTTTACTGACGATGATGACGGGCTTTCCATCCTCTTTCTTCTCTTCTTCCATCGCTATGTTTTTCGCCACCGCCAAAATGCGATTATCGTTCGTCTTCTCTAAAAAAATCTCCTGAAGCTGATGGAATGATCGATGATTGAGTTCAATCCGCAATGTCCCTCCATTTTCCAAAGCGATCCTTTCATGGAGTTTCCCGGTCTTTCTGAAGCCGTCTATCAATTTGGAAACATGTCTTGCATTCCTGCCGATTTCATTCATGTACCTCTTCTTTGAATCCAGTTCTTCCAGCACAACCGCCGGAATGACAATTTCATTATCCTGGAACGAAAAGACGGCATTGGGGTCTTGCAACAAGACATTCGTATCTAAAACGTATATTTTCGTCAAATTGATGCCTCCTGCTCCTTTTTAATATCATATGATGCTATAGATCGGCCGGTTCCATTTGAAAATGTCACATAGGGACAACTCTTTGTCTCAAATATATGTACTTATGCATAAACTTAGAAGTCTTATTGCACAATATAAAAATAACGAGAGTGGAAGAACTAACAGGAGGAAAGCATATTGAAAAAAACAGCATTTATTTTCATCATTCTCACACTGTCAGCGTGTGGACAGATGAACGGAGCAAATAGGGACAACGGGAACGGGAACCCTTCACTCCAAAACACAAGAACTGAATTAAACCAGCAGGATCAGACTCGGAACAATGATGAGGAACGGGCAAATTATTTAGCCGCTCTGGCTTCCGACATTCCCCACGTAAAAGATGCAACAGCAGTAGTCGCTGGAGATTACGCCGTTATCGGGATAGATGTAGACAAAAATTTGGACCGTTCCAAAGTAGGCTCCATCAAATATTCAGTAGCAGAAAGCATCAAACATGACCCTTTAGGCGCTGGTGCAGTCGTTGTTGCTGATCCCGACATCAACGCCAGACTGAAAGAAATAAAAGACGACATGTCCAATGGCAGGCCTCTTCAAGGCATCCTCAATGAACTGGCCGATATCACTGGAAGGCTAATGCCTGAGCTGCCTCCTCAGGAAGATGACAAAAACCCTCAGGAAGCACCCCAAAAACAAGATGATGAAATGGACAATCACGATAAGAGACAGATCGAAAAGGAGCAGAAAAAGCAAACAAATGAATAATTTTGGGCAAATCGGCGCTTGACCATTCTGGCTGGAAATAATCATTGTTAGAATCAGGGTGTAACATGATATAATGTTCTGTAAAAGAACAATATTCTTTTACAGAGGTGGTAGCCAACATGAAAGTGCAATGCGTCATTTGCGATAAACAGCACGAACTGGAAAATGACACGCCCCTTGCTAAGAAATTAAGAAATAGGCCGATTCATACTTATATGTGCGATGAATGCCATGAAAGAATTGAAGAAAAAACGAAAGCACATCATGCAAGTGGGCAGTTTCAGTTATACAGTTTTAAAGGGAAAGAAAAGGATTTTTAAAAACGAAAAATAGCGCTTGTCCGTCAGCTGGTTCAAATAGCGGCGCCCTGTCGATTCGCGCAAAAAGTAAAAAAGACTTGAAGCAACGTTGTAACGATGCTTCAAGTCTTTTTAATTATCGAATGTACCCGCTTTTTTCTCTTTGTTCAGCCTAATTTTATAAATGATTAATATGAGTGCAGCCACGACAAGTCCTTCTACAATCGGAAGAAAGATCCCAAGAAAGGTAAGTAGTGTACAACCTATAACCAAAAAGATATAAATAATAGCGGACTTCAACAATGGAAGTTTCTTTGCAAACCCTAGTTTATAAACGAGGATACAAAGTGCCACAATTGTTAAAAACAGGAGCCAACTTGCCACTTTGGGACTTTGAGTCTGCTGATAATAAATTTTAAAAAATGGAGAAAAGCTATTAATCGCATCTTGGTCTGACTTTGTCATGCCAATGGCAAAAAACAGACTGGCAATGAATTTCATTCAGGCTACCTCCCGTGTCTTTAGAAAGAGGCTTCTTTTATAAAAGAAGCCTCCATAAGCATACCATATTTAAGCAGTATTATAACAAACTTAGGCAAACTTTTTCTTCTTGGCTGCTTTTTCCCGTTCATTTTTGTTCAAAATTGTTTTACGCAAACGGATGGATTCAGGAGTTACTTCGCATAACTCATCATCATTAAGGTATTCAAGCGATTCTTCCAAAGACATAATCTTAGGCCGTTTGATGACTGAAGTCTGGTCCTTTGTCGCTGATCTGACATTCGTTGCATGTTTTGTCTTCGTAATATTGACAGCCAGATCATTATCGCGCGAATGCTCGCCAACAATCATTCCCTCGTATATTTCTGTACCAGGTTCAACAAATATTGTTCCGCGATCTTCCACATGCATGATTCCGTATGTCGTAGCCTTTCCGCTTTCCATCGAAACGAGGACACCTTGATGCCTTCCACCAATTTGTCCGGAAGCCATCGGTTCATAGCTGTCGAAGGTATGATTCAAAATTCCGTAGCCTCTTGTCAATGACATGAACTCTGTTGTATAACCGATCAATCCCCGTGCAGGAACATGGAATATCAGACGAACCTGTCCTTTTCCGTTATTGATCATATCCAACATCGTACCTTTACGGGAGCCGAGTGATTCAATAATGCCTCCGGTATATTCCTCTGGAGTATCAATTTGAACATGTTCAATCGGTTCGCATAGTACACCATCCACCTCTTTGATAATGACTTTGGGTTTTGATACCTGAAGTTCAAAACCTTCGCGGCGCATATTTTCAATTAAAATAGACAGATGAAGCTCACCTCTGCCAGAAACAATCCACGCATCCGGTGACTCTGTATCTTCGACACGAAGACTGACATCTGTTTCAAGCTGTGTTTTAATTCTTTCCTCGATTTTTCTTGCTGTTACAAATTTCCCTTCCCTGCCCGCAAACGGACTATTATTGACCAAGAAAGTCATCTGAAGAGTAGGTTCATCTATTTTCAGCATTGGAAGTGGTTCCTGATGGTCGATTGGACACAGCGTTTCACCAACGTTGATGTCTTCCATTCCAGACACCGCAACAATATCCCCTGTAAAAGCCTCTTCAATTTCCATTCTCTTCAATCCAAAGAAACCGAATAGCTTAGTTACACGAAACTGTTTTACGCTCCCATCCTGTTTCATCAGAGCAACTTGCTGGCCAACCTTGATCGTACCGCGGAAAATACGACCTATTCCTACTCGTCCAACATATTTATCGTAATCCAAAAGGGATACCTGGAGCTGGAGAGGTTCATCCCTATTTTCCACTGGAGCAGGAATATGCTCTAAAATCGTTTCATACAGCACTTCCATGTTTTCATCCTGTTGGCTTGGTTCTGTGCTTGCCGTTCCATTTATCCCTGAAGCAAAAATAACTGGAAACTCCAACTGGTCATCATTAGCATCAAGCTCGATAAATAACTCAAGGACTTCATCCACTACTTCTTCTGGACGTGCAAAATCGCGGTCAATTTTGTTGACTACAACAATGGGCGTCAAGTTTTGTTCCAAGGCTTTTTTCAATACAAAGCGAGTCTGAGGCATACACCCTTCATAGGCATCTACTACAAGTAATACGCCATCTACCATTTTTAAAATCCGTTCTACTTCTCCACCAAAATCAGCATGCCCCGGTGTGTCCATAATATTAATTCTAGTATCTTTATATTGAATGGCGGTATTTTTCGCTAAAATCGTAATACCGCGTTCACGTTCCAAATCATTGGAATCCATTACCCGGTCTTCAACATGCTCATTTGTCCGGAATGTACCGGATTGCTTGAGGAGCTGATCGACCAAAGTCGTTTTTCCATGGTCAACGTGGGCAATGATCGCAATATTTCTAATATCATTTCTTGTATTCAAAGTAGTTCCTCCTGCCTGAAATAAACGAATATAACTATAACTTAGCAATTATACCACAATAGTAGCCAAGCCGATATTTTTTTTGTACAATTAATGAATAAGGAGGGCGAACAACGTGAATGGCATTAAGTTTAATTTTTTGTTTTTAGCCATATTAGCGGCGTTTTCCATCGTAGGGATGGGCTTTTCCCTCGGTGCAAGAAGTGCAATTGGAATGATTGTCTGTTTAATCATTTTAATATCTGTAATGGGCTATGGCTTTTCTACAAAGAAGAAATACAGGGAATCCGGCAAATTATAAACACCCCTTGGTTTTATGATTACACCCCACTTTGGAATCATACAGAAACGGTCCAGCAATCATCTGGACCGTTTCTTCGTTCATAAACCTTTTGATAAATATTTTTGGATGATTATTTCATGGAGACCCGGTCTTGCCACGACTATTGGGCTTTTTTCCAACATTTTCAATGGCTCTCCTTTTAAATTTGTTACTTTTCCGCCAACTTCTTCCACAATGATTTTTCCCCCAGCAAAATCCCACGGTGAAAGACGCATGGTTATGTAGGCATCAAGTCTTCCGGTTGCAACGAATATAAACTCAAGTGCAGCAGAGCCATATGATCTTGTTCCCCTCGCATCATTCACAAGTGGTATTAAGGTCTCTTTTGGATCAATCAGCCGATTGGAAATCAGCCACGTTGAATTGATTCCGATTAACGCTTTTTCTACAGGAATTTCCTCTAATGCTGGGAGTCTCTTGTCATTCCAATATGCGCCTTCGCCAGCTCTCGCATGATACAGTTCCTCATAAACAGCATCATATACAAACCCAAGTCTTGGCTCTCCATTTTCATAAATCCCAATAGAAATCATGAAATTTCTCTGCTGGTGAACAAAATTGGTAGTACCATCAATCGGATCTATAATCCAAATAATACCAGATAATTCGGTCGGTTCATCTCCAAAACCTTCTTCACCTAAGATCCGATGGCCTGGAAACGTTTCCCTTATTTTTTGAGTGAAAAATTGTTCTGTTTCCTGATCAATATTTGTTACTAAGTCATTTGGATTTGTTTTAGTCATGATTTCCGGTGTAGTTGCAAAAGAAGAGATAATCCTTTTGCCGGCCTCTTGAAGCCACGCTTTGGCATGTTTATCTATCAATGTCCAATTTGCCATTGTCATCCCCCGATCAGTCTTTCCTTTCTTCAATACTCAGCTTATTGAATATTGCCCATCTTTTCAAGGAATAACAAACGAACTTTCAAAAAGGCGATCAACAGAAAGAGTCCTTTTAGCGGCACCTGTGTCCCTCGGTACATCTTCCTTATATTTTTTCCAAAAATCAGTCACAAAAAGACGAACTCTTTCATTTAATAATTCCGAAGAGAGTTCGCCACCTACATCTGTTCTATACCTTTTGCTTGCATTACCATTACAATGCTTCCATTTTTATCAGCTCACCGCGGATCCTTTCTAGTTTGCGCTTCGCTTTTGCCTTCATTTCCTCGTTGTTTTCTTGCATTGCATCATAGAGAACTGCGAGTTCATAGTTCAACTCTAGGTGAAGAACAGCAAGTTTTTGTTGGTCCACTGCCTTCTTTCGATAAGTGTTGACGACTTGCTTCATTATGAACACTCCTTCCGAGATTAGTGGCAAGTGCTTACCTTATCATTCGCTTACTCTATCGTATGATGCCGATTGATTGCCGGTAACAAAATTGTGCACATACCTAGGAAGATGACGAATGACTCTTTGTTTATTAGTTAAATACCCATTTGTCGATACTTATAAACCCCTGTTATTCTCTGTCTAATGCTGCCGCTTATCTATAGCCGTATTTTTTCTTCAGAAGAAGCCTGTTTCATTTTTTGAATAACCTTATAGGTAGAATAACCACTCGCCTCTTCAAACTCATTGCAAATATTTTTTTCATCTGCTTTCCCTGGTACAATCTCTTTAAAACGTCGATACGCTTGCATCAAGACATTCCTTTCAATACCTGTTTCATATGCTTTTTCTATTGATTGAAAAAAACGGATAACATCTACAGTTTCATCCGTTGACCAATGATGTGAAATCGGATATTGATAATCCATTATGAAACACTCCACTTCGCGCGAATTTTTTCAGCCTCTTCTATCATTGTTTGCATGAGTTCTCTGACACTGACAACCTCATGTATCAAACCTACTGCCTGTCCTGCCCAACCAAATCCTTGCTCCGGTTTGCCCTCATAAATATATTTTTTATTGGCTGTTCCGTTTATGTACTGTTTCAATTCTTCGTAGCTTGCCCCCGCTTCCTCAAGATGAATAATCTTTTTTGACAATGGAGTTGCGATTACCCTACCTGGTGCTTTCAGCGTTCTTTTAATGATCTCTGTGTCTGTTTCAGTCCCATTAATAATAGCCTGCTGGTATTGCTTGGAAGCATGAACGCATTCTTTTGTGGCAATAAACCTCGTACCCATTTCAATTCCTTCTGCGCCAAGGCTCATAGCCGCCATAATTCCTCTTCCGTCTGCAATACCGCCGGAAGCGATAACTGGAATTCTGACCGCATCTGCAACTGTGGGAATAAGGACAAATGTACCGGTGTCATTTCTGCCGATATGTCCCCCTCCCTCCTGTCCAACAACCATTACAGCATCTGCGCCCAGTTCCTCTGCCTTTATAGCCTGGCGTTTCGCTGCAACAAGTACCAGCTTTTTTATATTTACATCTTCCAGCTCTTGAAAAAATTTAGTAGGGTTTCCACCCGTAACAGAGACCACTCCGACCTCTTCTTTAATCGCTACCTCCAGCATATGTTCAAAAGGACGTCCGTGCTGCCCGATGGCAAAATTAACACCGAACGGTTTGTCAGTCATTGCCCTGGTTTTCTTTATTTCTTCCCTCAGCTCCTCAGGCGTTGATAGTGACATGGCTGTGATTTGTCCTAAGCCACCTGCATTAGAGACCGCTGAAGCCAGCTCAGCATAGGCTAAATAAGCAAGCCCTCCTTGGATAATAGGGTACTTGATATTGAGTAGATCGGTCACTCTTGTTTTCCACTTTGTCATTCCATCATCTCTCCTTTTGTTTTGGGGTGAATAAAAACAATCATAAGGCGAATTTTAATGAGGAAGTTCTCCTGCCGCCACAACTGTCGCTTCGCTCGCACTAGCACCTCCTGTGCGTCGGCGGGCTTCAGTTACGCGACGTCCTGTCGCTTCGCTCGCACTAGCACTTCCTGTGCGTCGTAGCTAGACACAGGAAAGCTTAATCGGAGCACATATTTCATCTATTTTTATATTTTTCTTACTCTATAACAAAAGGAGCTCCCCGCCTGGGATGCTCCATATTCTAGTCAGTCTTCATCTGTTTTTCCATAGCATTTACAGCAACAGGAATACAATTTTGTCACTTTTTCATCTTCAACATAATCGATGGTCGCATTACACTCCTGGCAAATGATAATTCCCATCTTCTCCACCCTTTCTGTGAACAGGCTTGAAAACGATTACTCGTTAAAGTCATAATAATATAACACATCCTGTTTTATCAAGCCCAAATTGTATGTCACAATTCACATAATAGGAGATTATTTCGTTTCTGTATCAATTAACATAGGATCTAGGAGTTCGTACCCTTTATCACGCAGTCCCTCCACCATTTCTTCCAATCCATCATTCGTCCACTCGCGATCGTGCATAAGCAAATTGGCACCATCTTGAAGCAAAGGAGTATTAACCATGATATCTGCGATGGCCTCACCTGTCATATACTCTTTTTCCCAATCATATCCATATGTCCAATTCATCAGCAGCATTTCTTCATCAGCAACGATCTGTCGGCTGTAATCTGTATTCTTGCCAAAAGGGGCACGGAAAAACTTCGGCTTTTCTCCTATGATGTTTTCCACGATTTCATTTACAGACATAATTTCTTCCTTTTGTTTTTCTTCTGGAAGGGTTGTCAAGTCACTATGTGAATATGTATGGTTACCAATTATAAATCCAAGGTCATGTATCTCCTGAATCACCTTTTCTTTTTCAGGGGAATTGATAAAGTGTCCATTGACGAAAAAAATAGCCGGCGCATTTAGTTTTTTCAAAGTCTTGGCCATTTCCAGCGCATGTTCATCTGGAGCATCATCAATGGTCAAAAGTGCTACTTTGGGATTCGCTTCTCCAATCGGTTCCAAAGCAAAGGTATTTTGATTCACTTTATATTCTGGAACAACGGAGGTATCCTCTTGCTGCGCGGAATCATCTTTTGGCTTATTTTCTTCCTTCACTTCCTGTTGATTTCTGCTTACTTCCTGTTTGGCTGATCCATCATCGGCGGGCTTATCCTTATGTGACGCTTCCTTTGTACCACAAGCAGCTAAAAGCAAGATTGCCGCTGTTATGGTGAAAAACTTCTTCATCACTGTCTTCCTTTCTAAAAATGAAAATACGAATTTACTTTATTATAACTTTTTTTCCATTTTATAGATAGAGGAGAATAATCACCCCTTCTAAAACGGAAATTCCCCTTCCCGCAGATTTACCATTAAAAACCATCGATCTGTATAGCATATTCAATAAAAGATGCATCCCCGCATAAGTACACAAGCTTGTTATCGTAATAAACACAGTGGTTTTATTCGATTTGACTATCATTCTCGCAATTAAGAAAGCAAGATAGAGAAACACGGAAAACAGGATGGACTTTGCAAGAATATGATCACGCCCTGAAAGCCACTCCACGAGTGTAAAACCGCTCCATACCATCAACTGCAAAAGAAGGGCCACATATTTTTTCATCGTATGTCACCACTTTTCAAAAAACTAGCTCTTGTATGGAACATATGCATTTTCCCGATTAAATTAAACCTTTTTTAAGAAATTAGAAACGCCTCATTACATTAGCCAACGTGCAGAAAGCAAATTGACATAGCATACTTGTCAAAAAGAAAAACCCATGAAACTTCGATTTGAAATTCCATGGGTCCTGTAAATCTTTATTTTATAATATGGACAGGGGTTCCGAGAGCTACCTCTGCAGCCTCCATCGTCATTTCTCCCAGAGTTGGGTGAGCATGGATGGTCATAGCCACATCTTCAGCTGTCATGCCTGCTTCAATGGCAAGTCCAATTTCAGCAATCACATCAGAAGCATTCGCTCCTGCAATTTGTCCGCCAATAATCAGTCCGTCCTCTTTACGAGTAATCAGCTTGACAAAGCCGTCTGTCGCATTAAGTGCCAACGCACGACCGTTTGCTGCAAACGGGAATCTAGCTGCTTCAATTTCAATGCCTTCTTCTTTAGCCTGCTGTTCAGTATATCCAACGGAAGCCAGCTCAGGCTCTGAAAAGACGACTGCTGGCATACCGATATAATCGACTTCAGAAGACTGCCCTGCAATAGCTTCAGCAGCGATTTTGCCTTCATAAGAAGCTTTATGTGCCAGCTTAGCTCCTTCAACAATGTCACCAATTGCAAAAATGCTTGGAACATTAGATCTGCGCTGTTTGTCGACTTCAATCAGCCCTTTTTCATCCATCTTGACTCCAACCTGTTCTAAGCCAAGCTCGTCCGTATTAGGCCTTCTTCCTACGGTCACAAGTACATAATCTGCTTCAATGGTTTGTTCTTCGCCTTTTGCAGCATATGTAACTTTGACTCCCTGATCGGTTTCTTCAACCCCTTTTGCCTGAGCACCAGTAACGACATTCACATTTTTCTTTTTCAAATTGCGTTTAACAAGTGAAGTCATTTGTTTTTCAAATCCGCCAAGAATATCTTTCGTGCCTTCAATGATTGTTACTTCAGTACCAAAGTTGGCATAAGTAGATCCTAGTTCGATACCGACATACCCGCCACCGATTACAACTAGACTTTTTGGGAGTTCATCAAGATTGAGTGCACCTGTAGAATCAAGCACGCGTTTTGAATATTTAAAGCCTGGGATCTCAATAGGACGGGATCCTGTCGCGATGATGACATTTTTGAATGTGTATGTTTGTGCAGAGTTTTCATCCATCACACGAATGCTGTTAGCGTCAACGAAATAAGCTTCACCTTTCACAATATCAATTTTGTTTCCTTTCAAAAGCCCTTCGACACCGCCAGTCAGTTTTTTCACCACTCCGGACTTCCATTCTTGGACTTTACCAAAGTCAAGACTGACATTCTCCGCTGTAATTCCGATGTCTTCTGAATTTTTGGCTTCTTGGAAACGATGGGACGCTGAAATCAAAGCCTTTGAGGGAATACATCCTACATTTAGGCAAACTCCTCCCAGTTCCCCTTTTTCAACAATCGTCACTTTTTGGCCAAGCTGAGCAGCCCGAATAGCCGCAACATACCCGCCAGGTCCGGCACCAATTACAATCGTGTCTGTCTCAATTGGAAAATCTCCTACTACCATGCTTTACGCCTCCATTAGTAAAAGTTCAGGATCACTTAACAGCAGTTTGATGTGATTTAATGCCTGTTGTGCAGTTACGCCGTCAATAATCCGATGGTCAAAGCTCAATGATAATGCTAACACAGGTGCAGCAACAATTTCACCATTTTTCACTATCGGCTTTTCTGCAATTCGTCCAATCCCAAGGATTGCCGTTTCCGGATGATTGATCACTGGCGTAAACCATTGCCCTCCAGCAGAACCAATATTTGTAATTGTGCAAGAACCGCCGCTCATTTCATTCGGAGCTAATTTTCCAGTTCTTGCTTTATCAGCCAATTCGTTGATCTCTTTTGAAATAGCAAAAACTGATTTGGAATCTGCATGTTTGACGACCGGAACGAGCAAACCTCTTTCAGTATCTGCAGCAATTCCAATATTGTAGTAATGCTTTTGTATAATTTCTTCTTTTTCATCATCAACAGATGTATTCAGCGCAGGGTATTCACGCAATGCACTTACCAAAGCTTTAACAACATATGGAAGATAAGTAAGCTTGATCTCTTTTTCAGCAGCAATGCCTTTGAACTTCTTACGGTGGGCAACAAGTCCTGTTACATCAACTTCATCAAGAAGTGCCACATGTGGAGCTGTATGTTTAGAATTGACCATTGCCTTAGCGATCGCTTTTCTAATACCACTCATTTTCTCCCTTGTTTCAGGATCGTCACCTTCCGGAATAACAGGAGCTTTCTTCTGCTGTTGTGCCTCTTGTTTTGGTGCTTCTTGTACTTCAGAAACAGCTTCGGTTTCTGTTGGTGCATTTAAGTATGCATCAATGTCAGACTTTAAAATTCGTCCGTTTTTTCCCGAACCGCTAACAGCCTGTATGTTCACATTTTTCTCCCGTGCATATTTCCGTACGGAAGGCATGGCAATGACCCGTTTGTCTGAAGCTTCTTCCTCATTTGCTTCAGATCGAACTGCTGCATCGTTGTTCGCCACCTGTTCCTTCGGTTCAGCCTCAGCTTGCGGTTGTTCAGCCGCTTCAGTTTCACCTTCGCCATGATCACCCTTGAATTGAAGATCCTCATATCCTGGTGCATCAATCTTAATGAGAACATCTCCAACTACTGCTGTCTCACCTTCATTGACGAGAATTTCCTCTACCGTTCCAGCAACCGGTGAAGGTATCTCAACCACTGCCTTATCATTTTGAACTTCGCATAGAACATCATCTTCTTCAACTTTTTTACCTGGTTCCACAAACCATTTGACTATTTCGCCTTCATGAATTCCTTCACCGATGTCAGGCAGCCTAAATTGGAATGACAATGTATTCACCCTCCTGTTATTCGTATTCCGTATTGATTATCTACTTAGGAAATGAGAAACACATAGCTTCTCATTCATTTCCTCTATCGATCCGCATGCGTTAAGCACCTATTGACAGCAAGCTTCGCATCTTCACTTCCATCATCGAAAGACGCTTTAGCTTGCGCGTTGGTCGATAGACACTTACGCTTTTTATCTTTAAAATTCAAGCACTTTCTTTGCCGTTTCAATTATATCCTTATGGCTAGGAAGCCATACTGGTTCTGCTTGGGAGAAAGGATACACCGTATCTGGAGCTGTTACCCTTAATACTGGTGCTTCCAAACTCAAAATCGCACGATCATTGATTTCTGCTACTACATTAGCAGCAATTCCAGCTTGCTTTTGAGCTTCCTGCACTACAATCGCACGATTTGTCTTCTCAACTGATTGGACGATCGTTTCGATATCGAGAGGGCTGATCGTACGGAGGTCGATGACTTCCACTGAGTGCCCTTCTTTTTCAAGTGCCTCTGCAGCTTTAATCGAGTCATGAACCATGGCACCGTACGTAATGATGGAAAGATCTTTCCCTTCCCGTTTCACTTCTGCTTTTCCAAGCGGGATTGTGTATTCCTCTTCAGGAACCTCTTGTCTGAATGAACGATATAATTTCATGTGTTCAAGGAAAATTACAGGATCATTATCGCGAATAGCAGATATAAGCAAACCTTTAGCGTCATATGGTGAAGATGGGATGACAACCTTTAATCCAGGTTGCTGGGCCACCAAGCCTTCCAAGCTGTCTGCATGCAGCTCAGGCGTATGAACACCGCCGCCAAAAGGTGAGCGAATCGTAATCGGTGCATGATAAGAGCCGCCTGTACGGTAGCGCCAGCGTGCTATTTGCCCGCTGATGGAGTCCATCACTTCGTATACGAACCCAAAGAATTGGATTTCCGGAACAGGGCGATAGCCTTGAGTAGAAAGTCCAATTGCAAGGCCGCCAATACCGGATTCAGCTAAAGGAGTGTCAAATACACGCTCTTCCCCAAACTCTTTTTGCAATCCTTCAGTCGCACGAAAGACGCCGCCATTAACCCCTACGTCTTCTCCAAACACAAGGACGTTTTCATCATTGCGCAGCTCAGTGCGAAGCGCATCAGTTATTGCTTGAATCATAGTCATTTGCGCCATGGCTTACTTCGACTCCTTCTCTTTATATATTTCATACTGCTCTTGCAAATTGTATGGAAGTTCTTCAAACATATTTGAAATTAAATCTGTAACTTTTTGCTTCGGCGTATCATCAGCTTGCTTAATAGCCTGCTTGATTTCCTCTTTCGCCTTTTCTATTATTTCGTTCTCTTTTTCTTCATTCCAAAGGCCTTTTCCTTCCAAATACTTTCTGAAACGGACTATAGGATCTTTCTTTTCCCATTCATTATCTGTATCAGATGTACGATAACGAGTTGGATCATCCCCAGCCATCGTATGCGGACCGTATCTGTAGCAGATCGTTTCAATTAAGGACGGGCCGCCTCCATTGATTGCACGCTCTCTCGCTTCACGAACAGCAGCATATACTGCCAATGGATCCATTCCATCAACCACAATCCCAGGAATACCAGCAGCAACAGCCTTTTGTGCTATCGTTGTTGCAGCAGTTTGCTTTTCACGTGGAGTGGAAATAGCGAATTGGTTATTTTGTACAATAAAAACAGCAGGAGCACCAAATGCACCAGCAAAGTTAATACCTTCATAGAAGTCCCCTTGTGAAGAACCACCATCACCTGTATAGGTAGCAGCCACTGCTTTCTCTCCACGCTTTTTCAGCCCAAGAGCTACGCCTGCAGCTTGAACGTATTGCGCTCCAATGATAATTTGCGGCGGAAGCACATTGACACCTTCAGGAATTTGGTTTCCGACAAAATGTCCTCTTGAGAACAAGAATGCTTTATGCAAAGGGAGCCCGTGCCAAAAAATCTGTGGAACATCCCTGTAACCCGGCAGAACAAAGTCTTCTTTTTCAAGTGCAAAATGTGACGCGATAGCAGATGCTTCCTGTCCAGCAGTTGGCGCATAGAATCCCAGGCGTCCTTGGCGGTTCAAGGAGATGGAGCGCTGATCCAGGATTCTTGTGTAAACCATCCGGCTCATGAGCTCTACAAGTCGTTCATCGGAAAGGTCAGGCATCATTTCGTCATTGACCACTTCACCTTTTTCATTTAAAACCTGTACCATTTCAAACTTCTTTTCAATGCTTTCCAGCGCTTTAATTGCATCAAATTTAGCTGCCTTCGCCTTTGAAGCCATCGAAATCACCAATCCTTCCTTTGTTTTTCTTATTTTGGCATTTATAAATTAGAATACCCTAAACGGCACGTTCAACTAATGAAAAGGCCTATTCCTATATGTTTTCCACAAATATTGTGCTAAAAACTAGGCTTTTTCTCCGTATCTTAAACTGTATTAATTGATTTTCACCGTTTTATAATACAATTATCTGTATATCTCGTTTTTTAGATTACATGACAATGTCTATTAAGTCAATGATTATAGTATTAAAAAGCACTCATTTTTGCATCAAAATAGACATCAAATAATATCTGTATTACAAAAGTACAGATAACTGTATCATACACAAAACAAAAAATTTAAAGGTGTTATACAACATAATCATTTCAAAAAAAGCAGGTTAATCCTGTAATTCAGTCATATTTAAAGCTAAAAAAAGAGAACGAGCACTCGTTCTCTAAAAACAGATCAGTCATTGATTATGTCTGCCTCTTTATATAGTTTTTCTTTCTCTTTATTAAATTGATCAGTTAGTTTATTAAATTGTTCATTTGCTGTCTGAACTTTCTCCTGTGCCTTATTGGCAGCTTCGATTTGAGACTCTATTGTTTCCAACTTTAATTCTTTTTCCTTCATCATTTCATAGATCTTCCGATCTTGTTTGATTGCTTCATTATATGCTTTAATCAACTGTTGATGGCTGTCATAACGCTGGTTCATTAAATCTTGGAGATCTTCTGCTTTTTTCTTTAGCTGATCGTCCTTTAACTTGTCGATTGAACCATCAATTTTATCAAATTCCTTTTTGGAAGCCGCCATTGCAGCTTCTTCTTTAGCCAGTAGCTCTTCACGTTTATCCAAATTGGCCAGGGCTTTGTCTGAAAGAGATACAATTTCATCGAACTTTTTCATGCCAAGATTCATCATATCATCAAACAAAGATTTTTCTTCTTTCTCCAGTTTCATTAAAGGCTTTTGCTGCTTTTCAAAATCCTTTTCTAAAACAACGGTTTCTTCCAGACTCTTATGTATTTGCTCCTCTGGACTTCCACATGCAGATATGAAAGCTGAGGATGCAAGCAGTATCGCTGCTAAATGATGTTTTTTCACCGGTATTCCTCCCATCATCACCATAGTTTCTACTATAATGGCATGGAAAAGAATTTACAACAACAGATGGCAGGAAATATAAGTTTAAAATTCAACCCAAGTGGATTTCTGTTCCACCGCTTTCAGATGTATATGGTTCTCAACGGCTAGCTTGGTTTCTTCATGCTGAACAAGAATACCGGTATCTACTTTCAAATTTGCGCTCAGTAAACAGACGCTTCCGCTTTTCTTTATGCCTATATATTTGGTAAACTGGTTTTTACAAGAAACATTTCAGGAGGAAATACGATGCTACTAATGAAGGATATCATACGAGATGGGCATCCTACTTTAAGGGAAATCGCCGAAGAGGTGCCGATCCCGCCTGATCCCGCTGACATAGAAACGTTAAAAAGCATGAGGGAATTTCTGATAAATAGTCAAGATCCGATTATCAGTGAAAAATATGGACTAAGGGGTGGAGTCGGCCTTGCCGCACCACAAATCAATGTGTCTAAACGCATGTTCGCCATGCGGTTGAACGATGAAAAAGGGCAAGAACACGATTATTGTTTCATCAACCCGAAAATTATCAGTCATTCGGTAGAGATGTCTTATTTAACATCAGGCGAAGGTTGCTTGTCAGTTGACCGCAGCATACCAGGCTATGTCTATCGGTATGCAAGAATTACTGTCAAAGGCCATAATGAAAAAGGCGAAGAAGTAAAGCTTCGCTTGCGCGGTCTGCCGGCGATTGTCTTTCAGCATGAGCTTGATCACTTGAACGGTGTCATGTTTTATGATCACATTGACGAAAAGAACCCTTTTCAACTGAAAGAAGGAGCAACCCCTATCGAAAATTAAATCCGGACTATCCGGATTTAATTATTTAAGAATCGGATAACCACTTCTATAAATTGAAGCATGCGAGAGGCCGCGTCACAAAATCACACTAAGCCTCTCGCTCTTCCTTTATTTTCGTACTGCACTCACTTTTCTAAAAACGGCTTGAGCTCGAGATTGCTTCGAAGGAACCTGATAGAAGGCCGACTTCTTTTAACCCTTTTACAATCCCCTCATTTTCTACATCTGCTGTTACAAAGTCCGCATGCTCCTTTACGATATCGTGCGCATTACCCATAGCCACTCCAGTTCCTACTTCCTGCAGCATTTCAATATCATTCATACCATCCCCAAATGCATAAACATCTTCCATCCTAAATCCAAGACGAGCAATCAATTGCCGTATTCCCCTTGCTTTTGACCCTCCCTTTGGCATAATGTCGAGCGAAAGCTCGTGCCACCTAACAAACGAAATTTCCGGAATGGAAGTTAAATATCCTGCCTCATTCTCTTTAGTAAATAGCAGTGCCTGATATATATCCTTGTTGATGTAAAATTCAGGATCATATCCGGGATACGCCATCTTAAGCGACCCTAGGCTTTGTCTTATGCGGTCATTATTTTTAGCATTTGATTTTAACGTATTTTCGTTTAGGTAAACGAGGGCATGCTCATGCTTATTGGCTGATTCTTCAATGTCTTTCAAAACCTCTGTGCTGATGGAGGTTGCTGCAATCACTTTGTTTTCAAAGACAACATATTGACCGTTAAAGCAGACGTAGGAATCTATGTTCAGCTCCTTGAGCAATGAAGAGATCATAAAGGGTGCCCGCCCGGTTGCAATAGCTGTATAAATACCATTTTTCTGCAATGCATGAACAGCCTCCTTTGCTGAGTCAGGCAGATTTTTATCCCCATCCAACAATGTGCCGTCAATATCAAAAAAAACAATTTTTTTCATTTTTAGCTTCACGTCCAATAATTTTTTCCAATGATATCCATGATAGATCATTGTGTTTTCAGCATATAATAAAACAAATAAACTTGCACAAAAAGAGAATGCAATGGCCAAGAGGCTTTTACTTTGGACAAAAATCGGTTAAAATGGATAGTAAGGAGTGATTCACCATGTTTAAGAAGCTAAGACGGAAGCTTTTAAAACAATGGAAAGATTTGCTCAAGAAAAAGACAATTGCCTGATGATTCAAATACAGCCATTTACAAACCCTCTTTATTTTAGAGGGCTTATTCTTTTATTATATATGATTTCCTTTTATCAAATGCGCCTTGGCGTATTTGCGCCCAGATTTTATCGAGCTTCGCCGGATAAATTTTCTCTGAAAATCTGTGGCATCCGCCGGAGGCTTTAACTTTATTCAGCCGGGATTTGAACCCCAATACCAGCATTTATTCATCCCACCACTTACCGAAGTGGACATTTATTGCTGAATAAAATTAAACTGCACGCGTTTAAAAACATGCATTCATTGCTGCTTTTTAATATAATAGAGAATATTGGAATTTGAACACGGAGTTAAGGAGAGAAAGTGATGATCTATAAAGTGTATTATCAGGAAAGCATGATGGAAATGCCTGTACGGGAAAATACGAAAGTTTTATTTATTCAAGCCGAAAATGAATTGGACATACGCCGACATCTGAAAGACCGCCAAATTAATATCGAACTTATTCAATTGTTGGAAGGGCCTTATCTAGAATATGAAAAGAACAGTCCAAATTTCACATTGGAGACTATATAGGATATGAAGTTTGTAAAAAATGATCATACGGCTGTTTTCGCCCTGGGCGGTTTGGGTGAGATCGGCAAAAACACGTATGGAGTACAGTTCCAGGATGAAATCATTCTGATCGATGCCGGGATTAAATTCCCGGGGGATGAGCTCCTTGGAATTGACTATGTTATTCCAGACTACACGTATTTAGTAAGAAATGAAGATAAGATAAAGGGACTTTTCATTACACATGGACACGAGGACCATATTGGAGGTATCCCTTATCTGCTGAGAGAAGTCAACATCCCCATCTATGCAGGAAAACTGGCTATGGGGCTAATTAAGAATAAACTTGAAGAGCATGGTCTTCTTCGTAAAACGACGTTTCATGAAATCAAGGAAGAAGATGTCATCAAATTCAGAAAGACATCGGTTTCTTTTTTCAGGACAACCCATAGTATCCCTGATTCATATGGGATTGTTGTAAAAACGCCTCCGGGAAATATCGTTCATACCGGGGACTTCAAATTTGATTTTACTCCAGTTGGAGAACCGGCAAACTTAACAAAAATGGCGGAAATCGGAAAAGAAGGCGTTCTTTGCTTGCTATCGGACAGTACAAATGCGGAAGTACCTCATTTTACCATGTCTGAGCGCAAGGTTGGAGCTAGCATTCAAGATATTTTCCGCAAAGTAGATGGCAGAATCATCTTCGCAACGTTTGCATCAAATATTCACAGACTGCAACAAGTAGCTGACGCAGCTGTTGCGAATGACAGAAAAATTGCTGTTTTTGGAAGAAGTATGGAAGCAGCAATAGAAATTGGTCAAGAATTAGGATATATTCGTGCTCCTAAGGATACATTCATTAATACCCAACAGCTTAATAGACTCCCTGCCAATAAGGTAACCATTCTTTGTACCGGAAGCCAGGGTGAGCCAATGGCTGCATTGTCACGTATTGCTAACGGAACACATCGTCAAATACAAATCCAGCCTGGAGATACCGTTGTTTTTTCATCCTCACCTATTCCAGGGAATAAAAATAGCGTAAATCGAACAATCAATCTTTTGTATCGCGCTGGTGCTGACGTCATTGCAGGATCACTGAGTAATATTCACACATCTGGACATGGTGGCCAAGAAGAGCAAAAGCTCATGCTTAGGTTGATAAAACCGAAATTCTTTCTCCCAATCCACGGAGAATTCAGAATGCAAAAAATGCATGCACAGTTGGCTGTCGACTGTGGGATTCCCGAAGAAAATTGCTTTATTATGGATAATGGAGATGTTCTTGCACTCAGTTCTGATCGCGCTGATGTTGCAGGTAAAATTCCTTCTGGATCTGTATACATCGACGGAAGCGGAATCGGAGATATCGGCAATATCGTCCTTCGTGATCGCCGAATCTTATCAGAAGAGGGTCTTGTCATCGTCGTTGTTTCCATTGACATGAACCAATATAAAATCGCGGCTGGACCGGATATCATTTCCCGCGGCTTCGTCTACATGAGAGAATCCGGAGATTTGATCAATGAAGCACAGCGAATGCTTGCCAAGCATTTAAACAAAGTCATGGATCGAAAAACGACACAATGGTCAGAAATTAAAAACGAAATCACAGACACTCTTTTGCCTTTCCTATACGAAAGAACAAAAAGACGACCGATGATTTTGCCAATTATCATGGAAGTATAACAGGTAAAAAAATGCCGCCTGCGTTCATTCGCTGGTGGCATTTTTTGCTGCTTCCAATAAAATCGTCACTAATAACGGATCAAATTCAAAGGTAATAGATAGTATTTCGTTGATTTGGAGAGTATTTCTTTTTTTGCGGACAGTATTACAGTCACGATGGACAGTATCACGCTTTTTCAGACAGTATTACAGTCACGCTGGATAGTATTCCGATTTTGCGGACAGTATCTCTTGTCCGAGACTGACCAAGTCCGCAAAGTCGGGGCCGCTTCCCTTATTCAACCAATACCTTTTTCTCAAATCGGTTAATGTCTGTGTCGGCCCCGATGATGATCAGTATGTCATTGAGCTGAAGTGGAGCATTCGCCAACGGTGAAACGATGATTTCTTTTCCTCTTTTAATGGCTACAATGTTCAACCCGTACTTTGCTCGCACGTCTAATTCTATTAGTGTATATCCTGCCAGTAAGTCATTGACCCTTACCTCGACGATACTATATTCCTCTGATAGCTCAAGATAATCGAGAACATTGGTGGAAACGATATAGTGTGCAATCCGCCTTCCCATATCGCGTTCAGGGTGAACAACATGGTCTGCGCCAATCTTCCGAAGCACCTTTTCATGGTAATCATTTTGCGCTTTAACAGTTATGTGTTCAACACCCAATTCCTTCAGGATGATCGTTGTCAGAATACTGGATTGGATATTATCGCCAATGGCAACGATGACATGGTCAAAATTTCGTATACCTAAGCTTTTCAAAACGTTTTCGTCTGTCGTATCGGCAATCACTGCCTGTGTCGCTATAGAAGCAAATTCATTTACTCGGTCTTCATTAATATCAATAGCCATCACTTCCATACCCTGCTCTGTCAGAGAACGGACAATGCTTCCGCCGAAGCGTCCAAGGCCAATAACCGCAAATTCTTTTTTCAACTTTCATTCCTCCACTTTTGCTATGTTGCCATTTTAGCACATTTGAAACTCATTAACACTCCGGATCCCACTCTCCTATCGCTAGAGACGTTCGGAACACAAAAAAAGTAAATTCATCTATAAAAGACGAATTCACTTTCTGATTAATCCATTTTTAAATGCATATATGACAGCCTGCGTCCGATCCTGAACTTCCAATTTACTTAAAATATTGCTGACATGTGTTTTAACCGTCTTTAACGTGATGAAAAGCTCATCCGCTATTTCTTTGTTTGCTTTGCCTTCAGTCATCAATGTGAGAATTTCCGTTTCCCGATTTGTTAAATCTTCATGAAGGGAACGCTTAGATCCATGAGACAGCTTTTTCATCATTTTATCCGTAACCTCAGGCTCCAAGACTTTCTGACCTTTATAGGCAGATCTGACAGCATCTGCGATATCACTAGCCTTGGATGTTTTTAACATATAGCCCGCAGCTCCCGCCTCTAATGCCGGGTATACTTTTTCATCGTCCAAAAAGCTTGTTACAATTAATACTCTCGCCTCAGGCCATTCCTCTAGAATTGCTTTTGTGGCATCAATTCCGTTCATACCTTCCATAACCAAGTCCATTAAGACGATATCCGGACGCAGCGACAAAGCTAAATCAACACCTTGTCTTCCATCCCCTGCTTCGCCGATCACCTCTATGTCTTCTTGTATGGACAAATAAGCTGACACACCAATCCGGACCATTTCATGATCATCCACTAGCAAAACTTTGATCATTTCTTATCCTCCCTCCTGATTTGGCAGAGGAATTTTCACTTCAATGCTTGTTCCCCTTCCCGGCAGACTGACTATCTTGATTTTGCCTCCAATCTCCGAAGCCCTTTCCTGCATGTTTGTTATGCCATAGGAACCAGCTTTCTGATCATCGATATTAAAACCTTTACCATCATCAACCACCTTTAAAAAGACAAATTGCTCCACTTCCATCATATGAACTTCCAATGTTTTGGCTTTTGCATGTCTTAATGTGTTTGAAACTGCTTCCTGCAGTATCCGGAATAAATGATCCTCAATTCCTTTTTCTAACTGCACATCCTGCAAATTCCACGTTACCTTCAAAGGCAATTTGGCCGTCAATTCGGACAAGAGCTCCTGCATACCAACTTTGAGGCTTTTCCCTTCCAACTGAATCGGCCTAAGATGAAGAAGCAATGCCCTCATCTCAGATTGAGCTTCATTAATAACCTCTTCAACCAAAATCCGTTGCTTGGCAGTTGCTTCGCTTGTAGGATCAGGACTCTGGTTAATGGCTGACAAAAGCATCGTGGCAGCAAAAAGCTGTTGGCTGACAGAGTCATGAAGCTCTCTTGCCAATCGATTTCTCTCTTCTGTTAGCACCTCTTCTTTTAGTTCCCTGTTCCATTCCACTCGTTCGTTGGTGAACTTTTGATATAGTAACGTTTGCTCCTTTAGCCGGGTCCGAATGTTTTCAATCCCTTGCCAAATGGAAGGGAAATTATCATTTTTCACAGGGGGAATACTGACTCGGTCATAATTTCCCCCTTCCAGCTCCAAGAGACTCCATTCAATTTTTTCTACCTTTTTGTCAATAGAAATTCCGACTATGTAACCAGTGATTGAACCAACCAATAAGCAGACCGCAGGGATGAAAAAGACATTTGGAACAAGCAAATATTTTTTTTGCATCAATGACGGGTACCAATCTGTATCAACATTAAATAAAAGCATTAAAAGTACAAACAAGAAAATGAAGAGGGCTAGGGACGCAAAATAAAATGACAATGTTCTGGCCATTTTCATGTGCGTCTCACCTCAACATCTCCGAAAACAACACTCGTCACGATTTTTATTCTCCGAGAAGCTGTTTCGTCATCTCCGTCTGTATAGTAAATAACATTTGAATTTAACAGTTCTTCCTTTTGGTTGAATATACTCAGCTTACCACTAATTGCAGAGTGATTAACGGTTACGGAGGCATCAATAGGCACGATAAGCTGAATATTCCCAACTAAACCGCGTATGAGAACAACACTTTCTCCCGGAGGAAGCATTGTCATACCCATGTCTATGATCGTATTTCCAAATCCACACTGTATATTAATATCGTCCCATTCAAAAATTTCATTAACGACCTTTTGGGTTCCGGAAATCATATTCTTAATATAAGGGATTTTCCTATTAACTTTTGTCTGTTCATTCGGCGGGATGGTTTCTATCACCATTCTCTTGGCTTGTTTTTTCGTTTTTGAATATTGAATTAGTGCATAAACGGCTGCTACCATAATGAAAAGTTTAAAAACAGCCGTGGAAATGAGTGGGATCAAAACAAGTGAAACCCCGATAATCAAGTATAGTTTCTTCGAATCTCTATCCTGTTGACTTTTCCAATAATATATAATAAAGCATCCTATGAGGAGAGGGACATAAAGCCGCCAATTGAGCAGAAGCTCCAACGCCATTCCAATTCCGGCAAACAGCATGACCCAACCAATTTTGCTGTTTCTGCTCAAGTTTTTCATTGGTGCCCCTCCTCATCAGTAAATTGGTTACTTCTATTCTATCATGAGTGATCTCGTAAATCTCCACTATCTTGTTGGTTTAATTCTTTTGCCAGCTGCTGAATACGTGCATCAAAAATGCTGATTTCATATTCATCATTCGCTTTCTTTTCCTCCCGCTCAAATAACCTTCCAATGTTCTCCATATTCTCAGCAGGAGTTCCAAACTCGGTGTCTTTCAACACTTTGTTCATTTTGTTTTTCATTAAGACTACGTTTTCTTGACCCATTAGCTCCAAGCGTTTCATATGCATATCTTTTAGCTTCAGCTTCATTTCACGGTGCTTTTGCTCCAGCTCTTCCATTTGAAGCACTGAATTGTCATAAGCATTTTTCAATCGATCAGCACGTTCCTCGTATTGGGCCTGTTCGCGTAATGCAATTTCTGATAAATCCTCTGCTCCCGCTTTTAGAGCAATTTCTCCTTGTTCTTTTCTCTTTTCAGCCATTTTTTCTATCTCTTGCCACTCTTTGTAGAACTCGTCCCTCAAGAGCTTCTGCCTTTCGATTAGCTTCGCCGCTTTTTTCACTTCTGCTTCACTTTCACGCAAATATTGATTTAACAGGGAAATTGGGTTTGTCTTTTTCTGTTTTTCGGCAACTTCATAAAAATCATCTTTTATAGCTTGTTTGATTCTTTCAAATAAAGTGTTCATTTTTGTCAGTCTCCCTTATTTTTAATGTTTGGTACGGCCTTTTTCAAGGTCTTTCCATTGACGTTCAAAATTTACGAATGGATCTTGCTCTACTTCCATTTCTTCCGCCTGTTCTTTTTTCCAATTTTTATATCCCACATAAAGAACATAAATAGCTGCTATTCCTGCCAATGCCGGTAAGTTTCCCAGTAGACCGGTCAATCCGATTATTCCAAGGAGCCCCCAAGCAATTTTCTGCCATGTAGAGTGGGTTTTTAAAAACTGTTTCAGTGAGTAGTAAACGATCATTAAGCATATCGCCATACCCACAATATTTCCTAAGCTTGCAATCGCAATGATGGCCAAAATGACAGCTAGTGTAAAAACAAGCACATTTTTCATTTTGATCTCCCCTTTCCTATCTGTTGTCTCTATCTTAAAGGATTAAATGCGGACACCAAACGTCCTAAAGCCGTGTTTTTCTCTCAGACCAGAGACCGAATGATAAAGGAAAAACGCGTCGGCTGTCGCTTCGTCTGCACTAGTACTTCCTGTGCGTCGGCTGACTCAGTTCGGCGACGTCCTGTCGCTTCGTCTTCACTAGCACTTCCTGTGCGTCGCAGCTCGACAGATAAAAACTTCATTTGGGCTAAATATTTTATCTAATTTTATACTTCCTTGCTCGACAAAAAATCCGACGCTTTAACGTCGGATTAACCCTTGCTCCAAAATCAACCAGTTTAAGATTCAGGAACCTATTTTTTTTCATGATCTACTAAGTGGGTCCAGCCATCCTTTTGGATAATCATTCTCTCTTTCATCAACTTGCCTAAAGCCCGTTTAAAAGAGCCTTTACTCATTTGAAAACGTGCTTTTATATCTTCCGGTTGTGACTTATCCCCGTAAGGCATATTTCCACCGCGGCTGACCAGATAACGATATATACGCTCTGCATCCTCATCAATAACCTCATACGCTCTCGGAAGAAGTGATAAGTTGATGGACCCATCCTCTTTCACTCCAATTACCCTTCCTTCAACCAATTGACCGAGCCGCGGCTCCCTCGTTCTTTCCGATTCATGGATAAAACCAAGATACCCTTCTTCGGTTATAATATTTGACCCCTCTAACAAAAGGCGGTAAACTGTGCCCTTTACGTTTTTATTGAATATATTTTTATCAGCAAACTTTGCAAGTTTCCGAATATCGTCTTCTACCGCAAGCTTTCCAAAGAGTCTATTCTTTTTATCTGTTTTCAAGCTGCAATAAAGCTTGTCTCCCTTTGCGGGCCATAATCGGAATAGCTCAGGCAAATCATCCTTTGAAACAAGAATATCTTTCTTTAAGCCAATATATATGAAAACACCCAGGTTTTTGTTGACTTCCACCACTTCTGCCCAACCATAATGCCCTTGCCTTACTTCAGGAATTGTTAAGGTAGCCGCCAACCTCCCCTCGTGATCTTGATATAAAAAGACGGTCTGTTCCTCTTGCGGATCGAAGTCATCCGGAACCTCCGTATGATGAAGCAAGACGTCTTCTTCTCCATCTGTTAAAAAATATCCAAACGGCACCTCACGCGCCTCAAATAATTGAACAACTGTCCCAGCTTCTAATCTTGACATATGATCTACCTTCCTTCGGAAAATAACCTTTAAATTACTGCCCATTATACCATTTTCATATACGAAAAGCGCCATCGCTCATTCCGCAACAAAACCAACCTATGTTTGAAATACATCAATCTGAGTGAATAAAAGCACCTCTGAAAAGCAGTCTACTTCAATTAGATCATTAGCCCGCTATGAACATCATTTCCTAGTGAGCCTTGCAATATGCGGAAGCAGTATCTCTCTTTCCACACTCCTAGAAGTGTTCAACTTATCTTTTTTATTTTTGCATTGTCTCTATCAGCTTTGTTTAAACTGGGAATTCTCTGACCTTTTCTCTATTAAAATTGTGACAAATATGTTAACATGTATACCGAAATATCAAATTGAAGTAAAAGTTGAGTATCGATTTAAGTTCAAATGGTTGGCACTTGGCAGCGAACCTGTTAAAGACTAACCACCGCAAATCGCTTATCCTTCGGTAGGCTGTCTTCGCGGTGGTTTTTTGTTTGGCGGGCTAGTCTTTATTATTTATCAAATACACCCAGATTTTATCGAGCTCCGTCCGATGACATTTGAAGCACATTGAAATGAAAGCTTAATAAATACTCATAACTTCAAGCTTTTGATATTTCATAATTTGCTAGCGTTTTCATATTCAATAGCTATTTCATGAAGGAGGAAAAAATGGAGAAACTGAAAAATAGGTGGCTGATCGTTGCTTCCGCAGTTGGCATACATATTTCAATCGGGTCAGTCTATGCCTGGAGTAACTTTACGAACCCTCTGGTCAATAACCCACGATTGAAATCGAGGGCTTGAAAAAGCTCTTTATTGACTACCCTCAGTCTTTACGGACTCCGTTGGTTAGGTCATGACACCATAGGATGCTCCTCAAGTTCTATGCAACTGTCGCGTACGGTTAAAAGTTCTGATGGGTAGGAACGGTGCTGTACGCATGACAAGCCTTTCCAACATTGGGTATGAGGTATATCACTCCTAGAAAGGAGATGCACGCTATGTTCGTGTATGTGTTAAATCAACATGGTCAACCACTCATGCCATGCAAACCAAGAAAAGCAAGATTATTGCTAAAACAAAAGAAAGCAAAAGTAGTAAAAAGAACCCCTTTTACGATCCAGTTGTTACACGGCTCAAGTGGTTACAAGCAAAAAATATCGTTAGGGGTAGACGCAGGTACAAAAAAAGTTGGGTTATCGGCAACAACAGAAAAAGAAGTATTGTTTGAAGGGGAAGCTGAACTCCGTACAGATATTCAAAAGTTATTAGCGACAAGACGTGAGTTTAGACGATCAAGAAGAAACCGAACTACTCGTTATCGTAAACCAAGATTTGAAAATCGTAAAAAGCCTAAAGGTTGGTTAGCACCATCTGTGCAACATAAAGTAAATTCGCATATAAAGTTAATTCAGTTGATGTACGACATATTACCAATTACTGAATTAACGATTGAAGTGGCACAATTTGATACACAAAAACTAAAGAATCCAACTATTCACGGAGATGACTATCAAAAAGGGGAACAACTTGGCTTTTGGAATGTAAGAGAGTATGCCTTATTTCGTGATAAACATACGTGTCAAAAGTGTAAAGGCCGATCTAAAGATAAAATATTGAATGTTCACCATATTGAAAGCAGAAAAACGGGGGGTGATCGTCCGGACAACCTGATTACACTATGTAAAACATGCCATGATGAGATTCATCGTCTTAAATTAGAGCATACAATCAAGCGAGAGAGAACATCACTACGCGATGCAACGCAAATGACAGTCATGCGATGGTTTATCTATAACAGGGTAAAGGAATTATATCCGCATGCAAGATTAACGTATGGCTATCTCACTAAAAATACTAGGATTACGAATACATTACCAAAAAGTCATATAGTAGATGCACGTTGTATTAGCGGGAATCCGTTAGCGAAACAGAACGATTATGTTTTTCACTTAAAATTCGTTCGCAAAAATAATCGACAACTACACAAAGCCACTATACGCAAAGGTGGAGTAAGACAAAACAACAAAGCAGAACGCTATGTCAAAGGATTCCAATTGTTCGATAAAGTCTTGTACGAAGGAAAAGAGAGTTTCATTTTTGGTAGACGAAAGACCGGTTACTTTGATTTGCGTTTACTAGATGGAACAAAAATACATGCTTCGGCAAGTTATAAAAAACTAAAAAGAGTAGAGTGTGCACACACTCTACTGATTGAAAGGAGAGAAGGGCAATTCCTCCCTCAAATAAATTAGAGGGTCTCTTTGCCCATACTATTCATGAAGAGATATTGAGATATTTTGGAAACATGATAAAATAACGATAAGCACCAAGACAAGAGGTTATTGAATGATGAGAAATTATGAAGCAGAATTCAGCAACTTAGTCAGGTCTTTCCGCAAACGCCATATGGGCAAAGGCCCAGGATATATCAAAACAACTTTTTGTAAAAATTGGGCAATTTGTGAGATGAAAGGCAATTTGTCACCGGTTGAGAAATTTATTGCGAGTGCCGAAGATGGCAAACAGGTGGTTCGTGCTGCGAGAACAGAGATGGTCAAAGACACGTATCGCAAACACCCTCCTGTTGAAATGGAAGAGTTACTCGGTGCAAAATTTATTGACCTTTTTGTTGATATTGACATTGAAAAGGACTTAGGAATGTCGATATTCATCTTTGACCAAGACTTAGAAAAACTCAATACTAAATAAGAATCATGAGTTGGCACTTGGCAGCGAACCTGTTAAAGACTAACCACCGCAAAATCTCCCTTTTAGGTGTTTTGCGGTGGTTTTTTAGGATAAAAACGTAAAAAGTCCATTCGCTTTGCTTGCACCATATGTGTCGAAGCTGGACATCACTTTTGCTGAAAAATGTGCTCTTCTCAACTGTGGTATTTGTTCATTCCTTAAATAACAAGAAGTCAATAACCCACGATTGAAATTGAGGGCTTGAAAAAGCTCTTATTGACTACCCTCAGTCTTTACGGACTCCGTTGGTTAGGTTAGAGGGTCTCTTTGCCCATATATTCATGAATTAAGAAGGTGATCGGGTGAAACCTATAGTCAGAAATCGTCTACAGGTATTGAAATACAATGGTCAATCGCTTGTCAAGATAGAGGATCAAGCCGCTGTAGAATATCCACTTACTATTTTTATTGACAATGAAGAGTTTGCTACAGTCGTCTGCTCCCCAACAAATCTGCAAGAGCTTGTTATCGGATTTCTGGCATCTGAAGGGATGATCCGAAATAGAGAAGACATCTCTTCTCTTGATATAGATGACCATCAGGGATTTGCGTATGTAGAGTTGAAGGTGAAGCATGTGATCAGCAAAGAGTTTTACTCAAAACGAATGATTGGATCCTGTTGTGGAAAAAGCCGACAATTTTACTTCTATAATGATGCAAAAACGGCCAAAACAGTCATGTCGAGGCAAAAAATTTCTCCAGAACAATGCCTCGTATTAATGACTAAAATGCAGGAAAGCTCCGAAGAGTTTCAGCTTACTGGCGGTGTGCACAATGCTGCTTTATGTACCGAGAAAGAGCTGCTTTTTAGTTATTCTGATATTGGACGCCATAATGCATTGGACAAGATTTTTGGCTACTGTCTTAAAGAGAAAATCTCCTTAAAAGATAAAGTGATTGTTTTCAGTGGAAGAATTTCATCCGAAGTGGTATTGAAAGTCGCAAAAATCGGGGTAGGTATACTAATCTCGAAATCTGCCCCAACGACTCTTGGAATTGACTTAGCACATGATCTTGGGATTACTGCAATAGGATTTGCCAGGAAAAATCAATTAAATATTTACACACACCCTGAACGCATTATCGGATCAGAGAGCCTTTAAAAAACAAGAACACTTTACAAAGATAGCTAGCAAAAATGCAAAATCAGCTGAAGAAAAACGAAAATCCGTTTTTTCTTCAGCTGATTGATTTGAGGGGCTTTTTCGTCCTATTTATGCTTTCTTCTCCAGCTCGCCCAAAACACGGTTCACCCGTTTTTCAAGCATTTTCATTCCGCCGCCTCCAGCTTGGAAATGGCGAAGTTGTCCATCTTTATCGAATACGTAATAAGCGGGAACGTATTCATTTTGGAAAGCATCTGCCAGTTTTAATTCGCTGTCGACAAAGATTGGCTGCGTGATATCATGTTCATCTGCAACTTTTTTGATTTCACCAATATCGAGATCATTTTCCGATCTTGGCATATGAACAGCGACAACATTCAACTTGTCCTTATAGGCATCACGGAATTCATTCACCTGCGGCATAGCTTCTTTGCAAAGGTGACAGCTAATAGACCAAAAATGGATTAATGCAGGCTTCTCCCCGATCAAATCTTCCTTAGCCACCTGTCCATTTAGCCATTCGGCTGCACCTTCAAGTTCCGGCATAGGTTCACGCAATTTCATAAAGCAATCCCTCTCTTCTTTGAAAAGTTTTCGGCATGGATATGTGAAAGACAGACACAAATAGTGCCTGTCCAGTCAAAAGTAAAGCGAAGGTCGCCAAAAGAGGCAGGGCTTTCGCTTTTCTATAAGGTTAAACGTTTAGTGTTGCTTGTCCAGGTCTCCAGTTTGCAGGGCAAAGTCCGCCTGTTTGCAAAGCTTGAAGTACACGAAGAGTTTCATCAACGTCACGTCCAATGTTGTTGTGGTTCACAACAGAGTACATTAATTCACCTTCTGGGTTGATGATGTACAATCCGCGAAGTGCAATACCTTCTTCTTCGATAAGTACTCCGTAATCACGAGCAACAACATGGTTAGTGTCTGCCGCAAGCGGGTATTTCAAGTCGCCAAGACCGTTGTCTTTACGGTCAGTGTTGATCCAAGCCAAGTGAGTATGGATGGTATCAGTAGACACTCCGATTACTTCTGCATCCAAGTCTTCAAATTCATCATAACGATCAGAAAGTGCCGTAATCTCAGTTGGACAAACAAATGTGAAGTCCATTGGATAGAAGAAAAGAACGGTCCATTTGTCGTTTTTCATGTTTTCTTCAAGGCTTACTTTTCCAAATTCTTTGTTTGGTAATACTGCATCCATTTCAAAGCGTGGTGCTTGTTTTCCTACCATACGTTCTGCCACAGTAAAATCCCTCCGTAAATAAATTAATATTTAAATGAGAAAATTATATGTATTTTCTCATTGAACAACCTTTTCCCAATAACAATTATAGAATAAGCTTATTGGCAAGTCAATATTGATTATAATAAATTTAATTAAAAAATCATTACTAGCTAATACTCTAGTTTTTTCGCACCTTCTTATGTATGCCACAAAAAACAGATTATATTCCGCTTACATCCAGTCTACCATTACTTATATCGACAACAAAATAAAATGCATCGTAAAAGTGCTCTCATGTAAAAACCGCCATCGTGAAGATGGCGGCAATTCAGTCAATATCCTTATGACCCTCATTGAATTCACGGACTACTTCCAGGAATGCTTGAACCTGCCTTAATTCAAAAACAGAGTCGTAACCAAGGAGCCAATTATCTCGTTTGATGGGCATTCCCTTTTCATCCATAAGCGGAATTTTATACATCCCCTTGTCTGACCCATTCAGTGTGATGGCCGGCAGGATGGCATAACCAATACCATTGTATGCCATCTGTTTGCACGTCTCAATCTGGTCCACTACGATAGTTCTCTTTGGAGCCGTTTGAAATTGGCGGTACCACCAATCTTGAATCTCCTGATAATAATTTGAATCACTTTTAAATTGGATAAACGGACGATCAGTCTGTAATACCTCTTCGATATTCCGGATTTCCTTGTCCACAAGATAGAGGCTGTCCTCAAACAAATGATATTTGGAGCTTTTCCAGTCTGCTGCACCCCTGATAATGCCAATATGTACATCTCCACCGTATAACGCCTTTAAAATTTCACTGCTCCATCCAGTTATAAGTGAAATTTTTGCATTGGGATACAAATTCACAAATGTCTTCAGAACTTTTGGCAGCCAATTTTGACCGACAATCGAAGCGCAGGCTATTTTTAACGTGCCATGGATATGCGTTTCAAGGGACTGAATTTCTTCCAATACCCTTTCTTCCTTCTCCAACATCTCTTTTGCAAATTTAACAACAATCTCTCCAGACTGAGTAAGGATGAGGCCTTTTTGCGATCGGATAAATAATTTTGTTCTCCATTGCTTTTCTAAATTTTGAAGCCGCTGGGACAATGCCGGCTGAGAAACAAAAAGTTTTTCCGCAGCCTTACGCATATTCATTTCTTCTGCAAGCACGGTTAGGAAACGCAAATCTGTGTTGGACATAAAAAAACCTCTTAATTTAAAATATTTCACCCATATTTCGCTAGGTGTATCATTTTTATCAGCCTACAGTTAAGATGATTAATCAAGCTAAGCAACAGCTTTATTTTTTTTCGGCAAGAGAAGAATCAAAAAGAAACTAATAATACCAAACACAAGTACAGCTAGATAAACGGAATGTAATGAGTGTGATAGCCCATCCTGCAATAGGATTTTGACTGATTCACTTAATCCGGCCCTTTGTTCTTCGGTGAGCAGCATGTTCGTTGAATCCAGCGTAAGGCTTTGACCAGCCTCGCCTCCATGCTCAGCAAAATAACGGAGAATCTGGCTATTGAGTATTCCTCCAAGCAAAGCCGCACCTACAGTATTGCCCAAGTTTCTCATAAACATATTGGTTGCAGTTGTGATTCCGCGTTGTTTCCAATCAACCGCCCCTTGAATAAGTACAATAAATGCAGTACTTGTAAGCCCCATCCCAACTCCTACACAAAACGAAGAAATAGCAGCTCCGACTGGGCCGGCTGAAGGTACAATCGTCACGAACAGTCCACCACCTACAACAAGAAAAACACCGCCGATAAAAGAAGTGGACCGATAACCGATATTAATAATTAATTTACCAGCAGCTGTTGATGCCAATGGCCAGCCAACGGACATTGCTGTTAAAGCAAAACCTGCAATTGTAGCACTTTTCTCCATCACGCCTTGTACATATGCAGGCAAAAAGCTAGAAATTCCTATCAGCATCAATCCTGTTGTAAAGGAGACGAGATTAGCAATCAAAATAGGGCGCAACTTCCAAATCTCAAGGGGAACCATAGGTTCGGTTGCTCTTTTTTCTTGTAGGATAAATAAGAAGAAAGCTACTGCAGCAATCATTACAAGGATGATGAGCTGAGGGGAGGACCAAGAAAATCTCACGCCTCCTTCCACTAAGATAAACATGAGGGATGAGATAGCCACCGTTAGAAGACCGGCACCAGCATAGTCAATTTTCGGCTTCTTTTTCTCAATCGTCTCATGCAAAAAGAGCCAAACCCCAATGATAGATAGGAGACCTAACGGAATGCTTACCCAAAAGACCCATCTCCAGCTTACATATTCTACAAGAAGCCCGCCTACTGCCGGCCCCATAATGGCAGAAATACCCCAAACGCTTGATAAATATCCTTGAACATGGGCACGTTCCTCTGCTGTATAAATATCTCCCACAATCGTCGTTGCAATCGGCATCACAGCCCCGGCTCCGACACCTTGGATAAGCCTGAAGATAATAAGTTGTTCCATTGAGTCAGCCAGTCCGCATAAAAATGAACCAATTAGAAAAATACCGACTCCTATTGTTAAAATTGGCTTTCTTCCATATAAATCCGATAATTTTCCATAAATTAGCACCGTAATGGTGTTCATTAATAAATATGCAGAGAAAACCCAGCTATAGCGGGCGAATCCCCCAAGCTCTCCAATGATGGCTGGCATGGCAGTGGCAACGATCGTTGCTTCAACAGCCCCAATGAACATGGCCAGCATAACAGCAGCCAAGACAAACGGACGCTTCGTACGGTTTGGAATGTTCTGAGCCATCTCCCCCATTTTTCCATCTCCTTCCTGCCTTTGGCCGTCCCTTACTTGTTCTTGCATAGAAAGTAATAAAATAATAGAGCAGATGCGTGGCAGGCCGCCATAATAATGCCCATTGGCAACACGTTTCCCAGTCCGGCAAGCGGGGCTGCAGCAGCACCGAACACATGCGGCATAAGTCCATGTAAAGCTGCGGCACTGCCAGCTGTTTTCTCTTTATCACTCATAGCTAGGGAAAAGGATGTTGTGCCGACAATTCCGACCGTCGAAACTGAAAAGAAAAGCGGAATCATTACAAAAATCAAACCGGCATTTAACCACAGCATCAGAAAAAGAAGCGCACTGCTGATAAAAGCCAAATATAAGCCGCTCACTAACAGCTTTTTATCACTTACCTTCCCTGCCAGCCGACCAGTTATTTGTGCGGCCGCAATGATTCCGGCACCGTTCATAGCGAACAAGAGACTGAAAGCCTGCGGGGACAGATGAAAGTGTTCCTGTAATAAAAACGGAGAGCCAGCTATGTAAACAAACATGGCAGCCATGACAAACCCTTGCGACAGACAATAGCCCATAAATACTTTATCTTTTAAAAGGAAAGAAAAAGTATTAAGCATATTACCAATGCCGCCTTCAGATCGTTTCGCTGCAGGCAGTGTTTCAGGGAGACCCCAAATGACAAAAACCACCATAATGATTCCAATAAAGGTAAGAACCCCAAATATTCCTTGCCACGGCATGATGGAAAGCAACTGCCCTCCCGCTACGGGAGCTGCAATAGGCGCAGCACCATTAACGAGCATCAATAAGGCGAAAAATTTTGTAAGTTCAACCCCTGAATACAGATCTCGTGCCACCGCCCTAGCAATGACAATCCCTGCAGCAGCAGAGGCCCCTTGGACAAATCTCATGGCAACCAATCCCCAAATATTTGGCATAGCCATGCAAAGCAAAGAGGATATCGCAAAAATAAATAAGCCTGCCACCAAAGGCCCTTTTCTTCCTCTAGCATCGCTCATCGGCCCGACAACCAGCTGTCCCACAGCCATCCCTATCAAAAAGGATGTGAGAGTCAGTTGAGCAGAAGAAGCCTGTGTGTTAAACCCGGCGGCGAGGTCTGGAAGACCTGGCAGATACATATCGACCGAAAGCGGCCCAAAAGCAGTTAAAGAACCGAGGATCACAGCAGCCCATGCTCGGTTCATTTTTGGTTGTGAAGCAACAGAATAATTATGTAAAGCAGATCCCTTCATGACTCCCCTCCTTGCCTCTTGGAACACTGTACAGAATCATAAAACAAAAAAATGGGGCCCCCAATAAAAGGGAACCCTTTTCAAACATTTTTACATTAAAGTTGCAACTTCAGCTCTTTTAAAAGGGCCCTTCTTGTAACAATGCCTTCAAAGTATCCCTCTTCGTCAAGAACACATAAAAAAGGGTGGTCGATCAACAGACCAACTGCTTTTTTAAAATGATCATGAAGCTTAACGATCGGAATATTCACTGCCATGACGTCCTCGACCTTTTTATCACTAAGCTTTTCGAATTCAATCCTTTCCAATCCAAGAATTGATTCTGTAATAATTGCAGAACTGATTAAACCGTGTAATTTAAAACGGGCATCAAGCACCGGAATAGCAGAATAGCCACTCTTCGTCAAAACAAGCAAAGCATGCTCTAAATTATTTCCTATTTGAACATGGGCCACTTTTTCAGATGGAATCATGTAGTCAATAATCTTTGACTCTGTAAACGCCTGACTTTTTAAGGAAATCATCTTAAACTCCCTCATCTCTTTGCAAAATCATTCTAATACCATTTTACCATAAATTTAGAAAAGGGAAACAAATCTGTTAGATGAAAATTACTCCATAGCTTCAAATAAAGTGTTTAAAAGGTGAAAAGGCTTCCGCTCCTGCGATCAAGCGGAAGCCTAAATTGCTTTAACGATATGCTTTTTCTTCTTGAACAATATCAAAAATCTCTATTGCTGCAGCGTCAATGTCATCAAATTGATATGTCCGCTTATTATGATCCTTATCATATTCTTCCACTTCAAATGTACCTGTGCCTGAAAAATATTTCACCTGACAGATGACTTTTTCATTCACTTCAAATTGTCTTTGTGGAACGTCTTCTTGTCCCACCATATTTTGCATTGTTTGCAGTCTTTGAATAATACCTAGTAATTGTGACATGTTTTAACCCCTTTCTTTGGGAAGACAAACTTATTATAAAAGAAGCCCCTCAGACAATGCAAATCGTTTTTTTCATTTATGAAAGGCCAGATTTGTGCAAAAAATTAGACAGGGGGTCAACCTGCCTTCGATTCATCCCCAGGGAAGACAGTATGTAGAGCATCCCGAGGTATTGTATTCAAATATGTCATCACTGATCTTCCTTTATATTTAACAATGACTCATTCAATTTCTTCAGCGATCTAATAATTGTTTTTTTCCGGTTATATCCCCTAACACTGACAGAAACACCGTTCATGCATGTATGCACTTCTCCCCATGAACCATAGGGCTTGAAACCGTAAATGTAAATTTTGATGACACCTGATTTTGAAGGCAGGAAAACAGCTTCATAATCTTTGCTTTTCCTCATTTCTGCATCTCCTTCCTTGCAAGATTGCTATATGTCAATTCATTCTTATCCATTTTCCTATCACTGACACAGTTAATATACACCTGGGATGCTTTGTTTTCAAGTGAAAATTCAATTGTTTTTTTCTTTGAGCAGGGCGCGTCTTTTCTTTGCTATGCCATGATGATATAATTATATGTAAACTTCAATCAATGAAGGAAAGGAGAGCCTATTTGTGGAACCGGATATCAGAAAAACAGCTTCATTAAAACCAACAATTGCGAACTTATCACAGGCAATATTCACAGTGAACCGACACGCTAAAACAGCCATTAATCCGAAATTCCTGTACAGTCTGAAGAAACAAGCACTTGAAAAGATGATCAAGGAAGAAAAAGCGGCTAAAACTGGACTTCATTTCTCAAGGAACCCGAGATTTAGCCAGCAACAGTCAGATGTGTTAGTAAAATGTGGAGAGTATACATTCCATATTCCGCCTACAAAGGCAGATTTTGAAGAATTACCCCATTTAGGCCATCTTGATCAACATTCCCGCAATCCAAAAACTCGCATGTCGCTACGAATAGCGAAACAACTCCTTCAAGAATATACCGGTCTCAAAGAACCCAGTCAAGAACATCATAAAAGAAAGCAGCAAAAGCCCGAATTCAAAAAATTGGGAGACAGCTTTTTTTAATGTTTATATTAAATGGAAAGAGGATCAGTACAGAATGAACCGTTTGAAATCAAATTTCTACATTTAATTTCAAGCGGTCCATTCATTTTTTTATCATTTGAGTTAGTCCAGCAATGTCCTCACCAATGCGTCTATTGGAATAAGTGAAGAAGCAGCTTACGTTAACCCCAATATTTAATTAGCGCTTGTGTACCACTATTTTCCTCACCCTTTTCCGCCAAGGATTGATACATCTTCTCTGCAAGGGCAAGTCCAGGCAAGTCCAATTTCATTTTCTTTGCTTCCTCAAGTGCAATTCCCATATCTTTTATAAAATGCTTGATGAAAAATCCGGGCGAATAGTCTTCCTTCAATACCCTTGGAAGGAGATTTGACATCGACCAACTTCCCGCAGCCCCCGTACTGATAGATGCTAGCATTTTCTCAGGATCTAGCCCAGCTTTGCGTGCATAGACAAGCGCTTCAGTCACCCCAATCATATTGGATGCTATCGCAATTTGATTGCACATTTTTGTATGTTGGCCGGCTCCTGCTTCCCCCTGAAAAACAATATTGTTGCCAAGCACCGAAAAGACGGGATGGATTTTATTGAAAGCCTTTTCGTCCCCGCCAACCATAATGGACAGCGTTCCATTTTGGGCACCGATATCTCCTCCTGAAACAGGTGCATCCAAAGCGTCCATTTCATGATTCTTCGCTTCCTCAAATATTTGTTTAGCTAAGGTCGGAGTAGATGTCGTCATATCAATGACAACTTTGCCTTTACCTGCCCCTGCAAAAATACCGTCATCGCCAAAATACACAGTTTCTACATCGTGTGGATATCCCACCATTGTGATAATGACATCTGCCTCCTCAGCAATTTCTTTAGGAGATGGCTTCCAGCTTGCTCCTTCAGATAATAAATCTTCTGCCTTTTCTTTTGTCCGTGTATAAATGAAGACCGGATAACCGTTCCCCATCAAATTTCGAACCATTGAATTCCCCATGACTCCGATTCCAATAAAACCAATTTTTTGCATTGTTAAAAATTCAGCCTCCCTTGTCAAATTGACCTTAATTTTCCTCCATCTACGATAAAAGTACTGCCTGTCATATATGTATTTCCTTCTGAAGCAAGAAAAACGACAATTTTTGCGAATTCTTCGGGCTTTCCTTCTCTTCCGAGTGGAATGCTCTTTTCCGATTGTTCTTTAATCTCTTGAATGGATACACCTTTCACTTCTGCACGTACCCCATCAAGATGGTTCAATCTTTCGGTTGCAATTCTCCCTGGCCCTACTGTATTTACAAGAATACCGTATTGAGCAAACTCATCTGCAATCGTTTTTGACAGTCCTACTAACCCGAGCCTTAGTGTGTTAGACAAAATCAATCCTGGGATGGGTTCCCTGACCGAGGAAGAAGCGATATTGATAATGCGTCCTCCCTTTTCTTTTAGGTATGGGAGCGCTTCTCTGATTAACCTGACATATGATAACAGATTTAACTCAAACGAACAGAGCCAATCTTCATCCTTCAACTCTTCGAAACTTCCGGCTGGCGGCCCGCCTGCATTGTTGACTAGTATATCAATGCCCCCAAATACTTCAGCCATATGCTCTACCGTACGGGTAATATCTTCTGGAATGGTGATATCGCAGCGGATAAAATCAACTTTTCCACCTTCTAAGTTGTTTAGTTCCTCAGCCACTTTTTTCAATTGGGCTTCATTCCGGCTCGCAATCATCACATCTGTCCCTTCCCGAACAAACTGCTCAGCGATGGCTTTGCCCAATCCTTGGCTAGAAGCCATAACAAGGGCCTTTTTATTTTTCAAACCCAAATCCATTTTCTCATCTCCTTTAGCTCGTATTCTGTCCCAAGTATAGCATAAGAACATATTACAGCAGGAAGACCCTTTCTTGACTGACAAGTGCCTTCTCCCCCGTTTCCATGCATTACAAAAAAAAGGAAGACATGCGTCTTCCAACAAAAAGGGGGAAAAATGAGATTGACATGACTAAAAATTTCAGTCAGCCATGATTAGTATTCTATTCCCCAAAACTTGTTCAGTTAACCATTTTTTTCGCAATTTTTTATTTACAAATCCACCGTCTAATGCTGGCAACATTCGCAGCTTTTTCCAAATGACCAATACTTATAAGGACTGAGAATCACGGGACTCATACTCATTTTCCATTTTTTCATTTGGAGAAACCGTTTTTATATTAATTGCACTTTTATCGAAAATAGTGCAAACTAGATAAAAAAATAAAGGGGAGAAGCCAATGAAAATTGCAAAAATCGGTGACCTCATTGAATTCAAAGATGGGCTAAGGGGAATAGTTGAAAAGATAAATGAAAACTCCGTTATTGTAGACCTGACCTTTATGGATAACTACCGTGATCTTGAATTAGAAGAAAAAACAGTCATTAACCATAAAAACTATAAAATTATAAATGAATCAGCCAAGCACTGAACATTCAAAAGTAGCTAGACTGAAATAAATTGGCAAAACCATTAGATGTATTGTGATCGGAGTAAACTCCGAACAACACCTTGCCTTTCTTCAACATAGTTCAAACAATGTTTGAGGCATTCCTCTACTGTCACAGGAAATTAGTTATGACGATGGGGAACATAACCCTATAGCCCAAAATCTGCTCATTGGAGAGCAAAGCTTATCAAACGTTGCCAAAGGCAAAATACGCCTTTAGCAACGTTTGATTTATGATCATAAGCTTGAACTCTCACATTCTAACTAGTTAACGTCGAAAGCCGCATCTGTCACTTTAGATGCATTTGGGCATCTTGTACGTTAATACTAACGCATTCGTTATTTACTCCTTACGCATTTTTCATTTCCATTTCAAGGGCAAGCGGACATGCTTGCTTTTTTATATGATCTTTGAAATACCACAGCTTTGTCAGAATATAAATGGCAGACTGTTCTTTTTTCCGTTAGAATGAATTCATATCTCAAAATATGATGGTGATTGAAATAAGAAAGGAATCAAGCCACTTGTATGTTTAATAAAAGGATGGACTTTAAATTAATTGGAGGCATTTTTTTTGCTTTTCTGCTCATTTACGTAGCATTCGATAGAAAGGATGTATTTTGGTATCTATATACAGCAACACTCTTATTCTTAATTAGTTATACGATTGTAAACGAAAGTCTTGATGATAAAGTTCAGGCAAAAGAATATATTAAGCATGGACTTTGGTCAGGGGTTGCCCTCTATATATGCTTTTTTGCGGGGGACTGGCTGCTATCTTTTCTCCCCGGCTCATTGGAACAGCAAGTTGCTTCTTTATACAAATATTTTTCTTTTGAATTCATTTGGCATTATCTTGTTCTCCTTTTCATTATCATTCCTGGAGAAGAAATTTTTTGGAGAGGTTTTGTCCTTAAAAGAATGTCAAGACTCCTTAACCCAACAGGAGCTGTCATAATCGCTGCCTTACTCAACGGAGCTGGCTATATTCTTTCGGGATATCCTATACTCATCCTGGCAGCTTTTATAAGTGGGCTCGTCTGGGGAACCCTATATATTTGGAAACGGAGTCTCCCTCTTGTGATTTTTTCACATCTGACATTTGATTTATTATTACTGATCATCTTACCTTTATATTAGAATGTTAAAACATAAATTGGGGGTTACATAAGAATGAGAAAAATGAAGCTTTTATTCGTCTCCCTTTTGGCCGCGGCCCTGCTCGCATCCTGTGGCACATCGAAAACAGAAAAGGATACCGGGGTTGACAAAGAGAAAAAAGAAGAACAGAAAACCGAAGCAGCGGATCAGACAGAAAATGAATCCAGTGAAGATGCGAGAGATGATCCCGAAAAAGTCCGCCTGCAGGAAAAAAATCTCACCTTTCAAATAGACGGGAGTCCCAAAAAAGAAACAGCTTTTTTAAAGAAAAGTGACAATCAGGACTATAGCCTTTATGTGCTACCTGATTACGAGCTCACAGGCGAAGAACCACAGAAGGACATACTCTATCTAAAAGAAGAAGATACTTTATTTATGCGGATTGAGCTTCTTCCAGCTAATGCACATCTAAATGATGAGATGGAAACGATGAAAACACAGCTGGAGTCTGTGAGTTCCGATATAAAAGAGGCAAAGCCACAAGGACACGAATGGTTGAAAAATGCAACAGGCCTTACAGCCGAAGATGGGAATGAAAAAGTCAGCATCTACCTAATCCCGCAAAAGAATTGGCTCTTGAAATTGACCCTTTTCACACCTGCCAAGGAAGATGCAGAGGACCCTTTCCTGAAAATGGCTGAAACAATTGGAGATTAAACACTTAAGCACTTTGAGGCACAGGCAGGCTAGGGAAATACATTCAGTGCAGCAGCTCCGCTAGCCTACAACTTGCTTGCAGGCCATGTAAATTAAGGTGTGAAGCTTGTGCCTCTACACACCAGATTCATGACACCATCATGATCAATGATAGCCCGCGAGCATGCCTCATCGGGCTTTAGTCGGTTTAATTAGCAGTAACAATAAAAAACCGATACTAATATAGCCAAATAGTGGATATAAAAGCTGCAGTAAAGTCCCATAGTTCACCAGACTAATCACATAAATAGCTACTAAAAGGCCAGTATAGATCCAAAAGCTCCGATAAGGCACATAACCTCGTATCTGCCTTTCCAACCCGTACAGATTCCCGATAACTGATGTGAAAATTTCCCCATATATGATAAGAAGATATAAGAAATAGAGTGTGTCTGTCATTCTCCTTACAATCACGGCCATCGGAATGTTATATTGTACAGGGTCTGTTAGGGTTCCAAGTGATATATGGCTAGATAATAGGATAATAGTAAGAAGAACTCCCCCTATCACCCCTCCTTTTTTAATAACGGAACGATCCTTTATTTCGGCAGCCATCGGGACCAAAACAGCTTGAGCCAAAGCCAGGTTGAAGGCTGCATACGAAAAAGCAGAGAGAACTGCTTGCCCACCTAATTTCCAATTCAAAACTTCATTAGTTGAAAAAACTCGACTGCCCGTTTTCAGCACAATTAGCATAACAAGAAAATTGAAAATAACCATCATCGGCACAACAAATGTATTAACCGCAAACAATCCCTTCATCCCTGCCGCCATAACGATCAGTGTGAGAGCAATCGTGATCGCCAACCCTGTTCGCGCCGGCAATCCTAGCTGTTCTGTAAATAAGGCCTCTGCACCTGACATCATAACTGCACATACTCCCGTTAGCATGATCATTAAAAATATATTCATGACTGTTGCAAGATGAGACCCAAATAAATACTCATTCAATTGTTCAAAAGATTTTGCCTTAATATCTATCGCCACCAGCATGATTTTTGACCCCAACACAATAAACAGGACACCCGCCAGAATGATTGCCACAGTACCATAAAAACCGAACCGGGTAAAAAACTCGACGATCTCCCGTCCAGTTGCAAATCCTGCGCCTACAATTGTTCCTACATAGACAGAAGCGACCTGGAAAGCCTCTGACCATTTTTTCAACAGGCTCCCCCCTTTCCCCTACCTTATCCATATGAGACAGGCCTCTAAAAAATAATTTTTTTGATCAAAAGGGTTGAAAGTCAAAAAAGGTCAGGGTATAATGAAATCACAAGGTCAAAGTTGGTCAAACAACAGACCTGTTTTTTCATAACTAATTGGTCAAAATTGATCAAATTTAAAAATGGAGGTTAGATGCATATGCTATGCAGCAAATGTAATCAAAGAAATGCTAACATTCATCTCCACGTCAATATCAATGGACAAAAACAAACCTTGGCATTATGCTCCACCTGCTATGCCAGTGAAAAGCAAACTCTAAGCGCTTTGGGAGGATCCCCTCTTGGAGGATTTGATCAATTCTTCAAAGGTTTCCCAGGGGCAGAAGAAAATACATTTCAACCAAATTTAAATGGGAATGTTCAGGAAAAATCAGTAGGTGGGCAAGGTGGAGGATTTTTAGACCAGTTCGGCCGCAACTTAAACAATGCTGCCAAAGCAGGATTGGTCGATCCTGTCATTGGACGAGATGAGGAAATCAGCCGCGTTATCGAGATTTTGAATCGCAGAAATAAAAACAATCCTGTCTTGATTGGTGAGCCAGGGGTTGGTAAAACGGCTATCGCAGAAGGGCTTGCCTTAAAAATAATCAAAGGCCATGTACCTTCCAAATTAAAAAATAAAGAAGTTTATTTGCTTGATGTCGCTTCCCTTGTTGCTAACACCGGGATCAGAGGACAATTTGAAGAGCGCATGAAGCAACTGATTGCTGAGCTTCAAAATCGTAAAAACATCTTGCTTTTCATCGATGAGATTCATTTGCTTGTCGGTGCGGGATCGGCTGAAGGCTCTATGGATGCCGGTAACATTTTGAAACCATCGTTGGCAAGAGGAGAATTGCAGGTCATCGGTGCCACTACTTTAAAAGAGTACCGTCAAATTGAAAAAGATGCAGCATTGGAAAGACGGTTCCAGCCGGTGCAAGTTGGAGAACCAAGTAAGGAAAAAGCCTTGGAGATTTTAAACGGCTTAAAAGACAAATATGAAAGCTTCCACGAAGTGACATACACAGACGATGCCATCAAGGCATGTGTGGAATTATCAAGCCGCTACATCCAAGATCGTTTCCTGCCGGACAAAGCCATTGACTTAATGGATGAAGCCGGTTCAAAGCTGAATTTGATGATCAAAGAACCAAATAAAGAAGAAGCGCAAAAACGTTATGTCGAATTGGAAAAGGAAAAACAAGCTGTCTTAGCTCGTGAAGACTATGAAACTGCAGCTAAACTTCGGGATGAAGAAGCACAGTTAGAGAAAATTCTAAATGACGACTCATCAGCTCCACGTATGATAGTAGATGTTAACCACATCGAGGACATCATCGCTGCCAAAACAGGAATTCCAGTCGGCAAATTGGAATCAGATGAGCAAAAGAAAATGCAACATCTTGTTGACAATCTTTCTTCAAAAGTCATCGGCCAAGAAGAAGCCGTTCAAAAAGTAGCAAAAGCCATCCGCCGCAGCCGAGCCGGTTTAAAAGCGAAAAATCGTCCGATCGGATCGTTCCTTTTCGTAGGACCGACAGGTGTCGGTAAAACAGAGCTGACAAAAGTTTTGGCTGAAGAGCTCTTTGGAACAAAAGATGCGTACATTCGGCTGGATATGAGTGAATATATGGAGAAACACAGTGTGTCCAAATTAATTGGGTCTCCTCCAGGATATGTAGGACATGAGGAAGCGGGTCAATTGACTGAAAGAGTACGCCGCAATCCGTACAGCATCATCTTGCTTGATGAAATTGAAAAAGCGCACCCTGATGTACAGCACATGTTCCTGCAAATTTTGGAAGACGGCCGTCTAACTGATAGCCAAGGCAGAACTGTAAGCTTTAAGGATACGGTTATCATCATGACAAGCAACGCCGGAACAGGTGTAAAAGAAATACAGGTCGGATTTGATAAAAGTGATGCATTAAAAGAAACAAGCATTCTCGATTCACTCGGATCATTCTTTAAACCGGAATTCCTCAACCGTTTCGATGGAATCGTAGAGTTCCGCAAGTTGGAGAAGGAACATTTGTTAAAGATTGTTGGCTTGCTCCTTCAGGAATTGTCTGATAATCTGGCTGAACAAGATTTATCGATTGAAGTGACCGAAGAAGTGAAAGAAGAACTGACAAGCCTTGGATATCATCCTCAGTTTGGCGCCCGCCCGTTGCGTCGTGCAATCCAAGAGCAGCTTGAAGACCAAATCGCCGATTTCATCTTGGATAATGAAAAGGCCAAGCAGCTACAAGCAGTAATAGAAAATGATAAAATTGTTGTAAAAGAAAAAGAGATTGCCTAATTAAATGGCAGTCTCTTTTTTTCATAGATGATAGTATTCATCACTTGTCATCACATTATGTTATGCGACAACGCCTCCCCCTTCAAGATCTGTCTTATGTTTGTCAGAATATGTCAATGAACAGGCGTTTTCGCTTTTCTTATCTATTCTTATGATGTTTGTACACGTCTGGCAGGATACGGTTTTGAGAATATCACAAACGATTGTTTACGGCTTTGGTTTGGTGTCTTAGCAGAGGATGTCGATTGATAGATATGATAATAATCATTTAAAAGTTGGTCAAGTTCACGGCTGCAAGTAATCGTTTCATCCGCACCTAATCCGTATTTTTCACCTAGAACGAACATTTCTTCTCGCTTTTGCTGAATCTTTGCTAAAAAAGAACTTTGATTCTTACTGCTGTAACACATGTATCGCTTACCTCCGCCATCAAATCTTTTCAACTTTTCTATTGTCTCAAAATTATCCAACAATGTAAACAAATATCCAGCAATTGACACCATTCGGACAAAAAAAACTTATTTTATGCCGTTCTTCATAGAACACCTTCCAATTTTAACAAAAGCTCCTTTTTATCGACTTGATTGCCCGCATAACCCGTTAATGTATTATTTTTTCCAATTACACGATGGCAAGGAATCAAAATAGGCAAACGATTAGCCCGGTTAGCTTGTCCTACTGCTCTCACAGCTTTTTTATTTTGGATAGAGGCCGCAATATCGGCGTATGTTCTCGTTTCACCAAATGGAATGTCCAATAGAGCATTCCACACAGCCTTCTGAAAATCCGTTCCATTCATCACCAGGGGAACTGTAAATTCTTTCCTTCCATGTTTAAAATAATCCATTAATTGATCAACTGCCTCTTTTAAGATAGGATGCCTTTTGCCCTCCACCATTTGTTCTTTGATTGTTTGAGGTACATCCTCTCTATTAAAAAAAATGCCTGTCATTCCAACATCTTCAGCAGTTAGAAACAAATTACCAATTGAACTGTCTATTTCTGTATAATAAAATCGTTTTGTACGAGAATCCTGTCCCATTCTATTCGTCTCCTTATTTATTGTCATTATTTTCTGTCATTTGTAAAATAAACGTAATGTTTATCCGTTCATATAGAGGGAAAATAGCATTGTGTAGGTGATATTTGATGAGTCAAAGAGATTTTTATTTTGATAATGCTAAAATCCTGTTGATTTTCCTAGTCGTATTCGGGCACTTCCTTCAATCCTATATTGAAACAAGTGCGTTCATTTCCTTTTTGTATAAGTTCATATACACGTTTCATATGCCTGCCTTTATTCTAATCTCAGGTTTCTTCGCTAAAGGCATATATGAAAAAGGCTATATTGCCAAAATCACCAAAAAACTGATTTTGCCCTATATTTTTTTCCAAATTACCTATGCTGTATTTTACTATTTTTTACACAGCAAAGATACCTTAAAACTTAAATTTTTCGAACCACATTGGTCCCTGTGGTTTTTAATTAGTCTCTTTTGTTGGAATATCATGCTGTTGGTATTTAGTCATATGAAACCTAAGTTTGCTTTGAGCATCGTTCTGTTAGCTGGTCTTATCGCAGGTTATTTCGACTGGATTTCAACGTACTTCAGCTTGTCGAGGACCATTGTCCTCTTTCCATTTTTCTTAGTAGGCTATTTTTTAAGCAAAAAAGATTTCAAGACACTTGTTCAACCAAAAGTAAAATTAGCAGCGCTCTTTATTATGCTTATCGTAGCCATCGGAATCCTAAGTTTTCCTGACTTAAATGAAAAGTGGTTCTTTGGTTCAAAGGCATACAGTGAATTTCAAGGAGAAGAGGTTTTGGGAATGTTTCAACGAGCAGGAATATACATGGTTCAGTTTGTAATGACTATCTGTTTCTTTGCATTTGTTCCGCGTCGTCAATTCTTTTTTACAAACTGGGGAAGAAATACATTGTACGTCTACTTGCTGCATGGGTTCATTGTACGTACATTTAGGGGAAGTAATCTAGAAGATTACGTCGATCAAGTACAAGCTCTACCTTTATTATTGGTGATCAGTCTTCTATTGACCGCCCTCCTTTCCAGCAAGTTTGTAACAAGTCTGACACAACCCATTATAGAATTGAAATGGTCGAAGCTAAAACAGGCTGCACATCGGCTGCGAAATGAATACAGTTCCACTGGATAAGAGCGCTTTGTCCGCTCTTTTTTAGTTTACCGCACTAGCGTTGCATGAAATTTCCATTCAAAAGTCAAGTGATTTAACTCGTGGAATAAGTTATATAAATGTTAAAAATCATCCCAATTTTCTTTACATATATACACAAAAAAACCTTATAATTAGGGTATGGTAGTCCT